>JADLGN010000001.1 GCA_020849295.1 Bacteroidia bacterium
AACGGATGGGTATATGAAAAGTTGGGCATTTCGGAGCGATTCACTGTCAAACCACACAAAATTATATGCGAGCTACACAGTTCAATTACAGCACTATCTGCCCAATTTTTTATATACCGTGTTACCAACTGGGCGTTCTTGTCTGTCAATGGTTTGAGATTATTTTTCAATTTTGTCATTCCTTTTTCTCTGTCTTTAAAAGATTTAGTTTTTTAGTGTCGGCAAAGTCAGCGTTGGGAAATAGACAAGCTCTATGGCAGGTTTTGGGTTTGGAGTAGGCTGGTGCGACCTGCCATTGTGCTTGGCTATGTGGGTTGATTTCAATTTGTTGTTTTAATATTATCATAATAAGTGCTTGGAATTACGTATTTAATTTTATTTTTATCATTTATTATTTCAAAGTCCATTTTGTATAAATCGCTTAAATTATCTTTGGTTATTAAATTATATGTATTCCCGAATCTTGGTATTTCATGACCGTTTAATAGCAATACATTATCAGCACAAAGTAAAGTTTGATTTATGTCGTGCATTGAAATAATAATCTTTTTGTTATGATATTTTGCAAGTTTATTAATTTTATCAATGATTATCATAGAATTATGCAAATCTAAAAAAGACGTTGGTTCATCTAAAATTATATATTCGGTTTCTTGTGCTAAAATCATTGAAATTAATACTAATTTTTTTTCGCCACCGCTTAAATGTGTAAAATATTTATTTTGTAAATGAGTTATTCCAATTTCCTTTGCTGAATTTTGAGCAACTTCAAAATCATGTTTTGAAGGAAATTTAAAATTATCAATATGCGGCGTTCGCCCCATTAAAATCATTTCTTTAACAGTAAATGAAAAATAAGTTGGATATTCTTGGGGTAGATATGCAATTTTTTTTCCTATCTCTTTTCTTGAAAGTGTAAAAATATTTTTATTATCAACTTTTATTTCACCATTTTGGGGCTTGATTAAACCTACAATTGTTTTTAAAAGTGTCGTTTTTCCGCAACCATTTAAACCTAATATCGCTACAACACCATTTCCAATTGAAAATGAAACATTTTCAAAGATTGTTCTTTTGTCAAGTTCAACTGATAAGTTTTTAATTTCAATCATGTTAGAAATTGTATTTTGACCGTGACAAAATATAGATAAAAAACGGTGCGCCAAAGATAGATGTTACAATTCCGATAGGAATTTCAACTGACAATGAATTTCGTGAAATTATGTCAATAAGTAATAAAAAAGAAATACCTAAACTAATTGAACCTAATAAAACATAAAAATTATTTGCACCTAAAAGCATTCTTATAATATGTGGAATTATTAGACCTACCCAACCTATCGGACCAACTATGGCAACTGCCGAACTTGTCATCAAACTAACAATTACAATTAGGAAAATTCTAAATTTTTTAGAATCAATTCCAAGTGAATCACTTTGTTGGTCGCCAAGTGAAATTACGTTTATTTTCCAACTGACTAAAATAAGAATTAAAGACCCTATCAATGTTAACGGTGCAACTTGCCAAACTCCTTCCCAATTTGCATTTGAAAAACTGCCGAAAATCCAAAAAATTATTGCCTGTAATTTATCTGTTTCAGAAAAATATTGTAATAATGAAACAATTGATGAAAAAAATGAAGACACAATTACACCTGATAATATTAAAATTACTGTATTTGTATTTCCAAATATTTTTGAAATACCAATTACAAGGAAAACAGCCAACAAACTAAATGAAAACGCTGAAAGTTGTAATAAATAGGAATTATAGACATTAAAAAAGACAATTATTATTGAAGCACCTAATGAAGCACCTGATGAAATCCCTAAAATAAAAGGACTTACAAGCGGATTTTTAAATACTGCTTGTAATACAGAACCTGAAACTGCAAGATTTGCACCAACAAAACACACTAAAAAAATACGTGGTAAACGAACTTGCATTAACACTAATTCTTGTTCATTTGACCATGTTTTTGTTATCGGAAATATTTTTGAAAAAATAATTTTAATTATTGTAAGGTTGTCAATATTATAAATTCCCTGCGACAAAGAAAATAATATAACAACAAAAACAATTATAAATGAAATAATTATGAAATTACGTTTATTATTTATCATTTATTAAACTTTCCAATAAGATTAAGAAATTTTTGATATTCAATTTCAGGGTTTATGTCATAATATAATTCTTCATGAAACCATTTTGATTTTTCAATTATTCCAAAAAATGTTTCAATTCTATAACCACGCCAACCTATATGCTCTTTGTAAACATTATTATTTTTAACGGCTTTTAGTTGTTTTAAATTTTCATTATTTAATATATCATTCACTGATAAATTAGAACGGTCGCGAATGATTATAAAATCCGGATTCCATTTATACAGATTTTCAAGTGAAATTGTTAAAGAGTATGCACTTGGAAATTCATTTTTCAAAACATTTATACTGCCACAAATTTCAAAGATTTCATTATGTACTGTGTCGTTAACAGTTGTCAATAAGTTATTCCATACATAATAAACTTTTGGAATCTCGCTTTTAGGTAATAATACAGATTTATTACGAATCGTATTTAAAATATTAGTTAAGGTATCTGTAAGTATTTTTGCATTTTGCTCTTTATGAACAATATTTCCGATTATATTAATACTTTTTAAGATGTCGTTAAATGTTCTAGGGAAAATTGCAAATGTCTTTATTTTAAATTTGTCGGTCTGTTTTAAAATTTCTGCTCTATTATCAATTAGAACTATATCTGGTTGTAATTGAATTAATTTTTCAAAATTTATTGAACCGTCTCCAACTATTGGTAATTTAAAAATTTCAGGAAAAAATTTATCTAATATATTGGAATAAGGAGGATTACTATTTTGCGGCAATAAGCCAACACCGACAATTTTGTTTTTTGCACCAAGTGCAGTAATGATTTCACATTCACCATAATAAATTGGTACAATTCTATTAATTTGTGAATTAATTTGAATATCTCGATTAAAATAATCTCTAATAACAATTAGACTATCGGTATTATTATTATTATTATTTTGTTTGTCTGTGGATGTGCCACAAGACAAACAAAATAATAATAATATTAAAAAAATTAGGGTACTATATAATTTAAAAATCATATTAGAAATTATATTTAATACCGACATTAAGTCGAGCAATTGAGTTATAAGCATAGCGTGCTATACCAAAAGGATTTTGTGCTGAATCTGTATCGCGATATTCAATATACTGATTTGCTCCCCAATGAAAAATCGGGTCAAGTAACCCTTGTATATTTATTAATGAAATTTCAAAAGTAAGTTTAGGAATTATAGTATAACCAACAGAACCATTGAAAACTATATGCGCATCAACATTTTCATCGAAATTATGTCTTTTAATTTGGATTGGATTTCCGCTTGCGTCTGTCCCCATTTCACGCCAACGGTAAGGTAATCCACTACCATATTCTGCTTGTAATTGAGATGTGATTTTTTTGCTTTTATGCAATATCAAAACATTTAATGTATTCTTTTGATTATAACGAGTAAAATCGTAATCACTTGCATCATTTACTCTTGTTTTAGATTCTGAAAATAAATTGCCGAAGACACTGACTTTAAAATTGTAAGGCAAATTAGCAATAAATTTCAATTCCAAACCAGAGGCTTTGCCAGAGCCTAAATTTTGATATTGCATATAATGTTTTGCTATATTAACGTCAATATTTGACGGAACTATTTCTGGGGCATAATTCGTTAAAATATCATCACTTGTTTCTCTTAGGTAATATGTTAAACCACATGAAATATTTTTTGATTCATAACCTAAACCTATTTCATACACTTTTGCTCGTTCTGGTTTGATGTTTGGATTTCCTTCTGCATCAAAAGTACTTTCGTAACCATAAGTATATGGGTCATAGGGATTACTATAAGCATTATAAATACTTGTAATTTGTGTTGTATGAGAATAACCAGCACTAAAAACGAAACTTTTAAGAAAATTTACTTTAAGAGTTGCGAATGGGTCAAAAATACTTACATCTTTACCAATATTGGTTGTTGTATTCTTTACACCTAAATTTAATGCAATTAAATCATTGTATTTGAATGTATTATTTAAAAGGGTAACAAAATAATAAAAATTTCCGTCATATTTTTCAGTCATTGGATTTATTACTGATTGAGGATTAGGCCAATTATAATAAGGGCTTGTTGGGTCTTGCGTTGCTGAAAGAGTATAAGGAACATTTTTATAAAAATTTCGTCTTATATTTCCGTATGTATCTATTATTGTTGGCTGCATTTCGCCTTCATAATTCATATCAGTCAACCGATATTCCGTAGATATTTTTAAATTATACCAATTAGTTAATTGATTAAAATAATTGCCCTTAATACCATATTGATAATTATTTCGGGTATTTTCATATGCACCACCATATCCTTGTTCAAAAAACCAACTTCCGTCATGGTCTTTTCTGTATTTATAAGTGTAATATATAAAAGGCTGTATATCAAAAGAACTCTTGTTGTTTATTAGTTTTTCCATTTTTGCACCAACCAAAGTACCTGAATTATCAATTTTTCCACCCCATAATTTATTGTAAGGATATGACGAATAATCAGCATTATCAATTTTATTGCTTGTAATAAGTTTTTGAACATCGGTTGTTGAAAAATTCATTCCATTATGAAATAATGGTGGATTGTCAGCCTGTTCAAAACTATAATTTACAAAAAATGAAAATTTTGTCCTTTCATTCATTTGATAAATTGCTTTCGTAGTTATATTTAATCTTACTCCTTTATTTATTTCAGTTGGAAATATTTCATCGGAATTTAAAGTTCTTGTATATGGATTATAATCTACTGGAACTCGGCTATCTAATAATATTGCGTCCGATGTCATTAGGGAATTTGAAAAAATAAATTTGAATTTTCCGAAATTCCTTGATAATATTCCGTCCATAATGCGTGTATTGTATGTCCCAAGCGAAAGTGAAGCATTAGCATAATCAGAATCAGGTTCTTTAAGCGATACATCAATTATTGCTCCTTTTGCATTTCCTGTATTTGCAATTAGTCCACCAGGTGAAAATTTAATATTTCCAATAGCGTTCATATTTGTTGAAATAATGTAACCGCTTGTTTGTGGGTCACGAACAGAGATACCTTCAATCTGCCAATCAATATCGTTTCGATTACCACCACGAACAATTATATCTTTTCCCCTGCGTAAAATTCCAGGTGCAAGTGAATAAATATCATAAGGTTGATGATAAGTGAATCGTTCAATTGTATTCGAATCAATCATAGATTCTGACAATTTATCAAGAATTTTTCTGCCTTTGATAACAATTTCATCAAGTTGATGAACTTTGACAGTGTCTATCTGCGCATTAAGTGTTAATGCAAAAAATAGAATAAAAACCGTTGCAATGAGATGTAGTTTTCGTGTCATACTGCTAAATTTTAGATTTGTATTTGATTTGTTGTTAATTATTGATTTTAGATTTTTTACATATATACAAAATTGCTTGAAATTCCTTATTATACGCATTATTACGTTTGTAAAATAAATTTTCCAATTCTTTATTGATTTCTTGTTTAACATTATCATTTATTAAAATATGTTTAGAAAATGTATAAAATAACCCACAATAATCTGGATAATTTAAACTTATTGACCAATTATATTTTTTCTCTATTACGATTTCAAAAAAACCTGAATTTATAATTTCGTTTTTTCTATTGGAATGAATAATTTCCTTGTTTTTAGAGTATTTACATATATCAGGTATTTTTTTTAGATAAAATTTGTATAATTCATTTTCAAAGTCATTTATTTCTGGTTCTGACCTTTGCCAACATAATGCTAATAAACCATTTTCTTTTAATAGCTTATGTACTTTGTCATATTTTATATTTGAATCAATCCAATGAAAAGCGGTAGCCGAAAAAACAATATCATATTTTGATTGATATACTGGATATTGCTCAAAAGAAATACAAATTGAATTTAATTTTTTATAATTGCTATACTTTTGATTAGTGTAATCAATTAGATTATTTCCAATATCAATTGCATCAATAAACATATTTTTTTGCATAAATGGAATTAACTCTTTTCCTGCCCCAACTCCAATATCCAATAAATAACTATTTTCATCTAATTCGATAGATTCAAAAATATCATGGTATAAATCAACAGGATAATCAGGACGGTATTTAAAATATGCGTCTGGATTTTTATTAAAGGTCAACTTTCTCTCCATTAAACTATTTGAATTTATATATAAATAATCTTTCTCCCTTCTATTCGACCTTCATAAACTTTACTTCCTTGAATATATATTGTTCCATCACCATTGTCTTCTGAGAAATGGGCTTCTCCATTTTTATCTGTGTATTGGTCTTTTGCACAGCCTCTCATAATACCATTAAAGATAACGCCAACCTTTTTATAATAGGCTGGTTTTCCTGTGCTTCTTTCAATAACTTGTACTGTAAACATAGTTTTTAAATTTATTGATTATTACTAAAATTAATTTGTGTGTCGGCAAGATTTGGCTCTTTGACTTTTGCGAAGCGTTGGCTTGTGTGTCGGGCAAAAGGCAATGTGCCAAATGTGGGTCGGCTTTCCACTTTTCTTTCTTGTGGGTGGGCAAAAAAACTAAATCTTTTTTCTGTCATTGTCATTTCTTTTTTTCATTCTCAAACCATTATTTCTGTCATTTTCGGTGTCTCTGTCTTTTTCTTCGCCTTGTTGGTAACGCCCGGGCTTTGCGTTGGGCGGTTTACGAAGCACAAATTTACAATACATTTCCAACTTTTATTAGAAAATTCTTCCCTTGAAATAACACTTCCGCCCGCCTAACCGTAAAG
>JADLGN010000002.1 GCA_020849295.1 Bacteroidia bacterium
ACATCGTATTGGCAATAGTGGGGCTGACAGTTGTAAACTCAACATTTGTGCTTCTATTGGGCATTTGTGCAAATGTTGGGCTGATGTTTTCCAAATGCCCCACCATCGCCAATACGTGAACCGTTAGAGGTTACCAATTTTCAGAAGTACATCAGAAAACAATTTGACCAATAGTTTCTGAATTCTTGTCCACTTCTACTCTACTTTTTTTTTCACTTTTTTTTGAATTTTAAGGTTTGGTTTTTATCAATTATTTCAGTTTTTAGCGGACAAAAATTAAGAAACTTAATGAAATCCGAAAGTGGAAACTAACTAAACTTTTGAAAACTGATTTCCGAAACGTTTCTTAAAATATTCTGCCAAACTGAATCTGAAAACTAAATCATGAAATGTGTTGCGTTGAATTATTGAACTTAAATTTTTCCAAACTAAATCTGAAAACTAAATCTTGAAAAGTGTTGCACAAAAAAAAACTTTTAAAAGATCGAGCTTCGCTCGATTTTCTTTTGAAATTTAATGAAATGAAAAACTGAAAAGCTAAACTTTGAAAACTGAAAATGGAAAAGCAGAAAGTGGAAAAACAAAACGCATAATTCAGTTTAAAAATCACGTTTACGTTTAAAAAGCCGATTTTGGCAACCTCTAACAGCCGTTTTGTCTCATGGCTAGTTCAGTTTTTATCAGAATTTTTATCGCTGAATCAATATTTTGTGTATTTTTGGAATGTTAAGTGTCGAAAATACGCCACGAGACAAAGCGGCAAAACGTTAGCGGAAACCCTTGGAGAACTCAAGAAAAAATGAGTAAAATAACTTAATCCTATAAAAATGTTTGATTTTCGTTTACAAGTATTTCACAAAGTAGCAAAACGACTTAATTTTACAAAAGCTGCCGAAGAATTATTTATTACGCAGCCAGCAGTTTCAAAACACATACAAGAAATTGAAAGTTTTCTGAAAACTAAACTTTTTGAAAGAAATGGCTCAAAGGTAAAATTAACAAAAGCAGGAATTATATTATTTTCTCATACCGAAAAAATTTTTGAAACCTATCGTAATTTAGAATTTGAAATTAATTCTCTTTCTCAAAATTTCAACGGAAAATTAAGAATTGGTGCGAGTACAACAATTGCTCAATATCTTTTACCTGAAATTTTAGCATCGTTTCATAAAAAATTTGACCAACTTATCGTTTCTTTAGAAGCTAATAATACAGAACAAATTGAAATTGCGCTGCAAAAAAATGAAATTGATTTGGGTATCATAGAAGGAAAATCCAAAAAGGCCTATCTAAAATATACTGAATTTGTCAAAGACGAAATTGTTTTAGTTTCAAATAGCACAAATCCTCTCTCAAAAAGACAAAACATTACTATTGATGAGCTGAAAAACATTCCTCTCTTGTTTCGCGAGCAAGGATCAGGAACACTAGAAGTTATTGCACATCATTTAAAATCTTTGAATGTAAAAATTTCAGATTTAAAAATTGAAATGCAATTAGGCAGCACTGAAAGTATTAAAAATTATATACTTCACAGCAACACTATGGCTTTTATATCATTACATTCCATATACAAAGAACTTAAAGAAAATAAATTTACAATAATAGATGTTCAAAATTTATCTATCGAAAGGAGTTTTTACTTTATCCAACAACAAGGTCAAGTTGAGGCTTTACCCGAATTATTTATGAAATTTGCCAATCATTATAACTTTAAGTAATGACGCATAACTTTTTACAATTTCCAACATATCCTTTATTTCCAGAAATTTGTACCAACAATAATATATAAAGTAAGATGGAAAATCAAAAAGGATTCAAAAATTTATTAGACAAAAGTATAACCACTAGAGAAGTGATTTTTTTATTAGCAGTTGTACTCTGCTTGTCTCCATTAATATCACCGCCAATTGCCTTACTTATGGGTTTAATAATTGCGCAATTTATTGGACATCCATATTTACATCTAAATCATAAAGCAACTCATATATTATTACAGGTTTCTGTTGTTGGTTTGGGCTTTGGAATGAATGTTACAAGTGCATTAAAAGCGGGTAAAGAAGGTATTTTATTTACAATAGTTTCTATTATTGGAACATTAGTAATTGGTTTCTTTATGGGTAAGTTTTTAAAGATAGAAAAAAAGACTTCTTATTTAATATCAACTGGAACAGCCATTTGTGGTGGAAGTGCTATTGCTGCTATTTCTCCTGTAATAAAGGCAGAAGAAAAACAGATATCGGTTGCATTAGGAACCATATTTATTCTAAATTCTGCAGCCTTATTTTTATTTCCTTTTATTGGGCATCAGTTAAATTTATCACAATCACAATTTGGAATGTGGTGTGCAATTGCTATTCACGATACCAGTTCAGTTGTAGGTGCAGCAAGTAAATATGGTCCGCAAGCTTTAGAGATTGGTACAACTGTTAAATTAGCACGAGCATTATGGATAATTCCTGTTGCTTTTTTATCAACTTTTATTTTTAAAAGTAAAGACAGTAAAATAAAAATTCCTTACTTTATTGGATTATTTGTTCTTGCAATGATTGCAAATACCTATATTCCCTTTGTTCAGCAATACAATCATTATTTAACAAATATTGCAAAAGCAGGATTAACGCTTACCTTGTTTTTAATAGGATGTGGATTGAACAGAAAAACAATATCTTCTGTTGGATTTAAACCATTAATTCAAGGTGTAATTCTATGGGTGATTATAGCAACTGCTGCACTTTGGGCTGTAACAACTTTAACAAACTAATAAATTCAAAATATGAAAAATAAATTCAAAATTGGAATGTTAATACTATTCTTTAGTATTATTGCTACCAAAACTCAAGCGCAACAAATCTTTGACGGCAACATAAAAAATAATTCTTTAGCAATAAGTCCAACCGAAAATATTGCATTAGCATCAAACAGCGACGTAAATTTCGTAAGTGTTTATAATCTAAAATCTCGTAAATTAATAAAAAAGATACCTGGATTCATCAGTCCAAGAAACATCATTTTTTCGCCTGATGGAATGAAGTTTTACATCACTGACAGCAGCACCGGATTTTTAACTGTACTGGAAACAAAGAACTTTAAAATCATTGAAAAATATGCGGTAGGCTTTGGAGCATTTGGTTCAGCAATTAGCAACAATGGTCAAGAAATTTATATTAATAATGAGGCAACAAATACAGTAACGGTAATTGACCTTTCAAGTAAATCGGTAAAAAAAATAATAACAGGTTTTGCCGAACCAAGACAAGGTATTAAATTAAACGCAACAAATACAAAGATTTACGTGACCAATTTTGCCAGCGACGCTATTTCTGTTGTGGACGCAGCAACTTTAAAAATCGATACAACTATTACTGGTTTTAGCAAAATAAGAGCTATCTCTATTACTAAAGATGGTGAAACATTATTTGCTGCTAATAGTGGATCCAATTCCATTGCAGTAGTTAATTTAAATACAGGTATAATCGCTAAAACAATTTCTGTAGGCAAAGATCCTTATGGCGCATCATTATCTTCAGATGAAAACATTTTATTGAGTGGAAATAAAGAAGATAATTCTCTTTCAATAATTGATGTACCAACACTAACTAATATTGGAGTGATAACAGGATTTAATGAACCAAGACAAGCGATTGTTTACTCTAAAAACGGTAAAAATGTATTTGTACTAAACAAAGATTTATCTATTAGTGTAGTTAATCTTTCTGAAAAGAAAATAATATATAGTATTCAGAATTAATAAATTTCCTAAAAAAGGTAAAAGGGCTATCCGCTAACATGGGTTTTGCAAGATGCGGGGTTGAAGGAAATCTTAGAAATATTCTAGAAAATACCCGCAAAAAACCATTTCATTTTTTTTTTTTGTAAATTTGAAAAAATGAAAATGGTTTTTGCTAGAGATTGGTTCTCCTCCCGACTTTCGGTTTGCAGTAGCCCGCACCTCGCAAAGCCCTTTTCCGTTATATAAAATTATCAGAAAAATTTATAGGAAAACACGGTGAAAATTTGCAATTTTGTAGGTCGCTTGAAAACTTAGTAGTTTTCCGGAACTATTAACTCGGCCAGCACGGTTAGTCGT
>JADLGN010000003.1 GCA_020849295.1 Bacteroidia bacterium
GCTTGCATTAAAATGAACTTATTACCCGAAGAAGCATTGAATGCAGCAACACTAAATGCTGCTGCAGCTATTGAACTACAATATGATTACGGCAGTATAGAAATTGGCAAAAAAGCTAATTTTATTATTACCAAACCGATTTCGTCTCTTAATTATTTGCCGTATAGTTTTGGCGAAAATTGCATTGAAAAAGTAGTTATCTCTTAGATTTTTTACAAAATTTTATTTGATATGACCTAAATCAGTAAATTAAATTTTTAATTTAAATTTTTTTGCAATATGCTTTTACTGACATATTGATGGAAATAAATTTTATATGACTAAAAATTTAATCTGCCTTCTAACTCTCACAATAGCACTACAATTACATTCAATTGGTCAAAATCAATCTTTAGGAAAAAAAAATCAAAATGATACTACTAAACAATACGAACTGAAAGAATATGTAATAACAGCTTCAAAAATTTCGGAAAGAGTATTTCTATCTCCTTTAAGTATAATTCAACTAAAATCTGCCGACTTAAAAAATCTGAGTTCAATTTCAAATTTTGATGCAATTGAAAATTTAAAAGGTGTTCATGTTATTACACCCAGTTTAGGATTTAAGGTAATTAACACAAGAGGTTTTTCAAATACTACAAATGTAAGATTTGCTCAACTCATAGATGGCATAGATAATCAGGCACCGCATATTGGAGCACCAATTGCAAATGCACTGGGAGCAAATGATATAGATATTGAAAAAATTGAAATAATATCAGGCACAGCCTCAGCATTATATGGAATGAACTCTATAAATGGTCTTGCAAATATTATTACTAAAAATCCATTTTACAATATTGGTTTAAGCATACAACAAGTAGTCGGATTAAATCATGTAGGAAATAATACTGATGTTTCTGCAAAAATAAATTCTCATACCAATATTAGATTTGCAGATACAATTACATCAAAAACAGCATATAAAATTAATATTTCTTACTTTTCGGGGTTCGACTGGATAGCCAATAACAGAACTGACCTAGCAAAAAATCAAAATATTTCTACTAATTTGACAGGATATAATAACCCTGCTTATGATGAAATAAATTCTTATGGTAATGAGTCGCCAAACAGAAGAACACTTACGCTAAATGGCAAAAAGTATGTAGTGGCTCGAACAGGCTATAGAGAGTCGGATATTGCAAATTATAATATTGAAAATTATAAAGGAGATTTCGGTTTGTTCTTTAAACCGAAAAAGGGACAAAGTTTATCGTTCACGTACAAAGGAGCATTGATAAATACTATTTATCAGCGTTCAAATAGGTTTTGCTTAAAAGATTACAAGCTTCATCAATTTGCTTTTGATTTTAATTCAAATGTAATTCAATTAAAAAATTATATCACGATAGAAAATACCGGAAAATCATACAATCTAAGATCATTAGCAGAAAACATTGACAGGGCTTTTAAGTCAGATAATGAATGGTTTTCTGATTATTCAAAAACTTATAATAAAGCAATAAGTGAAGGAATTAAAATTGATGATGCACATAAACAAGCAAGAAAATATGCTGATTCTGGCAGGTTTGAACCAAAAAGCGAACAATACGATAATAAATTTAATGAATTGGTAAATATAAATAATTGGGATATTGGGGCTGCTTTAAGAGTAAAATCTTTTATGCTACACTCTGAAGGATTGTTAAATTGGAATAAAATTTATCAATCATTTTTTGATAAACTAAAAATTCAGATTTTATCTGGCTATGACTACAGGGACTATATTATTGTACCAGATGGGAATTACTTTATAAATCCTGAAACTTCGTCAAGTAAAAAAAATATAAATTACATGAAATTAGGAGGTTTTACTCAGATAAATAAAGAACTTTTTAAAAACAAAATAAAATTAGGTTTAACTTTAAGAGCAGATAAATCAGATTATTTCAATTTAAAATTTAACCCACGATTTACAATGGTGTATTCGCCAATTGAAAAACTAATTTTAAGAATTGCCTATCAAAGCGGGTATCGTTTCCCCAGTATTTTCGAAGGATTTTCAAATGTTAACAGTGGCGGCGTAAAACGTGTAGGAGGATTAAAAATAATGTCAAACGGAATATTTGAAAATTCATATACAAAAAAATCAATTGATGACTTCCAGACAAAAGTTAATTCGGATATTAATAATTTGGGGTATTCTCAAACAATGGCTATAGAAAAAAACAAAGACATTATAAAAAAAAATCCTTATACATATTTACAACCTGAATTTGTTAAATCTACAGAAATTGGCATTAGAACCATTAACTTTAAGAGAAAAATTTATATAGATGCTGATATATATTATAATATTTATGAAAATTTTATTGCTCAAGTAGAAGCTAATATACCATCAACAGAAATTATAGACTCCATTCCTTATTATTTATATTCAAAATCAAAACAAAATAGGTTCAGATTATGGACAAACTCAAAATCAAAAATTTATAATTTAGGAGCTAGTATTGGAATGAAATTAAAATTGAACAATATTATAAGTATATTGACAAATGCTACATATTCAAAACTATACAAAACAGAAGATAAAGACGGACTTGAAGATGGTTTTAATACACCTGAATGGATAATAAATAATTCATTAATTTTTGAAAACATAAAAAAGAAACTGGGTTTTGGGTTTACACACAGATATCAAACCAAATATGAATATGTTTCATTTCTTGTAAATGGCTATGTGCCACAGTTTCATACCTTTGATGCTCAATTTAATTATAATTTTAGTAAAACTGGAATAGTTGCAAAAATTGGTGCTACAAATTTGTTCAACAAAAGTTATTACTCAATTTTAGGCGGTCCATCAATAGGCGTTATGTATTTTGTTTCAATTTCATACAATATGAAATAATATTTATTAAATACTAAAATAATTAAATTATTTTGGATAACTTTTCTAAGTAAAATCTTATTTAAAAAATTTAACTTTGCCGAAAATTTAAATTTAAAAGCATTGATTCAATCTACATCACAAGCTGAAGCAACATTAGAACAAGCACAATCTTTGGGTTTACTGCCTGATGAGTTTGAAAAGATAAAAGATATTTTAGGAAGAACTCCAAATTTTACTGAATTATCTGTTTACTCGGTAATGTGGAGTGAACATTGCTCTTA
>JADLGN010000004.1 GCA_020849295.1 Bacteroidia bacterium
TAACTAGTAAATACCCGCATATTGCGTATATTTTTTCTTTGTACGAATGTAAATTCTTTTTTCTTTTGCACCATGCAATGTTAAATCTTGTTTTTTATAAATCCAAACGTTCTATTTGAGAAATAATATTGCTTAATACTTTTGTACTTACATGGGTATATATTTCGGTGGTCTTAGAACTGGTGTGTAATAATAGAAACTGTATGTATCGCAAATCTACACCTTGTTCGAGAAGACGGATGGCAAAACTGTGGCCTAAGGTATGGACAGGGTTTTATTTTGAGATAAGTTTTATTTTTTGTTTAATTTAATAATATGTTTACCTACTGTTTGATTAATATTTTTCATACATTTTATGTTATTAGAATTATTTGGGAAAAAATTTTTATGAGATAGATAAATCAAATATGTTGCACTATAGTTTGCACCTAAATAAAAAAAAGCCAACCGATTAAGATTAGCTTTCTATTTGTACCCGGGACGGGACTTGAACCCGTACAGCCGCGAAGCCACAGGATTTTAAGTCCTGCGTGTCTACCAGTTCCACCACCCGGGCAAGTATTTAATAAAAAAAGGACTAATATAAAGACAAATTATTATTAATTGACTTAAAAAATTTGCTGTTTTGAGCGAAAGACGAGATTCGAACTCGCGACCCCGACCTTGGCAAGGTCGTGCTCTACCAACTGAGCTACTTTCGCTTATTTTTTGGTGCTGCAAATATAAATTGACTATTTAATTTTTCAAACATGGTTTTTAAAAACTTTTAAAATATTTATTTTTTTTCTTTTTCGAATAAATGAAGTACGGATAAAGTGTTCTAATTTTATTGATATTTTATCTAATTACTGTAATAATTCCTGTTTGGTCATGTCGGATATTACCATAATCTCTAATTTGAATAAAATAATGATAAATTCCAGGCAACACAAATTCTCCTTTATATGTTCCGTTCCAAGGCTTTTTGCCCCAGTCTGATTCAAAAACTTTTTCGCCCCATCTGTTAAAAATTAACATACGATATTCTTTAATACCTAATCCTTCCGGTGAAAATAATGGATTATGTTCGTCATTACCAGGGCTGAAAGCTGTTGGTATGTATGTAAGTAAAATAAAATTAACATATACATTTTTTATTGCCGTATCAATGCAGCCATTAGAACTTACTGCAAATTGAGTAATGGTAAATTTTCCGGTATCTGTAAAGTTATAATCCGGATTTTGATTGTTTAAGTTTGTTCCATTGCTAAGTAAATAATTCCATGATACGGCATTCTTTGATTTGTCTGTAATAGTAATTTTTGAATTTTTGATATCCGGAAATGGGGGATAGTACTCAAATGATGCCTGAGGAAGTTCATATATTGTAACAATGGCAGATGTATCAAAAATACAGTTGGATAGTGTTTCAATTTTATAAGAAATCTTGTATTTGCCGGGTGTTTTATAAGTATGATTGAATGGTAATTTGTTTGACAAAAATCCGTCTCCCCAATTTATATTCGTTATTGTAATTGAATTTAATCCTGTATATCCTGTAAATTTTAACTTTACTGTATCTGACTCACAGGCGTCATTTGAAGTAAATGCAGCATAATTTTCTTTTAGAATATTTATTGTTTTCTCAACTGTATCTGTACATTTATTAGAATTTATAACAATAAGTTTAATTGTATTAAGACCGTCAGATACAAATTTATGTTTAAAAAAAGTATCGTTTATATTAATCAAATTTCCATCTGAGTACCAGTTTCGGGTAGTTATTTTTGTGTTAATTTCAGTTTTGCTATTGTCTTTAAACTCTATAAGATTGTCATTGCATTTTGATAAATTGATAAAGTCTGATTGTGGCTTTTCATTCACTAAATAATTTGTATCTAAATAAAACAGACAGTTTTCGTCAGATTTTACAATAAATCTAAAATAGTAGCTACCTTTAATCGTGGTATTAACGTTTATTGTACTGTCAGAGTAATATTTTTTATCGAAAACCCAAGAGCGCAATTTGATTTTAGATTTCTTTTGTTCGGTAATATCGGCAAGTCTAACAGTATCATATTCGCATGAAATGCTGATTTTTGTTTTTGGATTTAAAGAAGGATAAATTGTTAAATTCTTTGATATACTATCGCTGCAAAGATAATCACTGCTCACAATATGTTTTAATATGTGTTTCCCTTCTTTTAGGTTTAAAAATGTAAACAAATTTCCGCTGCTTGAAACTGTGTCGTCAATTACCCATTTATACTTGATAATATTGCCATTTTTAATATTTGAATTACTTTGAATTAATATAGTATCAGCTGGGCAAAAATCTTTTGAAACAAACTGTGCCAGTGGTTTTGGGTTGATGGTTATAATTTGATTGATACTATCAATACAATTGCTTTTTGTTTTTACAAGATGAAAAATTTTGTATGTACCAAAGCTATCAAAAGAAACACTAACATTGCTTGAATTATAAGTACTTCTATTAATTTTCCAAATATTAAATATAATCGAATCATTATTGAAATATTTTGAATTATCAAAAAACAAAATCGTGTCTTTTTCGCAATTTTTTACATTGTAGAAATCAATTTCAGGTCTTAATTTAATATCAAAAGAATCTGAAATTTCAGAAAAACATCCGGAATCGCTTTCTGCAATTTGCTTAAAATATTGAATACCCGGCGAAGTGAAAGTTTTTTTGATTAATGTGCCGAAAGAAGAATCTGATGCGAATTCCCATAAAACAGATTTTATTTTATTTAATGCTACATAAGAATTATCAATAAAAGTTGTAGAATCGCCCAAGCAAAAATTTTGTTTGACATTTTTTACAATTGGATTAGCAAAAATATTAACATATTTAAATGCCGAATCTATACATCCGTATTGGTTTTCGGCAATTAACCTAACAAAATACAATCCTAATGTATCAAAAGTATATATCGGCGATTTTTGGTATGTTGTATTGAAATTAATTCTCCAAGTGGTGTTTCCGGGTTTATCTCCAAAATAATTACTACTGTCTGCAAAAATTATATCTTTCTTTTCGCATTTACCTGTATATGCAATTTTTACTTTTGGGGCTTTAGATATTTTTATATAAACTGAGTCTGATATTTTACAATTGTTTTGGTCCTTTATGTTTATGTAATATTTAGTTGGAGTCAAAGTACCAGTATAAACAATCATCTTGTTATTTGATGAAAGACCCGCAGAAGGAGTCCATAAAAATGTCAATGTGCCTTTGCCCCCTTTGGCGGTATCTCCAATAATAGTATTTTTACCTGAACACAAATTAATTGTATCTTTTAATTTTGGAAGTAAAATAGCAGGTTTTGATACTAATTTAATTGTATCAATAGAATAGCATGAGCCGGGTTTTGTAGTCTTTAAGAAATATATTTTATACTCTTCGGTGTTTAATATGTTTTTCTTAAAATATTCAGTTTCTGAACTGTTTGGCGATTTTATATAAGTAGAGGGGAACCACTCATACTTATAGCTTTTTATTGAATCAATTCCAATTTTAATTTTGTAATTTGAACAAAATGATGTATCACGTCCGGCATTGCTAAGTTGAAGTGAGCTAATTGGTAATAAAATTTCTGAGCAATGACAATTGGCAATATCAGAAGCTATAAACAACCTGCAAACATCAGTATTTCTGATAAAACCATTGAATGAATAATTTAGTATCTGATTTGATGATAGCCCTTTATTTTTAGTAAATTTTGATATAATAAAATCAGAAGAATCGAATTTTGAATTTGAATTTCTATCTGCTATTAAATAATAAAATACTGAATATGCAGTATCAATTTCACTTTTGTTATTTTTTATTGAAAATGCTATATCAGCAATCTCGCCACTATCTCCGGCTACTGTTGAAACTGATTTAATTAAAGTAATTATCGGACTAGATTTTTGTAATACTGTTGACTTTATAAAATTTCCTGTTGCAGCCTTTACATCACAACTATCATTACTTTTTACACAAAATGCTTTTTTCTTAGTAAATGAAGTTAAAGAAAAATCGCTATTTCCGCAAGTTGTTTCATTACTTGTAATGTTTAACTTGAATTTTAACTCAGATGAATCTCCGGGTGACATTCCGGTTGGGATACTCCACAACCAATATATTTGTTTATTTACTTCTTTCAAATTTCCTTTGCCATTTATTTTTATCGAAGTTAATGAAGCCGTATCTGGTACAAATCCTTGTGGCAGAATTAATTGAATTGAATCACCATTATAAGTTTTTACAGGTCCCAAATAAATAATTTTAGCTTTTAATTCTATATTAGGCTTGCAAAGATTTATAGTATCAATATTTAATTTTATAGAAGTAGAGTAGGGGTTATCTACACCTTTAATTTTAATAGGTTTGCCAGTGTATCCTGTTTTTCTAACCGGTTCGCCACAGCCCATCTTTCCATCAGGCATTACAGAAACAAAAGAATTTGCGGTTATTTTGCAATTTGTTTCAAGGTAAAACTGAATTTTGATTTTATTTTTTAAAGTGTCGCTTACTTTGGCAAGCCCTTGTTTTAAAGCAGAAATACTGTCTGACAAATGCCAAGTATATGTATTGCCAAAAGATATTGTTGGCTTATTCAATTTAATAAATTTGTTATTTTTTGGAAATGAATAATACATTCCTGTATCAACAAATGAAGTACCTTGAGGTATTGTAACATTAAGCTTTAAGTTAAAAATGTTTTCTTCATCCGTATTTGCTATTATTACCTCAAATTTGCGGTTTGTGCAAACATCGGTAGGAGAAGAGTCCTCATAAATTACTGAGTTTATTAATGGTGGAACAGGATTTAATACGAGATTTACATATTTTAATAAGTTTTTACATTTAAAACTTTCTGAACTATCAGGATAATTATCGCAATTCCAACCTAAAGCAATTTTTATACTATCTGTTTTACAATTTTTTGATTTAGCATAAATCCTAAAATTGCGTGTAGTTGTAGAACTTAAATTGCCCGCTTTAAAAATATCGTTTTGTTTTGTTAGAAAAGTACCGGTACTCAAGTCTTTTATTGCAATTATATCTGCTTTTTGTTTTGTTGAGTTTGAAAGCCATAGGTTATTAATATTGCTACCACTGTTAGTATTAGTAATTATTATATCCCAACTAAAAGTATCTTTGCTTGAAATACTATTTGAATTGACCGGACTTAATAAAATTGAAGGATGATTAAATTGAATAAAATCTAAATAGTTTGTAACTATATCTGTTTTTTGGTTTGCTTTCCACTTAAAGTAACTTAGATACTTTACAGGCTCAAGGGTATTTATAGCGCTTTGGCATGTAGGAATTAGCTTAAGTTGTAATGTGGCAATATAACCTTCGTCACTTGTAGGAAAAATTCCTTTTACAGGATTAAATAAAGTATCAAGACTAAAAAACAAAGTATCTGAAACTGTCTTATATGGTTTTAATCCTGAAGCGTATTTGTATTTATATTTATTTGTACCGGTAGTGTAATAATAATACATTCCTGCACCAGAAAATTTATAACCTGTGGGAATAATTACATTTATTTTTTCAAAATCTGTAAAATTGCGGTATTCATAAGGAAACTGGTTTCCACCGGCATAATTATTACAACAACTACCGGCACTAAAGTAAAAACTCTGAGATAATGTAATGTCGCCGCAAGTATTTGATGAGTAGTTTTCAGTATAATAATCTGTAAAATAATTTGCAGATAATATATGCCTTCCTGCAAAAGTATCGCATTGCAATTTTTGATACGAAGTTGGGTTAGGTGTTGTACTTAAATAAAATTCGCTATTATTAAAATAAATATCACCCGAATAATTATCGATGCTGGTTGTATATACAAAGTTTATTGATATTACAACACTATCTTTGTTTAAGAAAAAGTAATTGCTAAAGTTACCACATCCTGCTGTTTTTGCAGCATTAGAAGTAAAATCAAGTTCACAATTTCTAACTGTACCACTAACAGATGATGTCGCTTTTAACTTATCACAAAAATATCTAAGTTTACCATTTCTATAAATTCTTAAGTCAACTGAATATGGAGTAATCAAATTCCCATTATTAATAGAAGTTTTTAGCCTACCATTAAAGAATAAATTGGTAGAACCTGAAGAAAAAACCAAACCTGAGTAATTGGCAGATAATGTATCATGCAAAAATGAAATATTAGTTTTTACTTTTTTCATATCAATAGTTCCTGATGTGTCTGCTATTCCATCGTTATTATTGTCAGGCAAACCATAGTTTTTTCTCAATACTTTAAATCCTCTGAATAACATTCCACCATTATTGCAATATACTTTGCAATGAACATTTACTTGCGAACTTGTACAATATAAATTGAAAAACGTATCATTACAAGTTGTGTCTGATTTGTATAAAATATCTAATTTATATGTTTTTTTACCAGACGAAGCTCCTTTACATTCTGCATTAATCAAAATATTTAATTCGGCTTTTAGTAATGTGATATTCAAATTTTTGAAATATGCATATATATCTTTAGAATCGTAATATATTCTGTATGGTTTCCACTCAATTCCGTCAATATCTACAAACTTTAAATCATCGGGTTTTAAACTATGTTTTAATCCTGTTTGAAGATTTAATTTAACTACAAATTGTGATTTAGCATTTACGTTTATAATAGATGCTGAAGTAAAAGTGAAATTCAATTTTTCGGGCGAACCAACAGCTATATCAGTTGGCAACCATGGTAAAGCATTTAAATATTGTGCCCCTCCATAGCTTCCCCAGTTTTCGGCAACATTATAGTTTTGGTTACATTGATCTTTGTACGAGGCAGAATACATCCAGCGATGAGCTACAATTGTAGTATTACAAACATTAGGCATACATGAAATGCTATTCCAACTAATGTAGATTGTATCATTTACAAGCATATCGCCAAGCAATAAGTTTACACCACCAATAGGCATGGAACCTAAACAAGAAAAGTAACTACCAGAATTGTTATAACTAAGTCCGTAAAATATTTTATTAAGTTGCTTTCCCCATTTTCCTTTAGCTATTTTTAATGATGAAGTGTCTATTGCCGACATCTGTGAATTGTAAAATCCGCCCGACCAGGTCTGATATATATTTATTAATGTACTATTTATTGCTTTATTAGACTTGTTTATAACAATAAGCTCGTTTTTAGTTGGTTTATTATTATCAAAACACCAATTTATTTTACTTTTAGGAGTAATTACTAATCCTTGTATAAAAGCGTCAAGATTAATAATTGCGTTTTTAGTAGATGAATTGCAAATTGTATTATTGCAGCCAAATTTCAAATAATATACAGTATTTAGATTATTACATAATATCACTTTGACAGAATCTTCAATTTTAATTTCTTCACCACTGTCAAAATACTTATCTTTATTTCCTATTTTTTTAAAATCAGATGAATCAAATTTTGAAATTATAGAATCAACTTTATAACTATCTGCAATTCTTGACGATTTTACATTTATTCCATTTCCATTTTTTCTTAAAAAAACAAATGATTTTACCTTGCCATTGCCGGTATTTTTAATAGAAATTTGGCGAACAAAAACATCATTTATATATGAATTTTTCACCTGATTGCTTATTGAGTTAATTAAAATATTCGGGATTAAAACATTTATATTACCAGACATGTGCGATTCGTTACCGCCATTATAAGTTAAATCCAGTCGAACAAAAGCCTGATTGCCTTTGCTGATAAAACTTTGCAAATTGCAATCGTTTGTCATTTTGATTGAAAATTTCAAATATCCGGCTAAAGTAAAATCAACCAATCTGAAAACAGGAGAATTAAGGTCAGAAATATTAAATTCAGAGATATTATTATTATTTAATGAGCCTCCAACGTACTTGCACCCTGAAGGTAATTTAATTGTCGCATAAACGTTTGTTATGCCTGATGTAAATACGTTTCTTATCTCAAAATTCAAAGAATCTGCATTGCCGCAAATCGAAATGTTGGATGGAAAATCAAATAGTACATTAAATTTTTTTGATTGTGCATTTGCTTCATTTTTTATCAAAATAAATATTGATAAAATAATGCAAAAAACTAATAATATTTTTTTTAAAAATGGCACAAGAAAAATTTACCAAATATAATCTGATTAATTAATAATTAAAATATTAAAATTAAATGCAAATGAGCAAGTATAATTTATTTATTTTTGATGAAAATTATAAGAAAATCTGCTTATGTCAAATAAAAATAAAAAAAGAGGAGGTATGGTTTACAGTACAAATCCGGGTTTTGAATTTGAAGACAAGCATATTGAAATTGAAACTTTACCACCCGAGAAGCAAAATTTATTGGTTAGAATATCAACCCAAGGCAGAGCGGGAAAAAAGGCAACTTTAGTTCAAAGGTTTCAAGGTAGAATAGATGATTTGGAAAACTTATCAAAAGAATTAAAAAAGCATTGCAGTGTTGGCGGAACAGTAAAAAATAATGAAATAATAATTCAAGGAGATTTTTGCGACAAAGTTGTATCTTTTTTATTATCTAAAGGATATAAAGCCAAAAAAGGTTAAAAAAAAATTTTTAATGTGTTTTGATTGAAAAATTTACCCCTTGAAAATTTAATTTATTAATTTTGCACACATTTTTTAATATAAACAATGAAACACCATCCAATAGTAGAAAAAGTAATTTCAAAAACTGCTAACTCTTATATTCAGCTTAGTGTTGATGAATTGATAGAACATGCAATCAAAAATAATGAAGGTAAAATTACAAGTTCAGGTTCGCTTGCAGCAGATACCGGTGAGTTTACAGGACGAAGCCCAAAAGACAAATTTGTGGTATATGATGACGTTACAAAAGATTCAGTTTGGTGGGGAGATGTAAATTTCAAATTTGAATCTCAATATTTTGATAATTTACTTAACAAAGTTTTACAACATCTTGAAAACAAAAATTTATATATTAGAAATTCGTATGCTTGTGCCAATTCAAATTATAGATTAAATATAGAAATAGTTACAGAAACAGCCTATCAAAATATTTTTGCAAATAATCTGTTTTTAAGACCAACAGCAAATGAACTTGAAACTCAAACACCGGAATGGCTAATTATAGCAGCACCTTCTTTTAGAGCAAATCCCGATGTAGATCATACAAGACAACACAACTTTTCAATAATTAATTTTGAAAAAAAGATTATTTTAATAGGAGGTTCAGGATATACAGGTGAAATTAAAAAAGGAATATTTACTGTATTAAATTTTGTTTTACCTCACAATAGAAAAGTACTTTCAATGCATTGTTCGGCAAATATTGGTAAAAACAATGATACTTCAATATTTTTTGGGCTATCGGGTACCGGCAAAACAACCCTTTCTGCAGATCCAAATCGCAAATTAATAGGTGATGATGAACATGGATGGGACGATGAAACAGTATTCAATTTTGAAGGAGGTTGCTATGCTAAATGTGTAGATTTGTCTGAAGAAAAAGAACCACAAATTTGGAAAGCAATTAAAAAAGGTGCACTTGAAGAAAATGTAAGATTTATAAATGGAACAAATAAGGTTAATTATGCTGATATTTCAGTAACAGAAAATACCAGAGTAGCATACCCAATTGACTTTGTAGATAATATTGCAGTTCCATCAATAGGAAAGTCTCCTGAAAACATTTTCTTTTTAACCGCAGATGCATTTGGCGTATTACCACCAATTTCAAAATTAAATCCATCACAAGCCATGTATCATTTTATTTCAGGTTATACAGCAAAAGTTGCAGGAACAGAAGCAGGAGTTACAGAACCTCAAGCTACTTTTTCAGCTTGTTTCGGTAAAGCATTTTTACCATTACATCCTGCTAAATATGCAGAAATGCTTGGAGAAAAACTTAAAGCTAATCCTAATATTAATGTTTGGCTTGTAAATACAGGATGGAGCGGCGGTCCTTATGGAATTGGTTCAAGAATGAAATTGTCTTACACAAGAGCAATGATTACTGCGGCACTTGAAAATAAACTTGTAGATGTTGAATATATTATTCATCCTGTATTTGGTATTAAAATGCCTGTAAGTTGTCCTAATGTACCATCTGAGTTGCTAAATCCAGTAAATACATGGTCTAATAAAATTGATTATTATAATAAAGCAAATCATCTGTCTGATTTATTTGTAAATAATTTTAAACAATATGCAGAAGGTTGCAGCATGGAAATTCTTGAAGCAGCACCTAAGAATATTGCAACTAATCTTTAATTAAGTTTTTAATCGGTTTGTAGTGTTTTCTTAATAATATCCATCTTGATGGGTAATTATTTAAACAGTATATTATTCTTTTTTTATGTTTATTTATTGAGTCTGTAAGGGCAGGAGGGGAGATTGGGGGAGTACAGTGTAATGCAATATTTTTTCCTAAAACAGATAAATTTTTACTTATTAATATTTCTGCTACAGACTCATATTTATCTAACATTACTTCGGTCTTATTGGTATTTGCAGGTTTATTGTTTTTGCTAGATATTTCAGCTTTAACATCATTTAAATCTTTAGATTTAACAGTTTTATCATAACTTTTAATTTTTAAAACATCGTTATCTTTATCTATAAAATAATACCTTTTAATTCTAATATTACCTTTACTATTGCTTAATTCTCTTGCAACTTTAAAAGCGTCAATCAGTTTGTTTTTTAGTAAATTAAAATTTAAATTAGAATTACGAAGGTATTCGATGGTAGAGTCGCTTAATGAAATATTAAATTTATCTGTATTAACATCACATATTAAATAGGAAGTAAACTCAATAAGCATCTTTTCAATAAACATATTTGCATTGTTCAACTCATCATTTAATGAATTAATCTTAATCATCTGATTATGTGATATAGTAAGGTAATCGAGAGGTAACGCCTCTGACATTTTGTCAAAATAGTTATTGCTAATAATCCATAACCGAATTACTGATTCGATTAATTGTAAATTCTCGTAAGAATAAGAATAACTACGATTAATATTAGAATTAAAAAACTTAATAATTAAGTAACCGAAATTGTCGGTATTTAGTTTGTGTAAATACAGCGGTTCGTGTAAGGAAAGCAGTATGTCTGTTTGTGTAATTTGTATTTGCTGATTTTTGTTTATTACTGATGCGTATTCAATAAATTCAGCTTTGTCAGCTAATTTTGGAAGAAATTTATATAAAGTATTGATATTAATTTCAGATACATTTAATTCTCCATAGCAATTAATAAATTTATCATTTTCAAGAAAAGCAATGCTTTCGACACATTTAATATATAGACTAAGTTCCGATATTTCCATAAAGCGAATTTAGCAAAATATTTAATACAAAAAACGGCTTAATTTAAAATTAAGCACCACGCTTACGAATAAGCAAAATACCAGTAAAAATTAAGCTAAGAGATGCTATCTGAATTAATCCAAATGATTCATTATAAAATATTCCCCAAATTGTTGAAACTACCGGCATAGTATATGTAACTGTTGAAGCAAATAAGCCATTAGAAATTTGAATTAATCTGTTAAAAAATATTAAGCCAAATCCTGTTCCTGCTATTCCTAAAATCATTATGCAAACAGTAGCTTTTATTGTATGAATATTAAACATTGATACAAATGGAAAATTAAAAGAAATCATTAAAAATACTGAAGGAATAAATAAAAATGATAGTGAAATAAAAGCAATATATAATGGATTGTATTTGCTCAATTTTTCTTCAATAATATTTACGTTTATCCCGTATAATGCAGTAGCTGCTATAACAAGAAGACCATAATGAAAATTTCTTTCTATTCCACCTCCAGGTTTTGAAATTATTAAAATAATTGCTCCAATAAGACCAATTATAATTCCTAAAAGCTTTAGTTTGTTGTATTTTTTTTTAAATATTAATAACCCGGCAAGTAAAGTAAATAGAGGAGTTAAAGAATTTAAAATTCCTGCTGTAGAACTTTGAATATAAGTTTGAGCTTGTGCAAAACAAAATGCAGGGATAAAATTACCAAGAAGACCGGCAATGAAAAACCATTTTATGTCTTTTTTTGCAATTTTATTTATTGAAATAATTCCGAATGGCAAAAAAATTATTCCAATAATAGCAAGACGAAAAGAAGCCATTTGGATTGATGAAAAAACTTTTAAACCTTCATGCATCAAAATAAATGAACTTCCCCAGATAACTGAAAGTATTATTAACAAAAAAATTGATAACAGTTTTTTGTTTTTAAAAACTATCATCAGAACAAGTTATATTTCAAAATACACCAAATTGCTCTAAATCCATCTTTCCAGTTTATCTTTTTTCCTTCAGAGTAAGTTCTGCCATAATATGATATGCCTATTTCGTAAATTTTTACATCCTTAATTTTTGCTATTTTAGCTGTTATTTCAGGTTCAAAGCCAAATCTGTTTTCTTTTATTTCAATACTTTGAATTAATTCTCTTTTGAACATTTTATAACAAGTTTCCATGTCTGTTAAGTTAAGATTTGTAAGAGCATTTGACAAAAAAGTAAGAAATTTATTTCCAATGGTATGCCAGAAAAACAATATACGATGGGGATTTCCTCCTATAAATCTTGAGCCATAAACAACATCAGCATTTGCATTTAAAAATGGATTTAATAAATCATTATATTCATTCGGGTCATATTCAAGGTCGGCATCCTGTATCACTACTATTTCTCCACTTGCTTTACCTATTCCGGTACGTATTGCGGCGCCCTTCCCCTGATTTATACTATGCTCAAAAAGCTGAATATTTATATCAGTGTTTTTCTCAATATATGATTTTATAGCCTCACTTGTATTGTCGCTTGAGCAATCATTTGTTATTATAATTTGCTTGGTAATATTATTTGTCAGTTTTACCTCCTTAATTTTATTGAGTATTAAATGAATTGTTTTTTCTTCGTTATAAACAGGAATTATAATAGAAAGTGTAGTGATTTTCATTCTGCAAATTTTATGTTTTATGTTTAATTTAAAAAACTAACATGAAATTTTTAACTAATCATTTATTGCTTTAAAAATCATGGTCTGACACTTGATTATAATTGAAATTAAAGTATATTTTTAAAATTTATATTTTTAAAATTATTATTAAATATTTTCTTTTTAAAATCAATTTTTTTTTTTTTTAACTTTTTATACTTTAATTTGTATATACTACAAATAAATACATACGATGAAATCTACTTTTCTCAAAACTATCGATTTTAAAATTTTAATTTATATTATTATAATTAATTCATTATATATATCTGTTTTGTTAGAAATTTTTATTAGTAAAAATATAATGTAAAATTACAAATCAGTAATTTTGTGTTTTATTAATGAATTATAATCTTTTAAGATACATTTTTTTATTTTTAATTTTCATTTTTGTTTTCAAAGCTAATTTTGCTCAACAAAAAGTAATTAAATTTTCTGAATTAAAAAAAAATGAAGAGGGTATTTATTTCTATAATAATACTCCATTTACCGGAAAATCAATATTAAATTATCAAAACACCCGCCGTTGGCAAGAAATAGAATGGGAAAATGGTAAAATTAACGGAATTTATCTGTCGTTTTACGAAAACGGAATAAAAGAATCTGAAATAAATTATAAGGAAGGCAAACGAAACGGAATTTATAAAACATGGTATAGTAATGGCAAGCCAGAAATAGAAACCGTTTATAAATTTGGTGAAATAAATGGCGAATATGTAAGCTACTATCAAAATGGAAATAGGCGTAAAAAAGCAAACTATTATGATGGTAAAGAGTTTGGCAAACTAATACTCTGGTTTGAAAATGGGAATAAACAGCAGGAAGCTGAATTTAAAGACGGGAAACCAAATGGGAGAGTACTTTCGTATTCTGAAGATGGTAAATTAAGAAAGGATATAGAATATAAAGACGGGGTAAGAAATGGCACATCTGTTACATATCATTCAAACGGTCAAATTGGCGAAACTGGAAAATTTAAAGATGGATTAAAAGATGGAATTTTTATTAAATTTGATATAGGAGGCAATAAAATTAATCAGGAATCATATAAGTCAGGAAAAAAAGAAGGGACTTGGATAAGCTATGATCTTCAAGGCACAAAAGCAGCAGAAATTAACTACAGCAATGATTTGCTTGATGGAGATTACACTATCTGGGTTGATGGAGTAGTAGATACAAAAGGAAATTATATAAAGGCTAAAAAAAATGGACATTGGATTGAAAAAGCATCTTTACCTGAGACAAAATGTGAAGGTAATTATATAGAAGGAGAGCCTGATGGCAAGTGGTATTTTGGCAAAAGCAGACTTTATAGTAAATGTTACGGTAGCTACATAAAAGGAAATAAAGACGGTGAGTGGGTTTATTACAATCATAAAGGTAAAAAATTCAGAACCGAAACATGGGATAATGGAACGCTTACAGATACTAAAGAATACTAAATAGATGAATCTTAACCGTGAATGGATATATTCAATAAATGAAATTCGAGATTTTGTATTTGAGTTTTATGATATTTTTAAAAAATATAAGATTTTCTGTATTAATGGAACATTAGGTGCCGGTAAAACTACTTTCGTTAAAGAATTTTGCAAACTAATATTAAAGACCGAAGAAGAAGTTACAAGTCCAACGTTTTCTATTGTTAATCAATATAAAGATGGCGAAATTTTTCATCTTGACCTTTATAGATTAAATACAATAGAAGAAATAGCAGATATTGGAATTGAAGAAATTTTATATTCAGGAAAATATTGCTTTATTGAATGGTTTGATAAAATTAAGAATTTATTGCCAGACGAGAAAATTGTATATTGCGAAATACAAATAATTGATCTATATAGAAGAAAGTTTATTGCAAAAACGATTTAAATATGAAAAAAAAGATTTATTTCTTTTTTCTGCTAATTTCAAGTATAATTACCAATGCACAAGTATATAATCAACAAGTAGCAGAGTATATTAAGCAAGTTGAATCTCCTTATAATTTTTTAAACAAATTTGAACAACTTGGTATAAAAATGAGTGGCACTTCAGGAATTGACAGCACATACCTTTGGTTGAATAAAATTAGCAAAAATTTAGGATATAATCCGATAATTAATAAATTTAAAAATGGCGGTGATTCGTTGGTAAATATTGAATTATTAAAAAAAGGTGACAACGATAGTTGTATTCTTGTTTGTGCCCATTATGATTCGTGGGTAGGAAAAGGCGTTAACGACAATGGTACAGGATGTTTTGCCATATATCAGTTATCAAAACTCATGAAATCACTTAAAACAAAATATAGTATAAGATTTATTTATTTTTCTGGCGAAGAATTAGGATACAAGGGAAGTTACCATTATGTAAGTAAAATTAAAACAAATAATATAAAAGTGAAATATATGATAAATCTTGACCAGCTTGGCGGAACAGTAGGAGAAAATAACCATAAAGTATATTGCGAAAGAGATAATAAAACATCAATGAAAAACGAAAGTATGAAATTAACTACTGCAATTTCAAACTGTATAAGCCTATATACAAATATTACACCTGAAATTGGTGAAGCTTACCTTTCAGACTATATTCCATTTATTGATTCCGCATACGTTATTTCCGGATTATATCAATATGCAACATATCCTTATAATCATACTGCTGATGATCTTCTTAAAAATGTTGAACTAAACTCACTAAAAGAAATTGTAAAAGGAGCATTGACATCATTGTTATTTCTTAGCGATGCAGATAATTCAGATTTGTCATTAAACAAGGAAACACACAAAGAAATAAACGTTTATTTATCGGAAAACGGAATGTGTTTTAAGGATTTAGAGGGATATAATTATGAAATAATAGATATGCTTGGAAAAGTATTAAAAAAAGGAAATATATCAGAGAATTACCAAATAATTCCAATAAAATCAATGCATAATCGTATTTGTATAATTCATTTGAATAAAGGCTTGAAATATTATTCAAAAAAAATATTTTTGCATTATTAATTTGTTAGGTTAAACTTAAATTTTTTGTTCAAATAAAATGAAATTATCATTCTGGGGAGCTACTAAGCAGGTTACAGGAAGTATGTATCTGATAGAATTAAAAAATAATTTCAAAATTCTTATAGACTGTGGGCTTCAATACGAATCAGGCGATAATATAGAGATAAATGAAGATTTTCCTTTTAAGCCAAAAGAAATTGACTGTATAATTCTTACCCACGCACATATTGACCATTCAGGAAATATTCCTACTATAGTAAAATTTGGATTTAAAGGTACAATTTATTGCACAGAGCCTACAAAAGCATTAGTAGAAAATTTACTTTATGACTCTGTAAATGTTCAGTTGGTTGAAAATAAATCAAAGAACAGAAGAAACAAACACAGAAAAATACTTTACTCATCAAAACATGTTAAAGAATCTATTGATTTGATAAAAATTGTTGATTTTAATAATAAATTCAAAATAAACGAAAATGCAAGTTTTACATATTATAATGCAGGGCACATACTTGGTGCCGCATCTGTACTAATAGAAATTACCGAAAATGAAACAAAAACAAGGTTAGGATTTACAGGTGATTTAGGAAAAAATAATTCAAAAATAGTTGTAAACCCTGAAATAATGCCAGATTTAGATTATCTTATTTGTGAATCAACTTATGGCAACAGATTACATAAATGCAATAGAGCAGCCGAAGATGAAATGAATGACTTTATTACTAAAAGTTGTGTGAATAAAAAAGGCAGGCTTATAATAGCAGCCTTTAGCGTAGGACGTACTCAAGCCATTTTATTTACATTGAACAAACTTTTTAAAAAAGGGAAATTAAATGGTATAAAAGTTTTTACAGATAGCAAACTTGGTATTGCAAGTACAAGAATTCATGAACAATTTATTAAGTTTTTAAACAATGAAGCAATTGATTTTTTTAATGAAAAAGGTAGTTTGTTTGAATTCCCAAATTTAAAAATCATTGAAAGCGAATACGACCAACAAGATTTGAATTATCAAAATGAGCCATACATTGTTGTATCATCAGCAGGAATGATAGAAGGCGGAAGAATGCAACATCATGTTCGCAATAATATACAAAATCCTGTATCTACTATTCTAATAGCAGGCTTTTGTACCGAAGGCACTTTAGGATATAAGCTTTTGCAGGGTAATAAAACAATTAATATAAAAAACAAAGAAAGTGCCGTATATGCAAATGTAACATCAACAGACGCCTTTTCTGCACACCCTGATAGAGACGAACTTTTAACATACATAAACAAAACAGTAAATAAAAATCTAAAAAAAATATTTCTTGTACATGGTGACAATAAAACAATCAGTAATTTTAAAGACTTTTTGGAAAACAAAAATTTTACAAACATTGAAACACCTTACAAGGGTTATGAATTCATAATTGAATAAAGAATTATTCTGTAAATAAAATGTGGGTATTTAGAAAAAATACTTACTGTATCAGACTAAAAATAATGCTAATTTCACGCAAATTTAAAATACATAAATGGAAGAGATACTTGAGCCTGAAAACGAAAAGATTATACCGATAAATATAGAAGAAGAAATGAAAGTTGCATACATTGATTATTCAATGTCTGTAATAGTTTCGAGAGCTTTGCCCGATGTCAGAGACGGATTAAAACCCGTACATCGCCGCGTGCTATATGGAATGTCAGAATTAGGATTGGCAAGCAATAGACCCTATAAAAAATCAGCAAGAATAGTAGGAGAAGTGCTTGGTAAATTTCACCCTCATGGCGACCAATCTGTTTACGATGCAATGGTAAGACTTGCTCAAGAATGGAGCGTAAGATACATGATGGTTGACGGGCAGGGAAATTACGGCTCTATAGATGGTGACCCGCCGGCAGCAATGCGTTATACAGAAGCCAGAATGAGAAAAATAGCCGAAGAAATGCTTTCGGATATTGAAAAAAATACTGTTGATTTTACTCCTAACTTTGATGATACCCTTACTGAACCAACTGTATTGCCGTCAAAAGTTCCAAATTTGCTAATTAATGGGGCATCTGGCATAGCGGTAGGAATGGCAACCAATATGCCTCCTCATAATTTGGCTGAAATAATTGATGGAACAATTGCTTATATTGATAATAGAAATATAGAGATAGATGAATTAATGAAATTTATTAAAGGTCCTGATTTTCCTACAGGAGGAATTATTTATGGAATTGATGGGATTAAAGATTCATTTTACAATGGCAGAGGCAGAGTAGTTATTAGAGGAAAAGCAGAAACAGAAACCCTAAATTCAGGGAAAGAACAAATAATAATTACAGAAGTACCTTATCAGGTTTCTCCTTCACAAATAATTATAAAGGCTGTCGATTTGATAAACGAAAAGATAATTGACGGAATCTCGGAAGTAAGAGATGAATCAGGGCGAGACGGGCTAAGGATAGTTTTCGAATTAAAAAGAGATGCAATTCCAAATATAGTACTAAATCAGCTATATAAATATACTCCACTTCAAAGTTCATTTTCGGTAAATAATATAGCTCTTGTAAAAGGTCGTCCTGAACTTTTAAATTTAAAAAGTCTGATTTCTCATTTTGTTGAACACAGGCATGAAGTAGTTGTAAGGAGAGCCAAGTTTGAATTAGAAGATGCACTTAAAAGAGCACATATATTGGAAGGATTGCTTAAAGCAATTGGCAATATTGACGAAGCAATAGAATTAATTAAACAAGCAAACTCGGTAGAAGATGCAAGAAATGCATTAATGCAAAGATTTGAACTAACCGAAATTCAGGCTAAAGCAATACTTGACTTAAGATTACAAAAACTTACCGGACTCGAAAGAGAAAAAATAAAAGAAGAATATGATGAGATTATGAAATTTATAGATTATCTTAATACCCTTCTTGCAGATGAAACAATGAGAATGGGTGTAATAGTAGATGAACTTAAAGAGATGAAAGATAAATTCGGTGATATTCGCAGAACAGAAATTGTACATTCAGCCGAAGATTTAAACATTGAAGACCTGATTGCAGACGAAGAAGTAGTGGTAACAATATCACACATGGGGTATATTAAAAGAACAGCACTTACAGAATACAAGTCGCAAGGCAGGGGAGGCGTAGGAAATAAAGCCGTTGGACATCGTGATGAAGATTTTGTAGAACACATGTTTATAGCTACAAACCATAATCATTTATTGTTTTTTACTGACCATGGCAGATGTTACTGGATGAAAGTATGGGAAATACCCGAAGGAGCTAAAACAACCAAAGGAAGAGCTATACAAAATTTAATAAGCATTCCGTCCGAAGACAAAATACGCTCATGTATAAATGTATTAACTTTAAAAGATGAAGAATATGTAAATAGTAATTATATTACAATGATTACCAAACAAGGTATTATCAAAAAAACTACCTTAGAAGCATATTCAAGACCAAGAGTAAATGGAATAAATGCCATTACAATTCGCGAAGGCGATGAATTACTTGATGTAAAACTCACAAATGGGAAATGTGAAGTTATAATTGCTAAAAAATCAGGAAAAGCAATAAGATTTCCTGAACATAAAGTAAGACCAATGGGCAGAACAGCATCTGGAGTTAAAGCTGTAACACTTGAAAATAACAAAGATGAAGTAATAGGAATAATAACTGTAGAACAAGGAAGTTCTTCTACTATACTTGTTGTATCAGAAAAAGGGTATGGCAAACGAACCGATATTGAAGATTACAGAATTACAGGTAGGGGAGGAAAAGGTGTAAAAACATTAAATATAACAGAAAAAACAGGAGATTTGGTTGCTATTCTTGATGTAGTTGACAATAATGATTTAATGATTATTAATAAATCAGGTATTGCAATAAGGATGATAGTTTCTCAACTAAGAGTAATGGGAAGAGCAACACAAGGTGTAAGATTGATAAAGCTAAGAGACAATGATGAAATTGCTTCAATTGCAAAAGTAGATCATGAAGACGAAGATTTAGTAAATGAAGATACAGAATCAAAAATAGATTCGAGTGAAAATATTGAAAACTCAAGCGAAACTAAAGATTAGTTGATAAACATTTATTAATTTATTAAATACTTTTATAAAATAATTTTAAAATAAATAATTAAGTAATGTTAATTTTGAGACGATTTGGTATCAAAATTGATATTTAAAAAAAAATATAAAATGAAAAATATAAGATATATTATAAGTGCAATAGCTGTTGCAATATTTTTTTCAGTTTTTGCACAGCCAAGTAAAGTAGAAACAGTAAGAATGATTTTGGAAGATACTGACCCAAATGCTGTAAAAGACTTACGAGAATGTAAAAAACTTATTGATGACGCAAAAGAACATGCTAAAACCTCAAATAGCCCTAAAATGTGGGTTTATAGAGGGGCTGTATATTATGAAATAGCACGCAAAGCTGATGATTTGTCTAAAGAAACCCCTGATGCAATATTAATAGCTGCCGAATCGCTTTTTAAGTGCAAAGAAACAGATACCAAAAAAGCATGGCAAGAGCAGTGTGATTTTTATTTTCTAAATGTAGCCAATGTTATGTTTAATCTTGGAGTAGCAGAATATCAAGCGAAAAATTACGACAAAGCAATTTTGTATTATGAAACCACAAGAAAAATAATTCCTTATGATACAAAAGGAGATTTAAAAACAATAAATATAACAGAAGCATTGATATATCAATATTGTTATTATGCAGCATTAGGAAAAGGAGACAATAAACTAACATTAGAATACATTGATAAATTAATCAGTATGAATTTTAATGACCCAAAAGTATATGCTGCAAAAGCTAAGGTTTTGATAGAACAAAAAGATACTGCAAATGCTTTAAATACAATTGCTGACGGTATTAAAAGATTTCCTAACGATGCAGATCTGATGAATATGGAACTTGATATTTATCTTAAGCAAGGCAAAACCGATATTTTATTAGATAAATTAAATAATGCAATTGCAACAGACAGTGAAAATAAAATTTATTATTTTGCAAGAGCTACAACGTATGAAAAAATACAGAAATTAAATGAGGCTGAATCAGATTATAAAAAAGCATTAGAAATTGACCCTGAATACTATGATGCAAGCTTTAATCTCGGGGTTTTATATGTAAATAAAGCAAAACCCATTATAGAACAGTTGCAAAAAACATATAAGAAAGAAGAGCAAAAGAAATTTGAAGATAAAATAAATGAAGTTTATAAAACAGCAATAACTTATTTTGAAAAATGTCTTGAAATTGGAGTACCCGGAAATGACAAAAAAGAAAAATATGAATTATTAGAAAGCCTGCAGAGATTACATAAAAATACCGGAAATGCTGTAAAAGAGGCTGAGTATAAAAAAATGAAAGATGAATTATAATTCTAATAAAACAATCTTCTACTTAACATAATATAAATTATAGTTTAAAATAATATCAATTTTAATTTTTAAACCAATTTATTTAAACACTTGTAAATATCATAAAATTAGATTTGTTTTGAGAAATACATAATGCAATTAGAATCTGCTAAAAATTATATTATAAATTTATTAAAGGAAAAACTTCCTGCATATCTTACTTATCATAGTCTTGAACATACAATTGATGTATATAATGAAACAGAAAGAATTGCAAAATCTGAAAATATAACATCTGAGCATGATAAAATTTTATTATTGACAGCAGCAGCATTTCACGATTCAGGTTTTATAGAGTCAGAATTGAGCCATGAGCAGCAAAGTTGTATAATTTGTACAAATGTTTTATCAGAATTTGATTACAATGACAAGGAAATTTCAAAAATTTGCGAAATAATTATGGCAACTAAAATACCGCAAACTCCCCTTTGTAATTTGGCTGAGATACTTTGTGATGCAGATTTGGATTACTTAGGCAGAACTGATTTTGAATCAATCTCAAACTCTTTATTCGAAGAATTTAAATATAGAAAAATTGTGTCAGACAACAAAAGTTGGGATTTAATTCAATTTAATTTTTTCAATTCACATAAGTATTTTACCAAAACAAACCAAAACTTAAGAACACAACAAAAAGCGATTAATTTACAAAAGATAGCAGATAATTTAAATAAATATGTCTAACAACGAAAAAAACAATTTAGTAATAGTAACTTACGATTTCACAGAGCAAGCTGACTGTGCCACAAACCATGCAAGTTATGTTGCAAAAACAACAGGGGCAGATATAGCATTAGTTCATATTATAAATAAAGAATCAAAGGCTAAGTTTAGCAAATCTTCTGATACAGTACAGACAGAAATAGAGAATAAACTTGAAAGTATTTGCAAGTTAAATACTGAAAAAACCGGAGTTAAAACATTTTCGATAATCAGACCGGGAAGCATTTTTACGACAATTGCAGAAATTGCAGATGAAACCAAAGCAAAACTTATAGTTTTAGGTACACATGGAGTAAAAGGGATGCAGCACTTACTTGGGGCATTTGCACTAAAAGTAGTTACCTCCTCTCCTGCTCCTGTAATAATAGTTCAATCAAAAAAAATTGATACAAACGGATATAATCCGATAATTCTTCCTATAGATGAAAGCGTAGAAACAAAACAAAAAATATATCAAACTATTGAATTTGCCAAAACTTACAACTCTATTGTTCACGTTTTTTCAAAATATGAGAAAGATGAATATTTGCGGATAAAAGTTAAGGGAAATTCAAATTTTGTAAAAAATGAAATGCTGGCTGCCGGAATAAAGGTAGTTGAAGCATTTGAGCCAAACAACTCAAAAAGTTTTTCAAAAGAAGTAATCAGATATTCGTCTAATGTTAATGCCGGATTGATAATTTTAACAACGAAAAAAGAGAAAGAAATATCTGATATATTTATTGGAGATGAAGATGTGAAGATAATAAACAACGATTCGCAGATTGCTGTTTTATGCGTAAATGCAAGCAATTACAACACTATGGGAAGTGTAATTTCATTTGGTGGTTTTAATTAATGACCAAGGCAGAAAAATACAAAGTCCTTATATCTCAAATAAAACAATTAATAAGCGGAGAAGAAGATTTTACTGCAAATTTAGCTAATATATCTTCTGCAATACATTATTCTTTCAATTTCCATTGGACGGGATTTTATTTAAGCAAAGGAAGTAATTTGGTTCTCGGTCCTTTTCAGGGATTAGTTGCTTGCACTCGCTTGGCTTATGGTAAAGGGGTTTGTGGTAAATCATTTATTGAACAAAAAACCGTAAATGTACCAGATGTTCATAAATTCGAAGGACATATTGCTTGCAGTTCATTATCTAATTCAGAAATAGTTTTACCTATATTTTACAAAGGCAATACAGTAGCAGTTTTAGATATTGACAGTGAAAATTTTAATAATTTTGATATTACAGATGAGCAATATTTAGAAGAGATTTCTAATTTAATCAGCCCTCTTTTTACCGATTATCAGACAAGATAAACGCTTAATTTAAGGCTTGACTATTTAATTTACTATTTTTTATTCCGTAAATAAAATAAATAAATAAGCCAACTAAAAGCCATATCCCAAATCTCAACCAGCTTAAATGATGTATTTCTGACATAAGATAAATACAGCTTAAAGTTCCTATAACAGGGATAAAAGATAAATTATATTTGAAAGAAAAAATCAATATTAAAATAGTGCTAACCCAAAATACATAAAGAGGAATTTTTTCAATTAAATTACCGCTTAGCATGTTAATAAAATAATTTGGATAAAAAATGTATATCAACAACAATGAAATTATAAATAATGGTGATAGAATAAATTTTGAATTAAAGTATGGTATTTTAAACTTTCTCTCAATTTCTGGTTTCTTAACATCAAGTACAAGCACGCCGGCACATACAAGTACAAACGCAAATAAAGTTCCAATGCTTGTTAAATCTGTAACAACTGTAATATTTAAAAACATAGCAGGAATAGCAACAATTGCACATGCAACCCAGGTACTAAACCCCGGAGTTTTATATTTTTGATTAATTTTTGAAAATTTTTTAGGCAAAAGCCCGTCACGGCTCATACTCATCCAAATTCGCGGTTGCCCAAGTTGAAAAACCAGTAATACTGTTGTGATTGCTATTATAGCACTTACACTAATAACAAAATATAATATTTGGGTTTGAGAATTATTAAAAATATGAGCTAGAGGGTCTTTTACGTTTTCAAGCTCAAAATATGGAATTATACCGGTAACAACCAATGCAATTAAAATATAAAGAACGGTACAAATTATTAGAGAGTACATCATTCCACGTGGTAAATCTCGTTGGGGGTTTTTACATTCTTCGGCAGTAGTAGATATTGCATCAAACCCTATATATGCAAAGAAAACACCTGACACTCCTTTTAAAACACCGCTTATACCATTAGGCATAAATGGGCTCCAGTTTTCAGGTTTTACATAAAATGCACCTGCAACAAGTACAACAAAAATTACAGCAAGTTTTATTAAAACCATAATATTATTTGTTCTCTTAGTTTCTTTAATTCCAATAAAAACCAAATATGAAATTGCAAAAACGATAAAAAATGCAGGCAGATCAACTATTAACTTAATATTTCCAAATGCTGGAGCATGAATAAATGCCGAAAATTCTTCAGTACTTTTTAATCCATTTTCAAATGCCTTTGATGCTGATAAATAATCGGTAGATAGCCAATAAGGTATTCCTAACCCCACTCCTTCTAAAAATTTAGTAAAATAATTGCTCCAACTTATTGCTACAGCTATATTACCAATGGCGTATTCTATTATTAAGTCCCAACCGATTATCCACGCAAAAAGTTCACCAAAGCTTGCATAAGCATAAGAATATGCACTGCCTGATACCGGCACAATTGAAGCAAATGAAGAATAGCAATAAGCCGCAAAAGCACAAGTAACTGCAACTAACAAAAATAACCAAACCACCCCGGGTCCACCTTTATAACATACTTCGCCTATTGTAGAAAAAATTCCTGCTCCTATTATAGCTGCTATTCCAAATCCGGTAAGGTCTTTTACTCCAAGTGTTCTGTTTAGTTGCTCATGTTCATTTTCTGAGTCTTCTACAATATTTTTTACAGGTTTTGTTCTTAATAGAGATTTAATAAACATATTGTTTATTTTAGAGTATCAGACTTAACACTTGAACCTGCAAAAATCCCAAGTCCATTATTTATGTTTGAATAAACAACAACTGCACCTTTAAACAAGTCTGTGGCAAAGGTTCCGTTTGCTCCTCCCCTATATTGCTCTAAAGTTGTATAATATTTCCAGAAATCTTTGCTTAATTTTTCAATTGTAATTAAATACTTGTAAGTTGTATTTGATTTTACAAGTCCAGAAGGTGGAATGGCAGTAAGAGTTTTTGTTGTTCCATTAAATAACTCATCAGAAAAAAGAAACCCTCCATCTCTTGTCTTCATAGTACTTGCAGCTGTTAATATATCTGATGTTTTAAAATCAAAAGAATTGAATTTGTCAACAAGTTCGCTGTAATACATAAAATTAATTTTGTAATAGTCATTTGTTGAAGCATCATCACTAAATGTAACTTTTAGCATATCAGATTTATTTCCGTTCATGTCAATTCCTCCATTTTCTATCCAAGTTGATGCCATATTACTTACATTTTGCGGCATGTATCCTTTACTGTAAACGGAAATATAGTTTTTACTGCTTATCATGAGATTATACTGTTTTCCAGGTACAGGCAAAACAGTTGAAAAATATGTTTTCGAAAAAGCGTCAAAACTAAGATGAATAATTTTATCACCTTCTTTTAATGAAACATCAATAATTTCATCTGGTCCTAATAAAGTGGGATTTTCTTCATTATATGCAATTTTACTATTTGAAATTTGAATTGAAAATGGTTTGTCGTTGTTAAAAATTTCATTTACTACTATTTTTTCAGTATAGGAATTCAACTTGTCAGCCGGAATTTCTTCTTCACAACTTGATATGATAATAGTGGTGATTAAAAATATGCTTATGTATTTCATAATTATAATATTAAAATTTTAAAATATAAGTAATTCCCGGTATTATTATTGGTAAAGACATTTTGTAAACTTTATATGAACCTTTGCCCGGGATATTAGGATTTGGCACGTAGTCTGAGTAAATTGAAAATGGATTTTTTGCAAATAATACGTTGTATAATGTAAAAAATACTTGTCTATCGAAATTGTTATCTAATTTCTCTCTTTCAAAAATACCACCTATATCTAATCTCTGAAAAAAAGGACCTTTATAGTTGTTAATTGAAGTATAGTCTAATATTGTATTTCCATCAATATCTAAATACTTTCCACCTGGAATTGTAAAAAATCTGCCGGTTGCAATTGTCAGGTTCATAAAAATTGAATTACTTTCGGTAATGCGATAATTTAAAACAAAATTAAAAGTATGTCTTCTGTTAAACGAAAATGGAAATGACCTTCCAAGGTTAATATTCTCAAACTTTCTATCGGCAAAAGCCAACGTATAGCCTCCCCAGCCGGTTAGATATCCGAATTTTTTAAATAACATTAATTCTATTCCATAGCAATTTGATTTTCCTTTTTCTAATATAGTTTGCCAATCTAACGAGTTATCAAAAAATGCAGGATTTTCTTTTGCATAAAGTATATTATTCATTACCTTGTAAAATCCATCAACAGAAAGTTGGTATTTATTTGTATATTCTTTTACAAATCCAATATTAATTTGACTAGATTTTTGTGCTTGAATTTTTTTTGTTGCCGAAACCCAAAAATTAAACGGAAATCCTATGCCGGAATTGGTAAGTAAAAACATGGTTTGATGCATTGTTGCATAAGATGCTTTTAATGAAATAGTATTATTAACAATATACCTTAGATTAACTCTTGGCTCTGGTAAAAATTGACTGTAATTGTATTTTTGGTAAGCATAATATACGCCTCTAAGCCCAATATTCATTTTTAATGATTTATTTATAGTAAAGTCGTCTTCAGCGTAAAGTGCTATTTCATAACTATTTTGCCAATTACTTGTGCCGCCTTCATATATTTCAGAACCATTGTCAATACTTTGTTTTGAATACCCTGGATTGAAAAAATGCAAAACAGATTGAAGACCAAATCTAATAAAATGCTTGGTTGAATGACTATACTCAAAATCACTATTTAAAAAAACATCAGCAATACCGTTTTTATAAAAGTAATCAGAAGCTTTATAATATTTGCTTAATGAATCATACTGTTTCAATTCTTCTCTTAGTGAAACCTTATACCTTGTATATCCGCCTGAAATGTTTGAAAATAATTTTGGTGAAAATATATGATTCCATCTTGCAACACTCGATATATTACCATACTGGGTTATAATATTATCAATTTGTGTTTTCAATGAATCAGTATTAGATTGTGGCCAATAATCACGTCCTGCATAAAGTGAAAATATTAAATTATCATATTTTGACAATTTATGTTTTAGTTTAAAATTATAGTCAGACAATTTAAAAAAATCCATTTTACTTTCATTTGCCATAAACATATTAAACGCATCATAGTAAGTTCTTCTAAACCCTAATGAATATGTTGTGTTTCGTTTACTCCCTATCGGACCTTGAAGTGAAAATTTTACAAGAAAAAAACTTGAAGTAGCTGTACCTTTTGTTTCTTTTATATTTCCTTCATTAGTTGTTAAGTCAATTACAGAACTTAGTCTTCCGCCATATCTTGCCGGAAATCCGGCTTTGTAAACTTGTAATGAATTTGTAACATCAGGTTGAAAAATAGAATATAGCCCGAAAAAATGAGTTCCATTATAAACCGGCGCTCCGTCAAGTAAAATTAAATTTTGATCACTTCCTCCTCCTCTAACATACAAATTACTCCCCCATTCGTTTCCGGCAGCTATACCTGGCATACTCTGCAAACTTTTAATAATATCAGGCTCTGACAATAAATAAGGATATTCTTTTAATAAACCAATTGGAACATCAATTTTTGCGCCTATTGGGTTTGATAAATCACTTTGCGATTTTTGGGTTGTATTTAAAAATACTTCATCAATTTTAATTTTTCGTAAATTAATATTTACTTGTGTGTCTTGGTCAATATATATAGAATCTCTAAAGCTTTTATATCCTCCAAAACTAAACTCAATTAATATATCCTGTGGAGGTACTGATATACTGAAATATCCAAAATTATTTGTAAAGGTTTCAGTTTCCCAGTCTGATAGATATATCTTAGCACCCACTAGTGGCTCTCCACTTTGTTTATCTTTTATATATCCGAATACTCTATAATCATATTGCGAAAAAGCAAAACAGCAACTAAACAAAAATATTAGTAAAACAACATTATTTTTAATCATCTTTTATGACCTCCAAACTTACATAAAATTGGATTTTATACAAAAAAAATAATACGTATGCGAAAAATTTTAAACAATGTTTTTTAAGTATATTTTTGAAAAAAAAATAATCAATTTTTTGAAACTAACTATTTATACTGACGGAGCATCGAGAGGAAATCCCGGAAACGGCGGTTATGGCGCAGTACTTATTTATGGTAATAATATAAAAGAAATAAGTGAAGGTTACATCCTTACAACTAATAATAGAATGGAGCTAATGGCTGTAATTGCGGCTCTAAAGGCATTAAAAAAAGATAATCTTAATATTGAAATTTTTACTGACAGCAAATATGTAATGGATGCATTTGAAAAAAAATGGATTGATTCTTGGCAAAAAAAAGGATTTAAAAATGTTAAAAATCCTGATTTATGGAAAATCTTGATAGTATTATACAAAAAACATGATATCACTTTTAAGTGGGTAAAGGGTCATAGCGGAAATAAGTATAACGAGCGCTGCGACTACCTTGCAACCATTGCTGCAGATGGTAATAATCTAAAAGAAGACGAACAATACTTGATTCAAACAAACTTGAAAGACAATTAATATTGTTATATCAACTCGATAGTTTTTTTTAATAATATTAAATTCGCGGAAATTTAAATGGAAATTTCATCAAAATACTCAGCAGCAGATATTGAAAACTTTTGGTATGATAAGTGGTTAAAAAATGACTTATTCAGAAGCGTACCCGATCACCGCGAACCCTATACTATTGTAATTCCGCCACCTAATGTTACCGGAGTTTTACACATGGGTCATATGCTTAATAATACCATACAAGATGTTTTGATAAGACGTGCAAGAATGGCTGGAAAAAATGCATGTTGGGTGCCCGGAACAGACCACGCAAGCATAGCAACTGAAGCTAAAGTGGTAAATATGCTCAAAGAAAAAGGTATAGAAAAGAAATCGCTTAGTAGAGCCGAATTTCTTGCTTATGCAATGGACTGGAAAGAAAAATATGGAGGAATTATTCTCGAGCAATTAAAAAAATTAGGTTGCAGTTGTGATTGGCATAGAACAAGGTTTACTATGGAGCCACTATTGTCTGAAGCTGTAATTAATGTTTTTGTTGATATGTATAATAAAGGTCTTATTTATCGTGGAAGCAGAATGGTAAATTGGGATCCGGCTGGAAGAACAGCACTGAGTGATGAAGAGGTTATTTATAAAGAAGTAGATTCGCAGTTGTATTATGTAAAATATTGCGTACCCGATAGCGATGAGTATATTGCAGTAGCAACTACCCGCCCCGAAACCATACTTGGAGATACCGCTGTGTGTGTAAATCCAAATGATGAAAGATATAAAAAATTTAATGGCAAAAATGTAATTGTACCTATTGTTAATCGTGTTGTTCCTGTAATTTTTGACGAATATGTTGATATAGAGTTTGGAACAGGTGCATTAAAAGTAACTCCAGCACATGATATAAATGATTACAATATTGGTTTAAAGCACAATCTTGAAGTAATAGATTGCTTTGAAGAAGATGGTACTATGAGCAAAAAAGCCGGTTTTTATATTGGCGAAGATAGATTTAAAGTAAGAAAGAAAATTGCAGCAGATATAGATAATGCCGGTCTTTTAATAAAGATTGAAAATATAAAAAATAAAGTTGGGTATAGCGAAAGAACCGATGTTGTAATTGAGCCGCGAATTTCTAAACAGTGGTTTGTAGAAATGAAAAAATTTCTTGACAAAAACCCTCAGGTTCTGCAAAGCGTACTAAATGACGAAATAAAATTTTATCCAAATTCTCTTAAAAATACTTATAGGCACTGGCTCGAAAATATTAAAGATTGGTGTATTAGCCGTCAATTGTGGTGGGGACAGCAAATTCCGGCATGGTATGATGAAGATGGAAATACTGTTGTGGCTAAAAATTATGAAGAAGCATTAGAAATTTATATAAAAAAGACAGGTAAAAAAGAAAATATTAAACTTCTTCAAGATGAAGATGTACTTGACACTTGGTATTCTTCTTGGTTATGGCCTATTTCTGTATTTAATGGTTTTCAAAATCCTGATAATCCTGATATAAAATATTATTATCCTACAAACGATTTGGTTACTGCACCCGAAATTATCTTTTTTTGGGTTGCTCGTATGGTTATGGCAGGATATGAATATAAAAACGAAAAGCCATTTAAAAACGTTTATTTTACGGGAATTGTAAGGGATAAGCTTCGCCGCAAAATGTCGAAGTCGTTAGGAAATAGCCCAGACCCACTTGAATTGATTGCAAAATATGGAGCTGATGGAGTTAGAATGGGAATGTTGATATGTTCACCGGCTGGAAATGATATATTATTTGACGAATCACAAGTTGAACAAGGAAGAAACTTCTGCAATAAAATTTGGAATGCATATAGACTCATAATGTCGTGGGATATTGAAGAAAAAATTGATGATGAAAATATTAGCAATAATCATTTAGCTTTTTGTTACATTGAAACCAAAATAAATAAGGCAATAATTGAAACTGATGATTGTTTTTTGAAGTATAAATTGTCAGAAGCATTAATGATAATCTACAAACTAATCTGGGACGACTTCTGCTCTGTTTACCTTGAGATGATAAAACCGGCTTTTGGAAAACCAATAGATAAAACCACACATGAAGAGTGTAAATTAGTTTTTTCAAAATTATTAAAACTGCTTCATCCATTTATGCCTTTTATTTCGGAAGAAATTTGGCAAAAAATTAACAATATAAATAATGAATTTATTAATAATACTGCTATTCCTAAAATATCAGAAACTGAAAATATTGATATGTATGAGTCTATGGAACTAATTAGTTTTATAAGAAATAAAAGAAATGAAAATAACATTTCACCAAAAGTGAAGTCCTTTATTACAATCAATACTATTAATACAGAAAATTATAAGCCTTTTGAGGGATTAATAATGAAACTTGCCAACACAGGCAGCATTGCGTTTAATAATTCGGGTAAGGGAATTACTGGTCTTATTGGTAAAGATGAAATTTTTGTTGAATACGAAGGATGGCAACCAAAACAAAGCAATAATGAAGATATTCTCAAAGAAATAAATTATCTGAAAGGATTTTTGCAATCAATAGAATCAAAACTTAATAACGAAAAATTTATGGCAAATGCCAAACCTGAACTTATTGAAAGAGAAAAGCAAAAAAAAGCAGATACTTTAAGTAAAATTGTAACTTTAGAAAAACAACTTAACTAACATGTTTTGAAAGAGAATAAGCAAATTATCAATCATCTTTCGCTTAATCGTTTGAGAAAACCTGAAGTTGATTTCTATGTTGAAATAGCAACTCAATCTAATGATTTTTTTAACAAATTAATAAACAACTTATTTACAACAAACAAAATTTTAGTTTTTAATTCTGCCTGGATAATTGGTTATGTCGGAATAATTAAACCAAATTGGTTTTTAAGCAGATTAGGTGATATATACCATAATTTAAAACCTAATACTGATGATTCTGTTTACAGAAATATATCAAGAGTTTTGATGAGAATTGAAATTTCTGATAAATACCAAGGGATTGTAACAAAAAACAGTATAGATTGGCTTTCTGATAATAAAATGCCAATAGCAGTAAGAGCTTTCTGTATTCATATTATTTCCAAGATAATTGATAAACAACCGTATTTATGCAATGAAATCAGAGATATTATTGAATCAATTATTCCAAATTCTTCACCGGGCTTGCTAAATGCAGTACACAAACTTTTAAAAAAAATAAATAAAATGAATTATTAAATGAAATTTAAAAATTGCCAGAAACAATCCATTCATATACTTTATTTATAGGTAAGCCCATAATATTAAAATAATCACCTTCTATCCTACTTATTCCGGTTAAGCCAATCCAGTCTTGAATTCCATAAGCCCCGGCTTTATCAAAAGGTTTATAATTTTTAATATAAAACCAAATTTGTTCATTTGTTAATTCTTTAAAAAAAACCTTACTTGTTTCAGTAAATGAAATCATTCTTTTACTGCTTCTAATGCAAACTCCTGTATTTACCAAATGCATTTTGCCTGACAAATCAGATAATATATCAAAAGCATTGTTTTCATCCTTTGGTTTATTAATAATTTTATTGTCTAAACAAACTATAGTATCGGCAGTTATAAGAATATTATTATTAATATTTGATTTATAAGCATTTGATTTTTGAATTGCTAGAAATTCTGCGACTTTTCCAGTACTCATTTCTTTGGGGAAAGACTCATCACATACAATTTTTACAGTTTTGAATTTTAATCCGCTTGCTTTTAGTAAATGTTTTCGGCGTGGAGATTGAGAACCTAATAAAATAGTTTTCATTATTTTTCAGAAAAAGAGCATTGATAAAACACCTGTAAACATAATATATTTGGCTATTCTGCTCATATATTCAAAGTCTGATTTATCAGTTGCATATTGAGTTTTTATGGATAGATAAAAAATAGGAATTCCTATACATACAATATTATAGATTATAAAAACTGAACTTAGAGGAAATGAAAAGTATTTTTCTGTCATTATCCTTACACATGTTGTAATAACTAAAACATAGAAGAAAATTAAAATAAGTAATAAAATTCTAGTAGCTTTTATTCCTGCCAAAACCGGAAATGTATATCTCCCTGTGTGAATATCACCTTCAATATCTTCGGTATCTTTAATAATTTCTCGTATAAGACTAATTCCAAAAGCATAAATAGAAAAAATAATTACAAGATTTATCTTAATGTTTGCATCAAAAATCACAAAAATAAAAATTGAAAATGCTGTAATTGTTGAAATTAATATGTTTCCAATGAGTGGAATTTTTTTTAGTAAAATATTATATAGAAACAACAGAAAATTTAAAATCAATACAATCACTCCAAGTTTTAAAGAATACATAAAAGCTATTAACAACGCTACAATTGACAGAAAAATATAAACTAAAATATATAAGGTTTTATTGTTTTTTATTAAATTAATCTTACTTGACGAATGGTTTATTTCATCTGTTTTAATATCTTTAATATTATTAAATAAATATCCGGCAGTAGCAGTAAATAGAGTAGAAAAATAAATAAACAAGTGAAGAGAATCAAACAAATCATTTATATCATTACCGAAACCCAAAAAATAAACTACACATATTTGAGTAAACAAAATTAACAGCAAATTTATAGGTCTGAACAATTTAAACAGATAAATCATTATTTTGAATTATAAAATTTCATTTTATAATCAACATCTATTTTTCCTTTAGATATATTTATTAACTTGCCTTTTAAAAGTTGTTTTTTAAATGGCGAAAGATGGTCAATAAAAAGAATTCCTTCTATATGGTCGTATTCGTGTTGTATAACTCTGGCTTCAAGGTTATCAAAGGTTTCACAAACCCAATCAAAATTTTCATTTTGATATTCAATTTCAACTTTTGCTGGTCGTTTTATATTTTCTCTAATTTTAGGAATACTCAAACATCCCTCTTCAAACTCCCATTCTTTGCCTGATTCTTCAATAATTGTTGGATTTATAAAAGTTCTTTTTACTCCTTTTTTACCTTTATCTTCAAACATATTTGTATCAATAATAAAAATCCTAATATCGTAACCTATTTGTGGAGCAGCCAGTCCTACTCCATTACTGCTATACATGGTTTCGTACATATTATTGATTAATTGGCTTAGATTTTCAAAATTTGGAATTACTTCTCTGCAAATTTTTCTTAAAATCGGGTCACCGTATGCTCTTACTGGTAAAATCATCTGATTGATGTTAAATAATCTTGCAAAATTATGGTAGCAGCCACAGAATCCAAAAGTTTTTTATCCTGCCTTTGTTTTTTCTTGTATCCCGCATCAATTAGAGTTTTTGAAGCAATGCTTGATGTAAATCTTTCGTCAAATCTTACAATTTGCATCATCGGAAATTTTTTCTTTAACTTTTCAATAAATGGTAAAATATTTCTTTCATTTACCGAAAATTCACCTTTTAAAGTCTTAGGCTGACCTATTACAATTGTTTCAACACTTTCTTGAGCAAAATATTTAGATAAAAAATCTAATAACTTAATTGTATCGACTGTTGTAAGCGATGTGGCTATAATTTTAAGAGAGTCTGTTACTGCTAAACCGGTTCGTTTTGTTCCGTAATCGATAGCTAAAATTCTACCCATTAAATAGAGAATACTATAGGTATCATCATGTAAACAGGAACTGCAATACCATCTTGTTTGCCAGGAGACCATTTGGGCATGCTCTGAAAAATTTTAACTGCATTTTCTTCAAGCCCAAATCCAAGTTTTGGTCCTACAGTTCTTATTTCTGTCAATGTTCCGTCTTTACCTACAACAAATTCAACATTCACTTTTCCTTGAATATTGTGTTTTAAGGCTTCAAAAGGATACGTAAGATGTTCTCTGATGTATTTATTTAATGCTTTTTTACCGCCCGGAAATTGAGGCATTTGCCCAACTATCATATAAGGTTTTTCATGAATAGGATACCCATTGTTAAATGCACTCAATGGAGAAACAGATAGAAAAATTGTAAAAACAAAAAATAGTTTGTAGCCTGAAAACTTCATAATCAAAATTGAACAAAGCAAATTTAATTAATAATTTTTTTATTTCACAACTTTATTTGCACAATAAGTACTGGCAAATGCTTCTGGTTTTGCTTTAAAAGTATATCCCATACCAAGTATGTATCCCATTGCTTCTTTTAAAGCGACGTTTGACTTAAATTGTGGATTGGTGTTGATATCTGCATGAACTTCAAGTTCTACATTAAATTCATCTAAAACAGGACAAATCAATAATGCTACTTCAACAGAGTCTGCCACTTCAAGTATCATTCTTTCTTTAAGTGAATATTTTTGTTCTGTTTGATATGATTTGTGATAAATAAAGCCTCCTTTTCCTTCTCTGATAAAAACCAATGCTGTAGCAAACTCTGTAGTTGAACCTTTTACTTGCGAATCGGTACCAATACATAATTTTATATTGTTGCCTGTTTCTTCAATTAACCTTAACCGAATTTCATCTGTTATAGGCAGTTTTACATTTTTTCCTGAAAAATTTCGCCAGTTCATATTACAAACATTAATCAATTTTAAAAACTTATTATAACATCATATTCACATTTTTGTAAAAATATTAAATTTGCCGCTTAATAAATTATAAATTCAAATATTGAAAAAAATAGAAATTATTAGTTCACTCGAAAATCTTGGCAATATGTTAGGAAAAATAATAGAAAGTGATGAGCTAATTTCTAAAACACAAATAGAAAACCAATGGTTTGTTCCTGATTTTACAATGCAAACACTTAAATACTGGAGTGAAAAGCTAACAATTAAGGAACTGGATTTATTTACTGAATCATATTTTTTTTCAGATAAACCTTTAGATATAGGAATTGTAACAGCTGGAAATATCCCTCTTGTCGGATTTCATGATTTACTGTGTGTTTTATTGTCAGGAAATAATGCAATAATTAAAATTTCATCATCAGACAGCGTTTTAATGAATTTTGTTATTAACAGATTAATTGAAATAAATAGTAAATTCAAAAACAGAATAATTGTTTCAGACAAACTCAATGATTGCGATGCCTATATTGCAACAGGCTCTAATAATACTTCACGATATTTTGAGTATTATTTTTCACATAAACCCAATATAATTCGCAAAAATCGCAATAGCTTGGCAATATTGACTGGTAATGAAAATAACAGAGATTTACAAAACCTTTCAGATGACATTTTCTGTTTTTTTGGTTTAGGTTGTCGTAATGTTTCTAAAATTTTTGTCCCAAAAAATTATAATTTTGATAGATTGTTTAGAAATTTTGAAAAATACAGGTTTATAGAAAATCACAATAAATTTATTAATAATTACACTTATCATAAAGCTATATTTTTAATGAATAACACAAAACATTTTGATAATGGTTTTCTTTTATTAAAAGAAGACCAAAAAATTCAATCTCCATTGTCAGTATTGTATTATTCATACTATGACAATATTATTGAAGTAGATAAATGCATAGAAAGTAGTTTTGATGATATTCAAATTGTTTTGGCAGCAGAAAACAGAAATAAAAATTACATAAGATTTGGAAATTCTCAAATACCAGAATTGTGTGACTATGCCGACAATATTGATACAATGAAATTTTTAAATAATACAAATACATTAAAATAAATAAAATTTATACGTTTAAAATAATGGAAGCGCTGATATCAACCAATTTTTCATTCAAGAAACAAAAAGATTTTACAAGAGGCAAAGTACGAGATGTATATAACATCCACGACGATTTGCTGGTACTTGTAGCAAGTGATAGAATATCGGCATTTGATTTTGTTCTACCTCGAGCCGTTCCATACAAAGGGCAGGTACTAAATCAAGTTGCATCATTTTTTCTTGATTTAACAAAAGAAATTGTTCCCAACTGGAAACTTGCAGAAGTTGACCCTCAAGTATCTGTTGGGTATAAATGCGAGCCAATTCATATCGAATGTGTAGTTCGCGGATATCTTGCCGGACATTCATGGAGATTGTACAAAACTGGTTTGAGAGAAATATGCGGAAACAAGCTACCAAATGGTCTTAGAGAAAATGATAAATTAAATGAACCAATTTTTACTCCTACAACCAAAGCAAAACAAGGGCATGACATTGATATTACAAAAGAACAACTTATAGAACAAAAGTTGATTAAAAAGAAAGATTTAGAACAAATAGAACATTATTCGTTTGAATTATTTAAAGCCGGTTCTATTCATGCAGATAGTCGCAACCTTATTCTGGCTGATACCAAATATGAATTTGGTGTTTTTAATGGAAAAATTATGCTAATTGACGAAATACACACACCTGATTCTTCAAGATATTTTTATAAAAATTCTTATGAAAAAATTCAAGAAAAAGACCAACAACAAAAACAGTTGTCTAAAGAATTTGTGCGAAAATGGTTGATTGAAAATGGGTTTCAGGGAAGAAAAGGTGATATAGTTCCTGAAATGAATGACGAACTAATTGCGTCTATCAGTGCAAGGTACATTGAATTGTATGAAAATATTACAGGAGAAAAATTTGTAAAACGCAATTATGATAACATAATGGGAAAAATTGAAGAAAGTGTTAATAGTTTTATTGAAATGTATTACGAAAAATAATACTAATTTGCATTACAATTTATAATAAAGAAAAATGAAATATATAAAAATCACAATTTTAACAGTAATTACTTTAATTACAACAGTAGCATATTCGCAAACTGTTAAGCATTTTGCAGGTAGAGATAATGCAGGAGACAAAGGTCCTAATTATTATAACAATACTACTTGCGTGAAAGATAGTGCGTATTTTTACTACCCCGAGGGAATTACTTGGGATAACAATGGAAATTTATGGATAACAGAAAGAAATAAAATCAGGCTTTTTTATAACAATAATTTTTACAACAGAGCCGGAAAAATTGGACCAGGCGACCAATCTCAAAGATACCAAAATGGAACAGGAATTATGGCTCAATTTTACGCACCTACATCAATTGTGTCAGACGGATCAGGAATTTTATATATAGTTGATAACGAAAATCATGCTATTAGAAAAATGGAAAAATTTACATCAGTTGGACAAAATCAAGCAGTAACAACTTTTGCCGGCGCCCCTCCCACTGTTGATGGTTTTGGAACGCCAGGAGATGCAAATGGTACAGGTACAAATGCAATGTTTTCAGCACCCAAAGGTATTGTGAGAGATGCAGCAACCGGAAATTTTTATGTAACAGAATTTAATAATTTTACAATAAGAAAAATTACTTCATCTGGCGTTGTTACAACTCTTGCAGGAAAATCTGGCACACAAGGTTCAACAGACGGAACAGGTTCTGCTGCTCAATTTGCAGGTCCTTATGGTATAGCTCAACTTGACAACAACTACATAGTAGTTACTGATTTTGATAATTCTACAATAAGAAAAGTACACATGACGACCGGTGTTGTTACTACTATTTGCGGAAAAGCTGGTGATAGCAGATATGTTGATGGTAATTTTACAAATGCAAGATTTCGTGAACCACGTGGAATTGTTGTAGTTGATGGAAAAATATATGTATGCGATGGTTCGGTTATCAGAATAATTGATGTAAATTCAAACACTGTATCAACTTATGCCGGAAGTACTACACAATCAGGTAATCAAGACGGAGAAGGAACAAGTGCAAGATTTGGAACACTTGGAGGAATAGCCTATGATGGTAAAATTTCCTTATACGTTACAGACCTTTATTACAATGTTATAAAAACTGTTAAAATTAACGGATTAGCTCCTGCGTGTAATTTTACTGCAAGCAAAACAAGTGCTTTGGTAGATGAAACGGTAACACTTACAAATACGTCATCCGGCAAAACCACTACATCTTTAAAATGGACTATAACTTCAATAGGATTATCTCATACTATAGTGAGCGGAACAGCAACTTCTTTAACTCCAATAGGTGTAAAATTCCATGCAGCAGGTTTTTACAATGTAAAACTGTGGGTAAAAAATTCTTATGGAGAAGATTCGTTAGCTCGTAGTTCATATATAAGCATATCTACAACAGGTATTGACAAAATAAGCAAATCAAAAATTGCAACTGTTTATCCTAACCCATCAAATGGAATTTTTACTTTGCATAGTATTAATGGAAATTATCCTGTAAAAAGCTATGAAGTAGTTGATTTTTCTGGTAAAGTTATAATTCAAAAGAATTGTGATAACTCAATCTCTGAAGAAATAGATTTGACATTGTATCCAAGCGGAATATATTTTATTAAAGCTGTATCTAGTATCGGATATTCAAGCATAAAACTACAAAAATTGTAAATATTGAAATAGTGGAAAAAAATAAAAGGGCTGCAGAATTACTGACAGCCCTTTTATTATTAAAGTTTTTCTTATTAGCAGCAATAGTAATAATAATACCAGTAGCCATAAGAATCTTGAAGATAGTAATAGCATACATATCTGCAATCGCCACGGCTTTTACTCTTATTTTGAGCTTTTTGACCATTTTTAGATTTTGAAATAGCTTTACTGATTTTTGCTAAATCATCACTTGTAAGTACATGTCCAACTTTGTATGTTGTGCCATCAATTGTAACTTCGTCATTTGCTCCACGAGATTTTTCTCCTTTTGCTTTTGTAACTGCAGTAAGAAAACCTAAGTCATCTTTGCTTAGAGTTTTGCCTTCAGCAAAGTTGTCAATTTTTTTTGCACTTGCTTTTGCCTTTGCTTTGTTTTTGTCTTGAGCATTCAATGTTGCTGCTGATACCGCCATTACGGCAATCATTAATACGATGTTAAAAATTTTTGTTGATTTCATTTTTTTTTAATTTTAAATTTTAATTTTCAAATATATTTATTTTATTTTTCAAGTATATATTTAATTAAAATATTTGGTAAATGGATTTTTTAAAATTTTCTTTTAACATTTATATTTATTTTTATCAAAAGTATTGAAAACACTAATGATTTAATTGGTTTAAAAATTTATAAAAATTATTTTTGCAACAACAAATTTAATAAATATGATTCCTAAAATATTTATAGTAGAAGATAATCAGATGTATGCAGCAGCTATTGCAAACAGCTTAAAAGAATTTGACTACGAAGTTAAAATTTTTTACAATGGCAATGATATGTTAAATAATTTACATGAAAATCCTGATATTATTTCGCTTGATTTTAATTTGCCAGACTACACAGGGATGGAATTATTAAAAATTGTTACATCTAAAAATCCTACTATATCAATTATAATGATTTCGGCTCAGGAAGAATTGCAAAACGTAATTGACACATATAATAATGGTGCCAAGAACTATATAATAAAAAATGAAAATGCTATTGTTGAACTTAAAAATGCAATAAAAAATCTGGTTGCAAATATTGATCTGAAAAATGAAGTGGAAGTATTGCGTGAAGAATTAAATGATAGGAGTAAATATTCAAAAATTGTTGGAGAAAGTACTGCCATATACAAAGTACTCAAATTAATTCAAAGAGTTGAAAATACTGATTCTTTAGTAATGATTACAGGAGATAGCGGTACAGGAAAAGAGGTAGTTGCAGAAGCAATACACACAAATTCACATAGAAGAAAAAAACCATTTGTTGCTGTGAATTTAGCTGCAATTCCGACTCATCTTATAGAAGACGAACTCTTTGGTCATGAAAAAGGTGCATTTACAGGTGCTGTTTCAAAAAGGATAGGAAAATTTGAAGAAGCCGAAGGAGGTACAATTTTTCTTGATGAAATTGGTGAAATGGACATTACATTACAAACCAAATTACTCAGAGTATTGCAAGAGAAAAATATAACACGATTGGGAAGTAACAAATTGATAAATTTAAATGTGAGAATAATTACTGCAACTAATAAAAACCTAAGCGAACAAGTTAGACTCGGCAAATTCAGAGAAGATTTGTATTACAGAATTCAGGGATTTTTAATTCATATCCCTCGATTGAATGACAGAGGAAATGATGTTGTAGTTTTAGCTAAGCATTTTTTAAATTCTTTTACTCAAAAACACAGAATGAATTCAAAACAATTTGACGAAGGTGCTATAATAGCAATTCAGCAACATTCATGGCCAGGTAATGTTCGCGAGTTGATTGCTTTTATTGAAAGAGTAGTATTGATGAGCGATTCTAATATAATTACAAAAAAAGATTTGATTTTTTCTGACTCTATCTAAAAACACATAATATAATAAAGCGTGACCAACGAATTTTTATTCTTTTTAAATATAGGAAAATCTTTAGAAAATGCCGAACAAAGCCAAATGTTTGGCAAACCTTGTTTTAAGGTAAATAGCAAAGCTTTTATTTGTTTTTTTCAAAATGAAATGGTTTTTAAATTGAATGGAACAGTACATACTGACGCTATAAACTTAGAAAGTGCCAAACTATTTGACCCATCTGGTAAAAACAGAGCTATGAAAGAATGGGTGCAAATACCGTTTAAACATTCAGAACAATGGAAAAATTTTGCAATTGAGGCAAAAAAATATGTTTGCAGCATTTAAATTTTTTAAAATCAATTTGTTTTGAAAAATTTATAGAAAAATAAGTACTTTTGTTTGAAAATTAAATTATAAAACTACTATTATGGAATTGTTTAATGAACCAAACGTAAAACCCGATCAAAGGCTATTAAAAATTATAGTTATTGTTTCAATTATTGCACTATTACTAGCAGGTGTTTTTTTTATCTTATTTAACTTATTGCCATCCAAAAAAAGTAAAGCCAGTTCAAAACCTAATATATATAATTGCTACTCGTATATTTCACATAGTCGTAATCAAAATTTTTTTAAAGTTTGTTCAGATGGAGATACAATATTAATAAATAAAGGCATGAAAGTTAATCAAGCATGTAATTTATTAAAGGACAAAAATGTTATTATTCTGATTGACGGATGCGAATTGAGATGGACAAGCAATAATTCTATTTACATAGGTAAAGGTGGGAAAATATTAATGAAGAATGGTGGGCATTTTATTTCAAATTCAGGATATTGCAGTTCTAAATCTGCAATTTATTTTGGCGATTCTATATATGTAACTTGTGACGGAAAAAATGCAAATTTTAGCTTTGATGATGTAAATAAATATGGGGGAGTTAGTTATTCTGGATTGACAGTTTTGCCGGTAAAGCTTATTAGTTTTAATGCAAAATACGATAAAGAAACAGTAAACTTAGACTGGACCACAGCTTCAGAAATAAACAATAGTCACTTTGAAGTACAAAGAAGTAATAATAAAACAGACTGGACAGTTGTAGGTACAGTAAAAGGTAATGGAAATTCGAGTGTTATAATAAAATATAACTACAGTGATAAAGTAGGAAAATTATCGGGTGAAATATATTACAGACTTAAGCAGATTGATTTTGACGGTAAAAGTGAGTATAGCAGTATTCGAGTTGTATCATTAAATAATACGAAAGTGAATATAGGAAAAGTATATCCAAATCCTGCAAACGATATTATAAAAGTGAATATAAACACTGAAGGCGATTATACTATAAGATTAGTAGATATAAATGGTAAAGAAATGTTAAAACAAGAGGGAAGCAGCAGTATTGAAACTCTTAATATAGCAGATATTCCCGCCGGAATTTATTTTGTAAAAATAGAAAATCACATAATAAACGAAAGTCATAGAATAATCATCAGACATTAAAATTCAAATAGGCATGATTATATTATTCTATACATTTTTTAATTAATGTGTTTAAACCGATTCTTTTTTGAATTAAGATAATAAAAAAGAATTATTATATTTGTTTTGAAAATTAAATTATAAAACTACTATTATGGAATTGTATAATGAACCAAACGTAAAACCCGAACACAAATTATTAAAAATTATTGTTATTGTTTCTGTTATTGCTCTATTGCTTGGAGCTGTTTTTTTTATCTTATTTAACTTATTGCCATCCAAAAAAAGTAAAGCCAGTTCAAAACCAAATGTATATTATTGCAGTGGGTCTATTATGAATAGTAATAACAAAAAGGTATTTGACGCATGTGTAAGTGGAGACACAATAAAAGTTGAAAAAAGTATTAATTTAAATCAGGGATGTGATAAATTAATGAAAAAAGATATTATTTTTCTGATTGACGGATGCGAAATGAAATGGAATGGAAATTATTCATTTTATATTGGTGAAGGTGGCAAAATATTTATGAAGAATGGAGGGAAATTAACTGTTAAATCAGGAAGTTGTAATTCGAAATCTGCAATTTATTTTGGTTCAACAATGTTTGTAACTTGTGATGGCAAAAGTGCAAAATTTAGCTTTGACGATGTAAATAAATATGGAGGAGTTAGTTATTCAGGATTGACAGTTTTGCCTGTAAAACTAATTAGTTTTAATGCAAAATACGATAAGGAAACAGTAAACTTAGACTGGGCTACGGCTTCAGAAATAAACAATAGTCACTTTGAAGTACAAAGAAGTAATAATAAAACAGACTGGACAGTTGTAGGGACTGTAAAAGGCAATGGAAACTCGAGTGAAATAATAAAATACAACTACAGTGACAAAGTAGGGAAAATGGCAGGTGAAATATATTACAGACTAAAACAGATTGATTTTGACGGAAAAAGCGAATTAAGCAATATAAGAGTTGTATCATTAAATAATACAAAAGTGAATGTAGGAAAAGTATATCCAAATCCTGCAAACGATATTATAAAAGTGAACATAAACACCGATGGTGATTATACAATAAGATTAGTAGATATAAATGGTAAAGAAATGCTAAAACAAGAAGGAAGCAGCAGTATTGAAACTCTTAATATAGCAGATATTCCAGCTGGAATTTATTTTGTAAAAATAGAAAATGACTTAATAAACGAAAGTCATAGAATAATTATCAGGCATTAAAATGTCAGTGCTTCAATAGCATTTTTTAAATTTGATAAAATAGGCTCAATATCTTGCGATGGGCATGTTCCAACTGAAAGACGAAACCATTCGCTATTATGTGCTCCAAATGCCGAAAATGGAACTAATGCAATTTTTGCTTCATTAATTAAAAATTGTGTAATGTCATTTGAATTTTGAAGTATTTTGCCTTCTTTTGTTTGAAAACCTTTAAGTTGTAATTTTACAGTAAGGTATATTGCCCCTTCGGGAGCAATACTATCAACAGGAAATCCTTCATTTTTTAATTGCTGAATACCATTATGAAATTTCATTAACCTGAACTTTACTCTTTCGTTCATTTTATTTATATATTCAGCAACCGAATTGAAGTTAGCTAAATATTTTGCAGCCGCTATTTGCTCTGGCTTTGGAGACCATGCACCTATATGTGTTAAAATAGCCTTCATTTTTGAAATTATATTTTCAGGTCCCATAGCCCACCCCACTCTTACACCTGTAGCAGCAAATGCTTTAGACATTCCATCAATAAAAATTGTATAATTTCTCATCTTTGGATTAATAGTAACAGGATTAACATGCTCTACTTCTCCAAAAGCTAATGTCCAATAAATTTGGTCGTACATTAAATATAATGGCTTTTGTCCTTCTCCTCTGCTTTCATTTTCTTTAATTATAAGTTCACAAATTTCTTCAAGTTCATCTTTATCAAACATTGTTCCTGTTGGATTAAGGGGAGAACATAGTGCAAGCAAAGTAGCGTCTTTTAAATGCGGCTTTAACTCATTTGCAGTAGGCATAAATTTATTTTCTGCTAAAGTTTCAACCTCTTTTGCATTTGCATGACTTAAGTAAGTGTAATGATTGTTGTTCCATGAAGGTACAGGAAATACTACTTTATCATCTTTGTCTAATAAAGTTTGGTATAATGCAAAAATTAATGGTCTTGCTCCTCCTGAAATCAATATTTCATCTGAGTTGTAATTTAATTTGCCAAACTTTTTTAAAAAATCAGAAACAGAATTTCTAAGCTCCTTTACACCACTTGCGTCGGGATAATTTGTTTCGTAATTGCGATAAGCATTTACAATTTCTTCTCTGAATTCTGTTGGTATCGGAAATATTTTAGAATCAAAATCACCAATTGTTAAATTATAGATTTTTTCTCCATTAGAAATCTTTTCTTTTATTTCACCGGCTAATTTAATAATTTCAGAACCTATAAGGTTTTGAGCAGTTCGCGAAACATTATTTACATTGTTTTTTAATACAATTTCAGTAGGCATTTTTTAGAATATTGGTTTACAAAACTAACAATAATTCTCAAAATTAAAAATTTTCTCATTTTTTTTTAAAATTCTATTATTGATTATTATTGATATAATTATTTATAAGCCGACAATTATTTTATCTTTTGGGTACGAAATTTCATATTCAAATTTAATTTTAACTTGTTCTTTTGCTTTTAATTTCAAATCCCATTTTAATATTCCTGAGTTTTCGTCTAACTCTCCATTTGATGAACTTATCAATTTTACTTTTATTTCGTTAGTTCCTTTTACAACCGGTATTTGGTCTTCTATAAGCATATCAATCGGTATATTTTTGGTGTTTTTAACAATAATCTCAATAGTTCTTCTATCTATTTTTTCATCATTTATGAATTTTATTTTAGATTTTTCTTTTATTTTATTACGAGAAACAGCAATTGATTTATCTCTTCCTAAATTTATATCAAGAGTATCTTGTGTAGTTGAAGAGTTCAGATATGTTTCACCTACATAGCTGCCATCAAAATATACTCTTGCCATACCAGGTAAAATATTCATTTCTTCCCAACCGGTAATTTTTGCCAAAAGAAAAGCATCGGTACAAATTTTTGGAACAGTGGCAAATTTCAAATTCATACCTGTTTCTTTTTGGTTTATCATTACTTTATGTGATTTTGCATCACTGCTTATAGTGTATTTCATTGCAATTTCATATTCGGTTCTTATTAAGTTTTCTGTCATAGTAATATAGTCTGTAAGATATTTTTCATCGGCATCTTCTGTAACATCATCGCTTCCATACTTTGATGAAGATGGTTCAGCATTTGATCTGATTTCTTGTTTTTTTAATATTGATTTATCTTTTCTTAAATACTGCTGATAGCTTAAAAACCAAGGATTAAGAATAGGTTTAATATTATTTTCAGAAGGATTTGATGTACTTAATGTAAGATACACATTATTCCATTGTATTCCGGTATTTTGTGTGAGAGAAGCAAAATATTTCAAATTTAAGTTTCCTGTAACTGATGATGCTTGCAAGTCATATTGAGGGATCCAGCTTGCCTGGCTAACAAAATAATTAAACAAAACCTGAGTATTTGTATTTATTTCAGAAAATATATTTACTACAATCTGGTTTTTTGCTTGTTCATTATTAATAAGATTTTGACCAGACTGAAGCAAAACCAACTCCTTATACCTCTCATTTAGTTTATTTAATTTTTTGTTTAATTTGCTTTTTTGCTTTTCAAGTTTAAGATTCTGTTCATAAATTGAATTCAGTCTTTCTCTAAGCAATATTAATCCATCTCTGAGCAAAGCAAGCGAATCTCTCAACTGCTGACCTTTCATTATTCTATTGTTCAACAGCATAGTTTTTTCGGTTTCAAGTACATATAATTTGTTTTTTATATCTTGCAGTCCGAAGTTTACATCTTCTATACTATCTAATACCATAACAATTTCTTTATCGTATTTTTTACTTATAATTGGTTTTTCAATATAAATTAACTGATGTTTAACTTCAGTAATTACACCATTTTTGCACGATGCTTGCAATGACGCTTCATTAATAAATGGAGAAATATTTTCAAAAATAAATTCGTTGTTGCCTGTTTTTAGAGTTACACTTTCAGAATAATACATGTGTGCTCCACTTACATAAACAGTTACTTTTTGAAGTTTTGCATTTTGAGGGTTTATGCTTTCTGCATTTATACCGCAAATTAAAAACAATGATACGATTGATAAAAAAATGTGTTTCATGACTTTTTATATTATTAATTTGAATTTTATATTTCTTTGATGAAATATTTAAACATAATCCATAAAAAAATTAATAGTGCTTAAAAATTTTTCTGATATAAGTGATGAAAATTTGGTACAGCTATATCGCGATACCAACAAAATGCACTATTTAGGAGAACTTTTTAAAAGATACTCACTAATGTGTTTTGCTATAAGTGTAAAATATCTTAAAAACGAAGCTGAGGCTCAAGACGCTGTAATGAATATTTTTGAAAAATGCTTTACAGATATTAAAAAATTTGAAATTACAAATTTTAAAAGTTGGCTACATTCTGTTGTAAGAAATCATTGTTTGTCAATAAAAAGAAATGAACATAAAAATGTAATTACTGCAGCTTTTAATTTAAGTGATGAAAATAGTTTTATGGATTTAGAAAAAATTTTGCATCAAAACGAAGATTCAAACGATAAAGAAAAAAAACTAAAGATGCTTGAGGATGCAATAAATATGCTAAATGATAAACAAAAATCATGTATTGAGCTATTTTATTTACAAAAGAAAAGTTATGAAGATATTTGTAGTATTACAGGTTTGAACAATAATGAAGTTAAGAGTTATATTCAAAATGGCAAACGTAACCTTAAAAATATTTTGACAGAAAAAGGAATAGATTTAATAATATTAGCATGGGCAATAGCAAATGTGTAAATAATAATTTTTGGTTGCAATATTCGCAAGGCAAACTCAGCAATACTGAGATTAACAATATTTTATTACATATTGAAAAATGCAAGTTATGTGCTGAAATTAAGGAGGGTATTGATAAAATGAAAAAACCCTCTGAATTATCAAAAATTACTAATGAAATTGATAAAGAAATTGATAAAAAAATATCTCAAAATTCAATTTATAAGTTATTTATCAGATACTCTTCAGTAGCAGCTATTTTTATTGTTGTTGTAGGATTAGCATGGTATTTTACTAATAAGAAGAAACCGGAAGTTGTAATAGATAAAATAGAAAAAACTATTGACCAAAATATTTTGGAAAACAAAGTAGATTCGCCTGAGAAATATACTGATAACTATAATTTGCAAAATAAAATAATTGACAGTAAGGACTTTGAAGAAAAAAGTATTAAAGAAACTTTAGATACAACATTCTATTCAGAAAAAAACATTTCGGAAGATAAAGTTATACAACCTGAAAGTAGTGGAGCAATTGCCAAAAGTGATGAAAATAGTGAAGATATAGAAGAAACAATTGAAGATACAAAAAGCAATGAGCCAAACAGAAATGATAAAGGAACAGAAACAGTTAAGCCAAGTTCAACAGGAAAAAACAATAGATTAAAAAAATCAAAACGCATTGCCGAGTCTGAAAATCCTGCTATTCCAAATTATAAAAGTATAACTGCAAATGATGACTATGATTTGAAAGCTACCAATTTTACAGAAGATTCCATTTTCTATTTTTATGCTATCAATTTGTACAACTATTCAAAATTCGACTCTTGCTTATTGCATATTAATTCAAAAGAAACCCAAGTAAAATCTCATTATTATGAAAAGTTACAGTTTCTAAAAGCTAATGTTTTAATTAAATTAAACAGAAACGAAGAGGCTAAACTTGTTTTGAAAAATTTAATTGCGATTAAAGGAACACATTATCGTAAAGCAAAAAGATTATTAAAAACTTTGAAATAACATTTCAAAATTGCTGTAATATAAGTCCACCCCTCAATTTCGGCTCAATATAAGTTGACTTTGGAGGCATTACTTTATTAGCATCAGCTATTTGTTTAACTTCACTAAACGAAACCGGATAATTAGAAATTATCATATCTATTTCCTTATTTTCAAGCATTTTTTGCAATTTGCTAATGTTATCGTTTGATGAAAAAAATGAAAGACGATTATCTGTACGTGGATGGTTAATATTGAAAACCACTTTAAAAATATAATTTTCAAGAATATTTACGTCGAGAAATTTTTCAGGATTGTTTGACTTAATTTTATTAATAAATGTCAATTTTAATGATAAATCTCTTGTTAATAAGCCGAATTCAGAGTGTTTTACAGGGCAATATAACTCGTTAGTTTTATATTGTTCAATTAAAAAATTTTTATTGATTTTTTCTGAAAATTCATCTAAGCTAAAATCACCAACATCAGAAATAACACGATGAAAAGAACCTATATTCAGTTGATTTTCGTCTAATAGGAAAATCATAAAAAAACGATTTTTTAAACTTGGATTCAAATTATAGTTTCTTACTACCGATGCACAGCGATGATGTCCGTCTGCAATATAAAATGCGTTTGTTTCATTCAGTAAATTGTAAATTTTTTCGAGTGTTTCAGAATCTGTAATTTTCCAAACTTTATGATTTTTGTTGTCTATAGTATTAAAATCATATTCACATTCATTTGCAATGTTGTTTTCAATTATGTTACTTATTTCATTGTTTTGTTCATATCCTACAAGTACAGGTTCGCCTAAAACGCCCGTATAATGCAATTGCTTATAAAGATACTCTTCACGCTGGATTTTGGTGTTTTCGTGTTTTTTAATTTTATCGTTTTCTATTTCGTTAATGTCAGCAAGACCTATCAGCCCTGTATAACTTCTATTCTTTATGAAATCAGTTTGTCTATAAATGAAATACGAAGGCTTATTATCTATAAACAATTCATTTTTCATAATTTTTTCCTTTATAAACTCTGCACCATCTTCAAAATGATATTCTACTTTCTTTTTATCGTCATTAACCAAAAATCTTTTTGTAACATAATAATAACTTTCAGTATTAGATATCATATCAGCAACTAAATCTTCCTGATTATTAAAATCAGAAGTTTTTGACGAAAAAACTGATACTAGATTTTTGTTTGGTCTTAGAGCTCTGAAAGGAAAAAATGAAGGCATTAATTTTTAAAATGATTAATTATTAAAGTAGCTAATTCAATTCCTATTCTTTCTTGTGCCTCAATAGTTGACGCTCCTGTATGTGCAGTAAACGAAATATTTGGCAATTGCATAAAACCTGTATATTCAGGAGGTTCTTTGGAAAACACATCTAAGCCTGCAAATGAAATTTTTCCATTTTGAAGTTGCAAAGTCAATTCTGTTTCATTTATGGTACCTCCTCTTGAGCAATTAACAATAGCTACTCCTTTTTTCATTTTTTCAAATTCATTTTTGTCTATTAAATACCCTTTGCTACCCGGTACATGCAAAGTAATAAAATCTGAATTACTAAGTAAATAATCAAATGTTGACATATCAATTGTAACATTTATCGGTTCTATTTTTAATTGATTGTTAAAATTAATCTGAATTGTTTTACTTTTAAAAAAAGGGTCATAAGCTATTACATTCATTCCTACCCCTATTGCAATTCTTGCTACTTCTTGACCTATTCTGCCAAAACCAACTATACCAATTGTTTTATTGTACAATTCAATACCTTTTGATGCATTTTTCTTTACATCCTTAAAGTTATTATTAGCATTTTCTGCAAGTTTATTACTTGAGTAATTCAAAAATCTGCAACCATTCAATAAATGTGCAAATACAAGCTCAGCCACCGATACAGATGAAGCTGCAGACGTATTTACAACTTTTAAGTTCATTTTTTTTGCATATTCCACATCAATATTATCAAGCCCAACTCCTCCTCTACCTATCAGTTTTAGATTTTTACCAGCATCTATTATTTCTTTTGTAACATTTGTGGCACTTCTTACCAGCAAAACATCATAATCGTTTATTTTTTCAATTAAATAATTTTGCGGTATATTGTTAGTATCTACTGCAAAACCTTCATTTTGCAACATTTCTAATCCTGCTTTATTTATACCATCGTTTGCTAATATCTTTATCATGGTTTGAAATTTTTCATAACATCAACTAATGCTTCAACACTGTCTAATTCCAAAGCATTATAAAGAGAAGCTCTAAATCCACCGGCACTTCTATGTCCTTTTATACCAATTATTTTAGCTTCTTTACACATTTCCAAAAATTTTTCATTGTGTTTATCATCTTTCATTAAAAACGTAACATTCATCCACGACCTGTCATCTTTGGCAGCAGTTCCGTAAAAAAATTCATTATTATCAATTTCGTTATATAGCGTTTGTTGTTTTATTCTATTATCTGCCTCAATTTTTTCAATTCCTTTTTCTTTTATCCATTTTAATACTTGTAATGAACAATAAACAGCAAAAACCGATGGGGTATTGTACATACTATCTTTATTCAAATGTGTTCTATAATCAAGCATACTTGGTATTTTTCTTGTAATTTTTTCTAATAAAGATTTTTTAATTATTACCAAAGTTGTACCGGCAGGTCCCATATTTTTTTGAGCTCCGGCATAAATTAAGTCAAATTTTGAAGCATCAATTTTGCGGCTAAAAATATCTGAACTCATATCGCAAAACATTGGTATTTCACAATCTGGAAAGCTGTGCATTTGAGTACCATATATAGTATTATTACTTGTGCAATGAAAATAATCAGCATCAGCAGAAATTTTATAATCTTTGGGAATGTAGGAATAATTTTTATCTTCACTGCTTGCCAAAACTTCAACTTCACCAAATAATTTAGCCTCTTTGGTAGCATTGCCAGCCCAAACGCCAGTTTTAATATAAGCAGCTTTTTGGTTTAAAAAATTATAAGGCACCATACAAAATTGCAAACTGGCTCCTCCTTGCAAAAAAAGAGTTTCGTAATCATTGTTTAATCCTAAAATTTCAAGAGGAAGTTTTCTTGCTTCATCCATCACTTCAACAAACTCCTTTCCTCTGTGCGAAACTTCAATTAGAGAAAGCCCTGTACCATAAAAATCTTTTAATGCCTTTATTGAGTTTTCTATTGCTATTTTGGGCAAAATAGCTGGTCCTGCACTGAAATTATGTATTTTCTTCATTTTATAATTCAATCCACAAAACTACATTTTTTATATTTTAACTTTTTATCAATTAATTCATTTTTTTAAGCAATTAAATTAATTTTACAGACGTAATTTAAACGCATAATTGAGAAATAAAGTAAGCAAATCGGTACATTATTTTAATAAAAATTTTAATTTTCATTCTATAAAATTATGGATAATATTATTTTTTATTGTTCGACTTGTAAGTATTACAAATCCTCCGCTTGAAAACGGTCATAATTGGAGACAAAGCTTAACAAATATGATTACCCGTAACTTGTACGAAACAAGCAACAATCCTTTGTATCCAATTGTTGATAATGGCGGAAAGCATAATGGAATTATATTTTCGGAGTTTCCGGTTTATAACTATATTTCATATTTAATTTCATTGTTTTTTGAATACAGGCATTGGTACGGAAGATTTGTAAATTTGCTTATTTCATCTATTGCTTGCTGTTTTTTTTATAAATTACTTTTAATGTACTTTGATAAAAAAGCAGCTTTCAATTCTACGTTTTTATTAATGATATCAATCTGGTTTGGGTTTAGCAGAAAAATAATGCCTGATATATTTAGTATGTCTTTGGTAATAATCTCGCTTTACTTTGCCTTTTCTTTCTTAAAAACAGGAAAATGGAAGCAATTACTGCTATTTTCTGTATTGGCAAGTTTTGGGATTTTAGCAAAATTACCTGTTATGTACATTTACAGTATATTTATTCTTCCAATTTTTTCAGAGAAATTCAATATTGCAAATAAGCTATCATTAATCTTAGCAGGAGTTTTTGTATTTTGTGTAATGTATTGGTGGTACTTTGTTTGGGGCGAATATTTACTTCGCACTTGGGAGTATCAGTTGTTTTTTCCAAAAAATTATAAAGAAGGTCCAAAAGAATTTTTCCCAAACATTGACTTAGCTTTTGAGAAATTTTACTTTTCAGCATTTTGTAGTTTTACTGCTTTTGCTGTTTTTTTATCAGGTTTGTATTTATGTATAAAAAAAAGATTTTTTCTCCCATTAAAAATTATACTGGTAACATTTCCTGTTTTCTTGGTGTTTATGATTAAGACAGGTAGTGTATTCGCTCATCACAATTATTACATTATTCCTTTTGTGCCTGTAATGGCAGTATCTGCAGGGTGGGCTTTAAGTTTATATCCAAAAAAAATTTATTTATTAGTTTTATTTGTAATAAGTGCCGAATCTTTTGGTGCACAAGTGAGTGATTTTTTTATTAAAGACTCAGAAAAATTTATTCTTACCTTCGAAAAACAAATAAACGAGGTAGTTCCATTTAAAGAAAAAATTGCATTAGCAGGTTCTACAAATCCTCAATATCTTTATTTTGCTCATCGCAAAGGGTGGAGCATATCAAAAGAGCAAATTTTTGATACTGCATATATGAATTTTGTTTACAAGTGTGGTTATAGACACCTGATTCTTGTAAAGAGAGAATTTCATCAATTTCCTGATTATAAAAAAATAACAGAAAAAAAGGATTTGATTTTTTACAGGTTAGAAAAGAAATAAAGTTATAAATCTATATTTTGCAAACGAGCTCAGAAGTTGCAGGTTTTAATAATAACCAATCTTCTATTTTTAAATTAAACAAACAAAAACTACACTTAGGCAACATTTCACTATGAGATTTATTTAAAAAATTAAAAACATCTGAAATTGCAGGATTGTGAGCCACAATTACTAATGAATTAAAATCATTTGAAGTAAACATAATTTCGCTAATAATACTATCAAACTTTGAGTTATAAAGGCTTTGATTATATAAGATTCTATCAATATCCCAATTAAGTATTTCTGCAATCCTTTTAGCTGTTTGTATTGTTCTTTTTGATGAACTTGAATTTACAATATCAGGCAAAAACTGAAATTTTGAAAAAATTTTACAAGCAGATTCAATTTCATTCAATCCTTCCAATGTCAATTTTCTCATATAGTCAGGTACAAAAAAATTGTTTTCAGCACTGACATGTCTAATTAATAAAAGTTGTTTCATGTTAGTTCTATTGGATTTAATTTATAGTAATTTAATAACATAGAATTTTATACTAAAGTTTTATTTATTATTTTTCAATGACTTTTTGTCACATTAAATTTTTAATTTTGCATAAAATATGTATCAGGTTTCAGAAATAAAACAAAACTCTAAAATAAGTTCCGAAAGTAAAAAATTATACATTGAAAGTTATGGATGTGCAATGAACTTTGCTGACAGTGAAGTAATCCTTTCTATCTTATCAGAAAACGGTTATATTTCTACAAATGAAGAAAAAGAAGCAGATGTAATATTTATTAATACATGCAGTGTTAGAGATAATGCCGAGCAAAAAATTAAAAACAGACTTGTTCAGTTAAAGTTTAATAAAAAACAAAAACCTGAACTTGTAGTGGGTATTCTCGGATGTATGGCAGAAAGGCTAAAAACAAAATTACTTGAAGAAGAAAAACTTGTTGATGTAGTTGCCGGTCCTGACTCTTACAGAGATTTACCAAATTTATTGAATAACGTAAATGGAGGAAATAAATCAATAAATGTTTTATTGTCTTTAGAAGAAACTTATGCAGAAATAAGCCCTGTAAGAATAAACAGCAATGGAGTTAATGCTTATGTAAGTATTATGCGTGGATGCGATAATATGTGTAGCTTTTGTGTAGTTCCGTTTACAAGAGGCAGAGAAAGAAGCCGTGATGTAAATAGTATTTTAAATGAAGTGAAGCAATTGTCAGAAAATGGATATAAAGAAATAACATTGCTGGGACAGAATGTTGACAGTTATTTGTGGTTTGGAGGAGGTCCTAAAAAAGATTTTGAAAAGCTAAATGACAACGAAAAAGAAAACTCAGTAAATTTTGCTCAACTTCTCGAAAAAGTCGCAAAAATTGATAGTAACATGAGAATCAGGTTTAGCACTTCATATCCTAAAGATATTACCGATGAAGTACTTTTTATAATGAAAAAGTATAACAATATATGCAAATACATACACCTTCCGGCTCAAAGCGGAAGCAGCAGAGTGCTTGATGTAATGAATAGAAATTATACAAGAGAGTGGTATTTAGGGAAAATTGATCGCATAAGAGAAATTATACCTGATTGCGGAATTTCATGCGATATAATTTCAGGATTTTGTACAGAAACCGAACAAGACCATATTGACACTCTTTCGCTAATGGAAATTTCACAATTTGATTTTTCATACATGTACAATTACAGCGTAAGACCAGGTACTCTTGCCGAGCGAAAAATGACAGATGATGTACCGATTGATGTAAAAAAAAGAAGATTAACCGAAATTATAGAACTCCAAAATAAAATTTCAAAAAATAAAAACAGACAAAGAGAAGGGAAAATATTCAGGGTACTTGTAGAAGGACCTTCAAAAAGAAACAAAAATGAGTATATGGGGAGAAGCGACCAAAATATTGTTGTTATTTTTAATATTGAAAATTATAAACAAGGTGATTATGTTGACGTATTAATTGAAAAAAGTACAACAACAAGCCTAATTGGAAAAATTGTAGAAAAATCAGATACACCATAACTTTTATATCAATGGATTTGCAAAATATTAAACTCAGATTTGGAATAATTGGTAATTCGCCCAGAATAAATTATGCACTTGAAACGGCTGTTAAAGTAGCCCCTACAGATATTTCGGTTTATATACTTGGCGAAAGTGGTGTTGGAAAAGAATCATTTTCAAAAATAATTCATCAGTTAAGCAATCGTAAGCACGGACCATTTATTTCAATTAATTGCGGAGCAATACCGGAAGGCACTATAAATTCAGAACTTTTCGGACACGAAAAAGGCTCATTTACCGGTGCAAACGAAAGTAGAAAGGGATACTTTGAAACTGTAAACGGCGGAACAATTTTTTTAGATGAAATTGGCGAATTGCCACTTGAAACTCAAGCAAGATTGCTCAGAATTCTTGAATATGGCGAATTTATAAGGGTAGGTTCGTCAAAAGTACAAAAAACCGATGTTCGAATTGTAACAGCAACCAACAAAGATTTGGTAAAATTATGCAATCAAGGAAAATTTAGAGAAGATTTGTATTACCGATTGTCTACATTGCCAATATATGTACCTGCATTGCGTGAAAGATCTTCTGATATATCAATACTTTTTAAAAAATTTGCTTCTGATTTTGCTGAAAAATATAGAATAAAAGCTATAGAATTAACTCCTGATGCCGAAGCAGTAATAAGCAATTACAGATGGCCAGGTAATATAAGACAACTAAAAAACATTGTTGAACAAATTTCGGTTCTTGAACAAACAAGAATAATTAACGATAGCTTAATAGTAAAATATTTGCCTACAGAGAATACCTCCGGGCAACTTATTGTAAGTAATGATAGCAAACAAGAAAACCTAAACGAAAGAGAAATATTCTATAAAGTACTTTTTGATTTAAAAAAAGATGTAAATGACCTGAAAAGTATAGTACTTGGATTATTAGAAAATCAAAAAAACTTTTCAGGTGATTTTTCTGAAATTAATAAAGCTGCCCTTACTCGTATATTACCTACAAATGAAGAAATTGAAATTCCGCATTCTCAGGAAATATTTATTAGACCCCAACCTACTTCTATAATAAATAAAACCGAACATCAAATAATAGAACAGGAAATTACCCAAGCAGAATCAGTAAATATTGAAGAAAATCTCAGCCTAGAGGCAAAAGAAAAAGAACTAATTAAAAAATCATTGATTAAAAATAACGGGAAACGCAAAAAAGCTGCAAGCGAATTAGGTATTTCCGAAAGAACATTGTACCGTAAAATTAAAGAATTTAACCTTGAAAACTACTAAACCTATTTTATATATTCTTATAGCTTGTCAATTTGCAATTTTTGGGTGTTACTCTTTTCAGGGAGCTTCTATCCCGCCCGATGTCAATACTTTTTCGGTTGGTTTTTTTGAAAACAAAGCGGCAATAGTTAATCCTTCGTTAAGCAATACTTTTACAGAAAAACTTAAAGACAAAATGAATAATACAAGATTAAATTTCATTAGAGAAAATGGAGATTTTAGTTTTAGTGGATATATTACAGAATATATAGTTGAGCCAATTGCAATGCAAGGTGATGCAAACACAACTAAAAACAGACTTAAAATTTCTATAAATGTAAAATTTGAATGTATTAAACATCCTGAAAAAAACTTTGAGCAGACTTTCAGCAACTTTCAAGATTTTGATGCAAATAAAAATTTCAGTACTTTAGAAAATGATTTAGTTAAAGAAATAACAAACCAAATTGTTCAGGAAATATTTAATAAAGCAGCAGTAAATTGGTGAGTATAATAAATGACTATATTGAAAATTCAGACTCTTTAGGACGTAAAGAAGCTGAGAACCTTGAAGATTTAAGAGCAAAATTCCCATATTTTCAAGTTCTGCATATTTTAATTGCAAAATCACATAAAAATCAAAACACATTTGGATTTAACAAGAATCTAAGATTAGCATCATTATATTCAGGCAATAGAAAAATTTTATACAATTTTATCAATAATGAAACCGAAGTAAAGCAAAAATCAGAAGCAATCGATGAAATAATAACAGTTCCTCAACCTGAACCTGAACCTCAACCTGAACCTATAACTGAATTACCTGAGGATATAGAAACTAAAATTGAAGAAAGAATTACAGAAACAGAAAAAGTACCCGAAATAAATGAAATTGCAGAAGAAACAACCGATAAAATAATTACAGACCCTCAACCTCAACCTCAACCTGAACCTATAACTGAATTACCTGAGGATATAGAAACTAAAATTGAAGAAAGAATTACAGAAACAGAAAAAGTACCCGAAATAAATGAAATTGCAGAAGAAACAACCGATAAAAAAATAACAGACCCTCAACCTCAACCAGAACCTGAACAAAATAACACCCAAGATCAAAATTCAGAAACATCTGAAAATCTTGTTTCAGAATTACCAATAGAAATGAGTTTCTTTGACTGGTTAGACAACATTGAGTCGCCTATTGAAGAAGAAATAAAAGAAAAAAATGCTGAAGAAATTAGTAAAACAGATACTATAATTATTTTACCAAATACAAACATTGAGGAAGAAAACGAAAATGACGGAAATTACGATCCGGCCGGATGGGCTGATTTAGCTTACGATATACAAGCATACGTAAAACAAGCTGACGAAAAATCAAACCATAAAAACATCCAACTAAGCAAAGATGAAGTTGATAGTATTCTCGACAATTTTTTAAGTAAAAACCCTAGTATTTCAAAACCTAAAGCAGAGTTTTACAAACCCGAAAATATGGCAAAAAAAAGCGAAGAATTTCACACGGATATAGCGAGTGAAACATTAGCTAATTTGTTTTATAAACAAGGGCTACTACATAAATCATTAGAATTATATGAAAAATTGTTGTTGCAAAGTCCGAATAAAAAAGACATTTTTGCAGAAAAAATCAAAATAATAAAAGAAGAATTAATAAATAAATTATAACATGTTCACATTAATAACCTGGCTTACAATAATTGCGTGTATCTTATTAGTAGCAATTGTTCTTATTCAAAACCCAAAAGGAGGCGGATTGTCTTCAAATTTTTCTGCAGCCAATCAAATACTTGGGGTAAACAAAACTACCGAAGGTGTTGAAAAAATAACATGGATACTTGCAATTTCATTGCTTATACTATCTCTTGCCGGTCCATTTTTTATTTCAGGAAGTTCATCATCAAAAGAATCAAAAATGAAAGAAAATATTGAAAATGCTACACCTGGCTCAGTTAATCCCCCCCCCGCTGCTCCTCAAGGAAGCGGTCAGCCACCACAGCAACCATAATAATTATATTTAAATAAAAACATTATAAATATTGCCTCGCTTAGGCGGGGCTTTTTTATTGTTAAATTATTTTAATTTTGTAAAAGATGAGCACACCCCTAATATTAGTATGCAATGACGATGGAATTTCAGCACCGGGAATTGCTGCACTTGTAAATAGTATGAAGCAAATAGGACAAGTAGTGGTTGTAGCGCCAGATAGCCCACAAAGCGGTACCGGACATGCCATTACCATGAATCATCCGCTAAGAATGGAAAGAGTACACTTGTTTGACGACATACCTGCATATCAATGCAGCGGAACCCCGGTTGACTGTGTAAAACTTGCTGTTGATAAAGTGTTACATCGAAGACCCGATTTGCTTGTTTCGGGAATTAATCACGGCTCAAACTCATCAATAAATGTAATATACAGCGGTACTATAAGTGCTGCGGTTGAAGGTGCAATTGAGGGTATAAATTCAATAGGTTTTTCATTAAATGATTATGGCTTTGAGGCAGATTTTGAAGCATCAGTTTATTACAGTAAAATTATCTCTCAAAAAGTTTTAGAAAACAATCTGCCAGAAGGTACTTTGTTGAATGTAAACATTCCCAAACTCAAGCTAAATGAAATTAAAGGAATTAAAATATGTCGTCAGGCAAAAGCTAAATGGGTAGAAGAATTTGATGAAAGAACAGATCCGCATAGTAGAAAATATTATTGGCTTACCGGAAATTTTATTAATAATGACCATGGTGAAGATACTGATGAGTGGGCAATAAAAAACGGATTTGTATCTGTTGTTCCAACTCAATTTGACCTTACAGCACATCATTCAATAAGCATATTAAATTCATGGAATTTTCAATAAAAAAATACGATAAATTTTGGATAGGGTTACTTTCGGGAATTGCTGTTCCTGCATTGTTTTTATTGATAATGTTTTGGCAAGAAAAAATGTTTGCGATGATGCTTGTTAGCTCATTGCTAAGAATAGGTCTTGTATTTAATCTTGCAATTTTTCTTCTTACTTTTTATACAAATTTTGATAACATACCAAAGGGAATACTTTATGCAACCATTTTTTACGCTTTGATAATAATCATTCTTTATTTTACTTAATAAAAATTGAAATATTATATAATAGCCGGCGAAGTTTCTGGTGATTTGCATGGTGCAAATCTTATTAAATCAATAAAGAAAATTGATGATAATGCAAATTTCAGAGTTTGGGGCGGAGATTTAATGCAAAATCAGGGAGCAACTAATGTGGTTCATATCAGAGACAGGGCAATTATGGGTTTTATTGAAGTAATTTTGAATTTATTTAAAATAATAAAACTAATAAATTTTGCTAAAAAAGATATAAGCGAATACAATCCTGACAGATTAATTTTTATAGATTATCCGGGGTTTAATCTAAAGATTGCAGCATGGGCACACAGTAAAGGTTTTGAAACTCACTATTATATATCACCTAAAATTTGGGCTTGGAATGTAAAAAGAGCATTGAAAATTAAAAAAATAATTACAAAGATGTATGTTATTTTACCTTTTGAAAGAGAATTTTACAAAAAATTTGGATATGATGTAAAATATGTAGGAAATCCAATTCTTGACCAAATAAATAACTTTATCCCCAACCCTGATTTTGTTAAAAATTATAATCTCGATAATAAGCCTATTATAGCATTATTGCCGGGTAGCAGAAAACAAGAAATTGATTTAATAATGCCTGTAATGCTACAAAGTGTAATACCATTTATAAAAAATTACAATGTAGTGGTAGCAGTTGCACCTGGGTATGAAAATTCATATTTTAATAAGTATTTAAATATTGAAAATGTTAAACTAATAAACGATAATACATATAATATATTAAAATACAGCTATGCGGCATTAGTAACATCAGGAACTGCTGCCCTCGAAACTGCAATTTTTAATATACCGCAGGTAGTGTGTTATAAAACGAGTTGGATAAATGCTTTTATTGCAAAATTTGTTATAAAAGTAAAGTATATTTCCTTGCCTAATCTTATAAGTGGAAAAGAAATTATAAGAGAATTACTGCAAAATGAGCTAACAGTTGAAAATTTAAAAAAAGAACTTAATAAATTGACAAATGAAAATTTAAGAGAAAAAGTTTTTGAAGATTATTCAGAGCTTAAAGAAATAATGGGCAGCGAAGGGGCTTCTGATATAACAGCATCTTGTATAGTCTTGTCCTAAAATAGGTTTACACTATAAAAGTGTAAAACACGGATAATTAAAATTATTCAAAAATAAAAACTTAAAGAATATGGAAAAAGTTCTATTATTGTTAACCCAATATAGGACTAAAAATGAATTGTAAACTTATTTCAGAATTAATAAAAAAAAACTGTAAACTTTTTTAGGACGATACAGATTTTAATTACTGACTTTTTTTTATTTTTAAACCTTTAAATTAAATTAATGTTATTATAAAATATGATAATTCAAAATTACTCTAATGGCGAATGGATAAATTGCAAATCATCTGTTGCAAACCTTGCCGATGCAAGCACCGGCGAATTTTTTACTTGTGCCGGAAGTGAAGGTTTAGATTTTGCCGAAATGATGAAGTTTGCGAGAAATGTTGGTTCTCCTAATTTAAGAAAATTAACTTTTAATGAAAGAGGCAACATGCTTAAATCATTAGCTCTGCATTTGCAAAATAAAAAAGAGTTTTTTTATGAAATAAGTTATAAAACCGGGGCAACACGAATAGATAGTTGGATTGATATTGAAGGCGGAATTGGAAACTTGTTCAGCTATGCAAGTCTTAGAAGAAAATTTGCAGACCAGCCTTTTCATGTTGAAGGCGATTCAATTTTACTAAGCAAAAATGGAACTTTTAGCGGACAACATATTTTAGTACCTAAAGAAGGCTTGGCATTGCACATTAATGCGTTTAATTTTCCTGTTTGGGGAATGTTAGAAAAAATTGCTGTAAATCTTCTTGCAGGCGTTCCGGCAATTGTAAAACCAGCTACTATAACAAGTTTTCTTACTTATTCGGTTTTTAAAGAAATAATTGATTCTAAAATTTTACCTCAAGGATCGCTTCAATTAATTTGTGGTTCGGCAAACGGAATTTTAGACCATATTACATACCAAGATATTGTTACTTTTACAGGAAGTGCTGAAACAGGTAAAAAATTGAAATCACACCCAAAAATAATTTCTGAGTCGGTGCCGTTCAATTTAGAAGCAGATTCATTAAACTGTATGGTATTAGGCGAAGATGCAGCTCCGGGTACCGAAGAATTTTTAATCTTTATAAATGAAGTAAGAAAAGAAATAACTATTAAAGCCGGGCAAAAATGCACAGCAGTAAGAAGAATTATTGTGCCAGAAAAATTTACTGATGAAGTTCAAAAATCACTTAGTGAATCATTAAAAAAAGTAAAAGTAGGCAACCCAAGAAATGAAGGCGTAAAGATGGGCCCGCTTGCATCTCTGTCACAAAAAAACGAAGTTTACAAAAATCTCGAAATTTTACTTAAAGAAAATGAAATTGTATTTAATGAAAAAGACGGTTTGTTTGACGAAAATACAGATATTTCAAAGGGTTACTTTGTTTCACCAACTATTCTCTTAAATAAAAATCCCTTTAAAAATCTTTTGAGTCACGAAATAGAAGTTTTTGGACCTGTAAGTACAATTATTCCTTACAAAAATCTGGATGAAGCAATTTTGCTTTCAAAAATGGGTAAAGGGTCATTATGTAGTAGTATTACAACCTCAAACGATAAAATTGCTAAAGAATTTGTACTTTCTACTGCATCTCATCATGGACGTATAGTTGTTTTTAATAAAAAATGTATAAAAGAGAGTACCGGACATGGCTCGCCATTGCCATATTTAGTGCATGGCGGACCTGGCAGAGCTGGTGGTGGCGAAGAAATGGGCGGCATTAGAGGTGTTTTACATTATATGCAGCGTGCAGCAATTCAAGGCTCCCCCACAACCCTAACTAAAATTACAAACATTTATCAACCTGGCTGCGAAACTATTTTGCCTGAAGCTCATCTTTTCAGAAAACATTTTGAAGAACTAGAAATTGGCGAATCAATTATTACACATAAAAGAACTGTTACAGAAAGCGATATTGTGAACTTTGCAAATGTAAGTTGGGATCATTTCTATGCTCATACAGATACAACATCTCTTGATGGAACAATGTTTTCACAGCGTGTAGCACATGGGTACTTTGTATTAAGTGCTGCTGCCGGATTGTTTGTTGATCCTGCAAAAGGACCTGTTTTACTTAACTATGGGCTTGATGAATGTCGATTTACCAAACCTGTATATGCCGGAAATACTATTTGGGTAAAACTTACTGTGAAAGAAAAAATAAATCAACTGAAAAAAAATGAAGAAGATATTGCAAAAGGAATTGTAAAATACTATGTAGAAGTGTTTGATGAAACCAATGAACATGTAGCAATAGCAACTATTCTTACAATGGTAAAAAAAATAAATCAAAATGAAATATGAAACAACTAATTTCGTTTTGCATTTATCTTATATCAAATAATGTTTCGTAATTTAATTTGCCTTTTGTTACTTATAATAGGTAACATTGTTTTAGCCCAGATTGGGGGAACACGCACATATCCATTTTTAAACTTAGATCACAGTGCCAGAGTAGCTGCAGCAGGTGGCAGCCTTATTTCTGTAAGAGACAATGACATTTCACTTGCATATCAAAATCCGGCTCTTCTAAATAAAAGTATGGACAATCATGCAATGATTTCTTATATGAATTATCTTGCCGGAATAAACAATGCTTATGCTGGCTATGTAAAACACTATGACAGTATTGGAACTTTTTCTGCAAATATTTTTTTTGTAAATTATGGCAAAATTCAAGGTTTTGATGAAAATGGAAATTCTACCAGACCATATACCTCGCAAGATTATAATTTTCAAATAGGGTATTCAAAACACTGGCAAGACAAATTTTGGTATGGATTAAGTTTTAATTTTATATATTCTGCATTAGAAGCTTATGTATCTACCGCTGGAGCATTTAATCTTGGTTGTATATATTATGATGAGCCAAAAAGATTTACTCTGGCCGGAACATTAAAAAACCTTGGGACACAATTTATCCCATATCGCGATGGTAATTTTGAGCCGTTGCCACTTGACATACAAATTGGCATTTCTCAAAAACTAAAATTTAATCCTTTAAGATTTTCTATTATTGCCCATGACTTGCAGAAATGGGATTTGAGGTATATCAATACAAATAAAAGAAACAAAACTATTGATCTTGAAACTCAAAAAGAAAAGATTGAAAAATTATCTGTTCCGGAAAATTTCATGAGACATTTCAATTTTGCAGGAGAATTGCTTTTCTCAAAAAATTTTAATTTAATCTTAGGTTATAATTATCAGAGAAGGAAAGAACTTTCGCCTGAGCAAAGAAAAGTTGTTACAGGATTTTCTTGGGGCTTTTCAGTTAATCTGCTAAAATATCGCTTTTCTTATGGTATGGCTTCGTATTATCCTGGACAGCCTACATTCAATTTTTCATTACTAAAGAATATCAAAGATTTTAAAAAATAAATTTTATTTTTTTTACAAAAATGAAAATGATTTTAATTTCGCATAATTAAAAAAATGAGAATTATTTCATTATTAACCTTTATAGTTATATTTAATTTTTCATATTCACAGGAAAACCCTCTAAAAATTGCAAAATTAAAATACGCCGGTGGAGGCGACTGGTACTCTGCACGAACTGCTTTGCCAAATTTAATTCAGTTTTGCAATAGGTATCTTAATACTTCAATAAATCAAAACGAAGAAATAGTAGAACCCGAAAGCAAAGAAATTTTTAATTATCCATACATATTTATGACTGGGCATGGAACCTTTGTTTTTAATGACAATGAAGCCGAAAATTTAAGACACTATTTGATTGGGGGCGGATTTCTTCATATTGACGATAATTATGGATTAAATCCTTTTGTAAGACCGCAAATGAAAAAAGTATTTCCTGAACTTGAATTTGTAGAATTACCTTTTAACCATCCAATTTTTCATCAAAAATATGATTTTCCAAATGGCTTGCCTAAGATACACGAACATGACAATAAACCTCCGCAGGCTTTTGGCTTGATTTACGAAGGTAAATTGGTATGTTTATTTACTTATGAATGTGACCTTGGAAATGGTTGGGAAGATTATGGAATACACGGCGATAGTGAAGAAACAAGACTAAAAGCCTTGAAAATGGGTGCTAATATTATTCAGTACGTTTTTACCAGATAATAAATATGACTGATATACGAAAGTTTTATTTCATTATTAATCCTATTTCAGGAGGTAGTTCAAAAACTGAAATAGTAAATAAAATTTCAGAAATAATGAACGAAAATCAAACAATTTTTGAAATTGGTTGGTGGGAACAAGATGTTTCGGTAAAAGAACTTGTTGATAAAGGCAGCAAGGCAGGTTTTAATACATTTGTGGCTGTAGGAGGCGATGGAACTATCAACAATGTAGCTGTAGAACTTGTAAATACCGATAAAGTTCTTGGTATTGTACCTTATGGCTCAGGAAATGGATTTGCACGTCATCTTGGAATAAAGGGACATCTGGAAGACTATATTAATATATTAACTAAGGGTAAAATTAATAAAATTGACTGCGGATTGTGCAACGAAAAACACTTCTTTATTAATATTGCCGGCATTGGTTTTGATGCTCATATTAGTCATCTTTTTTCTAAAACAAACGGTAGAGGAATAGCTAATTATGCAAAATTATCAATTGTAGAAGGTAGAACATACAACGAACAGGAATATGAATTGATAATTGACGGAAAAAAAATGAAGGAAAATGCATTTTTAATAAGTATTGCCAATGGTTCGCAATGGGGTAATGAATTTTATATAGCTCCTGATGCGGAACTTAATGACGGACAACTTAGGTGTTGTATATTAAAAAAACCACCATTGATTGCAATTCCGGGTTTAATAAGAAGATTTCTAACAGGCGAAATTGCCGAGAGTAAATATTATAAAGACATTCCTTTTAAAACTTTACAGATAATAAGAAAAACTTCTGCTCCGGTTCATTTTGATGGCGAACCTGCGTTTCTTAATAATATACTGAATTTTAAAGTAATTAAAAGTTCATTAAACGTTATTTACGCTAATTAATATAGTTTTTTATTTTTTGTATGCTTTAATTTGGCTTTTTTCGAATTACAATTTTTTTATACCTAATAACTTATTTATAGCCAAAATCAAGTACATAATTTATTTTATAACTTTTATGAGGTTTTGCAGAAACACCAAGAGTTTGATAAGTTCCAAGGCAAATATACCTATGTCCAAGTGATGAAACATGCTTATCAATCAAAAGTTGGATAACTACATCTAATGGTTTGCTAAGACCATAAGAGCAACATTCTCCCCTGAATTTTGATTTACACCCGTCAATTCTTTTATGTCCTAATTCTCCCTTTTTGCCTGTACTTTCTGCATGGCATCTGGCAGACTCGAACAATACTTTGTCGGGAAATAAAGCAGGTACAGGTTCCATGTGCAGCATATAGTCCATTAATGTAGCTATATAAACATTGTTTTTGTCTTGTAAATGCTCAGGGTAAATATATTTCATGCAAAATTCTTTTGGATTCAATCGTGCGTAATTTAGCCAGTAGTATAGCTCTTTTTCATCCTTGCTAAGCCAATTTGTATTTTTTGCCGAGTTTGTATCTGTAAAATTATTATTTACCCTCAAGTACTTCAAACTTTCCTTTGAAATGCTCTGATTATGCAAAGCTAAATCACTTAATTTTTTATTATCAAGTTTTACATAAATATTAAACTTGGCAAGTCGTTTTTCTATTTTAGTGCTTAAAAGTTCTAAATATATTAACGCTTGAGAAATTGAATCTTCAATTTTTCTATTTTTATTCTCTACAATTCTTATTTCTTTATTAAGTGCTTTTTTATTATTATTCAATTGTATAATTTCATTTTTCAAAGAATTGTATTTTGTAATTGAAACACATGCTTGCAGAGCAAAAATCATTAAAAATATACTTAGTGATTTCATAATTTATCTAATGAGTCTTTTAATAATATTTGATAATCATTCAATGATTTTAGTTTGGTTTCAAGTTTTGATGTTTTTGTAATTAGTTTTTCTTTTTCAGCTGAAAGTTCATTATATTTCTTTTTGCTAACACACGACGTGCTTGATACAACAAATAAAAATATAAGAAATACAGTTTTCATTTTCGTTTAAATATTCTTCAAAATTTAAAGGTAAATTTTGACAGTTAAAACGAATTATTTTTAATTGAATTATGTCATGATTATTTAAAATGCTATTGCATCCTCTACCCTCTTCAAAATCTCATCTGCCTTAGAATTATTCAGATCAAGTATTTCTTTTGCTGTTGTAGCAAGTTCTTTTGCTTTATTTTTATCTTTTAAGCCCTTTGCATTCACAATCACATTGTAATACGCAGCCTGAATGGCGGTTTTACAGCATAAAATACCCGACGCACCATCTGAAATTGTATTTGGATTTCCATTTTTTATCATTTCATCAGCAAGTTCAAGAATTTTGCTTGAGATTTTCATTGTTTCAAGCGGCACTACTGTTGCATAAAGTGAGGCTCTTTCTATTTCATTTTTTCTATGTTCTATTTCCTTTTCATTTGATTTTGGAAGTTTAAATGCCTCAATAATTCCTGCAAATGACCTTGTATCTTCATCAACATAAAACAAAAGTTGTTTTTTCAAATTCTGTGCTTTTTCAGCAAAATCACTAAAATAGCTATACTTGTCTTCCCACCCTTTTTTGTTTGCACTTACATTGGCAACCATAGACGTAAGTGAAGCTCCCAATGCTCCGCATAAAGCTGCTACCGAACCTCCGCCTGGCGCAGTACTTTCACTTGCTGTAATGTCAGCAAAATCAGAACAGCTAAGGCTTACAAGGTTATTTTCGTTATTATTAATACAATATTCAATTATCTTTTTATTAGGGTCAAATGGAGATAATTCATCTAATCCAAGAGATTTTATAGCAATATGTATTAATTCTTTGTCAGACACACCCGAACTTCTTTGTTGTTTTTCAAGAAAATATTTACCTGCATCAAGCATTGCACTAAGCGGCACAAGCCCAACCAATTCGCTCCCAGTTACCCTCACTCCTCTTGATTCGGCACTTTTACATATTTCATTATAAAATATATGCAAGGGTGTAACATTATAGTTTGTAAGATTGGCTGTAATTTGAGCTATTCCATACTCTTCAATATACCAGCCCATAGCTTTTACTGCTTTACATTTGCCAGGGATCCTAATTGCTTCACCATCTTTATCAAGTTCTATTTTTCCTGATACAGGATTTCCAATTCGTTTCAATCTTCCTGCTTCTCTCACATCAAATGCAATTCGGTTTGCTATTCTGGTACTTATTGAATTTATATTTACATTATAAGCAATAAGAAAATCTCTTGCACCTATAACAGTAGCTCCTGTTTTTAGGTTGAAAGTATGTGGTCCGAAATCAGGTTTCCACTCATTTAATTTTATCTTTTCCGAAAATCCTTCATATTCACCTTCTCTTATTACCGAAAGGTCATTTCTTGCTTTATCCGGCTGAGAATATCCATAAAGATATACAGGAATTTGCAAATTTTCACCTACCATCTTTGCAAGTTTTACTGCATATTTTGCTGTTTCTTCCATGGTAATACCACTTACCGGAACAAGTGGGCAAACATCAGTTGCTCCCATTCTTGGATGTTCGCCTTTATGATTTCTCATATCTATTAATTCTCCGGCAATAATTATTGCTTTATATGCTGCCTCTACAACAGCTTCAGGTTCTCCTACAAATGTTACAACTGTTCTATTAGTGGCTTTTCCCGAATCAATATCAAGTAATTTTACACCTTCAACCGATTCTATTTCTGCTGCAATTTTTTTAATTATTTCGGGATTTCTGCCTTCACTAAAGTTTGGCACACACTCTATTAATTGTATTTTTTTCATTTCGGGTGCAAAATTAATAACTGATTAAACTTAATGAATTAAATTTTCAAATTTCTTTTCCGATTGTAAAACAAATAAATTTGTCAATATAGCCTCGTTCGTTATATCCTTTTGAATAATCAATACCAATATTGTAGCCAAGTAAAACGGTATTTAATCCTGTACACCAACTCCATAGCAATGGATTTTTATATGTGTAATTTACAATTGTCATACTTCCTGTTTCAGTAACAGTTCGGTTTTCGGGATTTGTTATTGAAAAAGGATTATTTCCAAACCATGCTGTGCCGGTATTTAATATTGCTTTTAATGTTAAAAATTTAAAAATATTTTGATTAAAACTGTAATAAGACAAAATTGGATTTACGGGTAATATAAATTTTAATTTACAAATACTATACGAATTACCTGCAATATAGTTTAGTGGAAATCCTTCAAAATCTTCGGTTGATGAGTACAATATTGTATTTAGACTGTCGTGATTGTTTGAAAATGACAAAACAGGTTTTACCCAGTTTGATTGTCCTCCAAGCAGATATACTGTTTTAAGTTTTGAGGGAGATGTATTTATGATAAAATCGGTTTTAATTGTAAATACTCTGTACAACAACTGTTTATGGCTTATTTTCAGTTTAAATGTATTGTTTAATCCTGTTTTATTTACGGGTTTAAAAACTGAAGCTTCAATACCAAAATTTAATTGCTGCTTATAATTCAATTTTGAAACTTCATACAATTTAAAGTTAAAATTATTATACAAAAATGGCATATACAGTTTTTTATTCGATTTTATTATATTTTCTTCACTTACCGAGGTTTTATAATTAATATCACTTCTTATGCCTGCTTTGAAAAAATTGTCTGTTTTATAATCTATTTTTATAAAGTTCATATATTCAATCTGAATAGTTTTATACTTGTCAGGTTGATTGTAAAATTCTCTTTGATAATTGTTTTCAAAATATTTTATGGCTGAATAAGCATTTTTTTTATTCTTACTTACAGTAAAATCAATATCAGTCCCTTTTGATCTTAATGGTTCTCTTATATTTCCTTCAAATTTGTATTTATTGTAAATATCTACTATAGAACAGCCAAAAATAATGTTTGCCCCATTATATAATCCTTGATCAACAGGGAAAAAATAAGGGAATAAAGGAGTATTAAAAATTTTATTAGTATAGGCAATTTTCATAAGTAATGGTTTAAACTCCGTTTTATCTATTTTGTATTGCTTGAGTTGTAATTGTAATTTTTGATTTGTATAGTTTTTACTTTCAACTATTGAAATTTTATCTTTTCTGTATTCAAATCCAGTTATAAAATAAATCTTACTTTCTGTACTATCAATAATGGTTTCAGCTTTTTTAAAAGTATCGTTTATTTGAGTTAATAAATTTTTTTTAAGGTAAAAAAACTCCTGTGTTGATACATCAGACAAAACAATGTAATTTTTTTTGTCATAATTAATTACTTCAGCTACTTTTTTCATTTCATAGTTGTAATCATAAATTTTTATCGAACGATTGTAATTAGTTACTTTATAAAATTTTGATGAATCGTAAATATTTACAATTAGCCCTGAATTTATACCTCCATCAAAAGATAAAAAAGACAAAAAACTATCGTTATATAGGTTTAATTCTGAGATTGAAATTTTAGAACTGTACAGTACTTTTGAATTGGACGCTGATATTATACTATACATTTCATTTGTTATTGTATTTAAAAAAAATTCATCATTTTTACCATACACAAAGTCAATTATGTCATATTTCCCATTTGTAATATTTGTTAAAGATTTGCTTTTCAAATTACTTAAATAATACAAATCGGTTTTAAAGTTTTTTTGAGCCAAAATAGTAATTCCTCCTTTTGGTATAAACTCAATCTTATTTATATTTGATAAATCTAATTTCAATTTGTAATTAATTTTACTATTTTCAACAAAATAAAGTTTACTGCTGTTTCCGTCACTCTGGCTTATTATATAAGTTTGGTTTTGGCATACAAAAGCAAAATTGCTCTTTGAATAAACTTCATTAATTTGATACACTTTTTTACATTTCTGATTTAGGAAATTATAATTATACAATGCTATTCCATGCCCGGTTTTTATCAGCAAATCAAAACTTTGTTTGTCCGCATTAAATTTTAAATCTATCAAATCTGCATTTATGAGTTTTGAAGGTAAATTTTCGGGTTCATTTGGCAAACGCATATTGTTATTGGTCAAATATATTTTCAATTGAGTTTTGTACCAGTCTTTAATTATCCTGTCGGTAGATTTATTAAGTACAATTTTAAAGGCAAAATCATTGTTTCCCGACAATTTTGAATAAAAAAGAATATGTTTTAGTTTGCTTGTTCCAAATGTATCATTCAAATATTTCACTATTGAAAATCCTATTTTCTCTGTCTCAGAATTACTCATTAAATTAAAATTGAGGTTTATTCTTTTTTCAAAATAATCAGTCATAAAACCTGTTTCACTTTCATTGCTTTGTGAAACAAACAATACCAGACCTTTTATAAACCAATCTTGAATATTCACTTCTCTATTATTTTTCAATCTTTCTTTTATGGTATTGCCAAATAGCATATCATAAATTAAAATAGATGAAAGTTGTTTTTTTAGTTGAAAATATGACTCTAAAATATTGCCTGTATAATAAATCTTTATTGAAGTATTTGTTAATAAAATTGTTCCGTTTCGCTGCAAAATTTCATTATTTTCATTTTCATATTTTTCAAGTAGAAAAATATCAATTTTCTCAACAAGCCTTGTCCCAAGAAAATTTTCAATTGTTCCAAGATTTTTTTCGGCAAATAATATCAAATTCTTAGCTACATTTTCTCCTCCTTCACTATAATACAGCTTAAAATTCACCGATTTTATAACATTTTTATCATAAGCTCTAACATTTACACTCAATGTAACTGCCAGAAAAAAAATCAATATTTTTACTTTGTAACAGATAAACAAAATTAATAAATAATTAAATGAATTACCTTTGCAAAATGATGGCAAAAACAATTCATCCCGCAATATTTCTCGAACAAAAATACGGTGCTCACAATTATCATCCACTACCCGTAGTACTCGAAAAAGGTAGAGGAATATACCTTTGGGATACAGAAGGAAAAAAATATTTTGATTTTTTATCAGCTTACAGTGCGGTAAATCAGGGACATTGTCATCCAAAAATCATAAATGCACTTACAGAACAAGCTCAAAAACTAACCCTTACTTCTCGTGCATTTTACAACAATGTACTTGGCGAATACGAAAAGTATATTACAGAGCTATTCGGATACGACAAGGTATTGCCAATGAATACTGGTGTAGAAGGTGGCGAAACTGCTTTGAAACTTTGTCGCAAATGGGCATATAATGTTAAAAAAATAAAGCAAAATGAGGCTGTAATACTATTTGTAAGCGGAAATTTCTGGGGTAGAACTTTAAGTGCCGTATCATCATCTACCGACAATGAAAGCAGAAACGACTTTGGGCCATACATGCCGGGCTTTGAAGTAATTCCTTACGGAGATATTTATGCATTAGAAACAGCTTTGCAAAATCCAAATGTTGCCGGGCTTATGTTAGAGCCAATTCAAGGTGAAGCCGGAGTTGTTATTCCTCCCGCAGGATATATCAAAAACGCTTATGAATTGTGTAAATCTAAAAATGTACTTTTTATTGCTGACGAAATTCAAACAGGACTTGGTAGAACAGGAAAAATACTTGCCTGCAATTATGAAAATATAAAACCAGATATATTAATACTCGGCAAGGCATTGGGCGGAGGTGTATTTCCTGTTTCAGCTGTATTATGCAACAATGAAATTATGGACTTGATAAAACCGGGACAACACGGTTCTACATTTGGCGGAAATCCACTGGCGTGCAGAGTAGCAAAGGCGGCTCTAGAAGTAATTATTGATGAAAACCTGTGTGAAAATTCATATAATATGGGTAAAATTTTCAGAGAAAGAATGAATAAAATCAACTCCCCTATTATTGAAACAGTAAGAGGAAAAGGATTATTTAATGCTATAGTTATAAAGCCATTTTCAAATGGGAAGACAGCTTGGGATGTATGTATCCAACTTATGAATAATGGATTACTTGCAAAACAAACCCATGGCGATATTATAAGGTTTGCACCGCCATTAATAATAAATGAATCAGAACTAAACTCTGCCTGCGATATTATTGAAAAAACTATATTGGATATTTATTAAATAGTGTCTTGACCTAAAAAAAGTTTACAGATTCTGTTTAAAAAAAGTTAAAAAATATGAATTAAAAATATTCAAGTATGCATGCAAATCTTATCTCAAATAAAACCCTGTCCAAACCTTACGTTACAGTTTTGCCACCCATCTACTCGAACAAGGTGTAGATTTGTGATACATACAGTCTCTATTATTACACACCAGTTCTAAGACCACCGAAATATATACTCATGTAAGTACAAAAGTGTTAAGCAATATTATTTCTCCAATAGATCGTTTGGATTTATAAAAAAAAAGATTTACCATTGCATGGTGCAAATGAAAAAA
>JADLGN010000005.1 GCA_020849295.1 Bacteroidia bacterium
ATCCGCAATGTTACCCTATTGATGAGGATTAGTTATTGAAGCGATTTAAGATTTTTTTCAAAATAATTTTACAATTTATTTATTATTTAAAATTTGTTAATTAAATTATTAAAAAAATGAAAAAAATTTATTTATTACTATTTATTTTTATGTTCATATCGAACATTACCAACGGAAAATGTTACAGATATATTGACCCAAGAGCTGCAACAGAGGAGCACAATGGTTTTTCATCAACCAATTGGCAAGATGGTGAAGACACTTACATTGTTTGTTTTATTTCAGAAGATTGTGATATTTGCCCTATGTGTTTAGCAAACGGTAATAATTTAGGAGATCCAACAGATCAAAACGCATCTGAGTATTTGCTTGGTTTGGCAGATGCTGATATTGCCAATGGCGATTTTTCAGGTTCATATTTTACAACATATCAGGTATCAGGCGAGCCAAATCTACGTCATTACTGCGTTACAATGAGTTACAATGTTGTTAATGGTATGGTTGAACAAGTGTTTGAAAGAATTGATTAATCTAAATGAATAGGCTGGTATTATTGGTATTATTGGAATTGTTGATTTTGTTTAACTGTAATATTAAATGTCAGCCTATTTTAAAATTTAAAAATGAAACTAAACTCGAAAACTTCTTTGTATATAAAAATATCACATTTTGGCTGAATATCAAATTTCTTATTAATGATTCAAATCAAATAATAATAGCTGGTTCAGATACTACTACCAAATTAATTCATTTTAAAATTCAAAATTCATCAAATAAACCTATAGATCTGTACTGTGTAAATCCCTTTTCAGATAGTTTACATGATAACCCAATGGTTACAAGTTTTGTGCAAATGAAAGGAAATAAATATCTGTTAGTATTCAACAAACGATATATTTTGAATGTAATTTATAATAAATCAACTATTCATGTATCACATTCAATGGTATTAAATAAGGTAACATCCAGACCTTTTAATTGTTATTATTATTACGATGGATTGTATGGGATTTATCCAGTATCAACCATGCCAGTAAACAAAAGTTGCTTGTATTTTGGCGATTCCTTGTCAGTAAGTTTGCTTGAGCAAAAAAAAAGAAATAATATTTATACTTATTCATTATTTAATCCTGAGTTTTGGCTATATGGCAATTCATCATATATTGAAGGTAAAGGAAATTTAATTCTAATATCAAATGCACTAAGAAATGAACTATTAATTTTAAATTTAAAAAATAAAGAAGCAGATACACTTTATAATATAATTCCTGAATTTAAAGAATTAAAAGAAGAATATATAGATTCTATAAATAAAAAATTTCCGGGAAATGAATCTTTTTCAAGACTTAACTCATATCTTAATTATATGGATTCTTTCAATATGATTATTAAGATACTTCTAAGATCTCAAAATGAAATATGGATAGTATGGAAAGGAAATGATAAAAATCCAACTCAAATCAAATTAGATATACTTAAATACGATTCTGCTTCATTCAATTGGAAAACACAATATCATAATATTATATATGATTATAAACAAATGAAAGAAACAGACACCATTGATGACGAACATTTTCCAATTAACATTTTCGGTAATTTGAATTACTTAAAAAGTGATCAACTACTTGTATTATGCAATAACGATTTAGATATTAACCCAATAGGAAAAACAAAAAATGAATTTAATAAAAGAAAGCCCAAAGACACTATAAAATCTCTCAAATTATATGAATTTATAGTGATTAATAAGACCTCAACTGAATAGATTGTACTAATAATCGTTTGAAAAGCCTTGCTTGATTAAGTTTATTAAAAATTGACTACATACCTTGTTTTTACTGAATTTAGCTTTTTTAATAATATCCGTATTTAGCACAAAACTCGTTTCCAAAATTTCTTCTATTTTTATCTAAAATCCGAAAATAAAGTTTCCTTTTTTTTCTCATTTTTTTTATTTTAATTTGATTCAGTATTGCAATACAATATAAAACAGGGATTGCCGATGCCCTTGGTTAGTAGGCAAAAAAGTAAAAAATTAAATTAATAATTAACAAAATGAAAAAATCAAAAGAATTAAGTTTATTGTTTGTATTGTTTTTCTTTTACTTTAGCAATATATTAGCCAAAGAACCAATTAAGAAGCATCGTGACCGGTTAAGGTTTGGCTACAATGTAGTCGAAACTGTTGAAGTGTATCAAGTTGGAGCAACAGGAAGTCGTGAATATGTACGGACAGATGTTTATTGCAGGGAAGCGGGTGATGACCGATGCCGGGCTTCAAGTATTGCAAACTCCGACCCTGCAAATGAGTTAGATGTTTGTAACGAAGTATACGCATCAGCGGAAAAGGCTGTGGCAGAAAATATTTTGGTAGAAGGCGATAATGAAATAGAGATGGGTGTTGCCTCTGGAACGGTCTCACAGACAATTCAATTCGTAAATACCGAAACGCAACAATCGTATTACCGAACATTTTCCTATGTTTGGATTACCAATTCCGACGGGACAATTGATAGTTCACTTAGCATTTCTGACCCATTCTAAAAAAATCAAATTATGAAGTTAAAAATAATTGCAATAGCGATTTTGGCTTTAATAGCTCTTGATAGTTACGCCTATACATTGATTATTCATAAAACAAAATTAGACGGAGATGGTACTGGCAACTACAATTACATTAATAGATATGTGGTTGATAATTTTGTTTATATTGAGGGAGTACCAATCCTTCAATCTAGAACAGTAAATATTACTTGTCAAGGTCCCGGGGGGAATGCATGCCCTAACAACATTGCAGGCGGTGGTGGTGGCGGAGGTAGTGAACAGCCAAATCTTACAGAACTTTTTACCGAACAGGCTATAAACGCCGCCCAAGCTCTTTTAAATAAAGCAGAAGATCAAAGTTCTTCCGGCGGGAGCGGAAATGATAGCGGTACAATTGTAACTCCAGACGGAAGGTCATATCATTTCTCTGTCTCATGGAGTACTGTAAGTGGTGAAACAAGTATAGATATGACATTTGAGGATGCACTTTAAAGTTATTATGTGTTTAAATAATTTCATTAAAAGAAGGAAGATTTTTACGGTCTTCATTCTTTTAACTAATTGCTGCATAGGTTTTTCTCAACATTCTTCATTCCATCTGGACTCTGTTTTGAATTTTAAAGAAATACCCATAACTTTCAACAATGCTATACGTGTCGTCTCAATAAAATCAGAAAATGATAAACTTTTTATGGCTTTTATAAAAGGTAATAGGTTTTATCTTTATAGTTACGATCATACTAAAAAGGAACTAATAAAAACCAATTTCAAACTGAAAAATAAACATTCCATAGGTACAACACCGTATGATTTTGTTGTTGCTGAAAACTTTGTTTATATTCTATTAGATAAGAATGTACACTGCTTGTCAAAAGCCAAAATGAAAGAAGTGTTTTCTTTTTATTGTGGGGGGGCGGAGTATCTTTTTTTATCTCAGCAAAACCTAATAGCGGGATTTTACTACAATTATCACTCAAACGACAGCCCATTCAAAGCAGGGCTAAGAAAATTCGATTTACATGGAATCAAACTGACAGTATTTTTTTAGATGTTCCATTTCCAGAATACACCCACTATCTACCAAGAAATCTTATAACTTATAATGGAGAAAAATTTGTGTTTCCATTGTTTAATGGATTGAATTTTATTTTTGTAGATCGTAACTTCAAGAAAATTGATACTGTTAATTTACATATTGAGAAGTATGATAGCAATTGGGTACTCCCGTCAATAAGTCTCAGCCAATCCATTGCCAATAATAGGAACGATCTTTCATTGTATTGGGAATTGCTTGACCGAGCAAATTTTAGTAAAATATCAAGAATTGAGTATGTCAAATTTATTGATTCTAATACTTTATTTGTTCGTTGGTATAGTCATGATTCAATAATTGGATTTTCAAATAGATATTCAATGATTCTTGTGAAAAATTCAACTTCATGGTTTCCCGTTGATGATAATTCGTATTTAGAAACACCCATACCATTTAATACAAGTTTAAGTGTCTATTCAGGTGGCATGCCTTTGCTTTCACAAAGTAATTTGACTACATATACTAAACATTTTATTTACCAAGTTAAGATTGACATTCCATATATTGAAAATTTATCGTATAAAGAATATTATAATAAAAAGAAAGAAAAAGAAAAAACACTTGAACCCGTTATTTCAATCTGGGTGTTCAGATATTATGATTAAAGCCTTTTACATACTTTTTATTGCTCTCTATTTTGGTTGCAGTGTCCCCAACAATACGATCGCAAACAAACGGACTATGTTGCAAGTTTGCGATATATACAATGATACAACGGATTTAATGATTGATAGGACTACTATTCTAATATTTATTAAAGAACCCAGTTGTACCGGTTGTAAAGAAACTCTTGCAGAATATTTGAACAAACTCGGTAAAAAATATCGTCAATATGTAATTCTTGGAAAATCAGAAAACTTATTGGATAAGAAAATTTATAATCGTTATTTAGAGTTGAGGTTTACAAAATTATTAGGCACCTATTTTTCGCTTAGCTACCAAAATCTTACTTTTAAAATAAACCAGAAGGAGTTTGTATTTAAAACTATGAAGAGCCCATTTTTAATGGTAATTTCAAACAGAGGGAAAACTGTTGTGACCTATGAGTATCAAGATGTTTTCATAGATATTTTTATTAGAGATTCATTTAAGAAGGCTATAAAAAAATACTAATTTTGTTTTCTCTATAGTTGGAATACTAAAATATTTAGCGGAAACTGTCTCCAAAAAAATGGCATACCGCTACTAAAAAAATTGAAATAAAATAGGTTATATTAATATTTTTTTTAAACTAAAGTGGCTTAAACACCTCGAATTCTTTTTTAAATAACTCCTAATCACATTCATCGTTGAAAACAATGATAAATTTGAATTAAAAATAAAAATAGTTATCTGAAAAATAATGCAAGTAATAAGGCTAAAACTTTATCAAAAAGTTTAAACCTTTATTTGCTTTCTTCCACAAAAAAAATGAATTCATATATTTGGCTATTTATCTTCTTAAATATCAAACTAAAAACGGCTCTAAGGTATGTTTGTTTTCTCTTAGTTGATATTCTTTTACCTGATACATAAATGCCTGAAGTTTTGTATCCGTTGATACATCTTGCTGACCATCGTATGCGTAATCTACCCATGGAATATTATTATGGTCTTTCTTAAAGCTGCCGGCAATTGAACAAATCAAAGTACCCGGCATACAAGTAAATGGTAAAATATTGCAAATTCCTGATATTCCTTTCTTGCTGAGTGCAGATACCGAACCTATAGCCATTACCGGATCTCCGTCATAATCTCTATGTACATAAGGTGCTGTAAGTTCAAGTATTAAATCCAAAGGCACTTCTTTTTCAATATCAATTATATCTTCTACTGTTTTTATAAGTTTGTGATATGAATAGTGCTGCCCGAATTGCTGTATTTTTGATTTTATAATTCCCATGTAATCTCCTTTCCACTTACTGTCTCGTGTATAGCGATATGTAGAATAATAGAACCATTCTGTAAAAGGAGCCATATATGTTTCTGCACCTAGTGCTTCAAGCCTTGCAATAATATCTCCACTGCAAAATACATTATCTCGCATAAATATTTCGCCAACAAGCGATACTACAGGCTTTCGAGGTATTTTGTGTATTTGAATTTTTTTGAAATTTTTACCAGCTATTTCCAATGCCTCTGCCAATCCTTTACAATCGTTTTCTACACATTTTTCAATATTTTTAAGTGCTTCATTGTAAATTTTATCAGTTTCACCTGAATTTATTTCATAAGGACGGTACTGCTGTTGCATTTTTCTTATTAAGTCAATAGCCACAAAACCTTTCCAAACATTCATTCTGAATTTTGAGCCTTTTCCCGGAGTTATATCTGAATAAGAACTATCGTTTGACGGACTCACAATTTTAACATCTTTAAAACCCAATCTTTCAAAAATGATTTTATCTAATTGATTATATTGCCCGAAACGGCATGGACCATTATGATCTGGCATAAAAAAACTAATTTTCTTTGGGTCAGTTTCTGGGTTAAGAAGTTTTTTAACAAATGAGCCTATAGTACAAATTTGAGGAAAACACTCTTTACCATTTGTAAATTTCCTGCCCAGTTCTAGGTCTTCTTTGGTTTGTACAGGCAATGAATATGATTCTATTCCGCAACTGCGAGCAGCTGCAGCTGCTATATATGAACTGTCATTCATATAAGGCCACCACAATACTCTATCATTTGATGGTGTGGCATTTTTAAAATCACTAGCTGTTTTTGAGACATATTCAAATGGTTTTCTCCCTTTTTTTCTTATACTGTCTAAGAAAGCTTCGAGACGAGTAATTAATCCGGCATCTGCCGAGTGTTCATCAATTTCAAGTTGTATAGACGGTTTCCCTTTTAATACTTCGGTTACAAAATGAGTTATAAAAGAATCTGGTCCGCATCTGAAATTACTCATATATATTGCATACAGTTTAGGGTTTTTGGCTACTATTCTTGCTCCAGACAGGATTCTTCTTCCTCCGGGCCAATACATATTAGGAAATTCATCAAAAATATTTTCATCATTCAATGGTAAAAAATCGAGGGGTATAGGTAAAACATTTAAATTTATAAGTTTTTCAACTAATCTTAAATTAAGCTCGGGGTCTCCTGTATTGTATGACCTGCCCAAGATTACCATTGTCTCTTTGTTTTCAGGCAAATTATCTAATATTTCTTTACCTCTTGTAACTAATGATTTTTCAAAGTCAATCTGTTTTTCCTGTGCTTTATAAATTGCTTTTTTACATAATGATTTATCTGTTCCAAATTGAGTTTTCATAAATTCAATTACTTCTTTTACAAAAACCTTATCAAAAAATCGGGGATGAAATGCAGGTATCATCAATTTATCAATACCCGGAGTACCGGCAAGTGCTGCTTTTACCATAAACGGATATGACTGTATCCATGGACAATTGCAATTAGAGGTTGGATTGTTTGCTGCCGGTTTTGCATTTACAACAAAAGGTACAAAAACGTGATCAACGTTTTTATTTATTAAGTCAAGAATATGTCCATGTACTACTTCTATCGGAAAACAAGTTTCGGATGTAAGCATTTCCAATGATTTAGAAATCAAAGCCCTATCGGTGGGTTTTGATAAAACAATATTGAAACCTAACTCATAAAAAAATGTTCTCCAAAACGGAAAATCCTGATAAAATAAAACTAATTCACGCGGTATTCCTATTGAAATACCGCCTTTGTTGCGTTCTTCATCATAATCTCCCAAAAGCATTTTTTCTCTTTCTTCGAAAAGATTAGGAATGTCATCAATTTTCTTTTTGCGTTCGGCTATTTCATATTTTTCACATCTTCCGCCATAGCACAAAGGACGTTTTTCTCCTTCAATTTTCACCATTCTTATTTCACAAAAATCATGGCAGTCTTTGTCTTTGCATATAAATTTATCAAGTACATAAGAAGCATCTTTCACTTCAAATCCTTTAAATTTTGAAAAACCTACTTCTTGTACTTTTTCTTTAGCTAAAATTGCCATGCCTATAGCTCCTGTTACATCAAAGTTTGGAGGAATAGTTATTGATTTTCCTGTAACTTTTTCAAATGCTGCTACTACACCTTTATTGTTTGCTACTCCACCCTGAAAAAATATTTTATTTCCGATTTTACGGTTACAAACTACTCTTTGTATATAATTATTTACTATAGAATATGCCAAACCTCCAACAAGATTTTCATTTTTCTCTCCTCTTTGTTGATTTGCATTAAGTTCTGACTCTATAAAAACAGTACAGCGACATCCAAGTGAAGTAGGTTGCTCAGAGCCTAAGGCAAGCGTACCAAATTGCTCTACAATGTTGATATCTAGTTTTTCTGCCTGCTCTTCAAGAAAAGAACCTGTTCCTGCGGCACAAACTTTATTCATTTCAAAGTCAACCACTATACCATTTTCTATACTTATATATTTTGAATCCTGCCCGCCTATTTCAAAAATTGTATCTACTGTAGGGTCAAAAGCAATTGCTGCAGTAGCTTGTGCAGTAATTTCGTTTTGAATTACATCAGCCCCAATAAAATCTCCTGTAAGATACCTTCCGGAACCAGTGGTACCTGCTGCATAAATTTCTACTTTTTGCCCGCACTCTTCATAAATTTCTTTCAATCCTCTTTGTATGGCTTCAAGCGGACGGCTTGCAGTTGGTAAATATCTTCTTGCCACTACATTATTATTGTCATCTATCAATACCACATTTGTACTTAATGACCCAACATCAATTCCAAGATAAACCGGGATTTTTCCATGACCATTAAAGTTATAATTTGTGGTTTTATTAACTTTTGCTTCAGATTCTTTTAATGGTGTAAGTCCACTGCTGTTGCCATTTGATTGCAATAGGTAATTTTCAAGGTCAGCAATTCCTCTGAAAGGTATATTGGTATCAGGGTTTTCTTTTGAGTAAAATATTGCTCCAAGTGCTCCCATAGAAGCATAATGTTCTGGAACTATTAATTCTCCTTTTTCTAGTTTTAAAATATCCTCAAAAGCATGAACAACACCTGCATTTGCAGAAACTCCACCCTGAAAAATAATTGGTTTTTGTAATTCTTTTCCCTTTGCCAGATTACTTTTAAAATTTCGGGCTACAGCATAACACAAGCCGGCTACAATATCATGAACCGGAGTAGCTATTTGCTGCAAATGTATCATATCACTTTTTGCAAAAACACTACAACGCCCTGCAATATGTGGGGGATTTATTGATTTCATTGCAAGTTCGCCAAACTCTTTTTCAATTGAAACTCCTATTCTTTTTGCTTGTTGGTCTAAAAACGAGCCTGTACCTGCCGCACATACACCATTCATCATAAAATCAGCAAGACTTGATGATTCATTTTGACTTTCATTTTCCATAAAAATCAATTTTGAATCTTCGCCTCCCATTTCAATAATTGTTTTTACATGTGGATATAACTTTGAAACAGATTTTGATTGAGCAATAATTTCATTTATAAATTGCCCACCTATAAGGTCTGAAGCCAACTTGCCACCTGTTCCTGTAATTCCTACAATTTTAAATTGTGAAAAATTATATCTGTCAAGCAAATCAGAAATTCTTTTTCTAAGCATTAAAAATGGTTGACCATGGCAATGATCGTAGAAGTTCTCTATAATATTATTTTCATTATCAATTATTACAGTATTAAGTGAAATTGAACCAAGATCTAAACCAAGATATAATTCTTTATTTTCATAATTAGGGGATAACTTTGAATTTTCCATATTAAAACAAATATATATTATAGAAATATAATATTAATGATATATATCAGTAAAAAGAAATAACTAAATTCAATAAAAAGTGTTTAAATCTATTAAGTAAATAAATTGTTATAAATAACAAACAAGAAATTATGACAAAAAAAACGGTTGAATTTATTGCAAGCCCGGGCGAACCACATTTTGTTGGTGATGGGTTTAGAGTTTACAATTATATCCCGGGAGCTAAAAATTTGGATATGCAAAGAATGAATCCATTTATAATGCTTGATTATAATCCTAAATTTAAATTTTCTCCTGTCGAAAAACCTCGTGGTGTTGGAGTTCATCCGCATCGTGGTTTTGAAACTGTAACTATTGCCTATAAGGGAAAAGTAGCACACCATGACAGTGCAGGAGGCGGAGGTGTAATAGGCGAAGGTGATGTGCAGTGGATGACAGCAGCAAGTGGTGTATTACATAAAGAATATCATGAAAAAGAATGGAGTAAAAATGGTGGTATTTTTCAAATGGTTCAACTGTGGGTAAATCTTCCTGCAAAGTATAAAATGAGCACACCTAAATACCAGGCTATATCTAACAATGCAATTAAGAGGTATTATATTGAAAATAATGAAGGTGAGGTAGAAGTAATTGCGGGAAATTATAATGGTATTAATGGTGTTGCATCTACTTTTACACCTATCAACATGCTTAATGCAAGGTTAAATACTGATGCAAATGCAAAATTTAGTTTTCCGTCAAATTACAATACAGCAATTTTGGTAATTGAAGGTAAAATTGAAGTTAATAATGAACAAATAGCCAATACTGATCAATTGATTTTAATGAAAAATGATGGTGAAGACTTTAATATAAAAGCCATTGATAATTCAATAGTATTGTTATTGAGTGGCGAGCCGATTGATGAGCCGATTGCTGCTTATGGTCCCTTCGTAATGAACACTCGCGATGAATTATTGCAAGCATTTGAAGACTATAAAAAAGGAAAATTTGGATTTCTTGAAGATTAATTTTAACTATTTAAAACAACATCAATTTCTGTTTTTATCTCTGCGATTTCTGTTTTTATTATTATGTCGCTTATTTCTTTGATTATTATTGTTTGGTTGGCTGTTGTTTGTATTCCTATTTTTTTGCTTTTGTCTATTTTTATTTTCAAGTCTGTCAATTTTAGAATCTTCGAGCATGTCATCAACTTTATAGGCAGTTTTCGATTGAACTTCTGCTCCCATAGGTCTTTCTACAAGAGTTTCGGGAAAAATTCCATTCTTATTTTTTTCTAAAACTTCTTTTACTTTATTTAATTTTACCGGTATCCACTCTCCCTGATTATCGCTATAAGAAAACCACGTCATTTTTTTCAATATATCAACTTTTTGAAGTGAAGCTGTTCCTATTTTTGTTTTCAGTATAATTTTTTCTATACTCGGAAAATCATTAATTGCCTCAAGATAGGTATCGAGTTCATAATTTAAACAACATTTAAGTCTTCCGCATTGTCCCGAAAGTTTTAGCATATTGATACTTAAATTTTGATGTTTTGCTGCAGAAATATTTACAACCTTAAAATCTGTAAACCACGTACTGCAACACAATTCTCTCCCACAAGAACCAATTCCGCCAAGTCTGCTTGCTTCTTCTCTATAACTTATCTGACGCATTTCTATTCTTGTTTTAAATTCAGTAGCATAGCGTTTAATAAGTTCTCTAAAATCTACTCTATCTTCTGCTGTATAAAAAAATATTACTTTTTTGCCATCTCCTTGAAACTCTATATCGCTAAGTTTCATTTCAAGTTTTTGTTCAAGTGCAATTGTTCTTGCTTTTTCTAAGGTTGCTGCTTCTTTTTCCTTATATTCATTATATTTAACAATATCACCTTCTGATGCAATTCGATATATTTTCTTAATCTGCGGACTATCTTCAGTAATTCTGGCTTTTTTTAGTTGTAATTTTACTAATTCGCCGGTTAGTGACACATGCCCAATATCATGACCCATTTCACTTTCAGTTACTACTGCATCGCCAGAGCAAAGTTCAATTTTATTTGTATTTCTGTAAAATTCTTTTCTGCTGCCTTTAAATCTAATTTCTACTATATCAAAAGGGGTAAAATTATCAGGCATTTCAATATCACTTAACCAATCGTAAGTATTCAGTTTATTACATCCTACTGTTCCATATATATTAGAGTTTCCGCATCCTTTCTTTGTTGTACTACATGTCCCGCAACCCATTGTTTTTATTAATAATTAGAGGGCGAAATTAAAACAATTTATTAGATTTTTTTTTAATAATATGTTTAGTCATTTCTTTTAAGGTGCAAAATATTTCTTACTTCAAATGATAGGTTTGTTAGTGATATTTTTGAATTTGCATTTCTTTCGATATGATAAATTGTTTTATTTATTTCATTGTAGATTTTGCTTATTTTTTCTGAATTAAGCAATTTACTCAGGTCAGTTACAAATTTTTGGTTTTCATTTGGCACTTTTGGGGTATAATTATCAATATAAATACAGTGTAAACACTCGTTTAAAACATAATTACAGTTTTCAAGTAAAATTTTAATTTTTTCTCTTCCCATTGAAGATGTAGTATTTACCCAATCAAATATATTTTTACTACTACGACTATAACAATGCTGAAACCAACTTCTCATTTTTGAGGTGTATTCTGTTTCGGTTTCGTCAATAAGTGATATTGCAAGATTTAAATTTCCTTTGCTGATATATGAAATATTTGTAGCATCATTGTCATTTAAATTGTGTGATGATTTTAAATAAGTAAAAATTTCATCTGTTTTGAATGGTGGTATATTTACAATTTGTGATCGAGAAATTACAGTTGGTAAAATTTTATTTATTTCTTCTGTTATCAATATAAAATGTGTGTCTTCTGGTGGTTCTTCTACCAATTTTAATAAAATATTTGATGAATTGCCCATAAACTCCGGAAGCCATACAAGCATTATTTTTTTTCCGCCTTCAAATGCTTTTAGACTTAATTTTCTAATAATTGCTCTACATTCTTCTGCTGTAATATTTCCTTGTTTGTTTACTTCGTCTTTGTCTTTAATTGAGTCCATCCATTCACTTAGGTTCATAAAAGGATTTTCTTTAAGAGTTTGTCGCCATTTTTCAATAAATGCATCGCTTGTTTTAGCACCATCAGAGTTTATTATCGGATAACTATAGTGCAAATCAGGATGTATAAAAGAGGATATTTTTGAACAATTATCACATTCTCCACACGAATCATCTGTTTTTATACCACTGCACATTATATATTTACAATAAGCAAGAGCAAGTGCAAGTGAGCCACTACCATCGGTACCACTAAGTAAAAGAGAATGTGGCAATCTGGACTGATTGTACAAACTCAAAAGTTTTTGTTTTGAGGTTTCTTGACCTGGTATATCTTTAAATTGCATTATTTTTCTTCATTTTTTTTCTTAAAAAATAAAGAACCTATACCGGTTAAAAGCAAAGCATACATTACTACATTGCTTGCAAGTGCTATGTTTTTTGAAGAATTAAGATTTTGAGGCTCAAATTTGAATTCGAGCTTATGTTTTCCTTCGGGCAAAACCATTCCTCTTAAAATATAATCGCATCTGAAATGTGGTGTTTTCTTTCCATCTATATATGCATTCCACCCTTTTGTTTGATTATAATACATTTCAGAAAAAACTACTAGCTGCTTCTTGTTTGTAGAGTAGCTGTATTCTAATTTGTCAGGGTGATATTTTTCAAATTTTATAATTGCAGCAGAATCAAAACCCGGTTGCAAGCCATTTAGTTGCTCTTTATATCTTTTGTCTATCAATACTGTTTTTGCGGGATTTATACTGCCAAGCTGTTTTATTTCCTCGTCAGAATTATTTACAATTTTTATATCATTTACAAACCATGCATTACCACATGCACTGTCATTTTTCTGAGCAAAATATTTACCTGTATTTTGGTCTTGCATAATGTAATATTTCACATTAAGCATATTCATAATATCCAAATCATTTTTGGTAATGTACCATTCTACTATTTCCTGGAAACGTCTAAGTTTGGCAGCGTGATATCCGCCTACCGAGTGATGAAAGTATGATGCCCTTGCACTATTAAATGCACTTGATGTTGCATCAAAAACTCGGTAATATGATTTGTCTTTCATTATTTCTAAATCAGCTTCGTTGGGTAAAGTATTTGCGTTTTGATATACAGTTTCTTTTTCCCAACTTTTGCTGTCTAAATAGCGAAGGTCAATCATCCACATATCAAGAAGAATAAGGACTCCTACTATTATTTTAATATTTAATGATGATATTTTTCCTTTATAATAATACAATAAAGAAGCAAAACCGGCAGCAATAAAAAACAATGAACGCAAAGCATCTTTTCTTAAGTAAGAAGCTCTGTCAACCAATGTTTCGGCAGGTGCTTTAGTTGGGTCGCCAAGTTCTGCTATTGCTGAGTATAAAACCATAAGAAGGCAAAATCCACCTGTTATATATAGTGCATTTTTCAATGATTTAATAACTTTATCTTTATTGATATTTTCTGTAAGTATTTTATTTAATGTAATTGTTGCAAATATTGCAACTACTATTTGCCCAATTACCAGAGACATATTTACCGAACGAAACTTATTGTACATTGGAAAATAATGGAAAAACACACTGTTGAACCACATTAGGTTTTTGCCCATTGACAAAAACAACGAAAGAACAAGAGCGGCAAGCCACCACCATTTTAATGCACCTTTGAATACTCCATAAAACATTCCTGCTGCAAACAAAAACATTATTAATGCACCAAAATATACAGGACCAGATGTAAAAGGTAGTGACCCCCAATACGCCCAAGGGTTTGTTTTTTGATTAAGATAATATTGTGCTTGTTGGGCTTGTTGTGGATCTTGGCTTTGTGCCATCTGCTGTAAATATTTTTTTGTTTGGTCGCCACTGCCAAGCTCGGTTCCACTACCGCCACCTGCAAAATTTGGGATAATTATAGTCGGTAAATCTTCCCAACCCTGGCTCCAGTCAAAAGCATAATCAATATCAAGTCCTGTACTTTGAGTTTCTTTCTTTTTGCTATCTGGTGTAATTGTAAGTTCTGATTTTCCTCTAATAGTTTCTTTTGAATAGTCATTTGTAAGCATTAACGAAACTGCATTGGTACCTATTCCTATTAGCATTGAAACTGCAAATACTAAAACAGAAATAATCAAATTTGATACGCTTTTTTCTTTTATTGAATTAATTAATTCTGCAATACCCCAGCATAACAATATAATAAAAACATAATATGTAACCTGATAGTGGTTTGCTTGTAATTGCATTGCTATACCTGCTGCTGAAACTGCAGCTCCAATAAGATATTTTTTATCAAGACAAAGCCTGAAACCTGCCAGTACAAGCGGGGCATAAGCTATTGCGTATAGTTTAGTATTATGTCCTGCTTCTAAAATTATTAAATTATAACTTGAAAATGCATAAGCAAATGCACCTATTGAAGCTATCCATGGATTTACACCAAATGTAAGTAACAGTATAAAACTGAAAACCATTGCAAAAAAAAGTGTATTTACCGGATGCTTAAATGGTGTGATGTATCTGAGATATTTTGCAAAATTATTTGGTGGGTCAAATGAAATCTGGTATGAAGGCATGCCGCCAAACATTGAATTTGTCCATAATGGTCCATTACCATCTTTTTCTTTATAATCTGAAATTTCTTTTGAAGCTCCGCTATATTGCTGAATATCGCCTTGTTTTATTACTTTATTTTTAAATGAAGGTGCCAGATATAATGAAGAAATTATTGCGAAAATTATTAATGGATAAATATACTTGAGGTATTTTGAAATAGATTTCATTTTATATAGATTTTTTCACAAACATATATCAATAAAAAACATTGGCAAAACCAATTTTAATGAAGTTTGTTAAAAAAATTTATCTATTAAAATATTTTCAAATTATATCTAATTCTTAAGGATTATTTATCAATATAAAAAAATGTAAAATTTATTATTGAGGTAAATTAAAGAAAAAGCTAAATGATAATTTAAAATTAAATAATTTTACCATTAATAAGGGTTGCAAAGTTTTTAAGTTCTTTCTTTTTGGTATTAATAAGAGATGATTTTGTCAATGCTACAATTAACACAGCACATGCAATAAATGAGCAGGAAAAAAGAAATCCATGAAGTTGGTATTCTGTTCCGCCTAATACTAAAAAACTAAGTAACATAACAATAAGTCCAATGGGGACAAGTGTAGTATAATACATGGTTTTAGCTACTTTATAATGTTCTTTTATATCCATGTTTACTTTTACTTGGGTGTTATTTATTCCTTCTTCTATATCGCCATGAAGAGGAGGAAAAGAACTCATTGGCCCATAAAAAACATTCATCAGATTGAATGAATATGAAGTAATTTCTCCGTAATAAACTGCATTTGGCGAATTTTGAAGTTGAGCAAAATCCGTTATAGTCAAAGCATGAAGTTTATCAATAAGTTCTTTTGGAGTTAATTGTGTTTCGATAGTGATTACTTTTGATTCCATTATTTTTATTTATTATTTGTTAAACATTTTATTTTTTTATAAAAACAGATATTAAATTTTTAAATACAGAATAAACCAGCCCTCCCATAGTTACAATCCAGGCAAATAGTGCAAAATATACAAACACTGATGGTATGCTGAATAAAAAATTAATATGTGTAGCCTGTGCCAAACGATAGGTACACACAGTGTACATACCCAAAGGAAAAACCATGCCCCAGTATTGCGGATGATACGAAATTGGAATAAGTTGATAGAAGTGCCTCCAAGCTCCAAGTATTACAATTAGTGGTATCCACCAAGTGCCGGTTGCCCAAAACATTAATGTAAGTCCTCTAATAAAAAATTGCTGTGACTGAAGAAAATCCCACTGGTGAATATTTAAAATAAGTACTGAACCTGCAAGTGTAATTATTGCGACTGCACCCATATTTATCCAGTATGGAGGTGCAAATTCTTCTGCTCTTAATTCGAAAAATGTAAGGCGATAGAAAATTAATGTTATAATTATTATATACAACATACAGCCTACTAAAAATAGAATTAGTGATAAAAAAAGTATTACTTCTTTAGAAAACGGCAAGTGAGATACCACCAAAGTTCCAAGTATTGATATTGATTGTGTGGCTACAACCATAAGCAGCCATATACCATTCATTCCTTTTTCGAGTGATGGTTTCCCTCTTTTTACAGTTATTATTATAAAAAATGAATAAATTAATATTGTCCAAAGAACTAAGCCAATATAATATAATATTGTTGCTAAAAAATAGTTATTCCAAATAATTACAAGCTGGCTGCCAAGCACATTTGTACCGGCTACAATTGTAAGAAATCCCGGACTGCGTGAATGGTCTGAAATGTCTTTTAAAAAATTTGATGGAAAAAAAACAAAACGGCAAATATGCATTACCCACAAAAAGCAATAAAAAAATATATTAAGATAAAGTAATGCTTCACCAATTTTTGGAACTCCCTGAATAAAACAAGCAATAGACACAATGCCTGTAGCCATTGTCAATGCAAAATAACTTGGAAATAAATTTGCAATTTCTAATTTAAGATTTTCTTTTAGTTTTCCTATGAAATTTGATTTTTGCACTGTAACAAATATTTTGTTACATAGCTTAATATGGAGTTAAATTAAACTTAAAAAAAAATTAAAATTTCAGATTAAATTGCTTAAAAGTCTATGATAAAATTAAATTAAACTTAAAATTATTAAAAATTTTTAATACAAATTAAAATCGGCTTAAATTTGGAATTACAATTTCTACAGTAGTTCCTATATTTTGTTTTGAGCGAATGAAAATTTTACCTGAATGAAGTTTAATAATTCTGTGAACAAGTGACAAACCAATTCCATTTCCCATAATGCCGTGAGTATTTCCCCCTCTATAAAATGGCTCAAAAACGTGTTTTATATATGATGAAGGCATACCAATCCCTTTATCAATAAATAATAGAATTATATTTGTGCTGTCGCTTGAAATTTTTATTTCAACTGATTTATCGATTGAAAATTTACAAGCATTATCAATTAAGTTTATAAAGGCTGTTTCAAGCAGTTTTGCATCACCTTTGCATGTTAAATGCGAATCATTTTCCAAATCGTAATCAAAATGAATTTGGATTTTATACTCATGATTTAATCTTGCTATTTCATCTCTAACAACCCACAAAACTTCGTCAATTCTTACTTCTTCAAAATGCTGCAAAAGCGTTTCGTCATTGTTTGCCAATTCTAATAAATTGTTTGTTAAAGTCCTTAGATTTTTTATATCTTTAGATATTGTATGCAAAACCGTTTTGTACTCTTCATGCTGCCTGTCTTTCATAAGAGCTACATCTATTTGCCCATTTATAGCAGTAAGTGGATTTCTCAATTCGTGTGAAGCATTGGATACAAATCTTTTTTGAGAATTAAATGATGTTTCCAATCGTTCTAGCATTTTATTAAATGTAGAGGTTAATTGCCCAATTTCATCATTTGAGTTTCCTGTAGTAAGTCTTTGGTTTAAATTGCTATAAGTAATTTTGCTTGCTTGTTGAACAATATTTGTAATTGGTTTTAAAAACTGCCCTGCATATAGCCAACCACTAATAAAAATTATAAGAAGTAAAATAATTCCTCTGAAAATTAAAGTTCTTTTTAGATTAGCAATATATTTCAAGCCATGCACATCGTGTCCTGATGAAAAAATAATATAATCTTTAGAATTGTAATTGTAGGAAAATCCAATAAATTCAATTTCTTTTTCTGACCATTTTAAAGTTTGGTCTGGTTTAATAAAATTCACTATTTCACTATCGGGCAATGGTGTATGATTATCTTGATAAAATATTTTATTTTCTCCTAAATAAATTACCAAACCTTCGCTTTTTAATGAATGATAGTTTATATCATCGCTGTATTTTGATATTAAATTTTTGGTTTCTATGCTGTCAAGAAGTAATAATTTTAGTTTAGAAATTCCTCTGTCTTGCAATCGCGAATTAAAATCGTTTTGTCTGTATGTTTCCGACAAATAATATATAGAAATTGAAAAAAAGAAAAGAATTACACCTACAATTACAGCAAACAACAGAGTAAACCGTGTCCTTATTTTCATTTATCAATTTTCTTTTAATGTGTAGCCTAAACCAACAAGAGTGTGTAATAATTTTACCTGAAAATCATTATCTATTTTTTTTCTTAAAAAATTTATGTAAACCTCTATCACGTTAGTCCCTGTGTCAAAGGTTATATCCCAAATTTTTTCAGCAATTTCTACCTTACTTAATACTTTATTTTTGTTTAAAGCAAGCAGTTCAAGCAAGGCATATTCTTTGGCTGTAAGTCTTATTTCCTTGTTACCGCGTTTTACACTTTTATTATGTGTGTTCAATTCCATATCAGCTACTTTTATTATATGGTCAGATTCTTTATTATTATTCGATACTAACACACTTCTTTTGATAAGAGATTTTATTCTTGCAAGAAGTTCAGGGAAATCAAATGGTTTTACAAGGTAATCGTCTGCCCCAGCATCAAATCCGTCAAGTTTGTCGTTTAATGAGCCAAGGGCTGTGAGCATTAATATTTTGGTTGATTTATCTGTTTCTCTTATCTTTTTGCATAATTCAAGTCCGTTAATAAGCGGAATTATCACATCTAATACTATTACATCATATTTTTTGCTTAATGCTAATTTTTTGCCACATTCTCCATCATAAGCAAAATCAACTTCAAAGCCATTTTCCTCTAATCCTTGTTTAATAAATTGTAAAACTCGGGTTTCATCTTCAACAATAAGAATTTTCAGATTTTCCATTTCTGTTGTTTATGCAAATGTAATAAAGTTCAGATTTTTATTTTTTGGAAAGTATGTTTAGATATTATATTGTTTTTTATAAGTATTAACTCTTTTTTTCATTTTTATTCTTTTAAAGCAAATATGACTTAAACCTTAAAATTTTCTTTTATAAAGTCGAGATGACTGATAAAATCGTTATCATTTTTAAACCATGTAATCTGTCTTTTGGCATAGTTTCGTGTGTGTTGCTTTATTTTTTCTATAGCCTGTGACAAAGTATATTTTCCGTCAAAATATTCAAACATTTCACTATACCCAACGGTTTGCAGTGCATTTAGATGCTTGTGTTCATATAAGTTTTTACATTCTTTTTCTAGTCCTTCTTGTATCATTAAGTCCACTCTATTATTTATATTTTCATATAATTTATTGCGTTCTGTATTCATTATAATTTTCACAATCTTAAACTCTCTTTCGGCTTTTTTCCCTGTTTTAATTTCTGCAAGTGTTTTGCCGGTTTGTCTTATAAGTTCTATAGCTCTTATTATCCTATGAGGGTTCTTGTTATCAACTGTTTTGCTACCTGTTGGGTCAAGGTTTTTAAGTATGCAATACAAGTAATCAACTCCTTTTGTTTCGAGTTCGATGTTTAACTGTGTTCTTAATTTTTTATCGGCAGGAGGCAACTTATCAAGACCATAGCAAAGTGCATTAATATAAAGCCCTGTTCCGCCTGCGGCAATTACAACTTTGTATTTTTTGAAAAGTTGTTTTAAAATATCTAATGCTTGTTCTTCAAACATCCCTGCATTAAAATTATCAAATATTGAGCAATGATTAATAAAATGATGTTTTACAATTTTTAATTGGGCTTCAGTTGGTTTTGCTGTTCCTATTGTGAGTTCGTTATAAATTTGACGGCTGTCGGCAGAAATTATTTCGGTACTAAATAATTGAGCAAGTTTTATAGCAAAATCTGTTTTGCCGGATGCAGTAGGACCTCCGATAATTATAAGTACGGGGGTATTTCCATTATCCATCAATTAATAGTCATCGTAATTATCATCGTAATTACCTGAATTGTTATAGTTATTACCGGTTTCATCATCGTTTTCGTTTTCGTCATCATTTTCGTCATTTCCTTCAAAATCATCTTCGAGAAAACTAAGGTCGTCATTATCAATTTTTAATTCATCTTCGTCAAATTTCAAATCAAAATTAATCTTTGATTTAGAAGATGTACTTTTCTTGAAATTTTCGTCATTTGTATTAAGAGCACTTTCGTCAAGTTCTATTTCTTCATCAATATCCAAATCATCTGGTTCATCATCGTTGTCAACATCTTTTCCAATATTTTCAAGCATTCTGCTTGCGATAAGCATTTCAGCCATTTTATCATATTCGTTTTTGGCTGTTGCTCCAGGTTCTTTTCCTTTTAGTTTGTATTGTTTAGGTGCTTCACCATCTTTTCTTGAAATAAGAGGATATTTTTTTGATAATTCACCTTTTTGAATTTTTACAAGTTCTATATAAAAAATCCAGTGAAGTTCAGGGTCAAAAATATATATAAATTTTTGATTTGGGTCGTTAATAAATCTGTTTAGGATAGTTTTCCCTGGTTCTTTATTATCAACATCGCTACTGCATACTTTATCGTTTACTCGCCATGATTCGTCTGACAAATAAAATTCATACTGTTTGCTTGCATCAAACCCAACTGACTGCTGAATGATAGTGTGTAAATCGGCAAAACTTGATGTAGAATCAATTTCTACAATTCGCACAACATCTTCGTGCTCCTCAAAATTAACTCTGAATTTATAAACAATTTGCATTATATATTTTTACTTCTGTGGACCAATATACTTCCCGTCTTTATCATACATCTTCATACATTCTGCCTTCTGTTCGGGAGTACATCCGTTTTTATCGCACATTGCTGCACATTCTTCTTTAGTCATATTAGAGCATTTTTCAATATCACATTTTCCATTGCTTTGAGATTTTTCTTTACAACATTTTTTATCTCCATGCTCTTTTCCTGAACACATTGCAGAATCTCCATGAGATTTATCGCAGTTACTCTTTTCTTCGCAAACATCATGCTCATTACAGTCAGAATGTAATGTACATTCTTGTTTTGTATTGCAGTCGCTATTATTTGAACTTCCTATTCCTGAAATGTAAGGAGCAATAATTAATGATACAATACTCATTAATTTTATAAGAATATTCATTGACGGGCCAGAAGTGTCTTTAAATGGGTCACCAACTGTATCTCCTGTTACTGATGCTTTGTGTGGTTCAGACTTTTTAAAATGTTTTACACCATTAATTTCTACACCCTTTTCAAATGATTTTTTGGCATTATCCCAAGCACCACCAGCATTACTTTGAAAAAGTCCCATTAATACTCCAGAAACTGTAACTCCAGCAAGCATACCGCCCAAAACTTCAGGTCCAAAAACAAATCCGATTATCACAGGTGTAATTAAAGCAATTGCTCCCGGAGCAATCATTTCTCTAATAGATGCTTTTGTAGAAATAGCTACACATTTTTCATATTCAGGTTTAGCTTTGTATTCCATAATACCCGGAATTTCTCTAAACTGACGTCTTACTTCATTTACCATATCCATAGCAGCTCTTCCAACTGCCGAAATAGCAAGTGATGAAAATATAAATGGTATCATACCACCAACAAATAAACCTGCAAGTACATTTGCTTTGAATATATCAATACTATCAATACCTGCCACTCCTACAAATGCGGCAAAAAGTGCAAGTGAAGTGAGAGCTGCAGAGGCTATTGCAAAACCTTTGCCTGTGGCAGCCGTAGTATTACCTACCGCATCAAGATTATCAGTACGATGACGAACTTCTTCTGGCAATTGACTCATTTCTGCAATACCACCTGCATTGTCTGCTATCGGACCAAAAGCATCAATAGCAAGTTGCATTGCTGTAGTTGCCATCATACCTGCTGCTGCAATAGCTACTCCGTAAAGTCCGGCAAGAGCATAACTTCCCATTATACCTGCTCCTAAAACTATAACCGGCAACATTGTACTTTCCATACCAATAGCAAGTCCTCCTATTATATTTGTTGCATGACCGGTTCCTGATTGTTTAACAATACTATTCACCGGGCGTTTTCCCATTGCTGTATAGTATTCGGTAATTATACTCATTAGAGTTCCTACTACCAAACCTAAAATAATTGAATAAAATACGTTTATTGATGTAAATGCTGTTCCTCTATGTTCTAATTCAGCAGGTAATAATGAATTAACAATAAAATATGATGCTATTGCTGTTAAAACAATTGAGCCCCAATTTCCAATATTTAATGCTTTTTGAACACTTGAATTTTCATTTTTAATTCTTACGAACAATGTTCCAATGATTGAAAAAATAATTCCAAAACCTGCAATAACCATAGGTAATAATATTGGAGAAAGACCTCCAAAATTATCATCAGATGCATCAATCTCTTGTCCGAGTACCATAGTTGCAAGTATTGTTGCTACATAAGAACCAAATAAGTCAGCACCCATACCGGCTACATCGCCTACATTGTCGCCAACATTGTCTGCAATAGTTGCAGGGTTTCTTACATCGTCTTCTGGAATTCCTGCTTCAACTTTACCAACAAGATCAGCCCCAACGTCTGCTGCTTTTGTATATATTCCACCACCAACTCTTGCAAAAAGTGCTATTGACTCTGCTCCAAGAGAAAAACCTGTAAGTACCTCTATTACTTTTCTAATTTCCGTTCCTGTCATTTCTGCTCCTGATGGAACAAACAAATTGTAAAACAAGATAAATAATCCTCCAAGACCACAAACGGCAAGACCTGCAACACCAAGTCCCATAACTGTACCTCCTCTGAAAGAAACTTTTAGAGCTTTTGAAAGGCTTGTACGAGCAGCTTGTGTAGTTCTTACATTTGCCTTTGTAGCTATTCTCATACCTATATATCCTGCAAGTGCTGAGAAAAATGCACCAATAATAAAAGAAACTGCAATTGTTGGATGGCTATGTATCGGCTGTCCATTTACTTCCTCTACTGTACCGCTCCAAGCAAGTAAAATGGCTGCAAATACTACAAAATATGATAAAATTTTCCATTCTGCTTTTAAAAATGCAAATGCTCCTTTGGCAATATAGTTTGCTAATTCCTGCATTTTTTCATCACCTGCATTTTGTTTTGAAACCCAAACAGACTGAACTGCCATTACAATTAATCCTACAATTCCTAACAATGGAACTAAATATACTATTGAACTCATGTTGTATTCTATTTAATTTTTATAAAAGTCCGCGAAAATAAGGTTTCTATTTTATTTTGTCAAAAACGATTTTTAATCTACAAAAATTCAATTATGATTTTTGCCTGAAGCCAATGCCTGTATTTTGTGTTTTTTGAATTATTTCTTTAAGATTAATATTTTTCAAATCTTCAACTGTAAGTACAGAAATAATTTCGGGGGTACGCTTATCTGCAGGTATTTCTGACATTCTTAAATGCTGATGTCTAACTATTTCTTCAATAAATTTTCTAATAGCTCTGCCGTTTCCAAAATATTTATCTCTGCTTTTATACATTTCTGATAAAATATTAATTAATTCTTTTTGTGCATTGCTGTCGGCAGTAAGGTTATTTTCGGCAAGTTGATTTTTTGAAATTTCAAATAACTCGTCAGTATTAAAATCTTCAAAATGGAATGTACGATCAAATCTTGATTTCAACCCCGGATTAGATTCAATAAATCTCTTCATATTCTCTGTATATCCGGCTGCAATAACAATAAAATCTCCTCTTCTGTCTTCCATTCTTTTCAGTAAAATTTCTATTGCTTCTTTTCCATAATCACTTTGTCCGCCTTCTGTAAGCGAATATGCTTCGTCAATAAATAAAACACCGCCCATTGCCCTGTCAATAATTTCGGCAGTTTTAATTGCTGTTTGCCCTACATATCCACCAACTAATGATTGACGGTCGCATTCTATCAAATGTCCGCGTTCTAAAATTCCAAGTGCTTTATATATTTGTGCTAAAATTCTTGCAACTGTTGTTTTACCTGTTCCCGGATTCCCTGTAAAAACTGTATGCAGTGAAAATGACTGGCGTACATCTCTGCCTGTTTCATTGTAAAATCTTACAAGTTTTATTAGTTCGTCAATATCTTCTTTTACTGTTTCAAGCCCAATCATCCGTTTAATTTTACTTACTGATTCTTTAAGTAATTCTTCATCAATTGGTATATCGGCAGCTAAAGGTTTTTTCTTAAATGATAATTTTTCAATATCTTCGGGTAAAATAAGCGATAGTTCATCAGGTGTAAGTTTTTCGGGAAATTGAGTATTCATTACTCTTAGTCCCAAATTCATTTTACATTCATCTATCAGGCTGTTAACAAGTCTGGCATTTCCAAAAAATTTATCTCTGTCTCTGTAAGCTTCTACAAGTTTTTTATACAATAAATCGCTAGATTGTTGATTAAGTTTTATTCCTCTCTTTTCGCTTGCATAGTGTGCAATTTGTAGCAATTCTTGTGGTACATAATCGGGAAAATCATAAAACATATTAAATCTCGATTTTAATCCCGGATTTGATTCGAGAAAATTATCCATTTCTGCCGGGTATCCTGCACAAATTATAGCTATATCATCATTGTCTGATAATTCTTTAAGCAACATTTCAATTGCTTCTTTGCCAAAATCTTTAGCATCGTCATCTTTTCTTGCCAATGAATATGCCTCGTCAATAAATAAAATTCCACCTTTTGCTTTTTTTAATGCTGCTTTGGTTTTAGGTGCTGTTTGACCTATAAATTCTGCTACCAAATCACTTCTGTCAACCTCATATACATGTCCTTTTGACAATAAACCCAAGCTGTGATATATTTTACCGAGTTTGCGTGCTACTGTGGTTTTTCCTGTACCCGGATTGCCTTTAAATATCGCATTAAGATTTATAACTTCTTTCTCTTTTAGTCCTTTATTTTTTCGCAATGCTATAAATGAGAGATAATGACTGTATTCTTTAATTTTATTTTTTATTTCTGAAAGCCCAATTAGTCCTTCAAGTTCTTTCATTACAACTTCAACTGTTTCGTCTGTTGTATGAATTTTACCTTCATCGCTTTCATCTTCAGAAGTTATATTTCCAAATTCGGCATCTTCAAGTTCTTTTACAAAATCACCATCAATAAAATCAGACGCTACTGTGTAATCTTCAGGGGTTGATTCTTCGTAATCATCTCCTACACCAAATTCTTTGCTTAAAATCAAATTATCCATAAAAAGTACATCAACATAATACTCTTCTTTTGCCCATGTCCCTATCTTATCACTTCCCCACCCTACAGTAACCGAAAAATCTTCATCTTGTTCATATACAAAAAATAATTTTGATATAGAACCTTTTAGTAAATTGCTGCTTGTTCTAAAATTAAATATCAGTTCGCAGGTCCAGTATTTTGCGTTTTTTACAAGATTTTTGGCATTAAGTTCAACCCAAATATATCTTGTATGGTTTACATTGAAAACCGAGTAATATTTTCTATCGTTAACTTTTATATTTGCATCAGGACCCTCATAAAATTTAATACTTACAGGTTTGAAATACGCTTGTGAAATATGTGTATGAATACCAAAATTTTGGATATAAAAAGGTTTTTCTAATTCTAATTTATCATTAATAAATGCCTGCCATTTATAGTTTCCGCTTTTCCAAAATGTTCCTATAGTTTTTGTTCCCCATCCTTCTCTTACATATATAATATTTTCATCACTTGAAATCAACCTATCACAATTAAGGTCACAAACAATCATATTTTCATTATCAACACATACCAAACGCAGATTAAGATTCCAATCATTTTCTTTAAAATTCAAATTATAAAAAGATAATTCACAATATATATATGAACATTCTGACTCCTCAAAAACTGAGCGGAATTTCTTTTTATTATCTGCCAGCCATTCGGTAGATGTGTATGTTTTTATATCTATTACCTGAAATAGTGTTGTTTTAAGAGTCATTTCAATCTCTATATTTGTGTAGCAAGATTAGTAAATATTATTTACAAAAAAATAATTGTAGAAAAATTTTACATTCAAATTTATTTTTAGAAATGAGATTAAAAAAACTTTATATTTGCGGCTCGATTTTTGAGAGTAAAAGTTCTTTTTTTTTTAAACTAACTATAATTTTTGGTGAGGTGACTGAGTGGCCGAAAGTAGCAGTTTGCTAAACTGCCGTACGGGAAACTGTACCGAGGGTTCGAATCCCTCCCTCACCGCTCAGTTAATTTTACTGATTATAGTATAAATATTTGATAAGAAAAATTTTCTTACTAAAATTTTTCGGGGTGTAGCGTAGCCCGGTATCGCGCCTGCTTTGGGAGCAGGAGGTCGTAGGTTCGAATCCTGCCACCCCGACTTTTAAAAAAAAGTTTTTTGAAATATGAATAATGATTATTTATTATTCATTGCCGATTTGGTCCGCTAGCTCAGTTGGATAGAGCAACAGATTTCTAATCTGTGGGTCAGGGGTTCGAATCCCTTGCGGATCACAATGTAAATTTTATTTTATTTCGTTCTGAAAAAAATTTTACAAATCATCTAACTAATCAAAATAAATTTTCATTTAATAATTTAGCTGATTTTTACTGATAATACCTTACACAAATTATTGTAAATAATTAGCTATAGAAACTGTGTTTCTAAGCATTAAACTTAAAAAAAGTTAATATGGCTTAATATTATATAAATAATTACTTGAAAATATTTATTTAGATATTTTCTATTTCTGAACTATAATTTTTGTTGAGCCTTTTTGTTTTGAGCCTGATATATAAATTATGTAGTTACCAGATGAAAAATCAGAAGTATTAATTTTTATTTTTTTCAATCCGGGTAATTGGTTGTTCAAAGTTTGCTCATACACAATTTTACCACTTAAACTTACTACTTTTAAATTCAAATTATCTTTCTGATTTATGCTAAACTGCACTGTAGTGTTTTCTGTAGCCGGATTAGGAAATGCATTAATATTTACTTTTATTGATCCATCAAAATTTTTAATTCCTGTAAATAAGGTATGTGTTTCCCAAATACCTCTTCCATGTGTGGCAGCTACAATTACAGAACCTATATCTCCGGGTTTATTTTCAACCTGACGAAGTTCGAAAGTTCCAACTCTTGGAAATGGTTTACTGCTTGACAATCCTGTGTTTTGCTCAACCCATGAAACTGAAGAACCTTTAATATTTTCAGTTCCCCAAATACCAAACTCAGTACCTATTACTACCATATTATTGTTATCGTAAATAAACTCAGCATCATAAACCGGCATTTTAGGTAAATTTCCCTGAACGCTAACCCATGTAGGTACAGCAGAAAGTGCATTTTCACTAAAGTAAATATAACTTGAGTTGCCATAATTGCCTAATGTTACCAAAACACGGTTTGCATCATTTCTGTCAACGCCTATTCCGGTAATAAATCTACCATTGAAATTGCCTGTAATATTATCAGTAACACAACCGGGATATACTATAGCCGGGTCAAGGTTTTTCATAGTATCTAAATAATACAATTTACCGTTGCTATCTAATGGTATTTTAATTCTTACAAGTTGACCGTTTTTACCTGCAAATAAATATTTTCCATCATTTGATACTTCGCTAACAAATGCATTACTGAACGAGCTAATTTTAAACCAAGTAGGATTTTTTGAAAAATTAAATACGTTTTCTACCATCCACATACATTGGTCTGCACCTACAAAAAGTCTTGTAAATGAATCTACTTCAGATAATTTAATTGGTGTATTAAATGGTGCAAGAATATAAGAGCCTTTGGTGTCAGAAACCAATTTTCCTGTTCCGCTTTCCATTTTATATCTCGGTACTCTGTTGTCTAAAAGTGAGCCAAATGAAGAACCTTTATTTTGAGAACGACCAATATTGCCATAATAAGATTCAACTATAAAATTTGAGGAATTATTTTCTGATATTTCACATCTAAAGCCATCACCGCCAAATATTGAATTTGAACGCAATTTATCTGAAGTTGTTTTTGAAATATGTTGTGTTCCATTATCCTGTGTACCGCCAATAATGTTTCCATCTTTGCTTGCTGCTACAGCATAAAACTGAGTAACATTAAAGCCTAAGTTATAAGCTGCAAACTGGGTAAAATCAGTATTGGTATTTCTGTAAATTCCACCATCACATCCAACGTACATTCTTATAGGATTTGAAACAGTATCATAAGTAAACCAGTGTAAATCTGCATGAAGTCCACTATATATTTCGAGGGGTCCTTTCACTTCACTCCATTCAGCATAAGAAACTCCACCCATAAATACCCTGTTTTTGTTTCGCGGGTGAACTGTAATACAAAGGTCATAGTCTCCTTGTCCGCCTGCTCCAACATTTAATGGATTGAAAATTGGGCTACCTCCGGGAACAATTTGTTTAAATATTACTCCACCATCAGTAGATTGATATAAACCTCCAAAATTATTACTTTGCGATGCAAGTACATATACATAATTTATGTCTTGGGGCGAAATTGCAATTACTAATCTGTTAAAACTTAATGCAATTCCTGTAGAAGCAGTATAACTTCCTGAAACTGTTGGTGTGGTTGAACGATAAATTTTATTTCCTATATAGGCAATTACATTTCCATTGGCATCAACTTTTACATCACGACATGAACCAGTCATTAAATTTTTCCAGTTTGTACCTCCGTCATCTGAATATTTCAACCCTGAGTTTGTTCCTGCATAAACAATATTTTTACTTGGGTCTGATGCCATTGAATTAACTTGTGTAAAAGATTTACTTGAATTTAGCTGAGTAAAAGTTTTTCCGTCAGTTGATTTAAAAATTCCCTCACCCGGAAATGCAGAACCTTCATATTGACCTTCACCCCCAAACGAACCGGTATTTTCACCCGAGCCAAAATAAATTGTACCATCTATTGTTTGACATGAACTTTGGAAAGCCAAAGTTGTCATAGCATCATCTAATGCATTCCACGAACCGCCTGCATTTATTGATTTAAATATACCTCCTGAAACACCTGCTGCATACAATGTGTTTGGGTTGTTTCTGTCAATAAGTATTGTGCGACAACGTCCGCCAATATTATCAGGACCTGATTCTTGCCAAATTAATGGAAATCCTTTTTTAAACAACTTGTTGTTATTTAATTGATTTTTCACTTCCATTACATCAGATATATCAATTTTACCTGTTATTTGGTTGGCTTTCATTTTGTACAACATTTCAAAACCAGCTATTTTGGCAAATAGTTTATTATTCATTAAATTATGAGCCGGACTGTAGTATGTCTTATTGATATGTGTTAAAAATAAAACAGCTACAACACTTGCGGCAAATCCTACAAAAAAGTATATTGTTTTTTTCATATTATATTTTTCTTTTTATTTTTTAAAATACATGTTTTTCTGCATGGTATGATGATCTAACCATCGGACCAGATTCTACAATTTTAAACCCGAGCGATAATCCATATTCCTTATATTGATTAAACTTTTCGGGTGTTACATATTCTACAACTTTAGCGTGATTAAATGTTGGTCTTAAATATTGCCCTATAGTCATTACATCACATTCAGCATTCACGAGGTCTTTCATTATTTCAAAAACTTCCTCATCTGTTTCTCCAAGACCTACCATTATTCCACTTTTAGTTCTCATTCCGAAGTCTTTGATTTTTTTTATTTGTTCAAGACTCCTTTCATATTTAGCTTGTGGTCTTATGTCTTTATATAGACGTTTAACTGTTTCCATATTATGAGAAACAACTTGAGGTTTTTGTTTTAATACAGTTTCTAGGGCATTCCAATCTGCTTTAAAATCCGGAATTAAAACTTCAATTGTTGTATCAGGGTTTAAAAGTTTTATAAGTCTAATTGTTTCTGCCCACACAAAGCTTCCTTTATCATTCAACTCATCGCGATTTACCGAAGTTATTACACAATGTTTAAGGTTCATAATTTTTACTGCTTCAGCTACTCTTTGTGGTTCGCCGAGGTCATATTCTGTTGGTTTGCCGGTCAATACATTACAAAACGAACACGATCTTGTGCAAATATTGCCTAAAATCATTAAAGTAGCCGTGCCCAAACCCCAACATTCACCCATATTTGGACAACTTCCATCTTCACATATTGTGTGCAATTTATTATCATGAACTACTCTTTTTACTGCTGCATAGTTCTCCCCTGTTGGCAATTTTATTTTAAGCCAGTCTGGTTTTGTGCGTTTTGTTTGTATTGTTGTAAGAGTATCCTCTTTCATTTTAAAAATGCAAATATATTTTTATAAGATTTATTCGGCAATAAAGAATTTACTAATTGTTAAATATTCTTTTACCAAAGAGCATTTTTATGAAAACACCGTTTTGAATTGGATTGTTTTTAACAAATGCCATTATTGGCAATCCTTTTGGAAAATACTCTATAAAATATCCTGTTTCTAAGCGTTTAGGGTAATTATCAAAATATCCCCAAGTAAAACCTATTCCTAATGTTGCTGTAATTCCGGTTTTGTAAGTTGTTTCATTCAAGCCTGTCCTAAAGTCACTATATCCTGATATTGATGAAATATCTTTATGCTTTTCAGGATTGTATTTTTCAGATACAATTATTTCAAATCCATGCCCATCAGGATAAACTTGATTAATATATACTGGCTTTAAAATTCCAAAAGCTATACCACCTCCTATTAAAATATCAATTCCTATTCTTTGATCATCAGTAAATTCAGATATATTTTTTGAAATAGAATATTTAGCTTTTAAAATTGCTACCTTATTTAATTTACCAAATACAAAAGGTGTTGAATTTGCTATTTCAGAATTAAAAGTTTTAATTTCTTTGGGATGTTTATACCCTGCAAATTCTATATCATATTGTTTGCCAAAGTTTTTATCTGTTTCAAGTTTTTTTTGCAATGCTATACCTATTCCCGAAAACTTATAAATAACTCCACCATAATTAGATAGCATACTTTTTTGTGAGTAAACAAAATTACTTAACAATACAAAAATTACTAAATATACTCTGTAACTATTCATGAGCAAATGTAAAATTAATACTAATTTTGAATTTTATAAAACAATTTTACAATTATGACAAAAATTTCAGAAATTTCATATTGCGGTAATTTAAGAGTTATATCAAAACATTTAAACTCTGGCAATAAAATTACTACCGATGCTCCTATTGACAATCATGGAAAGGGCGAAGCATTTTCGCCAACTGATTTAGTTTCTACTGCACTTGGCAATTGTATGATAACACTAATTGGTATTGCAGCAAATACTCACAATATTAAACTTGGTAAAATTGATGCTGAAGTACATAAAATAATGGAAAGCAACCCAAGAAGAATCAGTGAAATTATTATTAATTTTAAAATAGAAGATAAAAATTTTAGCTCTAAACAGAAAAAAATTATCGAAACAGCAGCATTAACTTGTCCGGTTTCAAAAAGTTTGTCTGAAAACTTAGTACAGAATATTAGCTTTAATTATTTTTAGAAAATCAAAATTACATACTCAAACCCGGGCATTTGTCTTTTCTGAATACACCACCGCCCGATTTGCAAGAAGCCAAACCAATAATTAATACTAAAACTGCTAAAATTAATATATTTTTATACCTCATAGTTTTTCGAAATGCAAAATAACACAATAATTAACTTATTACGTAACGATGAAATAAGTAAATTTATTGGATTACATATAAATGATGATGCAAAAATGCTTGCATTTGATGCAAAAAAAAATAAAGATATTGATTTAAAAAGTGTTGCAAGTTTAATTTCATTATATCAAAAGGCAAAAAAAAAATTGCCTGAACATTATAACGTTAAAGCCGCTTTAAATAAAAAAGGATTTGAACAATGTACTTCAGAAATGGTTGCTATTGCCAAATCGAAAATAATAAATACTGCAAATAAAAATATAATTAATATTACTGGCGGCCTTGGGGTTGACGATTGGGCTTTTTCTAAAAATGCAAATCAAATAATTTCTTGCGATATAGATGAAGAAGTAAATTCTTTAGCTAAATATAATTTAGAACTTTTTGAAATTAAAAACGTAAAAAGACTGCTTACTGATGGTATAGAATATATTGATAATATTGAAAAAACTGATATTATATATGCCGACCCAGACCGAAGAACAACTTTTAACAAAGCTTTCAGGCTTGAGGACTGCAAGCCCGATGTATTGAATAATATTAATATATTGTTAAAAAAATCAGATGAATTATGGATAAAAGTATCGCCAATAGCTGATATATCATATTTAATAAGAAAAGTTCCTCAAATCTGTAAAATATATGTTATTGCTCTTTATGGCGAAATAAAAGAAATATTGATTTGTTGTTCAAAAAAAATAATAAAAAACCATAAAATAACAGCCATAAATATTGAAGATGATAATATATACGAATTTTCAGAAAGTGAAGATTTATGTATGCCAACATATAATAATGATGGAAAATACTTATATGACCCATGCAAGTCAATCTCAAAAGCCAGTCTTGCAATTAATTATGCAAGAAGATTACAACTAAATTTAATTTCAGATAAAAGCAATTTGTATATTTCAGACTCTTTAGTTGAAAATTTTCAGGGAAAAAAATTTGAAATTATTTCCAAGCAACTTTATAAACCTGATTTGATTAAAAAATATTTAAGGGCAAATAAAATCTCTATGGCTAATATTACTTCAAGAAATTTTTTTGAAAAAGCTGAAGATTTATGGAAACGATATAAACTAAAAACCGGGGGAAATGATTTTTTGTATTTTACAACTGATTATGAAAACCTAAAATGGATGTATCACTGCAAACTTAATTCTTATTTGCCTTGATAATGTATTTTTCAAGAGCAGTAACCATGCTTGGCGATTCTGGAGCCGGGGCGGGGATATTGTTTACAAGTCCGGCATCTCTAATTGCCTCATCTGTTGTAGCTCCAAAACCTGCAATTCGCGTATTATTTTGCTTAAATTCAGGGAAATTTTCAAATAATGATTTAATATCTGCCGGGCTAAAAAACACAATTACATCATAAAAAACATTTGCCAAATCACTTAAGTCTGATGTAATAGTTTTGTAAAACATTGCTTCTTTATAAACAATATTATGTTCGTTTAAAAATTCAGGGATTGTGTTTTTTCTTATATCTGAACATGGGAAAAGAAAATTTTCAGTATGATGTTTTTTAATTTCTGCAAGAAATTCTTTTTCTGTACCTCTTCCATAAAACACTTTTCTTTTGCGTAATACAGTATATTTCTGTATGTAAAGTGAAATAGTTTCATTTATACAGAAATATTTCATAGTTGCAGGAAGGTCAATTTTCAATTCCTCAACAACTCTGAAAAAATTATCAACTGCATTACGGGCATTGAAAATTACTGCAGAGTGGTCAAGAATATTTACTTTGTTTTTTCTAAGTTCTTTGCCAGATATAGGCTCAACTTCAATAAACGGACGAAAATCGAGCTTAAGGTGTAATTTTTCGGCCAAATTGTGATATACTGTTTTTTTATCTCCCGGATTTGGCTGAGAAATCAAAATGCTTTTAACCTTAAGTAACTTTTCTTCCATAATTGACTTTTAAAACAAATTCATCATCAGTTTTATCAATACTAATAATGGTATAATTTCAAGTCCGCAAAAATAAAGAATATTATAAAAAAATGATATACCGAAAAATTGTAAAAAAAGTTGAAATATTTTAAATGACCGAAATAAGAGATAAATTCCGAGTATTGCAAAAACTACTTGTTCTAAATTATGTTGCCAAACAGGATTTTGTACATAATATATAATCATAAAAAGCGGAAGGGTAATAAGTGCAGTAAAATATCCAATACTTATTATGCTTTTTACTATAAGCACTGCAAGTTCGCTTAGTTGAAGTACATTAAGAGCTAAATACTGAAAGAAAAATTTGCTAATATATACTAATGAAACTGCAAAAAACAATAATACAAAATAAAGTAAGTTACTCGGAATTATCTGAAAACTTGTACCTTTTAAAAAATAAAAACACCAAAAAGACAGCACCAAATTATGTACAATTAGCCCGATTAACTGATGAATATTGAATTCAAAAAATGAACGGTTTACTGACTGGCTTATTGGATTAAAATTTAAAAAACCAAGTATGGTTTGGTCATGCTTTTTTTCATTTATTCTTCTGTTTATACCGGCAAGTAAAAACGTAATACAACATACAATAAATACCCAAAGTTCGGTATTTTGTGTTCTTAGCAAAAAATTGTTTGTTTGTCTTTCAATTTCTTTTGGTGTACTATCAACTATTGTATTTTGAATATTTGACTGTTTTGCAGTATCAATTATTGTTGTATCGGTTAGTTGAACTCCAATGCTTGTAGTATCAGCAAAAGTATTTAAGCCAAAAATTATTGTTATTATCAAACAAACGTTTTTCATTTAAAAATAATTTATTAGCCCAATATGTATTTTTGTATTGCGAAATTCGGCAGGGTTATATTTTGATTTTCCTTGTGCTACCGATAAATTTACAATTCCTGCTCCTGTTTCAAGGTTAATTCCTAAGCCATATCCTATCGGAATATCTTCGGCAATTTTATTTTGCCTATTACTCTTATCCTGATAATATGCTGCATTTCCAAACATTCTTACAAATGAATTTTCTGACAGCAAATAACGTATTTCTAAATTAATAATTGAATAAGTACTTGCAAAAAGTGATTGTTCATTAAATCCCTTTAATGTTGAAAATCCTCCAAATCTATATAGTTCATTGTAGTAAACATCAGGACTTACAATACCACTCCCCTTTATTTCTGTATAAATTAGAGTATTTTTTATTATTGGAAATACTTTAATAAATTCATATTGGAATTTTAATTGAAAAGTCCTGAGCTTTATTGAGTCATATATAGTGTAGAAAGATGATGTCTTTGGGTTATAAAATTTTACATTATTAATATTGTTATCTTTAATAATGCTTCTTTTACTAAAAGATATTTTTAATAAAGTAGCAAATCCTTTTTGAGGATTCAAAATACTGCTGAGTGTATTTTTACTTAAAAAAACTCCATACGAATAATTTCTCATTGGCGTAAAATTTCCAATTTTACCTGTATTTCTTATATGTGATGTATCAGCATTTAAAAGGTTTGTTGATTGCTTTTCGTAAAAAAAACTAAGTTGGTCATTGCCCGAAAAAATATAATTGAAATTTACTGCAAATTTTGCTTCGGTATATAAAGTATCATATTTTAATAAATCTATATTAAAACCGCTACCAATAGGTTTGTTTAATATGTAAGGTAAACTAAAACCAAGTGTGAAATTCTGACTTCTTTGTTTAAAACTTTGCCAGTCTGATTTAAAAGCAATTCCGCTTCCTTTAATATTTTTTAAATCAATATGAAATTCTCCTGTAAGCAACATTTTATTGCTGTTGCCATTGTCGGTTGATGGGGCAAATCCTGCAATTCCGTCAAGTCTGTTTACCGATTTTTTTTTAAGAACTAATAATATAACGGCTTTTCGTTCTACAAAATACACTTGAGGAGATTTTTGCAAGGTTGCATAAGGTAATTTTTCAAATCGCTTATTAATTTGACGGAACAAATTTTCGGAAAATGGCTCACCGGGTTTTATGCCCGTGTAGTTGTAAATAAAATTTTTTGTAAGCACCTTATCGCCATATATTGCAACAGTATCAAAGGTTATATAGAAATTTTTTTCAAAAAAAAGATTTCCATGTATAGTGTCATTTTCAATTTTTAGCGAATCCCAATAAAAATATGCAAATGGGTATCCTTTGTTTTCAAAATAATCTATCGTTAAATTCATACTTTTTTGGATTTCACTAAGGTTAATTACTCCACTTACTGTGCTATGAAACCCAAATTTACTGATTAAATTTTCTGGCAGATTTTTCAAATTTACATTTCCCCAAGTACATCTCTTCCCATAATAAATGCTAAAAAAAATAGTGTCGTTTCTTTGAAAAATTGTATCAACACCCGAAGACACATATCCTTTACTCAATAATCTGGCTATAATTTTAGAACATTGTATTTCACCATTTTTTATATTATTTACAGTTGTAGGTAATGAAATAAAATCCGGCAAACTATCAGCAGTATAAAATTTGAAGTTACTTTGTGAAAATAAACTAAAGTTAATTATTAAAAAAAAATATAATAATGCTATTCTTGAAGTAAAAATGACAGATAAAGCACTGTATTTATTAATTTTCGAGTAATTCAAACTAATGATTATGATTTTTTGAGTATTCAAAAATAATATTAATAATTTTTATGTTAAAAACTGCGTTTGTAATAATTAATAAGATTAACTTTGAAATAAAATATTATGTTATACAGATTTTTGTTTATTATAAATATCTTTTTGATTGTATCAGGTTGCAAAGAAGACCCAGCGCAGCCCGTACTTAAATTTTACGAAGGTAAAGGGACTCTTGGCATAGGTCAGTCTGGCTATTTTTACACTCACAAAGACAGTACTCCGGTAAAAATAAAATTTATTAAAATAACAGAGGATTCTCGTTGCCCTGAAGGTGGTAATTGTATTTGGGCTGGGCAGGTAATTGCTGAAATTATTATTGATGATAATACCATAAAACAAATTTCACAAAGTGACAAACCTTTGGTTGTAAATAAAAAACAAATTTACATGGGTAATGTAATACCATATAGAAAAATTAATGAAATTATCAATCCAAAAGATTATAAAATCGAGTTAGATGTTGTTCAGTAAAATAAAAAAATTTCAGTTTATTATTTTAATTTAAGCTATAAATTATTCTAAAAAAATTATTTCGATTTTTTATTATTTAGCAGTTTTTCAAGTTCAATTATTTCATCTCTGAAGTTAGCTGCATCAATAAAATCAAGATTTTTGGCAGCTTTGTTCATTTTGTTTTTTGTTTCATTTATTAGTTTAATAATTTCATTTTCTCCGAGATATTGAATTACAGGGTCTGCAGCTATGGTTTTATTTTCATTTTCTATATATGAATTTGGCAAAACTGATGTAGATTTTAATAGGTTACTTTCAGTGTCAATCATATCATCAATATTTTTAATTATAGTTTTTGGTGTTATACCGTGTTTTATATTAAATTCAATTTGTTTTGCACGGCGTCTATTAGTTTCGTCAATTGTTTTTTGCATACTTTCAGTTATTTTATTAGCATACATTATCACTTTCCCTCTTGCATTGCGGGCTGCCCTGCCTATGGTTTGAGTAAGGCTTTTTGTGCTTCGCAAAAATCCTTCTTTATCTGCATCAAGTATTGCTACCAGCGACACTTCAGGCAAATCAAGTCCTTCTCTAAGTAGGTTTACCCCTACAAGAACATCTACATTTCCGAGCCTTAAGTTTTTTAGAATTTCTACTCTATCAAGTGTTTTCACTTCGCTGTGTATATAAGTAGAGTTGATATTAATATTTCTTAAGTATTTGTCAAGTTCTTCTGCCATTCGCTTGGTTAAGGTAGTTACAAGTACTCTGTCACCCATATTTACTCTTTTATCTATTTCATCAAGCAGGTCATCAACTTGATTTGTACAAGGTCTTATTTCAATTTCAGGATCTAAAAGACCAGTTGGTCTAATTAGTTGTTCTACAATTATACCTTCACTTTTTGCTATTTCATAATCAGCAGGAGTGGCACTAACGTAAATTACCTGATTTTGCAAACTTTCGAATTCGTCAAATTTCAAAGGGCGATTATCAAGTGCTGCCGGAAGCCTGAATCCGTAATCAACAAGATTTTGTTTACGGCTTCTGTCTCCACCGTACATTGCTCTTAGTTGAGGTAACATTACATGACTTTCATCTATTATTATTAAAAAATCTTTTGGGAAATAATCTAATAAACAAAATGGTCTTTGCCCTTGCTTTCTATTATCAAGATAGCGGCTGTAGTTTTCAATACCGCTACAATACCCCATTTCTCTAATCATTTCTAAATCAAAATTGGTGCGTTCTTCTATTCGTTTAGCTTCAAGATGTCGTCCTTGAGATTTGAAATAATCAATTTGATATACCAAATCGTCTTGAATTTTCCTAATTGATTTGTTCAGTGTTTCGCGATTTGTTACATAAATATTGGCAGGATAAATAGATATATTTTCAAAAATTTCTATCGTTTCTCCCGAAACTGGATTTATTGAACACATTTCTTCTATTTCGTTTCCAAAAAAAACAATTCTGAAAGCATAATCTTCGTATGGGATAAAAATATCTACATTATCGCCATTTACTCTGAATGTTCCTCGTTTAAATTCAGCAGTTGTACGACTATAAAGACTTTCAACCAATGTAAAAAGCAATGTATTTCTCGCAATTTTTTGACCTTTGCTAAGTTTAATTATACTATTTTCATATTCATTTGGATTGCCTGCGCCATATATGCAAGAAACTGATGAAACCACAATAATATCGCGTCTGCCGGAGAGTAAAGCAGATGTTGTTCTAAGTCTTAATTTTTCAATTTCATCATTAATACTTAAATCTTTTTCAATATAAGTGTTAGTTACCGGCAGGAAAGCTTCGGGTTGGTAGTAATCATAATATGAAACAAAAAACTGAACTGAATTGTCAGGAAAAAAATTTTTAAACTCAGAATAAAGTTGAGCTACAAGAGTTTTATTATGGCTTATAATCAAAGTGGGTTTTTGTACTTTTTCAATTACATTGGCAATTGTAAAAGTTTTGCCAGATCCTGTAACGCCAAGCAAAGTTTGACTTTCAATACCCTGATTAATTCCTTCAGTAAGTTGTTTTATAGCCTCTGGTTGGTCGCCGGTAGGTATAAAGTCTGATACAATTTTAAACTTCATTTGATATTGCAAAAATATGCTTCATTATAGTCTGTAGTCATATTTTCTTTTTTATATCATCTTTAAAAAATCTTCTTCCGAAATTATTTTAATCCCAAGCTTTTGGGCTTTTTCAAGTTTGGCAGGTCCCATATTTTCTCCTGCTAAAACATAATCTGTTTTTGATGAAATACTACCTGAGTTTTTTCCGCCAAATTTTTCAATAGTTTCTTTTATCCCGTCTCTGCTGAACTTACTGAAAACTCCACTTACTACGAAAGATTTTCCATTTAGCTTATTTTCGCCAACAATTTTATCTCCCTCATTTATTTCAAAATTCAATCCATTAGATTTTAAGCTTTCTATTATTTTTAAATGTTTTTCATTCTTAAACCAAGCAATTACACTATTAGCTATACTTTCGCCAATTTCATCAACACTTGTCAAATCATCATATTCGGCAGAAATTATTTTTTCAATATTCTTAAAATGTGAGGCGAGTTTTTTTGAAACTGTTTCTCCAATATATCTAATTCCAAGTCCATAAAGAACTTTTTCAAATGATGTATTTTTTGAATTTTCAATGCCTGAAATAATATTATGAGCTGATTTTTCTTTTAAACTTATAAATCTAACTTCACCACTTATTTCATTAACTGTTTTTTTTGATAAGCCAAGAATATCTTCATATTTTATCTTATAAAAATCAGAAATATCATTTAGCAAGCCTTTTTCCCAAAGCATTTCTATTGTTTCTTCGCCTATACTATCAATATTCATTGCTTTGCGAGATACAAAATGCAATAATTTTCCCTTTATCTGAGGAGGACAATTGTCTTCATCTGAACAATAATGGGCTGCCTCATCTTCTTGTTTTACAAGAGTAGCACCACACTCCGGACAAACTTTTATAAAATCTAATTTTTGTGAAAAAATTGGTCTTTTGCTCAAGTCAACTCCAACTATTTTTGGAATTATTTCTCCTCCTTTTTCTACATATACAGTATCGCCTATTCTCACATCAAGTTGTTCAATAATATCATTATTATGCAATGAAGCTCTTTTTACAGTTGTTCCAAGTATCAATACAGGCTCAAGATTTGCCACCGGGGTAACTGCACCTGTGCGACCTACCTGAAAGTCAACAGACAAAAGTTTAGTTTCTGCTCTTTCTGTTTCAAACTTATATGCAATAGCCCAACGTGGATTTTTTGCAGTAAACCCAATTTCGTGTTGAAGTTGGTAGCTATTTACTTTTACCACAACTCCATCTGTTTCAAAAGTTAGATTTTTCCTTTCACTATCCCAATATTTTATAAAAACTAATACTTCATCAATATTTTCACAAATTTTAGTAGCATCATTTATTTGCAAACCCCACGATTTAGCAGCTTGTAGGCTTTGATAATGTGAACTGAAAAGTTTTTCATCACCAATAAAATTATATAAGAAACAATCTAATGGGCGTTTTGCAACTTCTGTACTTTCCTGCATTTTTATAGTACCTGCCGCAGAGTTTCTCGGATTTGCAAAAGGAATTTCGCCTTTTTTTACTCTTTCCTCATTCATTCTTTCAAATGCTTTACGATGCATAAATATTTCTCCCCTTATTTCAAATTCATCAGGATAATTGCCTTGTAATACATGGGGTATAGTTCTAATTGTTTTTACATTTTCAGTTACATCATCTCCAGAAATTCCATCACCTCTGGTGAGGGCTTGTGTTAGTTTTCCTTTTTTATAAGTTAGTCCTATTGCAAATCCGTCAAATTTCAATTCGCATACATATTGAGGACTAATACCAGCAAGTTTTTTAACTCTTTCATCAAAATCTCTTAAATCTTGCTCTGTATAAGTATTAGCAAGTGAAAGCATTGGACGTATATGTTTTTTATTTATAAAATTTTTGGTAATAGCTCCCCCCACAACCTTTACGGGAGAATCACTATGTGCATATTCAGGAAATTGAATTTCTAATTTTTCAAGTTCTTTAAGCAAAAAATCAAATTCGCGGTCGCTTATTACAGGTTCTGCAAGTACATAATATCTATAATTGTGTTCTTTAAGTTCGGCAGTAAGAGTGTCTATTTTGTTTTTTATTTCTTGCATGATCCAGTTTGCAATTTAGTTTTATTTTTTATAATCAATCATTTTACTTAGAGTATATTTGCTTTGTATGTCAAAATTATATTTTATTACTGTTTTGCTTATATTATTTGTATTAGAAACTAATGCTCAAAATACTTATTTACCCATTAATAGTTTTACAAATTATTATACTGACAGAATTGATATATCCGGGATTTCAAGTAATATAAGTACTTCTCTTAAACCAATATCAAGATCTGATTTTAGCAATTTACTTAAAAATAAAGATAAAAATTACATTATAAATACCGAAAAAAATATAAGCAAGTATATTAAAAATGACAATATAGAACTTAATGGCTTTGACACAATAAATGAGAATAGTAAATTCAGCATAAAAAATACATATTACAGGCATGCTTCTGCATTATTCTCAATAAATAAAAAAGATTTTGTATTTGTAATTAATCCGGTTTTTGGTTTTTCATCAGGTATTGAAGGTAATAATTTTAATGAAATTTCTTTTCAAAATACACGTGGTCTTGAAGTAAGAGGAAAAATTGACAAAAAAATAGGTTTTTACTCATTTATCACTGAAAATCAAATAAAATTTCCATCCTATTATAGCGAAATTATAGAAAACTCAAGTGTAATTCCCGGCTATGGTTTCTATAAAGAAACACAAAATAAAACTGCTTATGATTTTTTTCTTGCCAGAGGCTATTTTACTTTTTCGCCTTCAAAACATATAGGAATGCAGTTCGGACAAGACCGAAATTTTATAGGTAATGGGTACAGAAGTCTTATATTGTCTGACTTTAGCAATCCATATCTGTTCTTAAAAATAAATACTAAAATTTGGAAGTTTAATTATCAAAATCTGTACGCCCAATTAAACGAATACAATTTTAAAACTTCAAACGGAAAAGGAGTTTCACCTAAATATTTTGTAAATCATTACCTCAATTATAAAGTGTTAAATAATTTAAGTATTGGATTTTTTGAGTCAGTATTATATGACCGCAGTGATTCTATAAAAAATGGATATTTTGATATAAATTACTTAAATCCTGTTATTTTTTACAGAGCTGTAGAACATAACCTAAACAGTAGCGACAATGTAATAGTAGGTACTGATTGGAAATGGAATATTAAAAAACGTTTTTCATTTTATGGCCAATTTGTATTAGATGAGTTTATAAAAGACGAGATGGTAAAACTTAAAAAATCGTGGGTAAACAAATTTGGAATTCAAACAGGTTTGAAATACATAAATGCTTTTAATATTAAATATCTTGACTTGCAAGCTGAGTACAATATTGTAAGACCATATATGTACATGCATTTCAAAAAAAGCCAAAATTATATAAACTACAATCAGCCTTTAGCTCATCCGTTGGGTGCAAATTTTAAAGAAGCAATTTTTATAATTAAATACCAACCTGCTTACAAATTTTATGTTGAATCAGGTTTGATTTATATAATAAAAGGGCTTGACAGCAGTAATAAATCAAAAATAAATTATGGTGGTAATATTTTAAGAACTTATGATAATCGCCCAAAAGATAATGGGATAAAAATTAATGATGGAATAAAAACAAACTATACAATATTTTTTATTAATGCTTCTTATATGGTTTATCATAATATGTATTTTGATTTAAGATTTCTCGTGAGAAATATAAAAAGTGAAATACATAACAAATACAGTGATTTTACAAATATTCAACTCGGATTTAGAATGAATCTTAATCTGATTGAAAATAATTTTTAATCAATTATTTCGAACCCAAGATATGGTATAAGAACTTCGGGGATTTTTATACCTGACGGGGTTTGATTATTTTCAAGCAAAGCTGCCACTATTCTTGGCAATGCAAGAGCGCTGCCATTTAATGTATGAGCAAGCCGAGTTTTCCCTGATTTTTCCTTATACCTTAATTTTAATCTGTTGCTTTGAAAAGTTTCAAAATTAGAAACCGAACTTACCTCAAGCCATTTTTGCTGAGCAGCACTATACACTTCCATATCATAAGTTAATGCACTTGCAAAACTCATGTCGCCCCCGCATAGTCTAAGAACTCGATATTTTAAGCCAAGTTTTATCAATAGACTTTGAACATATTGTTGCATTTCTTCAAGAACCTGATAAGAGTGGTCAGGATGGCTAAGCTGTACTATTTCTACTTTGTCAAATTGATGAAGACGATTTAAGCCACGAACATCTTTGCCATAACTTCCTGCTTCACGTCTGAAACAAGGCGTATATCCCACATTTTTTATCGGTAAATCTTCTTCTTTAAGAATTACATCTCTGTAAATATTTGTTATAGGGACTTCAGCCGTAGGTATCAGATAAAAATTATCAATAGCAGAATGATACATCTGCCCCTCTTTATCCGGCAATTGCCCTGTTCCAAATCCTGAATCTTCATTTATCAAAATTGGTGGTTGAATTTCATTATATCCTATTTTAAGAGCTTCGTCAATAAAAAAATTTATAAGCCCGCGTTGCAATCTTGCACCTTTACCTTTGTAAACAGGAAATCCGGCTCCTGTAATTTTTACACCAAGTTCAAAATCTATTAAATCGTATTTTTTTGCTAAATCCCAGTGAGGAATGCAATCAGAATTTAGTACTATTTCATTGCTGCTCTCAAATACTATTTCATTATCTTCTGCTGTTTTTCCTTTAGGAACCATAAAAGATGGTGTATTTGGCAACAACACAAGTTTGTTTTTTAATTCTTCTTCTATTTCTTTTAATTTTTTTTCTGTTTCCTGCGACTTATCTTTAATATTGACAGTTTTCTGTTTCAGTTCATCTGCTTCACTTTTTTTACCTTCTCTGTATAAGTCACCTATTGTTTTCGATATACGGTTACTTTCGGCAAATAAATTATCAAGTTCGAGTTGTATTTCCCGACGATTGTCATCAATAGATAAAATTTGCTTGATTGCTTCACTTGCATTGAAATTTTTAATTGCAAGTCTTTCTACTGCTTCTGTGGTATTTTCTCTTAGATAAGATATTTGTAACATATTGCAAAAGTAATAATTTTGAAATTTGGTTATAACTTTAAAATTTCAATTAATCTAAATGGCTGATTTGTTATTAAAGCTTACAGATTTTATTAAATCAAATTCGTTATTGACAAAAGATGAAAGATTTCTTTTAGCAGTAAGTGGAGGTTTTGATTCAATGTTTTTATTGAATTTCTTGTATGATAATAAATATAATGTAACTGTTGCTCATTGCAATTTTGACCTAAGGGGAGAAGAAAGTGAAGGAGACGAAGAATTTATAAGAAATTTTTGCAATGAAAGAAAAATTGAAATTATGGTTATTAAATTTAACACTTTGTTTTATGCAGTTTCAAATAGTTTATCTGTACAAATGGCAGCTAGAAATTTAAGATATAACTGGTTTCAAAATTTATGTATTGAGCACGGTTTTACTAAGATTGTAACTGCACATCACAAATCTGATAATGCGGAAACAATGCTAATTAATCTTGTAAGAGGAACAGGTTTTAAAGGGCTTGAAGGCATTCATCCCATTGCAGGAAATATTGTAAGACCTTTACTTTGTCTTACACGTTACGAACTAAAGCAGATTTCTAATTATTATAAATTTGATTTCAGAGAAGACAGCAGCAATACTGACGATAAATATTTCAGAAACAACATAAGAAAAAATGTTATTCCAGAATTTTATAAACTTAACCATTCATTTGAAGATACTATGTATCAAAACGCAGTTGTTTTTTCTCATACCAACAAATTTGTAAACTATTATTTGGATAAGATACGAAAGAAAATAATTAAAAAATCAAACGAAAATTTTCTAATAAATATACCGGAATTACTAAAATGTCCTCAACCTCAATTTGTTCTTTATTCAATAGTATCAGAATTTGGTTTTAATGCTGCAGTATGTGCTGAAATGTTCCGTTCATTAGAAGGAATATCAGGCAAATCGTTTTATTCTGCAACTCATATTGTTTTAAAAGACCGCAATGAATTAATTGTGCATCTAATAAGTACTCAAGAAAATCCCGAATATGTAGTTTCGGCAAAAATGACTTATCTTAAAACCATACATCATCAATGGCTTTTTAAAATTTCAGGTAATACAACTATTATTAATAATAATGAAAAAGTGAAGGTAGATTTTAAAAAACTGAAATTTCCTCTTACAATTAGAAAATGGCAAATAGGTGATAAAATAAAACCTCTTGGTATGAAAGGCACAAAGAAAATAAGCGATATTTTTATAGATAAAAAACTGTCAAAACTTCAAAAAAACAAAACTTGGGTTGTAGAGTCAGAAAATAATATTGTTTGGGTAAGTGGTATTGTAATAAACGATGATTACAAATTAACTGAAGCTACCAAAAAAGTATATGAAATGAGTATCTGAAAAAGAAAAAAGGGCTGAGGATGAAAAAAATCCTTATAAAGCAAGTTTTGACTTTTATGTACATCTGTCTTCTTACGTCGTCTCGTCATTGACGAGAGGATCACCCGAAGGTTGAAAAAAGCCTGACATCAGATACAAGTTGGTAAAGTCGGTAATTTAATTGTATTAAATTTTTCAATTCTGCCAGCCCTTATGCAAATGTAAATTTAATATGTTAGAAAAAACAAGGGTTTTAAAATATATTTATTTATTGAGTTTCAAACTTTTAATTTTAATTTCTCAGGTTTCTATGTTACTTGTTGTTTTTTTCAGTCCAATTTTAATCATAGAAAATATTAAATAAATCCAAATTAAAATACAAGGTACAGCTTTAACTGAATAAGGTTCAAAAATTTCTTTTCGAATTTGAACAGGGAAAATATCAGTAGGGGCGAGACTTGTAAATAAAATGGCTAAGGTTAAAAGTGCTGTTTGAAAAAAATTTTTTACAGATGAAAAATACCAAATTGCTATACCGCAAAAAGCTATTATAAATGTAGGTGACTCTGCTTTATGATTAAAAATTACAAGCCAAATAAGTAATGAAGCAAGCCAATTTATTCTATATTCCAAGGTATTTATTTTTTTAATAAATAATAAAGGAACAAAGAGCAAAATCAATCCTAATAATACTAATAAATCTTTACCTGAATTTAAACCAAACCAAGAGTGTAATACTCCCATAAAACTATAACCGTAGTTTCCTTGATGGTCGTTTGACAAAAGAGTCAACCAGTTTTTATATTGCTCAAAAAGATTTGAAAATGATGTAAAAATAAGAGGAAGCAAACTTAAAACACAGCCCCAAATTATACACCATTTTAAAAATTTCAATTTCTGAGGATAAAACACAAATAACAGAACAGCAAGTATTCCGAAAATTTTTATATAAAAGGTACAAACTATACACAATGCTGCCCAATGCAATTTTTCTTTTTCAAACATAGTAAATGCAAAAAGAACTAAACCGGCTATTGCTGCATTGCTTTGTGAGTTGAGTACTGATGTTGAAAATTCATTTAAAACAAGCCAAAGCATAAATACAATATGCGGCGGACCTTTTATAAAATACCTTAAAGCAAAAAATAAAATAAGGCAGTTTATCAAATTCCAGATTAAAACTCCGATTGTATCCGGCAGGTATGCCAATAATACCATTGCCGCCGAAAATGATGGACTATATTTATACAAATCCCATTGTTTTTCGGGATATAAAGAGTACAAATTTTTGTTTTGAAGCAGATGAAAATATGAGTTTTTGAAAATAATATAGTTGTTGAAATAACTATATTTTTTTTCTCCTGAAAAAATTTTGCCTTCAGAATTTGAAGTATTTTTAAAAGTAAAAAATACTGTTACAAAAATGTAAAGTATAAATATGATTTTTAAATCAGAAAAAAACCTTATAAATAGGGTTTTATTCATTTTTTATTTTTTTACATATAAAGAGGAAATTTCTTCATTAAATCATAAACCTTTGCAGATACCTGATTTAATTTTGTGTCATTTTCACGGTTTACAAGAGCATAATCAATCAACTCTACAATTTCATACATGTTTTCTTTTTTTAATCCTCTTGTTGTAATTGCAGGAGTACCAATTCGCATACCACTTGTAACAAAAGGGCTGCGGGTTTCAAACGGAACAGTATTTTTATTAATTGTAATATGACATTTTACAAGAGTATCTTCTGCGGTTTTTCCTGTAAGATTTTCGTCTTTAGCTCTCAGGTCTATAAGCATCATGTGATTATCTGTTCCTCCGCTTATTATTTTATAGCCCTTAGCTATAAATGCCTCAGCCATAGTTTTTGCATTTTCAATAATATTTTGGGCGTATTTTTTAAACTCATCATTTAATGCCTCGCCAAATGCAACAGCTTTTGCAGCAATTACATGCTCCAAAGGTCCTCCTTGAGTACCCGGAAATACTGCACTATCAAGTACTGACGACATTGTACGAATTTCGCCTTTTGCATCTTTCAATCCCATCGGATTTTTAAATTCACTTCCTGTTAAAATTATTCCTCCTCTGGGTCCTCTAAGAGTTTTATGAGTAGTACTTGTTACTACATGACAATGTGGGAATGGGTTATTTAATAGTTTTTTTGCAATTAAACCAGATGGGTGCGAAATATCAGCCAAAAGTACTGCTCCGATCTCGTCTGCTATTTCTCTTAATTTTTTATAATTCCAGTCGCGGCTATATGATGATGCTCCACATATAATCAGTTTTGGTTTTACTTCTTTTGCTTTAATTTCTACTTTATCCCAGTCTATAGTTCCGGTTTCTCTTTCTACGCCATAAAAATTTGCATTGTATAATTTACCTGAAAAATTAACTGAACTTCCATGAGTTAAATGTCCGCCATGCGAAAGATCAAAACCTAAAATATTATCGCCAGGATTGAGGCAAGCTAACATTACTGCTGCATTTGCCTGCGAACCAGAGTGTGGTTGTACATTTGCCCATACTGCTCCAAACAGTTCTTTCACACGGTCAATAGCCAGCAATTCTACTTCATCAACAACTTCGCAGCCGCCATAATACCTTTTTTTGGGTAATCCTTCAGCATATTTATTTGTAAGTACGCTTCCCATTGCTTCTAAAACTTCTTTTGATACAAAATTTTCGGAAGCTATTAGTTCTATCCCATTTTGTTGCCTGAGTAATTCATGATTAATTAAATCAAATAATATTGAATCTTTATACATTTTTTATTTTTTGTTTTTAAATAGATTTACTGATAAACCAATCCCGAAAACTTCTTTAAACTGCAATCTCGGTCCTACTTTGCTTTGATCGTTTTTATCGAATTTAATCATAATATCATTATCATAAATTGTGTTAATAAAAATACTTGCAGTAATGTATTTATTCAGTTTTGCATTAATCATTACTTCGAGGTTCACATCAATGTTTTTTCTGTTTGGTGTATTTTGGTCTGTGTAATTATTGAACAATGAAAGACGTGAAAGCAAATTGGTATTTTTATAAATATCTTTTTGAAACAATATGTTCAACAATGCTCCAAATTCTTTTCTTGATGATTTAAGTGTATCAACTGCAAAGGCTTTTTTTATAGTGTTGTTATTAATGGATACAACTGTAAATTTACCAGTAGCCGGCGAAAAGTAAACAGAGAGATATTTTAATGGTTTGTAATCTATACCAAGCGATGCAAGTACAAAAGCAGGAGCCATAAATGTAGATATCATGGGGCTTTTCACATTATTAACATCATAGGTGTATGATGGAGCAAACTGACTTTTAAAATTACCAAGAATTGCATAATTAATATTCTTTACAGGTGAAGTATGACCAAATTTTGTAAGAAAATCTATTTTGTCTTCATTTTTCCTCATATCTTGTGAGTTGTTTTTTATCATACCATAAGCAATATCGAGGTTGTTATTCCAACTAACTTTCCCTTTATTATAGTTTAAGTAAATATTTCCAAGTGCAGTTGCAGAAATGGCATTTATTCCGCCTGCAGCCCAGTTTGTAAAACTCATTTGATTAAAGTTTAAAGCTGCAAAACCACCTTTGGTAAGATATATTTTTGGCTGCAACTCTGCAATTTTTGAATTAATATTCGAAATTTGCTTTTCTGCTTCTTTCTTTTGTTCTTCTACAGTTTTTAGAATTTTTTTCAATGAATCAATCCTTTGATTATTTTGTGAATAAACATTGATTGTAATTATTAATACAGTAATTATAAGTAATTTAAATCTCATATTTTAAAAATTATTTTTTTAAAAATTGCTTGTTATTGTAAATCTTACTCCACTAAATGCAGGCTCGAGTCTGCACACACCTCCTGAGCAGTTCACACCTTCTACTTGTTTTATGTACGCAAGAGTAAATGAAGTAGTATTAATATTGTATTTGCCAAAAAACGAATAATAATGAAGTATCTTGTTTGGCACAGGGTTGTCTTCATATCTGTTTGGTTTTACATTAATCATATCAGAAACAGAAAAAGAGTAATGTGGAGATACATTTAATTCTAAAAGGACATTTGCAAAACTACCATAATCTTGTTTTGTATTAAGATATTGTATCTCACTTCGTAACGAGTATTTTTTATTCAATTTATAATTAATTTCGGCAAAAGGAGTTATAGTTTTTACATTGGCATGCCCTGGTTTTCCTTGATAAATTGCCTGATTGTATATCAAAGTTTGAACTCCTGCTTTTACTCTTAAATTTTTATCAATTTTTATACTGTAATCAATATAATATTCTCTAAATAGTCTACTACTATTAAGTTCTTTTATGTCGGCTAAATTTATCAAAATTGAATTATTTTTATCCAATGTAATATTAATATCTGCCTGATGTCCCTTTTCGCCTGTATTTATTGCTTGTGCCATATACCTTGCAAGCAAACGATAAGTACTTTGTTGTGTAAGGGATGGGACAAAACCTAAGAGCCCCTCTAGCGTTTTTACATTTGGTGAAATAAAAAAACTGTAATTGTCAATATATCTGTACTGATAGTTTATACCGATACCTCCTTTTCGTTTTTTCCCAAGTTTTGATTTTGAATATCCTATATTAGCTTGAATTACTTTACCGCTTTTATTTTCGAGTTCTGCACTTATTTGATTCCTTACTGCTTCCTTTGTTTTGCCAACATATTCAAGGTTTATATTAAAGTTTTTTATTGTAGTATTTAAATATGTATTGTAAGCATAAACATTATATTTTGGATTAAATCTTTTATAAATATCAGGCATAGAATTTATCTCCGATGCTATTTTAGCCATACTTTCATTGTCAAGAGTGCGGTTTACAAATGAAACTCCTCCTGAAAAATGAGTATTTTTAACACTTCTTTGCCCTTCGGCATTCACTCCTTTTATAATTTGATTGGCAAAACCAAACCTGTTTGCTTGAAAACCTTTTTGTCTTCCAGTAAATCCTTTTATAATAAAATTGTCATTGATTTTATATTTTGCACTAATTCCCTGAACTGCGTAATCTATACCAATTAGTCTGTCTTCATAAGCTCTGAAAACTATGCCTGACCCAAACTGCTCATAAAAGTAACCTGCAGTAAGACTAAGTTTATCAATTTCTTTGGTGATTTGCCAAAATCCCAATCCTTCTCCTGTGTATGAACCACCGGGATTTAATAAGTTTGAATTATTGAATAAATCATATCTGGCAGAGATATTAAATCCATAATTAGTGTAATTCATAAATAAAAATGCTTCTGCACTTGTTTTTTGGGTAGCATACTGTGGCGATGTGCTTTCTGTAACTCCTATATTTGAGTCAACAACAAATATGTTAAACGAACTTTGAAAATTTCCTGAAAATTTACCTTGATTTTGTGCTTGCATTTTTACAACTGCAAACAGTAAAATCAATGAAACTATTACCTTCCTCATAGTTCTGCAATTTTAATTCAAATTGTTAAATAGTTATAAAAAAGTTATTCATCAATATATTTGCCCAAACCTGCAAATTTCATTACCTCAGGATGAACTTTTATATCAGAAAGCTTTATTGCTGTAAGTAATTTTAATCCATCATAAGTTTTGCACCTGCTTAGTGCCACATAAAGTTGACCGGCTGCAAATGCTCCACCTTCAAGGTTTAGTATTACTTTATTAAATGTAAGACCTTGACTTTTGTGAATTGTAATAGCCCAAGCCAGCCTTATAGGAAATTGAACAAATGTTCCAATTATGTTTTCAGTTATTTTTTTGGTTTTTGGGTCAAAGTCGTATTGTATTTGCTCCCAAGTTTGGCGTGAAACAGTAATTTCTTTCCCATTTTCGAGTTGAATTGAAATTTCGTCATCAAATATTTCAATTACTTTACCGAGTGTTCCATTCACCCATTTTTTATTAATATCATTTCTTATCAAAATAATCTGAGCATCCTTTTTCAGACTTAATAATTCATCAGTTGGATAATTAACTTCATTAAATTTACCTTCAATTTTAGCTTTAAAATCGTACTGTTTTTCTTTAATTTTTGCAAGTTTCAAAAGGTTTTCGGCATTTGCAACTGCATTTCGAGCTGTAAGTATTATTTCAAAATTTTCTGAATTATTAATTTCTGAATTTGGCACAATTCTGTTGTTAAGCTCATTTATATCATAAAAATTGGCAGATGAAGTTCTAATTTTATCGAGTAAATTAATAAAATACTGCTCGTTTTGTCTGTAAATGGTTTTTAATTCAACAACTTCAATATTTGCTTGCTTAAAAACCTTTGAAGAAAAGTAGTAAGGCGTTTGATAATATTGCTTAAGAATTTCCCATTCATCTGATTTCACAACTGGTTCAAGCTGAAAATTATCACCAACTATAAGAATTTGTTTGCCTCCAAATGGAATGTTATTATTACATGTTTTTCTTAAAATAAAATCAATGGTATCAAAAATATCTGCTCTTACCATACTTATTTCGTCTATCACAAGCAAATCCATTTTTTTTATGATTTTTACTTTTGCTTTATTTAGTTTATGAGTTTGTAATCTAAAATCTTCTTGTAACAAAGGTCCGAAATGTAATCCGAAAAATGAATGTAATGTAACTCCTCTTATGTTTAAAGCAGCTATTCCCGTTGGGGCTGTATATACAGTTTTTTTATTAGAAAATTTAGCAATTGCTCTAAGAAATGTTGATTTGCCGGTACCTGCTTTACCGCAAAGGTTTACCGAAATATTTTGTATATGTATTAAATCCCATGCCTTTTTCCATTCTGGGTTAGTTAAAAAAATCTGTGTTAACTCTAATTGATTGTCCAATCGAAATTTTTACAGAACAATATTAGTTATTTTATTTTAAAAGCATTTTCAATAATCTCTTTTTGCTCAATATTATGTAATGCATAAAATCCTGTAGCCGGTGAACTGCTTTCTGGTCTGCTTATATAATTACTTATTTGAGAAATTTTATTACGCAACAAAAATGACAATGCCCCCATATTTTCAGGTTCTTCCTGTACCCATACAATTTTGGCATTTTTGTATATATCAGCTAACTGTTCTATTTCAGTTTTTGGTAATGGATAAAGTTGTTCAAGTCTTGATATTAATACATTTGTTATATTTTCACTTTTTTTATAATTATTCAAATCGTAATAAATTTTGCCGCTACAAAGTATTACTTTTTTTATACTTGACGGTTTTACTGTATCGTCCATAATAATTTTTTTATACCCCGATACCGTAAAATCATCAATAGAGCTAACACATTCGGGGTTTCTAAGCAAAGATTTTGGAGTAAAAATTATTAGAGGTTTACGATTCCCTAATTTAATCTGCATTCTTAATGAATGAAAAAGCGAAGCTGGTGTGCTTGGATACAATACAGTCATATTGTTTGCTGCACATAGTTGTAAAAATCTTTCAATTCTTGCCGAAGAGTGTTCTGGACCTTGACCTTCGTACCCATGAGGAAGAAACATAGTAATACCGCTTTGTGCTTTCCATTTGGTATATCCACTACTTATAAATTGGTCAATAATTATTTGTGCTCCATTTGAAAAATCGCCAAACTGTGCTTCCCAAATTGTAAGAGTATTTATGCTTGTAGCACTATATCCATACTCAAAACCAAGAACAGCATATTCTGAAAGTAACGAATTGTAAATTTCAAATTTTCCATTTGCATTTTTTGTGTGTTGCAATGGGATGTACTCAAGCTCGGTATCTTCTTTTTTAATTACGGCATGTCTGTGACTAAAAGTTCCCCTTTCTACATCTTGTCCCGTCATTCTAATATTGAAACCTTCATTAAGTAATGTACCATAAGCCATAAGTTCGCCCATTGCCCAGTCGTATCTGGCATTTTCTATCATTTTCTTTCTATCATCAAATAGTTTTACAATTTTGTTAATAGGTTTGTATTCTTGAGGAATTTCACATATCTGATGTGCAATGTTTTCAAAAATTTCTTTAGAAACTTTAGTAGTTACGGTTTGGGTTATATCAATATCTGATACTATCTTCTTTATAGGAATATTTGTTTTAGCAGGTGTTATTCGGTTTCGTACAGTGTCAAGTTTTTCTTGAAGCATTTTTCTAAACTCAGTTTCCATTTCTTTGGCAAGTTTTGCTTCTATTTCGCCTGCATCTTCAAGTTGTTTTATGTAAATATTTCTTGTATCGGGATGTGTACTTATTGCTTTATATAATAATGGTTGGGTAAAGCGAGGTTCATCACCTTCATTATGCCCGTATTTGCGATATCCGAGCAAATCTATAAAAATATCTTCATGATATCTTTGTCTGTATTCTACAGCTAATTTTATTACATAAACAATGGCTTCAGGATTATCGGCATTTACATGAAATACCGGGCATTTGGTTACTTTTGCTATATCAGTACAATATATAGAACTACGTCCATCTTGATAATTAGTAGTAAAACCTATTTGATTATTTGCAACTATATGTATTGTTCCTCCGGTATTATATGCTTCGAGGCTACTCATTTGCAAGGTTTCATACACTACACCTTGCCCTGCAACTGAAGCATCTCCATGTATAAGTATAGGTATTACTTCACTTTTGTTACTATAATTATAATCGAGTTCAGCTCTTGCAATTCCTTCCACTACAGGATTTACAGCTTCCAGATGTGAAGGATTTGGGCTTAATGATACTGTTACTTCTTTATTGCCAAAAGTTTTAAATTTACTTGTAAAGCCAAGATGGTATTTTACATCACCTTCAAATAGTGCATCCTGATATGCTTTTCCTTCAAATTCTGAGAATACCTCTTCATAAGTTTTATTTAAAATGCTTGTTAATACATTTAACCTACCTCTGTGAGCCATTCCTATAATAAACAACTTGCCTCCTAGTTCGCTTCCATGATTAATTAGGGTATCAAGAGCAGGAATCAAACCTTCGAGCCCTTCTAATGAAAATCTTTTTTGACCAACATATTTAGTATGTAAAAAATTTTCAAAAACCATAGCCTGATTTAGTTTTTCAAGAATTCTACGCTTTTGTTTTATATCAAAATTTGGAGTATTTTGTACACTTTCCATACTTACAGTAAGCCAGTTTCTTTTTTCCGGATTGAGAATATACATATATTCTACGCCAATATGGTTACAATAGGTCTTTTCGAGAAAACTAATAATATCACTTAATTTAGCCGAACCTAAACCTAGTTCTATTCCTGCTTTAAACTTTTTATTAAGGTCTTTCTGTTCTAACCCAAAGTTTTCTAAATCGAGATTTGGTTTGTATGGTCTTCTTGCTCTTACAGGATTTGTTTTAGTAAATAAATGTCCTTTAGTTCTATAACCATAATTTATAAGGTTTAAAACCTTAATTTCATCTTCCATTTCAGAAGTTGAAATGTTATTATAATTTTCATCAGACAAAGCAAGTTCAAACCCGTCAAAAAACTTTTGCCAACCGAAGTCTAATGAATTTTTATCATTTTTATACTGATTGTATAAATTTTCTATATAGTTTATTTCAGAATTTGATAGATATGTTTTTTCTTCCATTACCATTTACAAAGATAATTGTAATTAATTTTATAGAATTGATTTAATAATTAAACTAACAATTAAACACAAAAGTTTGAAAATTTATATAAAAAAAAATCCCGGAACGAGCCGGGACTTTTTTAAAAATTATAATTCTATCTATGTTATTTTAAAAACTTGGTTATTTCTGTTTTACCATCTTGTTCTACATTTATATAGTATGTTCCTTTTGGTAATGATTCTATAAGTAAATCAACTGATTTATCTTCGCCGGGATTTGCATCGTATCTTATAAGCTCCATTCCGTTTAAGTCTTTAACTACAATTTTTGCTGGACTTTCAGTTAGTGTAATCAATGTAATTTTTGTATCTGCAGGATTCGGATAAACTACTATTTTTTCATCAGTATCATTATCTCCTTCGCCTATCATTCTGCTGTTTCCTACAACTATATATTTACATATTGTTTTCTTGCAACCTGTTTGTGGGTCGTATGCTGTCATACATAAAACGTATTTGCCTGCAACTTTATATATGTGGTCTGAAACTCTGCCTGTACTTTCTTTAGATTTATCTCCCCAAGACCATGTATATTGAACTCCTGAAATATTTGAACCTTCAACTACAACCTTATTTCCTGTAATTGAATAGTTGAATTCTGGTTTAAAATCTTTGCATGGATCTGTATCGGGTACATTTACTTCTATTGTAAAGCATATTGTTTTTTTGCACTTGCGTTTTGCATCATATACAGTAACACAAACTGTGTATTTACCTGATTTTTTATATACATGAACGGGGTTGCGATTTGTACTGCTTGTACCATCGCCAAAACTCCAATTATATTGCGAACCTTTACCACCGTCAACTCCAAATTTTACTTTTGCTCCATCTATCTGAAAACTCACTTTTGGATTAAATCCTTTACATGGGTCTTGAGTATTTTTACCTTTAATTATAATTTCCTTGCAAATTGTTTTTGTACATTTTGTTTTCTTATCAGTAATTGTTACACAAACTTTATAAGTGCCAGGTTTTTTAAAGTCAAATTTTACAAGTCTGTCACTACTTTGACCTAAATTTCCAAAATTCCATAAGAAACTAAAATGCTCGCCATAAGTTGCTTCAAATTTCACAGTAGTTCCATCAATTGAATATCCGAAGTTAGGATTGAAATCGCGGCATGAATCTTTTTCTTTAATTATTATTTCAAAACATATTGTTTTGTGGCATTTTGGTTTTGTGCTTTTGATAGCAACACAAGGTTTGTATGCCCCTGGTTTATATGTGTGTGATGTTTGAACACCCGAACCTGAAGTGCCATCGCCAAAATACCAATAGTAAGTAAGATTAGAGCCTGAAACTCCCCAGAAAGTTACTACACCATTTTCACCTATTTTATATTCAAATTTTGGATTAAAGTCTGCACATGAGTCTATCCCTCTAACTGTAATTTCTTTGCATATAGTTTTTGTGCATTTTATATTATTTATAACTGTTGTTACTGTTACACATGGTTTGTATGAACCTGGCTTGTACTGATGTGTACCGTATCCACTTGTAGATGTTGTATTGTCACCAAAATCCCAATTCCAACTTGTAATATTTCCTCCGCTCCAAATTGCTTTATATGTTGCTAATCCATTAGAGTCAACCTCAAAAATTACTGTAGGATTAAATTTGTCGCAAGGATTACTACTGTCTTTAACAGTTATTTCAAAACAAATTTTCTTTTCACATTTTGGTTTTGTACTTTTAATAGTTACACATGGTTTGTAAGTTCCTGGTTTGTATTTATGTGTTCCTGTACGGTCTGTACTTGTGCTGCCATCTCCAAAATTCCAACTGTAGGTATAGCTATTGTTACTGCTTACAGATGCTTCGAAAGTTGCTGTTTGTCCATCACTTCCTAATTGCATTGAAGCTGTTGGTTTAAAGTTAGCACAAGAATCATAATTGCTGCCAACAGTAATTTGCTTGCAAACTTTTGTAGTACAAGGTTTGTTTGGATCACGTGGGTTTTTAATAATTAAATATACACAAGGCGTATAAGTGCTTGCATTGGCATATACATGGTATGGAGCTGCGTCTTTTGAATTTGAAGATCCGTCTCCGAATACCCACTCATAACTACTTATACTTCCAGAAGAAGTTACAGAAAAATAAACTTTAGTTCCGCTAATAGTAGTTTTAATTTCAGATTTAACACTGTCGCAATAAGTCGGTTTGCCTGTTTGTGCATTAGAAAATGCTACGAATGTAAGTAGCGCAAGAATAGTAAAAATTATCTTTTTCATTTTTTTATTAATTAAATTCAAATAAACTGTTTTTTCACTTTTAGACAAACATTTAAAGAAATATGTTACAACAAATTTTATTTTTTTTTAAATTATTACCAAATCACACTTCTGTTTTCATTTTTAAGGTACATTTTATTGTTTTCTTTCACACTAAATGCATCATAAAATTCCTGCATATTACTCATTGGTCCTAAAATCCTAAATTTGGCTGGTGAGTGTGGATCGGTAGCAAGTCTTTGTTTTAAAGCTTCTGGTTTTATATTGTTTTTCCAACCTTGTGCCCATGAAATAAAAAATCGTTGCTCTCCGGTAAGTCCGTCAATAATTGGAGATTTCTTTTCATTCAACGATCTTTTGTATGCATAATAAGCTAAAGTTAAACCGCCCAAATCAGCAATATTTTCACCAAGTGTAAGCTCACCATTCACCTTCAAAGTGTCAATTGCAACAAAATTATTGTATTGTTTTACCAATAATCCGGTTTTTTCTTTAAACAATTGTTTGTCTTTTTCTGTCCACCAATTTACGAGATTTCCTTCGCCATCAAACTGGCATCCCTGGTCGTCAAAACCATGTGTAAGTTCGTGCCCTATAATTGCACCAATTCCTCCATAGTTGGCAGCATCATCTGCATTAGGGTCGAAAAAAGGAGCTTGCATAATACCGGCAGGAAAAACTATTTCATTTATTGAAGGATTATAGTATGCATTTACAGTTGGAGTAGTCATTCCCCACTCAGTCCTATCAACTTCCTTCCCAATTTTTTCTATCATTATCTTATGCTTAAATTCATTGCATTTCAATACATTTTCACAATATGAATTACCTCCAATTTCAAGTTTGCTGTAATCTTTCCATTTATCCGGATAGCCTAATTTTCTAATTATTTTATCAAGTTTTACCAAAGCTTGTTTTTTTGTGCTGTCGCTCATCCATGTTAGATTTTCTATTCTATCACGATAAACAGATGTAAGATTATCTACAAGTTTGTTTATTTTTAATTTTGCTTCTTTATTAAAATATTTTTCAACAAACAATTTGCCAAGTGGTTCTCCAAGGCTGTTATCAGTTTGGTCTATTGCTCTTTTCCATCTCGGCTTCATTTCTTTTGTTCCTTTCAATACTGTTTCGAAAAAATGAAAATCCTGTTTGTCAAAATCACTGCTCAAAAAACTTGATGTTGAATTAATCAATTGCCATTGAAGATAACTTTTAAGATTATTTAACTGAGAGGTATTTATTACAACATTTAGTTCGCTGAAAAAATCAATTTGTTCTACAACAATTTTTTCAAATTTTTTAGCCCCGAGTTCTGTAAAGTACAAATCCCAATTAATGTTATTGTACTTTTTCTTAAAATCTATATAGGTCATAAGATTGTACTGTGCTTCTATATTTCTTAGCTCAAGCGAGTTCATTGCTTTAGAGGCTAACTTGGCTTCCAAATTATATACTGTTTCTGATTTTACAGATATTTCATTATTATATTTATGTACTAGTTCCATCATTTTATAAATATGGTTGTTGTATTCACCTCTTATTTTTTCATATTCGGGTTTGAAATAATAATCTTTATCCGGAAGATTAAATCCTGACTGGCTTATATATTGAATATTTTGCTTACTGTTTTTTAAATCTGAATTGATATAAAATCCAAAAAAGCACCTTATTGAATTTTTATGAAATTTTGCAATTACCTTTATCAAATCATCAGTATTTTTAATTGACGAAATATCATTCTGTAATTTTTTAATTGGTTCTATCCCGTTTTTGTCTGAAAGTGTGCTATCTATGGCTGTACGGTAAAAATCTCCTACAAGTTGTCTGTCAGTCCCTTTTGCTGCATTTTTATCAGATGATGCTTCATTTACAATTGCCTTTAGTTTTTCAAGATTTTTATCTTCAATTTCATTAAAACTACCCCAGCGGTTTTCAGTAGCCGGTACAGGATTATTTTTTAGCCAAACCCCATTTGCATACTCATTAAAATCATCTCCAGGAACTATGCTTGTATCCATGTATGAAATTTTGATACCCGAATTATTTGATTCCATTTTCTTATTACAACTTGTTATAACTACTGCTAATACAGCAACTGTATGAAAAATATTTGCCCTTTTCATTATTTTTTTTAATTATCAACAAATATATTTTATATATAATCGTTTTTTAAAATTTTATTGATTTAAAATTATTTCTTTTGCAAATAAAAAAGTTTTGAAAAATATCAGTTCACATAAGATTTTTTTTTCATTAGCAATTATTGGAATAATAATACTTGCAGTAATATCGTATCTTTCGGCAAATGCTTTGAAAAACGGCACAGATGCAAAAATAAATTCTCTTAATTTTTATCAATTTCACAACCTACTTACAAAAGGTAATTTTTTACTTTTTGTAATTCTACTTTTTGTATCAAACATAATGTATATAAGACAAAAATATTGGGATACTTTTATATGGACAGGCTTGATTTTCCTTACATTCACTATTATAGACTGGTTTTGGCTGAGTGATATGATTTTTCATTACAAAAAGAAAAATAACCTATGGCAAGGTGAAACTAATTTGGGATATTTTGTAGGTTTTGTGTTTGCGTTTTTAAGCTTAGGTTTAATAATTTTTAATTATTTCATACTTAAAGTTTTTGTAAAAGAGAAAAAAAATAAAGATAACTTAATAAAAGAAAGTAACAATGAAATACAATCAAATAAATAATAAACTGTTTATTGAAAACAGAGAAAAATTTAAGAAACAATTAAAGCCAAACAGTATAGCAATTTTTACAAGTAATTACGAATATGTATGGAATGGCGATGCTTCACATCATTTTAAGCAAAACTCTAATTTATACTGGCTTTGCGGAATTGATCAGGAAGATACTTTTTTAATAATTTTTCCAGATTGTGCTGTTGAGGAATTTAAAGAAGTTTTATTTTTAAAACAGACAAATGAAACTATTGCTGTTTGGGATGGATATAAATTTACAAAAGAGCATGCAACAGAAATTTCGGGGATTAGTAATATATTGTGGAATGATAATTTTATTGAAAAAATAAGACCGATTGTAAATATGGCAAACACTATTTATTTGTCATTAAATGAAAATGACCGCTTCAGCTACAAATCTCCATACAGCGAACTCGATTTTGCAAAACAAATAAAAAATAATTTTCCACTTCACCAATACGAAAGAAGCGGACCTCAATTGCAAAGACTTAGAAGTATTAAATCAGAATTTGAAATTGATTTGGTAAAAAATGCAATTAGTATATCAAAAAAAGGATTTGAAAGAATACTTAAATTTACAAAACCTGGCGTATGGGAATATGAAATAGAAGCAGAATTAATACATGAATATCTGAGCAACCGAGCTACGGGACATTCGTTTCACCCTATTGTTGCTTCGGGGGCAAGTGCATGTGTGCTTCATTATGTAGAAAACAACAAGCAGTGCAAAGATGGTGATATTATTCTTGTAGATTGTGGAGTTGATTATGCAAATTATGCATCTGATATGACAAGAGCATTTCCTGTAAATGGCAAATTTACCAAACGCCAAAAAGATGTTTACAATGCTGTATTAAGAGTAATGCGTGGAGCTTCAAAATTACTTTTACCAGGCACTATGCTAATGGAGTATCATAAAATAGTAGGCAAAGAACTTATGGAAAAAGAACTTGTTGATTTGGGATTAATTACTATTGACGAAATAAAAAATGAAAATCCTGATTACCCGGCATATAAAAAATATTTTATGCATGGCACTTCACATTTTCTTGGAATAGACGTGCATGATTTGGGTATGAGATATGAACCTATGCAAGCCGGTAATTTATTCACATGCGAACCTGGTATTTATATCAGAGAAGAAAATCTCGGCATTCGTTTAGAAAACAATTTATTGATTACCGAAAATGGTCAGATTGATTTGATGGATGTATCTAAAATGCCTTTAGAAGTTGAAGAGATTGAAGATTTGATGAACAGATAATTTTTAAGTTTTTTATTAATTTTATAATATTTTTTTATGGCAAAATACTTCTTTCTTCTAATTTTTTTCTTAACATTTATTTCAAAAAACACAAATGCACAATCAGACACAATACAAACTTTCAGTTATAAAGATTCAACAAAAAGAAGCGGAGTATTCAGATTTCCTTCAAAAAAGGAAAATTACCGAAAAGTATTAATGCTTTATACTCTCAAATGTTATCCTAAAGTTTCAAAATACGATAATAAATATCCTTGCGGAGAATGGGATTATCTAACATATACAATTATTACTGATAGTATTGGAAATCAAATAGAAATAGCACGGTATATTACACCATACGGCATAAATCTATCATTGGGACCAAATGGCTTTACATGGATTTATGATGTTACTGATTATTTGCCATATCTTAGAGATTCTGTAAAACTTTCAGCAGGAAATACACAAGAACTTCTTGATTTAAAATTTGTATTTGTAAAAGGAACATTACCAGCAGAAATACTAAAAGTAAATCAGATATGGGACAATGGGGCAAAATCATACAGTTATTCTGATTTATCAAACGATAAAAAACTAAATTCAAAATCCGTAAAAATAGAAAACAACACAAAATCAATAAAATTCAGAAGCAGAATTACCGGACATGGGCATAATAGCAACGATGGTTCATATCCTCATTGCTGCGAATGGAAAAACAACAAGCACTTTCTGTTTTCGGGAAATAAAAAGATAAAAGAATGGCAAATTTGGCAAACTTTGGATTGTGCCGATAATCCGGTATTTCCACAAGGCGGCACTTGGCCCTATGCCCGTGAAGGCTGGTGCCCGGGTGATAGGGTAAAAGATACAGAATTTGATATTACAAATTATAAAAACAATGACAGTATAAATTTAGATTACAGAATTACTCCAGTACCTTCTGAAAATATAGGAATGGGCAACGGAAATTATGTAATGGCTATGCACCTGATTCAATATGGTAAAACAAATTTTACAAATGATGCCGAAGTTTATGATATATTATCTCCCAATTCTGCTCAGATTTTTTCAAAATTCAGCCCTTCATGTGAAGAACCCAAAATTGTTATAAGAAATAATTCATCAGATACCATGACAAGTCTTGATATTGAATATAACATTTCAGGAGGATATACTATGAAATACAAATGGAAAGGAAAACTCGGATTTTTGCAAACCGATAACGTACAACTACCCATTTTCGATGCCGGTTTTTATAGAGGTGATGGTAAAAATACGTTTTCAGTAAAAATTATCAACCGAAACGGAGTAAAAGACAATTATGAAGAAAATAATATTTTGACATCAAAGTTTAAAATGCCGGATATATATAAAGATAAAATTTATATAGAGTTTAAAACCAATAACAACCCAAATGAAAACAAATATATTTTAAAAGACTCACGCGACAGCATTATTTTAATAAAAGAAAATCTCACTGCAAACAAAGTATATCGCGATACTTTGAAAAATATAAAATCCGGCTGCTATACTTTCGAGCTTACAGATGAAGGAACAGACGGACTTAGTTTTTGGGCAAATGCATCGCAGGGAGCAGGATATTTAAGGTTTAGAAAGGCTACAGGAACCACTGTTTTAAAGAATTTCGGTTCAGATTTTGGGTATAGAATTTATTATTCATTCATTATTGACAGTTTGCAAAAAGGTATAGAACCTTTCTATCCTGAACCTGAAAATGGAATATTAATATATCCAAACCCCAGCAATGGCAACTTTACTTTAACTACTTCCGGAATTTCAGGATATTACACACTTCAAATTTATAATACAATAGGTGAAAAAATTTACGAAAGCGAGATAAATACTGACGTAGAAACAGATAAAACAATTAACAGTGGTGAAATGTCTTCGGGATTACATATTCTAAAATTATACAACGGAAATAACCGTTTTGTAAAAAAAATAATAATTGAATAACTAATATATTAATTTGATTTATTGACTATAATTGCAAAAGAATTAATGCTTCATCAAGTTTAATGCTATTTATAAATAATTTAATAGATAAAACAAAAAACTTTCAATTCAGCAGAAGAATAAACGCAAGAAATGGACATGAATTTCAAACAAAAACATTAAAAAAATTACTCAAAAAAGCACAGTTTACTGAATTTGGTAAATTTTATGGGTTTGATGCGATATTAAAATCTGATAATATTTGTAAAACATTTAAAGAAAAAATACCCAGTGGCGATTATATGAAAATATTGTCCTGGTGGGAAAGAAGCCGCAATGGAGAACCAAATATTACATGGCCCGGCAAAGTTGATTTTTTTGCAGTAAGCAGCGGTACTACAGATAATAGCAGCAAATACATACCAATAACCGATCAAATGCTTAAAGCCATACAACGTGGAAGTATAAAGCAGATGATGTTTATTGCTAAAACAGATATTCCTAAAGATCATATTGTAAAAAACTGGCTAATGATGGGCGGAAGTACAGACCTTGATTTTAATGGAATATATCACTCAGGAGACCTAAGCGGTATTACTACAGTAAAAGTGCCATTTATGCTTAGGCGGATATACAAACCCGACCCCATAATAAAACGAGAAAAATATTGGCCTAATAAGATTGCAAAAATTACGCGTGAAGCTGTAAAATGGGACGTTGGAGGAATTGCTGGAGTTCCTGCATGGATTCAGTTATTATTTGAAAATATTCTTAAACATTACAAAATATCAAATATTCACGAACTATGGCCAAACCTTGAAGTTTATGTTCATGGCGGTGTATCAATAAAGCCCTACAAAAAAAGTATAGAAAAACTTATCGGTCGTCCTATAAAATATTTTGAAACTTACCTGGCTTCAGAAGGTTTTATTGCTTTTCAAACTCATGAAGATTCAAGCGGAATGAGGCTTTTGTTTAAAAACGGAATTTATTTTGAGTTTGTACCATTTAATTCTGAAAATTTTGATGAAAATGGAAATATAGTTGAAAATCATGAATGTTTAACATTATTAGAAGTAGAGCAAAATACCGATTATGCATTGCTTATTAGTACTTGTGCCGGTGCATGGCGATATTTAATAGGTGATGTAATTAGATTTACTTCATTAAAAAATTGCGAAATTGAAATTGTAGGCAGAACCAAACATTTTATAAGCCTGTGTGGCGAACACCTTAGTGTAGAAAACATGAACGATGCACTTGAAAAAACAAGCTCGGAACTTGGAGTAAACCTTATTGAATATACAGTTAGCGGTATTCCGCACAAAGATGGTTTCTTTGCTCATCAATGGTATATAGGATACGATGGAGGTTCATTAAGTGCAGATTTGGTTAAAACTACTTTAGACAATAATATAAAAATACTTAATGATGATTATCGTGTAGAACGTACATCAGCATTAAGAGATATTTTTGTTGAACTTGTGCCAAATCATTTGTTTGTAGAGTGGATTAAGCAATATGCCAAACTTGGGGCTCAATCAAAGTTTCCTAGAGTGCTAAACGAACAAAAACTTGAAAGTTGGAAAAATTTTGTAAAGGCACATAAATCAGAAACCTCAATTTAAAAAAAACAACTCACCTACAATTTTCGTTTATTTACCTACTTATGGGTTCTATTAGCCTAATAACTCTTGTATGAACTAATAACTCAAAATTATTTTTGCACCAAAAAATAAAAAAATATGAAAATTGAAAGTGAAGATTACAAAACAAATGAAAGCGAAAATTCTAATTTAAGAAAATCAAATGGAGGAAACATAATATTAGGATTAATTATAATTATTGCAGGAGCTATATTCTTATTAAAAAATACAGGAGTGCAATTCCCTCAATGGTTATTTACATGGCCAACCTTATTAATAACAATAGGACTTGTTTCCGGAGCACGTCATTCATTCAAAAGCGGAGGCTGGTGGATATTATGTTTAGTTGGTTTGGTATTTTTGTTCAAAGACTCTATAAACGGATTAGCAATAAGTAATATAGTATGGCCAATAATTCTAATATTTTTCGGATTAATTATTATGCTAAAACCACGCAAAACATGTAATATTAAAAACAATAGATATCGCGGTTTTAAGAACTGCGGGTGCAACTCAGCTTATAACTATGACATAAATGATACAAATGAAGATATTGTTGAATCAACAACTATTTTTGGAGGTGTAAAAAAAAATGTAATTTCAAAAAACTTTAAAGGTGGAGAAATTGTATGTGTTTTTGGTGGTACAGAAATCAATCTGATTAATGCCGATATTGATGAAAAAGCTATTTTAGATATCACACAAATATTTGGAGGAACTCAACTTATTATTCCTTCAAACTGGAATGTAAAATCAGAAATGACGGCTATACTCGGAGGAATAGAAGATAAAAGAAATATTAATATTTCTTCAATAGAATCAGGGAAGAAAACTCTTATAATAAGAGGAACAAGCATTTTTGCAGGTATTGACATAAAAAATTAATAAAATATTATGAATTGGTATGTTGTAAAAATTGTATTTGAAGTTATAAATAAAAGTAACACTGTTCAATTTGACGAACAAATAAGATTAATAAATGCTGGTTCGTACAATGAGGCACACAATAAAACCATAGAAACAGCCCTAAATGAGGAGTCAGAATTTTTAGACTACAGTAATTGTAAAGTATTTTGGAAATTCAGAGCAATTTCATACATAACCAAAATAGACGAATTGCAAAGTGGAATTGAGCTTTGTTCGCAAATTGTAGAAAAAACCCCGGAAGAAAATTATCATTATATTCTTGAATTAAAACATAAAGAAATTATCAGAAAAATATCGAGTAATTAAAAAATAAAATGTTATTTTTTTCATCATGGAACATTAAAACAAAGATTGCAGTAGTATTACTTTTTTGTTTATTAAATTTTTTACATACACTGATTGTTAATCAGCTTGGCAATTCATTTCAGGCTTCATTTTTTGACAGTATAATAAGCAATTCTCTATTATTTTTATTTTGTAGTGCAAGTGCTAATATAATTTTCCATTATCAGCCATCGGCAAAAACTGCTTGGAAATTACTTTTATGGTGTATTATATTAGCTGTTATAATAATTGTTTTACAAAAAATAGCAATTAGCCGAATTATAAAACTTGATAGTACATTTATTCTTAATTTTGATAAAACAATACCCGTAAGATTAGTCTTTGCGTTTTTACTTATTGGTATTACAATGCTTGCAGTATGGATATGGAAATATGCTTTGTATCAAAGCGAAAATTTGTCGAGAAATACAAAAGCCGAGCTTTTAGAAAAAGAAGCTGAACTTTCAAAACTTACTCAACAATTGCAACCACATTTTTTATTTAATAGTCTAAATTCTATTAATTCGCTTATAAGCTCAAAACCAGAAGATGCAAGAAAAATGATACAAAAATTGAGTGATTTTTTCAGAGGGACATTGCGAAAAAACGAAAATACATTTATAAAACTTGAAGAAGAAATAAAGCACATAAACTTATATCTAGATATAGAAAAAACAAGGTTTGGACACAGATTAAAAACAAATTTTATAATCAATCAAAAAACCGAAAATTGCATAGTCCCACATTTAATATTGCAACCATTGATTGAAAATTCAATTAAATACGGTCTTTACGAAACAACTAATGATGTTGAAATAGTATTAAAAACAGCCTTTACAAATAATATGCTCATAATTGAAATTACCAACCCCATAGATATTGAATCGTCAAGAAATCTTAATGGCTCGGGGTTTGGATTATCGTCAGTTTCAAGAAGATTATATCTGTTATATTCGCGAATGGACTTATTAATTACATCAATCAATGAAAATATTTTTTCAGTTCAAATTAAGATACCTCAACAAGCATGATTAAAGCATTAATTATTGATGATGAACCATTAGCCCGACAAATTATTAAAGAGTTTTTAGTAAGCTATAATGAAATTGAAATTTTAGCAGAATGTGGAGATGGTTTTGAAGGTATAAAAGCCATAAATAGTTTCAAACCCGAATTAATTTTTCTTGATATTAAAATGCCCAAAATTTCAGGTTTGGAAATGCTTGAACTTGTAGATAAAAAACCTTCGGTGATATTTACAACTGCCTTTGATGAATTTGCATTGAAAGCTTTTGAAACCAATGCCATTGATTATCTTCTAAAACCTTTTGACAAAGAACGATTTAACAAAGCACTTGATAAATTTATGATAAATTTTAAAAGCAATTTTAATGAAAATAATACAAAAAAAATTAATGAAATTTTAGGAGAAATAAATATAAGTAATGAAGAAACTTTAAGGGTTGTTGTAAAAACAAAACAAGGAATAAAAATTCTATATTATAATGAAATATATTTTTTTGAAGCCTTTGATGATTATGTAAAAATTAACACAAAAGATGAATGTTTTTTGAAGAAAAATACTTTGTCGTTTTATGAAAATAATTTAAAAAAAGGCGAGTTTATAAGAGTTCACAGATCATTTATAATAAATCTAAACCAACTTACACGAATAGAAAACCCTACAAAAGATGTACATACTGCCCTATTAAAAAATGGGAAAAAAATTCCTCTAAGTCGTCAGGGTTATTCAAAATTAATTACCTTGCTAAAGGTATAATTTATTTGTAGAAAAACATTATTACAATCATATTGTCTTTATATTAAAATAAATGTAGGTTTGCACCTCGTTTAAATAAAACCAAACACAAAGTGAAAATTGGTGTAATAAAAGAAACAAAAACAAATGAAAAAAGGGTAGCAATGTCGCCCTCTGTAGCTAAAAATTTAAAATCAAGAGGCTACGAAATTTGCATAGAAAGCGGTGCAGGAATATTAAGTTCATATAGCGACCAAGCATATACAGATTCAGGTGCTGAAATATTATCAAATACTGATGTTTTAAATAATTCAGATATTATTATAGGTATAAATCCACCATCTGATGAATTGATAAACCAAATAGGTGAAAACAAAATTTGGATATCTCTTTTATATCACAAATCAAACAATGATTTGATAAAAAAACTTGCAGACAAGGGTTTGACAATTTTTAGTATGGATGCTATACCGCGAATATCAAGAGCACAAAATATGGACGTTCTAAGCTCGCAGGCAAATCTTGGCGGATATAAAGCTGTAATTTCAGGTGCAAATGAATTAGGAAAAATATTTCCATTGATGATGACTGCAGCAGGTACAATTACCCCATCAAAAGTGCTTATTTTTGGTGTAGGTGTTGCAGGCTTGCAGGCTATTGCAACAGCAAAAAGACTTGGTGCAGTAGTAGAGGCAACCGACGTAAGACCAGAAACAAAAGAACAGGCTGAAAGTCTCGGAGCTAAATTTATACAAGTAGAAGAAAATAAACCTACACAAAATAATCAGTTAAAAGATACAATTATTACTCCCGAAGCTTTAAATAAATTTGAAGAGAGCAAAAGTCACGGTGGATATGCAAAAGAAGTTTCTGATGACTATAAACAAAGACAAAAAGAAGCAGTAAACAAAAGTTTAGCACAAGCTGATTTAGTAATTACTACAGCACTTGTACCTGGCAAAAAAGCACCTATATTAATAACAGAAGAACAAGTAAAACAAATGAAAATGGGATCTGTAATTGTTGATATGGCTGCTGAACAAGGTGGTAATTGCGAACTTACACAAATGGATAAAACAATAGAGCAATATGGTGTGAAAATAGTTGGAAAAATAAATTTGCCAGGGGAATTAGCTCAGGTAGCAAGCGAACTATATGCAAAAAATATATCTGCTTTCATAGAGCATTTGACAAACAAAGATGGATTTAAATGGGAAATGGATGAAGAAATAACAAAAGCTACATTAATTGTAAAAAACGGAAAAATTTTAGTTGATTAAAAAAATATGTTAGAATTTATTAATTCAAATATCGAAATTATATACTTGCTGTTACTTATGATATTTGTAGGTATAGAACTTATAGAAAAAGTACCATCAGTATTACATACACCTTTAATGAGTGGTGCAAACGCAATTCATGGAGTTGTAATAATTGGAGCCATAATAATAATGGGGCAAGCTGAAAATACCCTTGCAACTATTTTGGGTTTTATTGCTGTTGTACTAGGAACACTTAATGTAGTTGGCGGATTTGTAGTTACAGACAGAATGCTTGAAATGTTTAAAAAGAAAAAATGAATAATCATATTTTACAAATAATATATCTCATAGGCTCACTGTCATTTATTGTAGGGCTAAAAATGCTTAGCAAGCCAAACACTGCAAGGAAAGGAAACCTTGTAGCTGCATTTGGAATGGCTATAGCAATAATAGGTACAATATTTCTGTATGAAGGTATAAAATCATCAAATTATATATGGATTTTTGGTGGTCTTATAATTGGTTCAATACTTGGAACAGTTTCAGCAAAAAAAGTTAAAATGACTCAAATGCCAGAAATGGTAAGTCTTTTCAATGGTATGGGAGGAGCTTGTGCCATGTTGATTTCTGCTGTTGAGTTCAATCATTTAAAACATAAATATTTGAATGAAGCATTACCACAAGGTCAAATGATAATAATAATGCTTGGATTAATAATCGGGAGTATTTCATTTGTCGGTAGTATTGTAGCTTGGGGCAAATTAAGTGGTAGATTAGGAGATAAAACTTTAGGAATACAACAAGTTATTAATATAGGATTACTTACATTAATACTAGGATTGGCAGCATATATGATATTTTGGAGCCCATCAGAAAATGATTTATATTTTTATTCTATTTGGGCTATTTCTGCACTGTATGGAGTACTGTTTGTTATGCCTATTGGTGGCGCCGATATGCCTGTAGTTATATCATTATTAAACTCATTTACAGGTGTAGCTGCCGCAATGGGAGGTTTTTTGTACGACAACAAAGTAATGCTTGTTGGTGGAATTCTTGTTGGTAGCGCAGGCACTATTCTTACTGTTGTAATGTGCAAAGCAATGAACAGAAGTCTTACCAATGTATTAATAGGTAATTTTGGAGGAAATAATAATGCAAATACAACTACTGCAGCCGGTGGAACAATTCGCGAAATAAATACAGGCGATACAGCAATATTGCTAAAATACGCTTCAAAGGTAATAATAGTTCCGGGTTATGGTTTGGCAGTTGCACAGGCTCAACATGTTTGTCACGAACTTGAAGAATTGCTCGAAAATGAAGGAATAAACGTAAAATATGCAATTCATCCTGTTGCTGGAAGAATGCCTGGTCACATGAATGTATTACTCGCAGAGAGTAATGTAAGTTACGATAAACTTATTGAAATGGAAAATATTAACCCTGAGTTTGCAACTACCGATGTTGTATTGGTTGTTGGAGCTAATGATGTTGTAAATCCTGCTGCCAAAACAGATCCTTCAAGTCCAATATATGGAATGCCTATTTTAGATGTAGAAAATGCAAAAAGTATAATAGTGATGAAACGTAGTATGAAAGCAGGTTATGCAGGTATTGAAAATGAATTATTTTATCAACCTAAAACATCTATGCTATTTGGCGATGCAAAAAATACACTTACCAAACTTATTGCAGAAGTAAAAACTTTATAGTTTTAATTTCCTTTCATAAGTTTTTTCCATCTTAATAAACCAAAAACACCAATAAAGGTTATTATTATTGCATAAATTGATGTAGGGTAAAGTTCTTTATAATAATATACAATACACATAATTATATCTGCTATTATCCAATAATACCAATTTTCAAGTTTCCTCAATGCTGTTAAAATTTGACCACTTATACTTAATGAAAGTATTAAAGATTCAGCAATAGGATAGGTACATTTAGTATAAATTTTAAAATACATATAAACTCCATCCCACACAAGTAAAGTAAATAACAATGCAAGTAAATTACCCAAAAATGTTAATTTTTGTGGAAAACTCGCTTTGCTGTTATGCCAGTTTATCCAACCCCAAATACCCAAAATCAGGAAAATTATTTGAACTGCAAAATCTCCATAGAGTTTTTCATGCCAAAATAAAATAAGAAAACAAAGTATATTAATATAGCCTGTAACCCATGTATAAATTGAATTTCTATACAAAAGATATACAGCAATAATACCTGATATTACTCCAATCCATTCAATTATTTTCATTATAAGCACAATGCAATTTATTGTTTAATAAAGATAAATAAAAAAATAAAATAAATCAGCCTGATTATTTATTTTTATACAATGTAAATAACTTACATTTGCAAAAAATACTTAAAGTAAGTTAATCAGATAATGAAAAATAAATACATTGATTTAATCCGACAAACATTTAATTTTCCACAAGAAGAGTTTCAAATCGAAGATGATTCTTTGATTTTCCATAATATATATCTCATGGATTTAATTAAACAATATGGCACACCTTTAAAATTTCATTATCTACCCAAAATATCCGAAAATATAAAAAAGGCTAAAATGTGGTTTAATGTTGCTATGGCAAAATGCGACTATAAAGCAAAGTATCATTATTGCTATTGTACAAAAAGCAGTCATTTTCAGTTTGTACTTGATGAGGCACTTAAAAATGACATTCATATTGAAACATCATCAGCATTTGATGTTGACATAATTGAAACACTATATAATGAGGGAAAAATAAACAAACAACAATTTATAATAGCAAATGGATTTAAAACAGACTTGTATATTGAAAATCTATCAAGAATAATAAACGATGGATTTGAAAATACTTATCCGATTTTGGACAATAAAAGTGAACTTGAGAGATTGATGAAAATGGTGAACAAGCCCCTAAAAATCGGTATAAGAATAGCTGCTGAGGAAGAACCAAAATTTGAATTTTATACAAGCCGCCTGGGAATTGGGTACAAAGATATAGTTCCCTTTTATCAAAATCAGATTAAAGGCAAAGAAAATGTTGAAGTAAAAATGCTGCACTTTTTTATTAATACTGGCATAGCAGACACTTCATACTATTGGAACGAACTTCACAAGTGCCTTAAAGTATATTGCGACTTAAAGAAAAATTGTCCATCATTAGATTCATTAAATATAGGGGGAGGCTTCCCTATAAAAAACTCTCTATCGTTTGAATACGACTATGAGTATATGGCTGAAGAAATAATTGCTCAAATAAAACAAGTTTGCAATGAAAATAATATAGAAGAGCCAAATGTTTTTACAGAATTTGGCTCGTTTACTGTAGGTGAAAGTGGAGGTGCTATTTATCAGGTTTTATATCAAAAACAACAAAACGATCGCGAAAAATGGAATATGATTGATAGCAGTTTTATGACAACTTTACCAGATGCTTGGGCTATAAACAAAAAGTTTTTGATGTTACCAATTAATCTATGGGACAAAAATTACGAAAGAGTTTTACTTGGCGGACTTACATGCGATAGTGATGACTATTATAACTCCGAACAACATGTGAATGCTATATATTTACCAAAAATCAGTGATGACGGACCTTTGTATTTAGGATTTTTTAATACCGGGGCATATCAGGAAAGTGTAGGTGGTTATGGCGGAATTCAACACTGCTTGATACCTGCTCCAAAACATATAATTATTGAAAAAGATAGTGAAGGGCAAATTACTACACGAATTTTCTCCAAAGAACAAAGCTTTAAAAGCATGTTAAAAATTCTTGGATACTAAAAAGTATCTGTTTAAAGCCAAAAACTATTCAATACACTTACTTTTTTATATTTATCATTTAATAAAATTGTTATATTAAATTAAATTTGCGGCATAAATGCAGATAGAAATATTAAAATCAAAAATTCATAATGCTAAAGTAACTCAAACAGAATTGCACTATGTAGGAAGTATTACACTTGATGAAGACCTAATGATAGCTGCAAATCTTATAGAAGGAGAAAAGGTTCTAATTGTAAACAACAACAATGGCGAAAGACTTGAAACTTATATTATCAAAGGAAAAAAAGGCAGTAAAATTGTTTGCTTGAATGGGGCTGCTGCACGCAAAGCACAAGTGGGCGATATTATAATTGTAATTTCATTTGCCCATATAGATTTTGAAGAAGCAAAATCATTCAAACCAAGCCTTGCATTTGTTGACAGCAATAACTCTTTGATTTAATTACCAAATTCAAATGAAATTCAGCCTGAGAAACATATTAAAATTTATATTTTTTATGTCAATAGGCTTTTTACTGCTTGCATGGGCTTTTAATAATATTAATCTTGATAAATTAATTTTGGATGTAAAAAACACAAATTTATTTTGGTTGTCAATAGCAATGATTTGCGGTTTATTTAGTCATTTTATAAGAGCAATAAGATGGAATTTGCTTCTCTCTCCAATAGGTTACAAAGCTGCAACATCTAATTCATTTTATGCTGTAATTATTGGATATTTTTCAAATTATCTTGTTCCTCGCCTTGGAGAAATTACAAGATGTGCCACATTGTCAAAAACTGATAATATCCCAGTTGAAAAGCTATTAGGAACTGTTTTTATAGAACGTGTTGTTGATTTAATAATAACAGCAATAATTACATTGTTGATATTTATGTTTCAATTTGATTTGCTTACAGATTTTATTAATAAATCAATACTTCCCCTAACAAAAACAAGCAACAATAGTGGATTGGATATAAAAATTATTCTTATTGCAATTGCGGTTTGCTGTGCTTTGATTTTTATTTTATTCAGAAAAAAAATACAAAATCTTACAGTATATAAAAAATTTAGAAATCTTGCTGTTGGTTTTGCAGAAGGGATAAAAAGTATTATTAAAATGAAAAATCCTATATTATTTATATCATATTCGTTGCTAATATGGTTAATGTACTTTTCAACTGCATACTTTACTTTTTTTACATATTCGCCTACCTCAAATCTTGGAATAAACGCTGGAATGATGGTATTGTTTTTAGGTACAATTTCTATAATTTTACCGATACCTGGCGGAATAGGTGTATTTCATAAACTTGTAGGAGCAGGACTTGTACTTTATGGAGTAAACGAAAACGAAGGAATAACTTATGCTACAATAAGTCATGCAATACAAATGATTATGATTTTTATTGCAGGATTGCTCAGTATGCTTATTGTGGGAATAAAATTTAACAAAAAAACAGAGTAATAAAAGTGAATTATAAATCAAAAATCCTAACATTACATCAAGCTGAAATTATTAGAAATGAATGGCTGAATAATAATGAAAAGGTAGTTTTTACAAACGGATGTTTTGATATTATTCACAGAGGACATATTGACTATTTAAACAAAGCACAAGAACTCGGCACAAAGCTAATAGTAGCAGTAAACAGTGATTCTTCAGTAAAAAAATTAAAAGGTAATACTCGTCCCTTTCAAGATGAAACATCTAGAGCAGAAATTATAGCTTCACTTGCATGTACTGATATTGTAATAATATTTAATGAAGAAACCCCGATAAACTTAATAAAAACACTCAAACCCGAGTTTCTTGTAAAAGGTTCTGATTATAATGCAGAAGAAATTGTAGGTTACGAAATTGTATCAAAAAATGGGGGAAAAGTAGTATTAATTGATTTTTTAAAAGGATATTCAACAAGCAATATTGAAAAAAAGATAAAAAGTAATATTCAATGATTTTTTTAATAATTCACTAAAATAAAAACTCTAAATTTGCAATAATAAAAATATATGTCATATTTATTTACATCAGAATCAGTTTCAGAAGGACACCCGGACAAAGTAGCCGACCAAATATCAGACGCATTGATAGACAATTTCCTTGCTTGGGATTCACAATCGAAAGTAGCATGCGAAACATTAGTAACCACAGGGCTTGTAGTGATAGCAGGAGAAGTAAAAACCAACACATATATAGATGTCCAAAAAATAGCCAGAGAAGTTATTCGTAAAATAGGTTATACCAAATCTGAATATATGTTTGAAGCAGATTCATGTGGTGTAATCAGCGCTATTCACGAGCAAAGTGCAGATATAAACAGAGGAGTAGATAAAACTAACAAAGAAGAACAAGGTGCCGGCGACCAAGGGATGATGTTTGGGTATGCAAACAACGAAACTGAAAATTATATGCCATTGCCCCTTTTTTTGGCACATTTAGTTCTTGATGAACTTGCATTAATAAGAAGAGAAAATAAAAATATCAAATACCTGAGACCAGATGCTAAAAGTCAGGTAACTATTGAATATAATGACAATAACCAACCTATAAGAATTGATACAATAGTAATATCAACTCAACATGATGATTTTATAAAACCTAAAACAAACAAACAAAGTGATATTGATAAAGCAGATACTGAAATGTTGAATAAAATAAGGGAAGATATGATTAATATTGTCATTCCCAGAGTTATTAAAAAACTACAACCTTCGGTAAAAAAACTATTTAATGACAAAATCCAATATCATATAAATCCAACAGGAAAATTTGTAATTGGCGGTCCACATGGCGATACAGGCCTTACCGGAAGAAAAATTATAGTTGATACTTATGGAGGCAGAGGAGCACATGGTGGTGGAGCTTTTTCTGGCAAAGACCCGTCAAAGGTTGACCGTTCGGCAGCTTATGCCACAAGACATATTGCTAAAAATATGGTAGCAGCAGGGCTTTGCAACGAAGTACTTGTACAAGTTTCTTATGCAATTGGCGTTGCAGAACCATGTGGTTTGTATATTAACACATTTGGTACGGCTAAGGTAAAAATGACAGATGGAGAAATAGCAAAAGAAATAGGTAAAATTTTTGATATGAAACCTTATGCTATTGAAACTCGACTCAAGCTTAGAAATCCAATATACTCTGAAACTGCATCATATGGTCACATGGGTAGAAAAAATGAATTGGTAGAAAAAACCTACTTTAGCCCTGATGGAAAAACTAAGAAATTAAAAGTTGAACTTTTTACTTGGGAGAAACTCGATTATACAGATAAAATTAAGAAAGCATTTAAAATAAAATAATGTGTGGAATTGTTGCCTATATCGGACCTAATCAGGCTTACGATTTTTTAATTAAAGGGTTAAAACGATTAGAATACAGAGGTTATGACAGTGCCGGTATTGCCCTTATTGAAAATAATGAAATAAAAGTATTTAAGGAGCACGGGAAAGTTCAGGATCTTGTAGATAATTTGAAGGGTAAAAATCTTTCTGGAAATATTGGAATTGGGCATACCCGTTGGGCTACTCATGGTGAACCAAACCAGAAAAATGCACATCCACACTTATCAGGCTCCGGAAATCTGGCAGTAATTCACAATGGCATTATTGAAAATTATGCAACATTAAAAGAAGTATTAATAAAAAACGGTCATACATTTAAAAGTGATACCGATACTGAAGTTTTAGTACACTTAATTGAAGAAATTAAAACAAACGAAAAATGCAGTCTGTTTGAAGCAGTACGATTAGCCTTAAACGAAGTAGTTGGAGCTTACGCAATTGTAATATTATCAAACAGTGATCCTGATACAATAATAGCTGCAAGAAAAGGCAGTCCTCTTGTTGTAGGTATAGGAAAAAATAAAGACGAATTTTTTATGGCAAGTGATGCAACACCCATAGTTGAATACACTAGAACGGTTACATACTTAGAAGATAATGAAATTGCAGAAATAAGAGATGGACAATTAAATGTTAAAACAATTGAAAACAGAGAAAAAACACCATATATTCAAAATCTTGAACTTTCACTTGAAGCAATAGAAAAGGGGGGATTTGAGCATTTTATGCTTAAAGAAATATATGAACAACCCAAGTCTATATTAGATAGTTTCAGAGGTCGTATAGATTCGCAAAATCTTAAAATAGAAATGCGTAGCCTTAACGAGTTTGAAAATAAAATTAAAAGTTTAAAAAGAATTATTATTGTTGCATGTGGCACTTCGTGGCACGCCGGTCTTGTTGCCGAGTATCTGTTTGAAGATTATGCAAGAATACCTGTAGAAGTAGAATATGCATCAGAATTCAGATATCGCAATCCTATTTTGTATCCCGAAGACCTTGTAATAGCAATATCTCAATCAGGAGAAACTGCAGATACAATGGCAGCACTTGAATTGGCTAAAAAATCAGGTGCTACAATTTTTGGAGTTTGCAATGTTGTAGGTTCTTCTATACCACGAATTACAGATGCAGGCGCTTATACTCATGCAGGGCCTGAAATTGGTGTTGCATCTACTAAAGCATTTACTGCACAAGTTACAGTACTCACATTGCTTGCATTAGGATTTGCCCAACGCAGAGGTACAATTTCAGATTCTAAACTAAGAAATATTTTACACGAAATTGAAAGAGTACCTTCTAAGGTTGAAAAAGTTCTTAATTCATGCGAAAACATAGTAATACAAATTTCAAAAGAATTTTATAAATCAAGTAATTTTTTGTATTTGGGAAGAGGATACAATTTTCCGGTTGCATTAGAAGGTGCATTAAAACTAAAAGAGATATCATACATACATGCCGAAGGCTATCCCGCTGCCGAAATGAAACATGGACCTATAGCTTTGATAGATGAACAAATGCCTGTTGTTGTAATAGCTACTCAAAACGAAATTTACGAAAAAGTTTTAAGCAATATTCAAGAAGTAAAAGCCCGAAAAGGAAAAATCATTGCAATAGTTACAGAAAATGATGAAAAAGTAAAAAACCTTGCTGAATTTTGTATTGAAATTCCTGAAACTGAAGACTCACTTATTCCATTGCTCAGCACTATTCCACTTCAACTTTTATCTTATCATATAGCTATTTTACGCGGCTGTAATGTTGACCAACCACGAAATCTTGCAAAATCAGTTACTGTAGAATAATTTTCTTCAATTATTAAATATATAAATGTTTTATAAAATAGACGATTTTATAAAACAATTTCAGGTTGATATTTTTCAACCTTCATGTTTTCAATAGCTTAAATGTCGAATTACTTTAAGGTAAAATTATTGAATTATTCAAATCGGAGGAAATTTATTATGAAACACATTACTAAAAAAATCGCAAAATTGGCTAGTTCAGGATTATTTATTTTATTAATAATTCTTTCAGGAAACACAAATGCCGAAAAAGATCACAGAAAAAAATCATCTTTAAAATTATTACTTCCACATACAAGTAACTATACTGTAGTATTTGATAATGTAAAATATTTTGATATTAATGAATGTTTTAATATTGGCAATCTTCAACATGGCAATCACAGAATAAAAATAATCGAATTAATAGAACGCAGAAGTAGAGTTATTAAAAGAGTTGTAATTTTCAATGGAACAATTAATATCCCTAAAAATTCGAGAGTATGGGCAAAAATAAGTCACCATGGAAGATTAAGAATTGATAGAATTATGCATTCTGAATATCGTGGTAAAGGGAATAGAAATAATTATTATTATGAAAAAAATAATGACTATGATGAATATTACAACGATGATGATTATAATCAAAATAGAGAAAGTGACTACTATGATAATGATTGGAACAGTTTTGAAAATGAAAATTTAAAAGATGATGCTTATTATAACTATAATTACAACAATGATAACAATGATAAAAAATCATTCGGTATTGCGTTGAGTTCTATTAAAAACCAATCTTTTGACAGTGAAAGACTGAAAATAGCTAAAAATACAGTAAAGCAACAAAAATTAAACTCAGAACAAATTTTAGAAATCATTAAATTGTTTTCATTTGAATCAAGCAGATTGGAGTTTGCAAAATTTGCTTATAACTATACAATTGACAAAAAGAATTATAATGTCATATCAAGTGCTTTTCAGTTTTCAAGTAGTACTTCAGAGCTTCAAGATTACATAGAAAGCCAAAATTAAATGTTAAAATTAGCCGGAGCAATCCGGCTTTTTTTTTACTTAAATTTAATATACTTTTCAATGAATTTTCGTTTGTTTTGTACCCCTTAATGTATAGGTGTTTATTCATATTGCTTTTTATATCACAAAATAAATCAATTGCTCAATATACAAGAGCTTTTGGCGGTATGTATTTCCCGGGTTTTCTATATGCTCATACTGCTGATGCAAGAAATTTAGAATCGCATGTACAAGGTTTTGAAATTTCTTATTCGCAATTAAATAATTATAATAAAAGTTGGAACAAATATTATAAAGATGCTTCTGTAAATTATAATTTTTTTTATATGAATCTTGGAAATCCCAAACTTACAGGCAGTATATATTCTTTATGTACAAATTTTCAATTTAATATTAAAGGAAATTCAAAAAGCCATCTTGCACTCAGGTTTGGAACTGGTTTGGGATATATAACACAAAAATTTGATTTTTATAAAAATCGTAAAAATATGGCTATTGGCAGTAACATAAACGGATGCATACAACTTGGATTATATATTCAACATAAACTTTCTTCAAAAATTGACATGAGAGCAGGATTGGGAGTTACACATTTTTCAAATGGTAGTATGAGAGTGCCTAACTTAGGAGTAAATATGCCATCTCTATTTATCGGCTTACAAACAAGATACAAATATCGTAATACTTTGCCAGATACAACTTCAAAAATTTCTAAACAAGCAAAACACACCGTTTTGTTTAATTATGCTTTTAAAGAAAAATTTACAGCCAAACCAAGAGTTTTTAATATTTATAATATTGGGTATCGAATGACTAATAACATTTCGCCAGTACGAGACTGGTACTGGGGTGGCGATATAGTTTGGGATGCAACACACCCTTATACTCATGATTTGAAAAACCCTAATCCACGTGTTGCTATTGATAATTCAACTGAAGCAGGTATATTGGTTGGTCACCAATATAATATTGGACAATTAAGTTTTCTAACTGACATTGGTATATATATACTAAACCCATATCAGACCAAATATTTTACTTATCAAAGACTTGGATTCAGATATAGGTTTAATAAAAAATGGTTTGCAAATGGTACTTTAAAAGTGCATTTTGGTACTGCTGATTACTTTGAATGGGGTATTGGTTATAGTTTTGATAAATTTAAAATAAAATGAATTTTAAAAAAAATGTTATAATATTTATTATTTCAGTTTTAAATTTTTCATGTATGAAAGAGCAGTTGAATGATTGTTTTCAGTCAACCGGAGCAGACATAAGTATTACTAAACAATTAAACTCTTTCAGTAAAATAAATATAGGCGAAAATTTTAACATTATACTAAAACAAGACACTTCACAAAATGAGCATATAAAAATCACAGGTGGGAAAAATATCATTAGTCAGATTGTAACTAATGTAAAAAATGGAACTCTTAGTGTAAAAAACAGAAACACCTGCAACTTTGTACGCAGTTATAAACGAAAAATAACTTTAGAAATTTATGTTAAATATTTAGATGAAATCATACTTACATCGGTTGCAGAACTTAACACTCCCGACACTTTATATTTTGAAAATCGTACTATTAAAATTAAAAATCTTGGTCTTGGCGATGTTAAAATAAACATAAAATCAGGTTTTCTTGATATTCAAAGTATAAACTCCGGCAGTTTAACTTTATCAGGTTTTTCAAACATTATGAGTTGCAGTATAGAGGAGGTTAGCAGTTTTGATGCACTAAACTTACTTTGTGACGATATTTATATTGATTGTCATAGCCCGCTTAATTGTTATGTGTTTCCAAAAATTAAATTATACGCCAAACTGTTCAATTCAGGTAATGTATTTTACAGAAACGGGTCTGATGACTTAAAAACATATCTTGTAGAAAAAAGAGGTAGTGGCAGTTTGCTAAAATTATAAATCAAAAACTATTCTTCACTTTCATCAAATTTTTCTATAAATTTTGATACAGTTCTTGTAGTGCCTGGTCTTATATTGTAATTTGATTTTTGAACTTCTGAGTATTTATCCCTTATTAAGTCATTAAATTCTTTATCAGAACTAATTGCAACCAGATTATTTCTAAAATATTCAAAATAAAACCAATCGTATTTTGATAGTTCAAAATATATTTTAATACTTGCTCCGCTGCGTTTTATCTGCATTTGCATACGACTTGTAAAACTTTTGTTTATCTGTTGTCCGTTTATTACAGAAATTCCTATTGGTTCTGTACTAAACCACGATTTGTTTAATGGCGAATATTTAAACCTTACCTCACTAAAAATCATTTTGCGTTTTATTTCATCTTCAACTTGAAATTCACCAATTTCAGTTGCTTTTTTAAGTGTTGATTTAAGTTGTTTATCGCTTAAAAATTCACCAAGATTATATTTAAAATCATCATCCATATATGTAAGTCTGTAAGCACTTTCTCCTTTTTCTTTAATAATATCTACCATTCTTTTATATGCATCTTTAGGTAATAAAATATCTAAAGCCATAAATGCATCCATTGAGTAACTGCTATCTTCTTCTTTTTTGTAAATTTTTCCTGATATAAGTGGATCTAATACAGGCATAGTAAAACCAAGATTAAGTTTGCCTTGAGTGCTTATCACTCTTGTTTTTTCATTAAATGTAATAATACATCCTCGAGGTGCATCTTTTAGTATTCTGTCTTTATTGCCTACTTTAAATTCTGAATTTAGCTCATCATAAATAAATATTCCGGTATCTGTGGTAAACTCGGGGTCAGCATATTTTCTTTTGAAATTGAAAAATGTAGGATATATCAAAGCCGTATCAAGAGCTGAGTTCAAACTGACTGATACAAATTTATTTTCGTCATTTTTAGGATCTCTTGCATCTATTACAATATTTTTAGGGTCAGGTCTGTCTTTGTATCTAATCCAATTGCTGCCAATATTAAAGGTATGTAAAGGTTTTACATAACCATTAAAACTAAGAAATTCGTTATTTGAGTTTATTTCAAATGAACCTTTGTATCCAATCATCGGATATATTTTAAAAATAATTGAATCTGTTATAAAACCTGCTGCTTGTACAGTACTATCTGGTAATACTCTAAGCTTATTAAAAAATATTTCTTGTTTTGTTTTATACTTATCATTATACCTATAAATTCCGCTTCCACTTATTGATTTTCTGCCCAAAATTTTTAGTGTTGCAGAAAAAAATTCATGATATTTGTTTGCTCTTGCTGCAAGCATTTTTGCATTTTTAAGAGGCAAAATATCTGCTTCTTTTTCAATAGTTACCTTACCATCGTTAGGAAAAACTCTAGAATCTGCAATATCTATATAGGGTACATTTTCTGCGTAAATTATTCCTTCTTTCATATCAAACAAAGCTTTGTCAGAGTCAAACTTCAATCCATCCATATCAGGTTTTAATGCTACAAATTGAGAGGTTTTCAGTTTGTTGCTTTTGGTTAATAAAATTGTTTGCTTGTCCATTTCCCAAAAAAACTGATCCATATTTGAAGCAAATTGGTTATATGCAAAAGTTGTATATTGCCCTGCAATATTTGCTTTAAAATCTCCTGTACGTTTGTCAAAATCAACATAAGAGTTTACATTACTACTCGAAAATGCAATTTTTTGTTTATCAATTGTACTTATTTGAATATTTGAAGTATCAGCTTTTACACTATTAGTTGCAAATTTCATTTGATTGCTTGTAAGTTTTGCATTATCCCATTCAAGAAGTCCATTGCCAGATAGTAGTTTTGGTGTCATTACCATTTTGCCTGAAAATTGTTGTCCGTTTCTAAAAATTTCGGCTGTATTACTTGTAGTTGTAATATAAAGGCTATCTTTTTTTGGAACCCAATGATTATAAACTTTCACAGCTTTTACTTTTGGATATTTTTCTGATTCGTCAATAGTAAACAATTCAGTATTTGAGTTCATAGAATCCGGCAAAAGCACAATATCATTTGATTTTATTTTTGCTCCAAGATACTCTACTTCTCCTTTTGCTGTAAGACCTTTGTCATTCAAAGTAATATCAATTTTACCGTTTCCTTTGTTTTTGTACATAGGATAACCTTCAGGAGGCGACTCTCTTTCAAATCCAAGCGAATAATCTTTCATTATTTTAGCTTCAAATCTAAACTCAGGTAATATATCAGCACTTACAAAAGAACCCGGAAACTTCAATCCGCTAATGGTAAAATTATCAATACTATCAATTGTAAACGGGTCAACTTTAAAATAAAAATCATTATCATTATATGCTCCTTTGTAAATACTGTTTTTCTGATATGAAATTTTTGATGATTTTTCACTAACAAAAATTGGATATTCACCGTTTGAAGTATCAGCCCCCGATTTATTATTAGGTTTATCAATATATATAGTTCCGCTTATATCTTTAAGAAGAGATGTAACCGGTACTAGCGAATTGCCTGTTACAGAGTCCGGATAATACAATCTCAGCGAATCAATTTTATCAGAATGAACAAGAAATTTTAAATAATTAAATTTAAATTCATCTGAATAAAAGTCAAACCATCCAGCAGTAAGTTTACCGCCAAAATCAATATTTCTTTTACTTTTTATATATAAAATCTGTTCACGCGGGTATGCTACCACTGTTTGCGAATCGCTAAAATTAAATGCCGCAACCCCTTCAATTACAAAATTATTATTTACAAGATTGAGATACGAGTTTGGTCTTCCACCAATTATTGATCTAAAGCGAATTACATCATAATCGGTAAGCTTAAAGTGTGAATTTACATAATCAAATATTTTTCGTTTTACTTTTATTTTACCTGAAGATGGGTTGTAATAAATATACCCGTTGTCTGCAAGATTTATTATCTGATTTACAATTTTATCAGGAGTACTCCCCATCCACTGTGCGTATTGGCCTATAGTAAATTCGCGACTTTTTGTTTGGATACAGTATTGCTGAATTTTATTTACTGGATTATAATTAAGCATTCCCTGCATTTTTTCATAGTTAAATTCTCTGAAATAATTTATAGATTCAAACCTTGCTGTGCCATCTTTGGTATTCATCAAAAAATCAATTTTTGGCTGCTCAAGTGTCCATTGTACTTTGTCAACATAAAACTCCAAACCATGATCTGTATTGTAAAACGGCGATCTTTCAATACCTTCTTCGCCTCTGTTCATTGTTATTTTTTTGCTTTCTATGTTAAAATTAAAATTTAGTTTTGGATGAAAAATAAATCCACTATCAGTCAATATTGTTACAGCAGTTTGTTGTGAGGTAATTCTTTTGTCGCGTATAACAAATGCCTCAGACTCTGCTTTCAGTTTTAATTTGTTTTTATAATAAAATTCAAGTATTGCAGGATTTTCGGCTGTACCAATACCTATTATATCTCTTCCCTGAATACTAAATCCGCCGTTGTATTTGGCTAAACCCTCAGAAATTTTTTCTAATGACATATTGGTTTTATATGCAGTAAACTGCGGATATTTTGAATCTTTAAAATCTTTTTGAGTTTCGCTTAATCGTTCATAAGATGCTCTTTCTTTTAGTTTACCGTATAATGGGGTTGGTAAAAAATGTTTGTTTGTAAAAAGTACTGAATCAGCCTCAAATTCAACTTTCGACATATCAATTGAGTAATTTTTTAAAACAGCATTAACATCTGCTTGAGCAAATCCTACCCTTGTCCAATATACTTTACCTCCTTTGCCTTTCCAAGTATTTTTTTCCAAATCATAAACTCCCGATGTGGTTTTTATTTCCAATTTGTCATCAATAGTAGTACCTGTCAAATCAATATTATTAAACTCAATCAGGTATTTACTTTTTGTAAAATTATATTTAAAATCAGTTTCAGTATATGACCATTTTTTTGATTCTGCTATATAAATTGCATTTTCTTCAAACATGCTTTTTGATGTTTTTAAAAGTAGTTTTACTTTTGATGAACCGGCTTTTGAAGCATCATAAACTGCCTTTATCCAAAATTCAAATTTGTCATCTTTTAAACCCTTTATTGAATCTTTTGAGCAAACTAATGTAAGCAAATAAAGCTCAAAATCAGGTGAAACTTTCATTTTGTTTATCAATAATTCATCAGCAATTTTTATTATTAATAATTTATTTTCATCAGAAAACTTTGTGGTTTTCCATATTTTTTCAAATTTATCAAACGCTTTTGAAGGATTTTCCTCTGAAGTGCTTTTCATAAAATCTTTTAATTCTACAATAAAAACTTCATGTTTTTTTGAAAACGACTTTGGTTGTGAATACAACAAACCGAATTGAATAATGGCAACAATAAATAAAATTTTTCTCAGCATTTTTTTAAGTATATACAAGCCCAGTTATCTTTGCTTTTTGTATTTAAAATTTCAAGTTTCAGTTCATTTGATTTTTTTTCAAAATCAATTACATCGCTAATATAAAAACCACTCAAAAGCATTATTCCACCTGATTTTAATGCTTCATGGTATTTTTCTATCAATTGAAGATTTATATTTTTGGTAATATTGCTCAAAATCAAATCAAATTTTCCTTCAAAATTGCTTTCTCTTTTAAAAACAGAAATTCTCTTGCAATTATTGTTTTTAATATTTTCTAAACTGTTTTCTACAGCCCAATCTTCATTATCTATAGCTGTAATTTTTCTTGCTCCGAGTTTTTCGGAAAGAATAGCAAGTATTCCTGTTCCGCAGCCCATATCCATTACATCCATATTTTCTGGTTTTATTTCAAACAACGACTGTGCCATGAGATAAGTTGTAGAATGGTGGCCTGTGCCAAAAGACATTTTAGGCGTAATTACTATTTCGTATTTTGTGTTTGTTGGTGTATGAAAGGTTGCCCTAATTATACAATCATCGTTTATTTTTACAGAATTGTAGCTGCTTTCCCACTCAGCATTCCAGTTTTTATTTTCAACTGATTTAATTTGGTAATTGGTATTGATATTATACTTTGACAGAACAAAATCTATTTCTTCATTTTTTATTTCTTTGTTTCTGATATAACATTTTAAAGTATTATTTTCTTCCCAAATTCCTTCAATACCAATATTAATAAGCTCTGATTGGACAATTTCAATTAAGTTTTCCGGACAATTTATTGTAATTTCTGAATACAAGAATTCAAAATTACACGAAAAGAAACAGCATGTCTAATAAAAATTTTATTGATATTGTTAATTTATAACAAAGCAAAATTTCATTCCGCCTGTACAGTTTATATAGTTAAATTTTCCTGGAACTACATAATAGCCTTTCATGTCATAATAATTTATAGGAGACCAGCCGGGCATATCGAAATCAGGAGTTGTTGAAACTAACTCGGTTTTTCTTGTTCCGAGCCCTCCATAAATTTCAAAATATAATTTGTCATTTATTTTTTTATTTAATCCTACAATTAAATTTACTGTAATTGCAGTTTTTTCAAATTTTACTTGTTTTAGTTTGTATGCTCCAATTGAGTTCCACGACCAAATAGTTCTACCTGACGAGGTTAAATAATATGTCATTAATGAACTATAATTTGTATAACTGATACCGGAATTAAGTGCAGTAAAAAATTGATAACTTTCTTTGGGCTTAAAATAATACCTTAAATCTCCCCTACACTTTATTCCTGTATAGTTTTCATTTGGTATTACATAGTTTGCCAATATTGCACCGACTTCTAATTGCCAAGAAAATGGACTTTCATTTTTAAAATTGAACGACCTTTCATAAGCTATTGTAAATGCCTGATTATGCCAATCAAGTAGAGAAAACGGATTTATTTTAAATGAGTTTTTGGAAGGAAAAGGAGTATCATCTGCTAATGTTAATACATTAGAAATAGCAGTAACAAATAAAATAAGAATGTATTTTATCAAATTATTTTCCAATTTCTATTTTGCTAAGCAAATTAAGTGAAGTTGGCAAATTTGAATAATCATATTGCTTAATTCCTTCTTTTCCGGTTGTGATAAGCAAATTATTTGAAGGTATTAAATCAAAAGCGAAAATATTTGCAAATGTGTTTTTTAAAATTGGATTGGCTGGGTTAGAAATATCAAAATAAGCTATACTTTCTGCATTATCACATACAAAAAGATGTGTGCCATCTACGCCAAGTCCCCATGGATTTTTCATAGGAATTGCTTTAATAAATTGGGGGTCACTTTTACTTGAAATATCAATTACCTCAAGTTGATTTAATCCTCGTGCACAATTTGTACCTGTTCGTAAGGTTATATATGCATAATTTTCTTGAACCACTACCGGATCGCAACTTACAATATGCGAATATGTGCTTACAACAGTAGGGTTTGCAGGGTCAGTTAGCGAACAAATAATCATTCCATTATTAGAACCAATGTACAAATACTGTTGGTAGTAAAAAATTGTTTCTATTCCAAACCCCATATCTTTTTCGCTTGTTTTTGTCGGTTTTGAAGGATTTGCAAGAGTGTAAACATGAAGTTTAGATTCGTCAACGATATAAAGAAAATTTTCTGCTATGCAATATCTTGCAAGCGAGCCGCTTTTGCCTGTTATGCCTGAATTATTTGGAGATAATAAATCATTTTGTGAACCTTTATCACAACTTATAAAAGTTATAGTTATTAGTATGCTGAATAATAAATTTATTTTTTTCATTTTTTAATTGTTTTAATAAATTATTCTTCGAAACTTCTTGAGTATCCTAAGTAACACTCTGGTTTGTAAATAGTATCTTTTTCCCATGATAATAATATTCCTTTTCTTTCATCAGCACATTCATAAAAAACTCTCGATTCATTGGGAAAATATTTATTCATCAAATCATTTGTTGGTCTTAACTTACTAATTTGAATAGTATTAATAATACTTGTAACTTTTGCATTTAGTGGGTCGCTGATATCTATTGTTACTAAGTTTCCATTACAATCAGCGTATAGATAATTTCCTTTTCTTGCAAGGTCTATGTTGCCTGGTATATTTATAAATGCTTTTTTAATCGGATTAATTTTATCAGAATTATCTATTACATGTATTCCTTTATTTTCATCGCTTATAAGGAGCATTTTGCCATATTTGAATATTTTACCTGGTTTTACAAGCACTCTTGGATTGGTGCTATAAATTACTTCATTTATAGTGTTTGAATCAACATACACCGGCTTAAAACCTATTGCAATACTTGGAATTTTTACACTATTGTCTTCATTATAACAAGCACTTAGCAGAGTTACAACAAACAGAATAAATGCAAAATTCAATAGCTGATTTTGACTTTTCATAATTATTAATTTTTTAATTATAACAAATCAACACTTAAGTTATAATAAACCCCTATTGAAGAAAAGAAATATTATGCATCTATTCTGGCATACTTGGCATTTACTTCAATAAATTCGCGTCTGGGAGGTACTTCATCACCCATTAGCATACTAAAAACATGATCGGCTTCGGCAGCACTTTCAAGAACTACTTGTTTTAATGTTCTCCTTGCCGGATCCATTGTTGTTTCCCACAGTTGCTCTGCATTCATTTCTCCAAGACCTTTGTAACGCTGTATATTAACAGAATCTGGTTTGTCTCCTCCAAGTCTTCTAACAATTTCATCCCTTTCTTCCTCTGTCCAGCAATAAACAGCCTCTTTTCCTTTTTTTAGTTGATATAAAGGAGGGGTTGCTATATATAAATAACCTGATTCTATTAGTTTTCGCATATATCTGAAAAATAATGTTAAAATAAGAGTACGAATATGGCTCCCATCTACATCAGCATCTGTCATAATTATTATTTTATGATATCTAAGTTTTTCAAGATTAAGTTCTTTCGAATCTTCGGCAGTACCTATTGATACTCCGATAGCATGAAACATATTTTTTATTTCTTCATTTTCGTATATTTTATGTTCAAGAGCTTTCTCTACGTTTAATATTTTTCCTCTCAATGGTAAAATTGCCTGAAATTTTCTATCTCTTCCTTGCTTTGCAGTTCCACCGGCAGAGTCTCCCTCTACCAAATAAATTTCGCATATTTCAGGATTTTTTTCTGAACAATCTGATAACTTACCGGGCAATCCACCTCCACTCATTGCTCCTTTGCGTTGTACCATTTCTCTTGCTTTGCGTGCTGCAAATCTTGCTTGAGCAGCAAGTACCACTTTGTTTACAATTGTTTTTGCCTGATTTGGATTTTCTTCAAGATAATTAGTAAGAATTTCTCCTACACAAGTATCTACTGCTCCCATTACATCAGAATTGCCAAGTTTGGTTTTTGTTTGTCCTTCAAACTGAGGTTCCTGAACTTTTACCGAAATTACACCAGTAAGCCCTTCCCTAAAATCTTCACCACTTATTTCTATTTTTAGGTTTTTTAATAATCCAGATTTTTCTGCATAGTTTTTCAGTGTTCTTGTCAATGCTCTTCTGAAACCAGCCACATGAGTACCACCTTCTATTGTATTAATATTATTAACATAGGAATGTAGATTTTCTGCATAGCCATTATTGTATTGAAATGACACTTCAACTGGTACTCCAGATTTTTCTCCTTCTACAGTTATTGGTATAGGAATAAGGTTTTCACGTGTGCCATCAAGATATTTTACAAACTCTGATAAGCCACCTTCAGAATAAAAATGCTCTGATGTAGAATTGCCATTTTCATCAATATTTCTTTTATCTTCAAGATTAAGATGTATTCCTTTATTAAGATAAGACAATTCGCGAAGTCTTGCTGCTATTGTATCGTACTTGTATTCTATATGAGTAAAAATTGTAGGGTCAGCCCAAAATGTAACAATTGTTCCTCCTTCGGTTGTAGTACCAATTTCCTTAACTTCTGTTACAGGTACTCCTATTGCATATTCTTGCTGGTATATTTTCCCGTCACGATGTACTGTTGCTAATAATTTTGTTGAAAGTGCATTTACACACGAAACTCCAACTCCGTGCAATCCGCCCGAAACCTTGTATGTATCTTTGTCAAATTTTCCACCTGCGTGAAGAACGGTCATTACTACTTCTAAGGCTGATTTATTTTCTTTTTCGTGCCAATCAACAGGTATGCCCCTTCCATCATCTTTTACTGATATAGAATTATCTTCATTTATTGTAACATGAATATTTTTACAATATCCTGCAAGTGCTTCATCTATCGAATTATCTACTACTTCATATATAAGGTGATGCAAACCCCTTTGCCCTACATCTCCAATGTACATTGCAGGGCGTTTTCGAACTGCTTCTAACCCTTCTAAAACTTGTATATTCTGTGCTCCGTAGTTACTTTTTTCTTTGTTTGTCTTACTCATCTTTTCTTTGTGAATGATTGCGTAAATCTACTTCATTCAGAGCAATTTTTTAGGCTTTATTTATATGCTTGTTTTCCACAAGTAATTAACGATTTGGGCATTTTTCACATTTATATGATTATTATATTTTATCAAAAAAAAAGAGGGATATTACTCCCTCATTTTCTTATTAATAATTAATATTCTTTTTATTTAAAATCCAAATCCAAAACCCCAACTTAAATATCCTTGATTTAAATATTTTGATTCTTTATTTGGAGAATATAATCCAGGTCTTAACCCTATTTCCATGTGCTGAAACCAACCAATTTTATTTTTCCCATAATCAGTTATAATTCTAAATCCCATACGTCTTTTTTCTACATCTGTAATTTCTCCTTCTTTTACTTGGTTATTTTCTTCCCAATAAGCTTTACTTCCCATATTCATATTTAATGCTAATAAAAATTCAATAGCTGTAATAAAAGATTTTTTGATTTTTGCTGATTTGGTTGTAACAGGAGCAGCAGAAAAAGAATACTTTGAATGACTGTAATTTCCTACAAAAATTCCTACACCAAGAATCATATTTTTTTGATTTACGAATGAATTTGGTTGGTAAACATTATTGTTTCCTACTTTTACATTATAGGCTCTTTTATCAGATGAGCTATCATTCATCTGTCCTCCAATGTGGTTATGAATATTTATAGATGCTGTTAATCCTATAATTTCTCTTGTATCGATTGTATAATTTGTTGAATAATTATATTCGCCGTCGCTTCCTAAATTCGCTTTACAATTTACTTTTTTAATTTTGTCGGATAGATGAAAACTTGCTCTACCTTCTATGTGCATATAAGGGTTTAGTTTGTTATACACTTCGCCATATTTTATTAGTCCTTTTCCGTCTGTTAATTTTGCTAAGTCCATTGCAGCATTTAAATTAAATGTCATTAGTTTTCCAAGAGTGTATCTCCCATGTGCAAAATAATAAATACCCCCCGAAGTTTTGTTTTGAATATCCAAACCAAGTGCCATTCCCACATTCCATGAGTTCTTTTTGGGGTCGTCATAAATTTTAGTAATTATTACTTTGTCATTTTGTGCTTTACTTAAAAAAGAGCTAGCAATAAACATTGTCAGTAAAATGAATTCTTTCTTATTTTTCATATTTTTATATTTTTTAAATTTTCAGTATAATTCACCTTTTAGGTTTTTGGTAAATGCAAATTTAATTAAATTTATTTCTATATTTCCTATTAGCCAAATTAGTTTTGTTATTGCTGCCTCCAAAGTCATGTTTTTACAACTTATAACACCACATTCGTCTATTTTTTTACCTGTATTATACTTTTCAGTCAATACTTCACCTTCTATACATTGAGAAATATTAAATAATAATTTACCACAATTAACCAAGTTTTTTAAACAGTTTATAAAATTAGAATCTGTAGGGGCATTACCGTTTCCATAAGTTCTCAATATAATAGCTTTTATATTTTTATCTTCTGCTATTGTATCAAAATATTTATAATCAAACCCTGGAAATAATGTAATGACAATTATCCCTGTATCGTATTTTTTGTGTGTCTCAAATTTCCCATCAGGAATTGGCAATATTAAATCTTCATTTATTTTTATTGGTTCATTAAGATCTCCAAGAAGCTTAAAAGATGGGGTTTCGAATCCAGAGAAATCTCTTGAACTTGATTTGGTTGCCCTATTGCCACGCATTAGTTTATCATTAAAACAAATCAACACTTCGGGTATATTTTTTATCCCGAATAAGTCTGAAGCGGCTATATGTATAGCATTGCTCAAATTTTGTATAGCATCAGTTCTTGAATGTAACACCGGAAGTTGGCTGCCAGTTAGTACAATTGGTTTTGTGAGATTTTGAATGGCAAAACTTAGAAACGAGGCTGTATAAGCCATAGTATCTGTACCGTGTATTATAATAAATCCGTCATGATTAAAATAGTTATCTTCTATTATCTCAAGTATTTTTATCCAATGCAATGGGTTTATATCAGAACTGTCAATGGCTTCATTAAATTTATGAAATGTAAATTCAATTCCTTTTTCTTTAACAAAATATCCCTCATGCGAAAAAATATGAATTGAATTTTGAATTTCTGACCAATCTAAAGGGATAAGCGGACTGTTTTCGTCTCCCCTTATTTTATATCCCATACCAAGAGTACCTCCGGTATATATAATAAGAATTTTTTTCTTAGGCATTATCAGAATTCTTCATTGCTAAAAGATATAGCACGGCCATTCTTATTGCTACTCCGTTTTCTACCTGATTTAAAATAATAGACTGATGATGGTCTGCAACATCGCTGGTTATTTCAACTCCTCTATTTATAGGTCCAGGATGCATTATTACTATATCCTTTTTTAGTTTTTTTAATGTGTTAAGATTAATTCCATATTGAAGTATATATTCTCTTAAAGAAGGGAAGTATTTTATATCTTGTCTTTCAAGTTGTATTCTTAACACATTTGCAACTTCGCACCAGTTAAGAGCTTTTATAAGATTGTATTCAACTTTTACTCCTGTACTTTCTATATATTTGGGTATTAGTGTGGCAGGTCCGCAAACCATTACTTCTGCCCCCAATTTCTTAAGACAAAATATATTAGATAATGCTACTCTTGAGTGCAAAATATCTCCAATAATTGCTATTTTTTTGCCTTTCAATTCTCCAAGTTTTTCTTTTATTGAATATGCATCTAATAATGCTTGTGTAGGGTGTTCGTGAGTGCCATCTCCTGCATTTATTACTTTTGTTTTAGTATGATTTGCAAGAAAAATTGCAGCTCCCGGCACCGGATGTCTCATTACTACCATATCTACTTTCATGGCAAGTATATTGTTTACTGTATCTATCAATGTTTCTCCTTTTGAGACAGAAGAAGATGATGATGAAAAATTTACAATATCTGCAGAAAGTCGTTTTTCGGCAAGTTCAAATGACACTCTGGTTCGTGTAGAATTTTCAAAAAAAATATTGGCAACAGTTATATCTCTAAGGCTTGGCACTCTTTTGATTGGTCGGTTTATTATAGTTTTAAAATTATCTGCTGTTTTAAAAATCAGATTAATATCGTTTATATTAATATTTTTTATTCCCAGTAAATGATTTGTACTTAGTGTTTCTTCCATTTTTTATTTTTCTGTAATAATCCAAACTTCGGGTTCAGTTTTTTGTTCATCCCATTTTACTTCTACTATATCATTTGCTCTGGTATCTACCTCTTCGCCAATATAATCAGGCTGTATTGGCAATTCTCTGTTAAACTTTCTATCAATCAATGTTAGAAGTTCTATTTTTAATGGCCGTCCAAAATCACCAAGTGAGTTTAGTGCCGAACGAACTGATCGACCGGTATATAATACATCATCAACAAGTATTATTATTTTATTCTCTATTAAAAAATCAATTTTTAGTGAGTTGGGTATTAAAAATTTATCACCTTTTCTAAAATCATCTCTATAAAAAGTGCTGTCAAGTTCTCCGTATTCTATTTTTTTATTTTTAGTAATTTCAGATAATATCTCTACAAGTCTTTTTGCAAGTTGTATTCCTCTTGGCTGCATACCTATTATTGCACAATTATCAAGATTACCATGGGTTTCGTTTATTTGCAAAGCAATTCTTTTTAAAATAATTTTGGTATGGTTGGTATCTAGTAATATTCTTTTTTTCATTCCTATTGAGCCATTTTAATTATCTTTTCATATTCTTCTTTAGTTATTTTTATAACTGATAGTCTTGTTTGTCTAAGCAAACCAATATTTTTCAATTCAACTTCATTTTTAATTTCATTAAGGCTAACTTTTTTCTCAAATTTTTCTTCTGCCTTTATATCAATTGTTACCCAATTAGTATCTTCTGTAGTTGGGTCTTGATAATATTTACTTTTTACACAGCATTTGCCAACTATCTCTTTGTCGGTTCCACTATGGTAAAAAAGGCAAATATCTCCTATTTGCATTTCTTTAATATAATTGCGGGCTTGAAAATTTCTAATTCCTGTCCAAGATGTGGTATTTTCTTTTACCAAATTTGCCCATGAGTATGTGGATGGTTCTGATTTAATAATCCAGTAGTTCATTTATATTGTAAAAAAAAATCCCATTCAAAAATGGGATTTTTTTATTAGTATTTTAAAAAAAATATTCAAATTTTAACTTTTCATTAATTCTTTTGCCTGACCTATCCAGTTTTCTCTTTCTACTCTTCCCGGGAATTTGGTAAGTTCTTCTAAAACTGCAACTCCTTCATCATTAAGCTTACTTATTTGTTCGTAAGTGTAAATACCGATTGAATGTAAAGTTTTTTCAAACTTAGGACCTATTCCAACTATTGCTTTAAGGTCATTTTGATTTTCTTCATTCGCCTCTCCTACTATTGATTTTAATAAATCTACATTTTCAGATTTTTTTTCAGAAACTTTTGGAGTTTTCTTTTCTGCTTTTTCTTCGTTTACTAAATCAATAGTTTCTTTATCTGATTTTTTGTTTTTCTTTTCAGCATTTTTGGCGTTTGATTCCATTTTTGCTTTCAGATCAGAAAGAGCTTCTATTTCACCCAAAGTTTGTCTTTCAGTTTTCTGGTTGAAATTTTTAATTGTTTTTGATGTGCTCTTTTCATTTTTCAAAGTTTCTGATTTTTCTTCTTCTCTACGTGCTCTTTCAGCATCTTTCCATATATCAGTATGTGATAATATAATGCGTTTTTGCTCTTTGTTAAAATCAATTACTCTAAATTGAAGTTCATCGTCAACTTTTGCATTTCCTGATTTTTGTCCTTCTTTTTTAATGTGTTTAGAAGGGGCAAAACCTTCTACTCCATAAGGCAATGCAACGGTTGCTCCCTTATCATTTACTTCTAAAACTGTACCTGTGTGTTCACTATCAATTGTGAAAACATCTTCAAATGTATCCCAAGGATTTTCATCTAATTGTTTGTGTCCAAGACTTAATCGTCTGTTTTCTCTGTCAATTTCAAGAACTATAACATCAAGCTCATCACCTTTTTTGGTAAATTCAGCCGGATGTTTAATTTTTTTGCTCCATGATAAATCAGATACGTGAACCAAGCCATCTACACCTTCTTCAAGTTCTATAAACAAACCATAATTTGTAAGATTTCTCACTATACCTTTATGTTTGCTTCCTATTCCATATTTAACTTCAATATTTACCCATGGGTCAGGTGTAAGTTGCTTAATACCTAAAGACATTTTTTGTTCATCTTTGTCAAGTGTAAGTATCATAGCTTCTATCTCGTCACCAATTTTCATAAAATCTTGTGGATTTTTAAGGTGTTGGCTCCAGTTCATTTCAGATACATGTATTAATCCTTCAATTCCTGGTGTGATTTCAACAAAAGCACCGTAATCAGCAACAGTTACTACTTTTCCTTTAATTTTTGAACCTACTGTAAGACTTGAATCAAGGTTGTTCCATGGATTATCCGTAAGTTGTTTTAAGCCAAGTGATATTCTTTTTTTACCATCGTCAAAGTCAAGAACTACCACATTTATTTTTTGCTCAAGGTGTAATACTTCTTCTGGATGATTTATTCTTCCCCATGAAATATCTGTTATATGCAACAATCCGTCTAAGCCTCCTAAATCAATAAATACCCCAAAGTTTGTCATATTCTTAACAACTCCTTCAAGTATTTGTCCTTTTTCTAGTCTTGACAAAATTTCACCTTTTTGAGCTTCAATATCATCTTCTATCAATGCCTTGTGAGAAATAACAATGTTTTTGAAAGCTTCATTTACTTTCACTATTTTAAATTCCATTGTTTGTCCTACATACACATCATAGTCTTTTATTGGTTTTACATCAATTTGAGAACCTGGCAAGAATGTATCCATTCCCATCAAATCAACTACTAAACCTCCTTTTGTTCTTGATTTGATATAACCATTAACAATTCTGTTTTCTTCTTTGGCTTCAATTATTCTATCCCAAGCACTTTCAGCTATTGCTTTACGCCTTGATAAAATTAACTGTCCTAAAGCATCTTCTGTTTTTTCAACATAAACTTCTACAGAATCTCCAACTTTCAAATCAGGATAATCTCTAAATTCAGTACGGCTTACAATACCGTCAGATTTAAAACCTACGTTTACTACTACATCTTTTGCACTTATAGAAACTACAGTACCTTTCACAACCTGATGTTCTAACAGTTGATTAAATGTACCTCGATACATTTCCATCATTTGGTTTTTCGATTCATTATCGTAATTAGAAAAACCCTCATTGTCAATATTCCAGTCAAAACTTTCTTCCAGAGCATTTACTATTGGCTTTTCAACAGTTTTTTTCTTTGCTTTTGGAATTTTTACATCGTTTTCAGGAAATTCAGTTTCTGAAGCTACAACTTCTTGTACTTCATTTTCTGGTGTAATTGCAGTTTCTTCAATTACATTTTCTGTTTGATTTTCTTCGATGTTTGAATTTGAATTGATTTCTGTTTCTGGTTCGATTGCTGATTCCGTATTTTCCTCGATAGTTACTTCGGCTTCAGTTGTAATTTCTGTTAGATTTGAATTTTGTGGAGTTTCAATCTCCTGTTTGGTTTCTTGTGTGTTTTCTGTCAAGTTTTATGTTCCTCCTTTAAATGGGGGGCAAATTTAAAATTTATAAGCTAATAAAACAATATATTATTGAATTTATTTTTTAAGTCATATTTTTTAAGCATAACTAAGTAGATTAATAATATACTTTAAGGATTGCCAAGAAGAAATTTATGAAAAAATTAGTTACTAATTATTTCCTTAAGCTTTACAAAATCAATCTTTTTATAACATTCATTAATTTGGGGCAAATTTCCTGAAAAAGTAATTCTAACACAATATGGGTTAACCCAAGGTTTGGGCAATTCGTTTTTGTTGTTATATAATCTACCGATATATGCTATAAAAGTTGGGTAACTGCTATATTGAAATTTATCAGATTTTTTGTACATATCAAAATATATACAGGCAAAATCGCATCCCGGTATGTTTATTTCTTTATAATAGAACCCGTTTTTATTTTTTAATTGTTGTAAATTATTTTTTTCGCTATTAAGTAAAGGCGTATTTGTTGTAATTAAAAGGTCAGATTTTAATGAATAAGAACAACCATACATAGCATGTAGTGTGTCATCACTTATTGTTTGTGATTTTTCATTTTCATCACCCATCGTTTTTATTCGCTTACTTTTTTCTTCAATTTCTGCAAGTTTTCTTTCATCTATATTGCTCATGTCCATATTTTCTATTTCCTTTTGCAATTTTTCCATTTCCTCTTTAAGTTTCTTTTCATTGCCTGTGGCAGAGTTTCTTCTTTTTTCACTAATTGAGATTATTAACTTAGATAAGCTATCATCTATATTATGTTTTTTTAAATACGACTCTGTATTTTCTATCAATTCAAGACTTATTTTGTGTTCGTACTGAAAGTGTTCTCCTGTATTTGGATTATGAGAATAATAACAAGTTACACATTTACTGCCATTTGCTTTACTTTCCTTTTGCTTTTGCGGATCGAATGCAAAACTCATATCATATATACTGGTATTATAGTCGCCAGGGTTTTCTATTAAGTTTTTGCTGGCAGCTATTATAATCTTGTTCGTTCTGGCGAGTACTATTCTGTCTTGTTCGCTGGTATTATAACTCCAGCCCCATTCGGGGTCTTGAAATAATTCACCTGTATAGGTGAATCCTGTTGGTTTATGAACTTTTTGAGAAATTGCAATATCTATAAAGATTAAATTAAACAATATCAAAAAGCTGAATAATTTAAGATTAATCATAATATTTTTATTAAACAAACTCTGTTATATTAAAAGCTAAGTCTGCTTAAATTTTAATAAACTCTACTCTCCTGTTATCTGCTTTTCCTTCAGAAGTATCATTACTGCTCGAAGGTTTTGATTCTCCATAGCCTTTTGATTTCAATCGGGAACCATCTACACCTAATGAAACTAATAGTTTTCTAACTGCCTCGGCTCTTTGTTCTGATAGTTTTAAATTTGACGCATCGTCACCATCACTATCTGTATGGCCTCCTATTTCAAGTTTTATTGTTGGATTCTCTTTTAACCATTTGCCGAGTTCATTTATAAATCCCATACTTTCTCCCTTGATTGTTGATTTTCCTACATCAAATTTTATTGCATGTGAAACAAATTTCCCATCGGTAAGTATTTTATTAAGCATATTCATTCCTCCCCCATCCGCTAATTTAAAATTCTTAATTTTTACATTAAGCGAACCACCCATATACAATTTTATCGGGTCAAACTCACAATCAGGTATTACAAGTACTCTATGTTGGTCTATATAGCATTTTATTTGTTTGTTCTTAAATGCAAATGCTGCATGATGCCATTTGTTTATCAATTTTTCGGCATCTGGAATTTTACCTTCTAAACCTTCTGCAAAATAATTCGGTTTCAAAATCCCGTTTGAAGGTTCAATTGAAATAAATTTTTCATCATCATCACTTAGTTTAAAAATTAGTGACACTACTTCTTCTGTAGGTATATTAAAGTCAAATTCTAATGTAAATGCGTTGCCTAAATAGCTTTTTGTTTTGATTCGAGGTTCTATTTTCCCTATATTTCCCCAAGAACAGTCGTAAAATAAAAAGTATTTTTCATTTTCATTTGAATTTATTACACCTTGCCCTGAAATTAATTTCCATCTCTGTGGAAATTCTCCATTTAAGGCATCGTGTAAATCATCTTCAAAAAGCACTTTTTCTCCGGGAATAAAATCATAATTATTATACACTTTAAGATCTTTGTTGTCTTGTGAGTATAGAATATTATTCACTAAAATCAAACAAACAGGCAATAGAATTTTTATTGGATTTTTCATATTTTTAAATTTTTATTACAAATGTATATTAATAAAAAATATATAAATCAATTAAATTTTTTATAAAAACTTAAAGAAGTGTTATGTCATTTATGGCTTATACAAATTCCCCCTTACCTCATCAAATGTAATGTCACTTTAAAAAACTGTATCTGCCTGTAGTTTCGTGTGGCGTGTATGCTGTAAAAATATATTTCTGTTTAGGCAGTTTTGCCGTTTATCTGTCCATTCCATGGGGTGCTGCTACTGTAAACCATTTCGCCCCAGAGATTGAATATATTTAATGTAAGCTCTCTATTCCAATCATTGCAGGTTCAAATGTTTCATTTATACTTCGACTTGTCATACAAACCAATCATTCGTTTGCTCGAAATCTTCGATTACAATTACTTCTTCTTCTTGTTAAAATTGTTCAAAGTATTCTTTTGTGTTTTCGTAAACAAATTTGTTATAGATATTATCACGAGTAGGAACAAAAATTCTTGAAGGTTCAATTCCTTTGTAACAGTTTCTATTGGTTAAATAATGATGAAAACCTCGCAAATATTGACTTTCGGTTTTTATTCGTTCGATTAATGGCAATAATTCATTTGTGAGTGTTTCATATTTCAAATTCAAATCTTTTTACTACTTGGCGAAGTAAATGAGTCTGTTTTCAGAATATACAGTAACTATGGATTAACTCATTTGGAGATAGCTGAAAAAATTAAAAACGGACTATATATTGAAAACATTTTAAAACGCATTCAAAAATGTGGATGGCGGTTATAATTTGGTTGGAATGCATGGGTATGGGCATAGCTTTGCTTTCGTTATTTGCAATTCTGTCGGAATCTGTCCTTGGTTTTATTGCAAAGAGGACTAAATATTTGTAGTAGTTAGCGAAAGGCTGTCAATTCACACAATCACTTAAACTTATAGAATATAAAATATTGGAATAATATAAAGCTATCTATTGAACGGAGCAGGGAGTATTTCTATAAAGCCATGGTGTAGCAATGTGTGTTGGCTGAGTCTTTCATTTATCTCCAAATAAGCAAACACTAAATTATTAAAAGAATTAAAAACGGTTTTAAACAAACTTTGTAAAAAAATTACCTATTAGCTTTATGTTTCTCCTTAATTAAACTTTTGTATGTGTATAATTTAGAGAAAACGAAAGAAAGCTTTATATACCAGGAGAATCCATGACTTCCATTGTAATTTTTTAATACATTGGTTGCTAAGCCAATTGACGTATCAAAATCTATTTTTCCCATTGGAACAGAACAACCCATCCCCATCATTAACAATGCCTTATTTTCTTGTTCCTGAGTAGTCAACTTTGACTTGAAAACTTGACCTGAAATATCCATTAAAGGTTTAGGTCCGGTAGTTCTATTTAAAATAAACCTTGATGAAAAGTCAAATCCAATAGTCATATAATTGGTATCATATTTAATTAATGGGCCTATAGAAAAATTAAAGCCAGAATTCCTTTTTAATTGTATTGAAGGAGAAAATCCTAATGAATTACTTTCATATGCAATCCCTGATATTTTAATTCCAATTGACGTTACGTTTGAATTGGTATGCTGACCATTTAAATTGTTTATAAATAATAATAATACAATAGTAGCTAATTTAGAACGCATCTTATTATCATTAAATACCAAGAGAACCCCACGCTGATGCAGAAGTGGCGTAAAATGCTGCAATGCCGAAATTTCGCCAGCTTGTACTACTTTCTTTGCTGTCTTCAGACCAAAAACTATCAACATTGCCATTATTTAAATAAAAGAACCAAAACACAAAAGTTACTGTATCAACAAACGGGTCAAAATTAGCACGGTATGGATACCAAGGGTCTAAAGGATTAGCATCAGCCGCAGCCCAATATGTATTACTGTATATAGCAATAGCACATCCTGCTAATAATACAGATGATTCTTCTGGTGTTAGTAGTGAGTTTAATATATCTTCTTGTAAGGTTTCGAAATATCAAACGGGTGGTGGATTATCACTATTTAGCAGTCGAATTAAAAAGTCAAGTTGTAACCCATTAAAATTTGACTTAGCGATTATCAAATCTTTTAAAGTGTATGAAACACTACCCGGCGAAATATAAAAATTTGCTGTATTATATGCTTTACCAGCCATCATTTTTGATTTAATCTAAAAATTAGGGGTTGAATCATCACATTGAGTAGCCCATGAATCTGCCAATATATCTATTGCTTCTTCAATTGTCGGAGATGGGTTTGTTGTTATTAAATTAGTTAATAAGCTATTGTGAAACTCGCCAAGAGGATTATAAGGATTAATGACTGGCATAGTTTATGAATTTTAATCAAAATTGCATTAAAATAATTACAATTATTTGTAATTATTTTACAATATCGCCCTAAACGAAAAGAAAAGAGTAAGCGAATAGTTTTATTCAAAGTTATCTTTGAGGTTAAATAAAACTCAAATGTCTTGTCCTAAAAACGGATTTTAACTACAAAGTGAAAAATGGTATAAATACACATATTTAAGAGTTAATTTTTAATCTTAAAGTTTATGTCAGGATTTAAGTGTTTAACTGTAAACTTTTTTAAGAAGAGTTACTATTACTCAACTTTATTTATTGATGAAATTCTATTAATATAAAATAAAAAACAAATTTGTATTGTATTGTATTTATAAAAATCATAATTTCGCACACTTTTTAAAGAAAATTTCAAATGAAAGAAAATATACACCCAAAAAATTATCGTCTTGTAGTGTTTAAAGATATGAGCAATGACCAAACTTTTATCACACGTTCAACAGTAGAAACTAGAGAAACTGTTAAATGGGAAGATGGTAATGAATATCCACTATACAAACTTGAAATTTCTAATTTGTCACATCCATTCTTTACAGGTAAAATGAATTTTGTAGATACTGCAGGAAGAATAGACAAATTCAACAAAAGATATTCAAAGAAATAATTTTAGAAATATGCAATTCTGTAAAAAACCATCAGAAACTGATGGTTTTTTTATTTATAAATAAAATATTTCACAAAAAAATATCAACTTTACAACTTAAAAATACACAATAAGAAATGAATATTATTTTGTTTGATGACGAATATAGAGTAAACTTATTGCCTCTCGCATTTACAAGACCTTGCGGGGCATTAAGAGTTGGTATTTTTACTATTGCAGAAAAATGGCAACATTATTTAAACTGTAATGTTTCTTTTAAAACTCAAAAGTATCTTTCAAAAAAGTTTAACTCAAAAATTGATATAACCAATATATTTATTAATGGAAGATACCTTCCTTCAAATAAATTAATTGAGGTATTAATTAATTTGAAAGAAAATGAAATAATAACAGACAATAATGCTGTAGTAGCTTTTGTTTTGAATGAAAACCATTCTATAGATTTTATTAATGATAATTTCAGCCTTGCAGAATTAAATAATGTAAATCAAAATATAGAATTAAGTAAAGTAAAATTCAGTTACGATATTTTCAGGCTTAACGGCGAAGAAATAGAAAAAGATTTTGACCTTATTACAAAAAACAAAAAATCACAAAATTTAAGTTCGAGCAATAAAGCAATTTGCCATGAAAATATTTTTATTGAAGAAGGGGCAAAGGTTGAATTTTCAATTTTAAATGCAAGCTCAGGAAAAATATTTATCGGGAAGAATGCTCAAATAATGGAGGGTTCGCTCATTCGCGGACCTTTTGCTTTGTGCAATAACAGTGAAGTGAAAATGGGTGCAAAAATATATGGACCTACTACCGTGGGACCATATAGCAAAGTAGGAGGCGAAATAAATAATTGTGTAATTTTCGGATATAGTAATAAAGCTCATGATGGGTTTATTGGTAATTCGGTAATTGGAGAATGGTGTAATATTGGAGCCGACAGTAATTCGTCAAACCTTAAAAATAATTATGCCGAAGTAAAACTATGGAATTATCCTTCTCAAAAATATCTAAAAACCGGACTACAGTTTTGCGGGATAATAATGGCAGACCATACTAAATGCGGAATAAATACGATGTTCAATACCGGTACTGTTGCAGGTGTTTCAGCAAATATATTCGGTACAGGTTTCCCTCGAAATTTTATTCCTGATTTTAGTTGGGGAGGCAGTTCGGGTTTCGAGACTTTTTCGCTCGAAAAAGTATTTGATGTTGCACAAAAAGTAATGCAAAGACGCGGTGTTGAATTTGATGATAAAGAAAAAGAAATTCTTACATATATTTTTAATGAGACATCAAAATTTCGTATCTGGGAAAACTCAATTAAACAAATATAAATAACACAAATGAGAAAATTTATAATTGCAGGCAACTGGAAAATGAACCTCAATATTGAAGAGGGTTATAGTCTTGGTTCAGAAATAAATGGGATGATAAATGACGAACTAAACAACTCTAATGTTGAAATTATATTGATTCCTCCTTTTATTCATATTGCAGGTTTATTAAAAATAATAGATTCTTCTATAATTTCTGTTGGTGCACAAAATTGCCATTATTTGAACAACGGGGCATACACTGGCGAAATTTCGCCAAAAATGTTGAAAGATATGGGAGTAAAATATGTATTAATAGGACATTCTGAAAGAAGACAATACAACTTTGAAACTAATGAACTGCTGGCTAAAAAAACTGTTGCAGCCATAGAAAACAACCTATCACCAATTTATTGTATCGGCGAAACTTTAGAACAAAGAGAAAAAAAACTTGAATTCAATACAAATAAAACTCAACTTGAAGAAGGACTATTTCATCTTACTGCCGATAATATTTTAAAAACTGTAATTGCTTATGAACCTGTATGGGCTATAGGTACAGGAATTACTGCAACTGCAGAGCAAGCAAATCAAATGCATGCTTTCATTAGAAAATTAATTGCCGATAAGTATAGTGATAAAGTGGCTGAAAATGTAAGAATTTTATATGGCGGAAGTATGAAACCTGAAAATTCAAATGAATTATTAAATTGTAAAGATATTGATGGTGGTTTGATTGGAGGGGCTTCACTTGAATCGCGAAGTTTTGTAAATATAGCAAAAACTATCCCTGTTTAATCAATATCGCCAAGTCTAAAACGATTTTTTACATATAAAAAAGCAAAAGCTATCTTATTTTTTTCGCCTTTTTTAAAATACTCTAAAAGAAGTACATGCCAAGTCCCTTCTCTTTCAGTATTTGTAAGATACTTTGTAATTACAAAATTTGTATCTTGATTTATTGTTCGGTTTATCCTCAAGCATATATTATCAACTCCTTCTTTTTCTTCGTTATTTTCATAATTGGCAAAATCTTTCCAATTTCGGTTTTTATCTTCTCCTCTATAAATAATATATGGTGCGGCTTTGTAAAAAGTACCCAACTCAGTTGTCTTTGGGTCTGCAAAATCTACTGTTCTGCATATTTTTAATAATTCCTTAAGTGTAATAGCAACTTTTGCAGAATCATTTACGGTTTTTTGTGCTTTTGCTTCCGAAATAAAAAATAACAATAAAAACGCTACTGATAAATAATTAAACTTCATTTTTTTCTATAAATTAATTACAGATTTAAACTTAAATCCTTTCACAAATTTATAATTATAAATTAATACTAAAACAACTATGATTTTAATGTAAATATTATAAACTAATAATAAAATTCATCAATTAAATTTTTATTATTTAATAATTTTGCAATGTTTAATAAATGGAAAATTTCGACTCTTTATCGCTTTCTAATAATTTGACAAATAACATTGATAAACAAAAAATATTAGAAGCAATTATAATTCAACTTGAGAAAGATACAGGATTTGATTTTACTAAAGAAATTATACCTGACAATTTAAATTTATTTATAGAAAAATTGCATTTCGAACTAATGAATTATTTAATAAAAGTATCAAAACAAAGCCAAACTAAATTAATGAATTTAATATACAGAGTAGATATCAATCAGCGTAGTTTTAATAAAATTAAAAACAATGAAAAATACTTCCATACTTTTACTGATATGGTGCTAAGTAGAATTTTTCAAAAAACAATAACAAAGATTTATTACAAATAAAAAAGCTTCCAGAAATTTAATTCTGAAAGCCTTGGCTTTTTTTGCTCCCCCTGCTGGACTTGAACCAGCGACCCTCTGATTAACAGTCAGATGCTCTAACCAGCTGAGCTAAGGAGGAATATTAAAAAGGTGTGCAAAATTAATAATTAAATTTTTCTAATCAAGTTATTTATTAAAAAAATTAATTGTGCTATGAAATGCTTTTAGAAAACCTTCTTCTGTCTGATTCTTTAAGATAAATTTTTCTTAATCTGATTGATTTTGGAGTTACTTCAACATACTCGTCAGCCTGTATGTATTCAAGGGCTTCTTCTAGAGTAAATTTTACAGCAGGTGCAATTTTCATTTTTTCATCAGAACCCGAAGCTCTAACATTGCTTAATTTTTTTGTTTTAGTAAGATTTACAACCAAATCTCCTGGTCTGGTATGCTCTCCTACAATCTGTCCTTCATAAATAGGCTCTCCAGAATTAACAAAAAACACACCTCTTTCTTGCAAATTGTTTAAACTATAAGGTATAGAATCTCCATTATCCATGCTTATTAGTGAACCGCTTATTCTACCTTGAATTTCTCCTTTGTAAGGTTCAAAATCAATAAAACGATGGCTCATAATTGCTTCACCTGCCGTAGCTGTAAGCAACTCGCTTCTAAAACCTATCAAACCTCTTGAAGGAATGTGGTAATTCAAAATCATTCTATCTCCTTTCGGATTCATTCCTTTCATTTCCCCTTTACGCTGATTTGCCATTTCAATAGCTTTACCGGCAACATTTTCGGGCAAATCTATTGTAAGTTCTTCAATAGGTTCACATTTTACTCCATCTACTACTTTTATTATCACTTGCGGCTGTCCTATCTGGAGTTCGTATCCCTCACGCCGCATAGTTTCTATTAAAACCGAAAGATGCAAAATTCCTCTTCCGAATACCACAAATGTATCGGCAGAATCTGTTTCACTTAATCTCATTGCAAGATTTTTTTCAAGTTCTCGCTCAAGTCTTTCTTTTATATGCCTGCTTGTTACAAATTTCCCTTCTTTGCCATAAAATGGGCTATCGTTTATAGTGAAAACCATACTCATAGTTGGTTCGTCAATTGCTATTCCAGGCATTGCTTCAGGATTTTCAACATCTGCTATTGTATCTCCTATTTCAAAATTTTCAAGCCCGAATATGGCACATATATCACCTGCCAACACTTCGTTTGTTTTAATTTTAGCAAATCCTTCAAACACAAAAAGTTCTTTAATTTTATTTTTAAAAATTTTACCGTCTTTTTTAATCAATGCAACTGTTTGTCCTGATTTTATAATTCCTCTATTCACTCTTCCTATTGCAATTCTACCTGTATAACTGCTATAATCAAGTGAAGTGATTTGCATTTGTAAGTCGCCTTTGGGTGGTGTAGGTGCTGGTATATGTTTTATTATTGTTTCAAAAAGTGCTTCAATATTATCAGTAGGATTTTTCCAGTCGTAACTCATCCAACCATTCTTTGCACTTCCAAATACAGTTGGAAAATCAAGTTGCGACTCGTTTGCGTCAAGATTAAACATTAAATCAAAAACTGCATCGTGAACTGCATCAGGTGTACAATTTTTCTTATCCACTTTATTAATTACTACTACGGGTTTTTTGCCGAGTTGTATTGCTTTTTGTAGTACAAATCTTGTTTGTGGCATCGGACCTTCAAAAGCATCAACCAATAATAATACGCCGTCTGCCATGTTTAGCACACGTTCTACTTCGCCACCAAAATCACTGTGCCCGGGTGTGTCTATTATATTAATTTTTATGTTTTTATAATTTACCGAAACATTTTTTGCCAGAATTGTAATCCCTCTTTCTCTTTCAAGCTCATTATTGTCTAAAATTAATTCACCCGGATTTTCATGCTCTTTGAAAACTTTTGATGAAAGAAGCATTTTATCTACTAGTGTAGTTTTTCCGTGGTCAACGTGAGCAATAATGGCTATGTTTCTAATATTAATCATTCAATTTTTTTTTTGAAAGGGTGCAAAAATACTCTTTTTTAAGTGCTATAAAAAATGAATAAAAGCAAAAATAGATGGGGTACAGAACTTATGATTTTAGTTTATAAACTTGCGTATAGAAAATTTGGTTAGTTTTATAAAATATTCTTCTTTTTCATCAATGCTAAAAAATCATCTTTGTAGCTTTTCCCTACAGGTATTTTTGCATCGCCAATTTCAATTTCTGTACTATTAAAACTTGAAATATATTTAACTCCAACAATAAACGAACGATGAACTCTTATAAATTTTTCTTTTGGAAGTTTATTTTCCATATTTTTCATTGTTTGAAGTGTTATATATCTTTTGTTGTCAGTAAATAATTTTATATAATCAGCAAAAGCTTCTATGTATTGAATCTGGTCATAGCTAATTTTTATTTGTTTCTGATTTGACTTTATATAAATACATTCATATTCAATATCAGATTGCTCTACTTCTTTATTTGTTTTCAGTACAAGATATTCTTTTATACGCTCTATAGTTTTACAAAATCTATCGTAAGACAATGGTTTAAGCAAATAATCAATTGCGTTTAATTCAAATCCTTCAATTGCAAAATCGGGATATGCAGTGCAAAAAACAATGAGTGGTGAATTTGTAAGGTTTTTAACAAACTCAAGCCCTGTGATTTCGGGCATCTGCACATCAATAAACATTACTTCAACTTTGTTGGTTTTCAAAAATTCTGATGCTTCAAGTGCATTATTGCATCGTGCAGCCAGTTCTATATCAGGATTTTTTTTAATATAACTTTCAAGTACATCAAGTGCAAGAGGTTCGTCATCTACTATTATACATTTCATATCTTTTTTATTTTATCAAATATGCAAAATTAATTTAACTTTATATGTATCGCTATTTTCTTCAATATATATGTTGTGCTTGTCTGGATATATAAGCATCAATCTTTTTTTTACATTATTTATGCCTATACCGCTGTTGGGTAATACTGTTTTATTATGTGTAGGTATTTTATTATTTTCTATTTCAAATTGAAGCAAATCTTTGTCTGAAATAATTTTAATTTTTATAAATGAATCGCCAATAGTTGAATTTACTCCATGCTTAAAGCTGTTTTCTACAAAGGGTAATAATATCATAGGTGAAATTTCTTTGCCCGAAAAATCTCCTTTTAAGTCAATAGATAGTTTAAGTCTTTCGCCAAATCTTACTTTTTCAAGTTCAAGATAGCTTTTCAGGTATTCTATTTCTTTTTTAAGCTCAACTGTTTTTTCTCCACCTTCGTAAAGTATATATCTTAATATATCTGAAAGCTTGAGAATTACTTCGGGGGCTTTGTCGCTTTTGCTTAGTGTAAGTGCATATATGCTATTAAGGCTATTAAACAAAAAATGAGGATTTATCTGGCTTTTAAGAAATTTTAACTCTGTTTCTATATTCAATTTTTCAAGTTTAGTTGTCAGTCTTTCTTTTTCAAACCATTGCTTAAAAAATAAAAGTGCCATAGTGATTGCCAAGGTATAGCTTACACTTATTGCATCATTTATAAAAAACTCAAAACTCCAGAGATTGTATTTTTCTGCATTTTCTATTAAATCTGACCATAGTAAAAAGATAATATGTATAAAACAGATAAACGAAATTGAAAAAAATACTGAAAAAAAATATTGAATATATTTTCTAAACTGAAGTAATGTAGGTATTAGATAATAATTGTTGAAGTATGAAACTGTACCATGAAGAATAATTGTAGAAAAAGCATTTTCAATTGCTTTGCTTGTACCTAATGCTTGTTTGTATAGAAATATCCAGAAAAAAAGGTATAATAACCAAAATGCAATGTGATGTATTTTATATTTTAATATTTTTAGAAGTATTACTGTTGAATTAGCTTTCAAAATTCACTAATTTGTATTTGGTTTTTTAAAGTACTTAAGAAGATTATAGCTCCAGTTTATTATTTGCCAACCTTTTTCAATATAATCTATTTGTTGGGTTTCGTTAAATGAAACACTTGCAGTATTATATTTTTTTGCATAAGACTTTGCTGTAGAAAATGCAATAGTATTAACAACTAATAATATTAAAATAATTTTTTTTGATTTTGATAGTTTAAACCTTTTCATAAACATTGCCGAATTAAATACATTTACTACTACGCTAAAGTTAATATTATGTTTCAAAATAAGTATTTTTTTAGCAAAAATTACAAAAATTTTACTCAAAAAAGTTTAAAATAAAATTTCTCTGGCTTTTTAATGCTTTTATTATATTTCTGCCCTTTGATGTAAAATTAATTCTAAATATGTCTAATGTAATAATTGCAGATTCTTTCCAAAACCAAAACAAATATCCCATAAGCCTTAGCAGCAAAGCTAAATATATTGCTTTATACCCAAAAAAAGGAATCAATATTAAAACTAATATTACAAAATACAGGATGCCCGATATTGAACCTACACCAAAAATTACAGAATCTACAAACTCCGCTTTCTTCACCTTTGTACTTGTAATATAATTTGTAAAAAAAACTCGAGGATAATTTACTATAAAACCAACAACTGATGGTACACAAAGCAATATGGTAAACAATATATAAGATGTTTTTTCGGCAAGATTCAACGATAGAACTTTATCTCCTATATTCAGCTCTTTCAGATCGTTTGAGTAATCTGCAATTTTTTTTCTAAACAATTCAAATTTTTCTTGATTATGCTCTGATATATTATTTATATCATTAGCAGCTCTTTTTTCTGCAATAAATCTTTTTTTGCTTTTTTTAAAAAAACCAAAAAATGATAGCTTATATTGGTTTCGAGCCATGTTTAAATATTGGTTTGCAATTAAATCATTTGATTTATCATTAATAATTACCATCTCATTTTCTATGGCATTGTATAATTCATTATTAAATTCTTTTATTAGCTCAGAGTTGCTAAGTTTTTCTGACAATTTCTTTATTTTATTAATACTAATGGGAGTACCCAAATTAATACAAACTTCTTGTCTAAATTGCCCGGGGTTTGAATAGTTTATCCCAACAGGTACTACATCAAGGTCTATTTGAGGATATTTCTCAAGAATTTCTAAACAAAGTCTAATAACTCCATTTTTCATTGGTCTTAGTCTGCGTTCGCTTACGCAGTTACCTTCTGGAAAAATTACAAGTGTTCCGTTCTTTTTTTTTAAAATATCAATACTTTCTTCCAAAGTTTTCTTATTATATGATGACTGAGCATTTCTGTCATCAATATCGTGAGTTCTGTAAATTGGCAATAATCTTAAACTTCGCAAAACAATATTTGCCCATTTTTTTTTAAAAATATCACCTCTTACATATACATACACTTTTCGCCTTAATAATACTGATAGCAAAACACCATCTAGAAAGGCACTGCCATGATTGGCAGCTAATATTACAGCTTTTTGGGGCGGTATAGAACCTACATTTATTAGATAAATGCGACGAAAATATGTTCTTAATGAAATATATAAATTATTTAATAAAATCCAATATAAAATCACAATCTGCGAATAAAAGAAAAAAAGCTATCCAAACAAAAACAATGATAAAATTAATGAATTATTATTCCATAAAAAGATGCCAGTTTAGACTTCAGTTCTAAAATATTTTTTTGAATTTGAAGTAACTCATTTAATGTTTCCTGCTCTTTGGTTTCTTTAATTTTTTCTGAGTTTTCATTTAACAATCTGTTTAAATGAGAAAGTTTAAGATAATTTACGTTGTTTATTACTTCTTTTTTATAATTATCAAAATCTGTTTTAATAGATTTTTCGGCATCGCTTAGCCATCTGGGACTCAAAAGATGTTTTTGTGAGTCAATTATTATATCCGAAGCTATTTGAGATGTAATAATATTGTTTTTGAAAAAATATTCATCTACAAATCCATTTGTATTAAAGTATTTTCTGGTCTCTACTAATATGTTGCCATAATTTTCGTTCAAAAACTCGAGATTATCCATTTCAATCTCTTCAAGTATATATTTTACAACAGTGTAATCATCTATGCATGGCATATTGCCATACAAAATTATTGACCGAATGACAGATTTCTCTCTGTCTTCATCAGGGTTAAAATTTGTATTTTCAATATCATTATTAAAAGATAGCAGATTTTCAAATTCATCATTTATTTTTTTATAGGTTTTTTCGTTGTCTTTAAGTCGCAGGCGGTTTGCTTCTGAAATAAGTATTTGTTCATTGGTATCAAGCAATGTAGATGTTTGTTTTATAAAAACGCTTCTTTTTATAGGGTCCGGAATTTTTGAAATAGTTTCTACAATTTCTCTAATAGTAGTTGCTTTTTTTATTGGGTCACCATGGCCTTCTTTTAACAAAAATCGAGTTTTAAAAACTATAAAATCTGTTGCATTTTGGCTAATGTATTCTTCAAAAGCTGTTCCGCCTGATTTTTTGCAAAAACTGTCGGGGTCTTCTCCTTCGGGTAATACTACAATTTTTACATTTAGATTATTTTCAAGAATAATATCAGTACCCATTATTGCAGCTTTTATTCCTGCACTATCACCATCATATAGCATTGTAATATTATCAGTAAAACGTCCAATTTGTTTTACTTGATCTTGTGTAAGTGCTGTTCCGGCAGAGGCTACAACATTTTCAATACCATTTTGTGAAAGAGTTATTACATCAAGATATCCTTCGGTAAGTATGCAAAAATCCTTTTCTCGTATTGATTTTTTTGCTTGAAACATACCATAAAGAACTTTTGACTTATGATACACTTCGTTTTCAGGAGAATTTATATATTTAGAAATTTTATCATCTTTTTTGAGCAATCTGGCTCCAAATGCTATTATACGACCGGTAATATCATGTATCGGAAAAATTACTCTTTCGCGATAAACATCAAAATATTCTTCTTTCTTGTTTTCTTCTTTTTGTTCTTTTTGTTTTATAAAACCTGCTTTTATCAGTATTTCAGGTTTAAATCCGTTTTTTGTAGCATGGTTATAAAATTCTGTCCATCCTTTTTTACAATATCCAATTTCAAACTTTTCAATTGTGTCATCTCTAATACCGCGTTCTGTCAGATATGATTTTGCAATCACTTTTCCTTCTTCATCATTCAATAAATTATCTTTAAAATATTTGTTGGCAAATGAATAAACAGCCAAAAGTGCCTCTCTTTCTGATTTTTGTTTGCTTATTTCTTCGCTATCTACAAGTTCTTCTTCTATTATTATTTGATATTTTGCAGCGAGCCAACGCAAGGCTTCGGGATAATTTAATCTGTTTTGCTCCATTATAAAACCTACAGCATTACCGGCTTTACCACAACCAAAACATTTGTAAATTCCCTTGGTAGGCGAAACAACAAAAGAAGGTGTTTTTTCATCGTGAAAAGGACAATTGCCCATAAGATTTACACCTCGTCGCTTAAGGTTTACATATTCGCCAACAACTTCAGCAATATCTGCTGTGTCTAATATTTTTTCTATTGTTGACTGGCTTATCATTTATGAAATAAAAAACACAAAATTATAAATTATGTATTTTAAAAATTAATATTTTTAACTTTGCCAAAGAATGATAACTGAAATCAAATCTCTTGCAAAACAATATACCAACGAAATAAAGGATATAAGGCATCATATTCATAAAAACCCCGAATTGTCTTTTGAAGAGTATAATACTCAAAAATTCATATTAAAAAAACTAGAAGAATATGAAATTAAAAACGTCAAAACCATAGCTAACACAGGAGTTATAGTATTAATTAAAGGTGAAAATTCTGATAAAAAAACTATTGCATTGCGTGCAGATATTGATGCACTGCCAATAACTGAATCAAACGAAGTAGAGTATAAATCGCAAAATACCGGAGTAATGCATGCTTGTGGTCATGATGTTCACACAAGTTGCATGCTTGGAGCAATTAAAATTCTTGATAAATTAAAAAACAATTTTGAAGGAACTGTAAAAGTTATTTTCCAGCCTGGTGAAGAAAAATTACCTGGCGGAGCTTCAATTGTTATAAAAGAAGGCGGTTTGAAAAATCCTGATATTACAAGTATCATAGGGCAACATGTAATGCCACTTTTGCCAGTTGGTACAATTGGTTTTCGCAAAGGTTTGTATATGGCAAGTACAGATGAAATTTACATGACTGTAATAGGTAAAGGTGGTCATGGTGCTCAACCTCATCAAAATATTGATCCTGTAACTGCAACTGCACAAATTATTACTTCGCTTCAGCAAGTGGTAAGTAGAATAGCACCGCCTATTATACCCTCGGTATTATCATTTGGGAAAATAGAAGCCAAAGGTGCAACTAATATTATTCCCGATAAGGTTTATCTTGAAGGCACTTTCAGAACATTAAATGAAGATTGGAGAGAAAAAGCACATGAGTCAATTATAAAAATAGCTAAAGGTGTAGCTGAAAGTTTTGGGTGTAGTTGTGAAATTGAAATAAGAAAAGGTTATCCTTTTTTAAAAAATGATGAAACTCTTACTGATAAACTAATAAACCATGCCAAAGAATACATGGGAGCAGAAAATGTAAAAGAACTTGATATGTGGATGGCTGCAGAAGATTTTGCATATTACAGCCAAATAGTTCCTGCATGTTTTTATAGACTTGGTACTCGAAATGAATCAAAAAATATTATTTCAAATGTACATACTTCAACATTTGATATTGATGAAAATGCTATATGTGATGGTATGGGATTAATGGCTTGGCTTGCAATATGCGAACTAAATGACTGAGCAAATATCAACAGGCAAAACAGGTGAACAAATTGCTGCCCAATTACTAAAAGATAAAGGCTATGAAATAATTGAAACTAATAAATACTTTGGAAAATCAGAAATAGATATAATTGCTAAAATTGGAAATGAATACGTATTTGTTGAAGTAAAGACCCGAAAGTCAGATTTTTTTGGGTTTCCCGAAGAGTCTGTAAATGATAAAAAAATAGAAATGATGGCTAAAGCGGCAGAAATATTTACAGAACAAAATAATATAAATACAGAAGTTAGATTTGATATAATTTCGATTGTAATAAACAAAAGCAAAACTAATATTACGCATATTGAAGATGCATTTATACCTTAAAAATAAAAACTACAATGAGCATTAGTTTTTCATTAAAATTTCCAATAAAACCATTTAAAATTATAAATTCTGACAGTAAAATTTTGCTTTCAGGTTCTTGCTTTACAGAACATATAGGTAATTTTTTGCAAAGCTCAGGTTTTTCTACAACAATAAACCCTTTCGGCATTTTATACAATCCTGTTTCGATTGCAAATTCACTCAATTTTATAATAGATAATAAGGTATTTTGTGAAGAAGATTTACATTTAACTCATGAAAAAAAATATATATCTTTTGACCATCACGGTCGTTTTTCGGGCATTGAAAAAAATGATATATTAGACAATATAAACAACGAAATAAACAAATCTCACTTATTTCTGAAAAATGCAGATTGCTTAATAATTACTCTTGGTTCGGCATGGGCATACTCACACTTAGCTCTAAATAAAATTGTAGCCAATTGCCATAAAGTGCCAAACAAAGAGTTTTCAAAATCGCTTTTACCCTTAGATTTAATTACTGAAAAATTGAATACTGTTGTTGAGAAAATAAAAAATTTCAATGATAAAATTTCAATAATATTTACTGTAAGTCCTGTAAAGCACCTTGCTGACGGCATAGTTGAAAATCAGCAAAGTAAGGCTACACTTATACTTTCAATAAAAAATATTGTAGAAAATAATCAGGATTATTGCTATTATTTTCCATCTTATGAAATAGTTACTGACGAACTGAGAGATTATCGTTTTTATGAAAATGACCATGCACATCCTACACCATTAGCAACAGCTTACGTTTGGGAAAGATTTGTAAATGCATGTTTTGACAATGATGCGGCAGAAAAGGTAAAAGATTCTGCAATAATTGAAAAATATTTAAACCACAAGCAAATTACTTCATCAGATTTACCAAACCCCGACATTTTTAAAAAAATTGAAGCATATATTAAAAAGTACAACAAGTAAATGAAAAAAATATTAGTTACAGGAAGCAACGGATTATTAGGACAAAAACTTACGGAATTATATCTAAAAACAAATAATTGCAAACTAATAGCTACCGGAAAAAGTACAAACCGATTCCCTAAAAAAGATGGATATATTTACGAAACACTTGATATTACTGAAAGAAACGAAGTTTTAAAAATTGTACAAAAACATAAGCCAGATTGCATTATTCATGCAGCGGCAATGACAAATGTTGATGAATGTGAACTAAATATCGAAGCATGCAGAAAACAAAATATTGATGCAGTAGAATATATAACTGAAGCTGCAAATACTGTAAATTCACATTTAATATATATATCAACCGATTTTATTTTTGATGGAAAAAATGGACCTTATACAGAAAATGATTTGCCAAATCCGTTGAGCATTTATGGTAACTCAAAGTTGGAAGCTGAACAAATTGTAATTTCAAAAGCCAAAAAATGGTCAATTGCCCGAACCGTACTGGTATATGGACTTGTGGCTGATATGAGCCGCAGTAATATTGTACTTTGGGCAAAAGATGCTCTTGAAAAAAACAAACCCATTAAGGTAGTAGATGACCAGTACAGAACACCTACACTTGCCGAAGACCTTGCCATGGGTTGTCGCTTGATTGAAAAAAATGAAGCTTTAGGAATTTTTAATATTTCTGGTAAAGATTTTATGAATATATATCAACTTGTAGAAAAAGTAGGCAATTTTTTTAATCTGAAATTAAAAAATGTAGAAACTGTAAGCAGTCTCACTTTAAATCAACCTGCAAAAAGACCTCATTTAACAGGTTTTGTAATTGATAAAGCTATGAACGAACTTGGATATAATCCACATAGTTTTGAAGAAGGTATAGCTATTGTTCAAAAACAATTTGAAAACTATTCAAAAAAATATTGCAACAATTTATAAAAAAATCTTCTCTTGATATTTAAAAAAACTATGATAAATATAAAATCCTTTTGCATTATAATTTTCCTTTCTTTTTCTGTTTTAGTAAATGGATATAACAAGCCTAACAGTATCGCTTTTGACTCTAAAACCAAAAGTTATTTTATATCCAACAACAAAGGAAAAACTATCACATTACTTGATTCTAACTACAATAAAAATGAAATTATTACAGGCTTAACAAGTCCAAAAGATTTACTGTTTGCCACTTTCGGATCCTACAAAGGTTTATTGGTATTAGACAGTAATCAGGTAAAAGTTTTTGAAGCTGACAGTTTTAAATTAATTGCAACATTTAATGTAAGCGGAGCTATTGACTTAGAAGATGGTGAAGCAGATAAAACCAAATCTAATATTTTTTATATTAGCGATCCCAAAGCTCATAAAATATTCAAAGTTGAAATTGGTGGAGCACCTCTTTATATCCCCACTTTCTCTACTCTTTGCAATTTTAGGAATGCCAAAGCTTTGCTTTTTGACAGCAAAAATCGCTTGCTTTGCACAACAGACACAACACAATCGCAAGTTTATATTGTAAATACTTCAACCGGCAATAAATCACTTTTTCAGACTACGGATATTGACTATATAAATTCAATTGAGGAAGATTTTGAAGGAAATTTTTATGCTACAAGTTGGGGTGACAGCTACGTTTACAGATTAGATAAAAATTTTAAAAACTCTAAAGGGTTAATAGTTTACAGTAAACCTACTGGACTTTTTTTTAATAAAATGTACGACTTACTTGCAATAGCCTGTTCCAATTGCAATAAAGTTGAATTTTACAAACTTCACATGGTATATATTGAAAATTCTGACACCATAAAATGCCCCGACGATAGCTTCTATGTAAATGCAAATATTCAATACAAGGGAATTGGAACTTATAATCAAGGAAATATTTTTTATGTAGAAATTTCTGACAGTAAAGGAAACTTTAACTCTCCCTTAAAAATAGGTATGGCAAATTCAATATCTGAGTTAAGTTCTTACAAAGCTACATTACCCGGTCATTTCAGATTTTACGGCAATTCATATAAAATAAGAATCAAAAGTACTAATCCTGTTTTTTACAGTATTAATGAAATAAATGTAAACTTGCCGTATGTTCCATTTTCTGATTTTTTTGACAAAGACACAATAAAATATTGCACTTCAAACAAAATTGTATTGGGAAAAAAAATTAATACAGATGATACATTGCTATGTAACTACAGTTGGTATGAAGATGGTAAAAAAGTTCAAAACTCAAATACTTTTTTAGATTATAAAAAAACCGGCAATCATAAGTATTTGTTAAATGCAGAGCCAAAATCAAATGGTTGTACAGTATCTGATTCTGTGTTTCTATTAGAATACATTAAAATAAAAATACCATACAGCGATACTGTAATAGTTTGTCAAAAAAGTGAAGCAATAATAGGCGGAGACAGTATTAATAATACAACAATAAACTGGTTTGAAAAATCAACTCTTTATAATTATGGTACAAAATTTAAGTTTTATATACCTTGGCAAAAGGGCAATCAAAACAGCATTTATACAGCAATTGTAAAATCAAACGTAGCAGAATGTACAGATCAAAAAGACATTTATCTTTTTTACAAAAATCTTCCTCAGTTTTCGCTTAATAATGATACTTTTTTTAAAATTTGTACTGGAACATCCGTAAACTTAGACCCAAAGTTTATAGAAGGCGATACACAATTTGCAAAATATATATGGACACCACAAAACAGATTTAATAATCCATTTAATAATTCAGTTTATTTTACCAATGAAATCAATATAGATTCTATTTTTAAAATTAAATTTTCGTTTTCTGACTCTGTGAGCAAATGCCAAGATAGCCTTAGTTGTAAGATTGTTAATTTTCAAAAACCTGAAAAACCTGCTTTAATACAAATAAGCAATACTAAAGCAATTGTTAAAAATTATAACTCTAAGTTTCAATACCAGTATGAAATTACAAGAAAAGACAATTCAATTATAAATGGAGATTTGACAGATTCTGTTATTGTAAATTTCAACTCGGCAAGTTCAAAATATATTGTAATAAAAGTTTCAAACCAAAACCTATGTGATACAATGTCTGATACTTTATTTTTATTAAACTTTAATAAAATTATAACCAATCAAAAATATCCTATCGAAGTTTTTCCTAACCCAAGCAGCGATATTATTTGCATAAAATCTCTAAATAACAATGGTAAAAAAATAAAAATAACAATATTTGATATAAGTGGTAGAGATATTTCAACTAAAGAAACAGCATTTGGTCAAAATATCAATATTTCAGATTTGGAGATTGGTTATTACTATATAAATATTACATTTGAAAACAATTATTATAATACTGTTTTAATTAAAAAATAATTAAATTGGCAAAAACAAAACAAGAATTATTCAACCAACTATTATTATCTGAAATTGTAATTACTGCAATTGTTTTTATTGGTGTTTATTTTATTCTAAGAGATTTATGGCGTAAAACCGAGAAAGAAAAACAGGAAAAAGACAAAAAAGAATCTAAATAATTTAATTAAAGAAATGGAAGCAATAATATTTCCCTACATTCGATTAATTCATATAATTTTTGGAACAATTTGGGTTGGTTCAAATTTATTTATGGCATTATTCCTTTATCCGGCAGTAAAACTAAGCGGAAATATCGGGAATCAATTTTTGCCTTATTTGCCCAAAACTAATAATATGCCTATGACTATGACAATTTCTGGATTTATAGCAATAGTAACCGGAATTTGGATAATTTACTATATGTCAGGCGGCAGTTTCGATTATTTATCAAGTTCGTTAGGCAAATGTATTCTTATAGGAGGAATTTTAGGTTTAATAGCATTTGTAAATGGAGTTTTTTATATAAGACCAAAAGGATTGAAGATTGATAAAATTGCTTACAATATCTCCAAATCCGACAATCCACCTACACAACAAGATATTAATGAAATTACAAGATTGAGTAATGCAATAGTAAAAGCTACAAATTTTGAAGCTATAGTATTAGCACTTTGTCTGATTTTTATGGGTATAGCTAGGTATATTTAAGTTTTATTATCCAAACTCAAATTGTATTATTTTTAGGTGAGATACATTACAATACCAAAGGTTTTAATAATTTTTCGGCTAAATCAATTTCTATTCCTTTTCTTAAAGCATAATCATTAATTTGGTCATTTAAAATTTTACCTACTGAAAAATATTTGCTGAAAGGCGATGCAAAATAGTAACCGCAAACCGCAGCAGCAGGATGCATTGCAAAGTTTTCGGTAAGTATAATTCCGGTATTTTCTTCTACATCCAACAGTTTAAATATTTTCTTTTTTTCTGAATGTTCTGGGCAAGCAGGATAACCGGGAGCAGGTCTTATGCCGTTATATTTTTCATCAATTAACTCTTCGTTTGAGAGCAATTCTTCTTTGTTATAACCCCAAATTTCTGTTCTTACAATTTTATGCAAGTATTCTGCAAGTGCTTCGGCAAATCTATCGGCAATTGCTTTTAGCATTATTGCATTGTAATCATCGTGCTTTTGCCTATAATCTGCTACTGCTTCATCTGCTCCTATGCCTGTTGTAACGGCAAAAAAACCGATGTAATCATCACCATCATTTATAAAATCGGCAAGTGAAATATTTGGAATTTCATCTCCCATTTTTCGTTGTTGTCTTAAAAAACAAAATGTTTCTTTCTCCTCATTTCTTTTTTCATTTGAATAAACAATAACATCATCTCCATTGCGTGAAGCATTGTAAATTCCAATAACTGCATTAGCTGTTAAAATCTTTTCTTTTATTATTTTATCTATAATCAAATTTGCTTCATTATATAATTTTAAAGCTTCTGCACCTACATACTCATCTTCAAAAATTTTAGGATATTTTCCTTTTAATTCCCATGTTTGAAAAAATGGAGTCCAATCAATATAATCTCTTAGTAATGCAAAATCTATATTTTTAAAAACCTTGTTACCTGTAAATTTGGGCTTAATAATTTTAGTGTCGGGTAATTTAAATTTATTTTTTCTTGCTTGCTCAAGGGTTAACAGTTCTTTTACTGTTTTCTTTTTAGAATGAGAAATAACAAGTTCATTATATTCTGAATTAATTTTTGATAAAAAATCATTCTTGTTATTTTTATTTAAAAGTTTATTTACCACTTGTACACTTTTACTAGCATCAATTACATGAACTACTCCATTGCTATAACTTGGAGCAATTTTTACTGCAGTGTGCAAGCGTGAAGTTGTTGCTCCACCTATCAACAAAGGCATTTCAAGTCCTGCTTTTTGCATTTCTGAAGCTACATTTACCATTTCTTCCAAACTTGGAGTAATAAGTCCGCTCAGTCCTACAATATCAGCATTTATTTCTTTTGCTTTATTAATAATGGTTTCGCTGCTTACCATTACGCCAAGGTCTGTAATTTCGTAATTATTGCATGCAAGTATCACTCCTACAATGTTTTTACCAATATCGTGAACATCGCCTTTTACGGTAGCCAGCAATATTTTCACATTTTTATCTTCAGCATTACTTTTTTTTAATTCTTTTTCCAATAAAATATAAGGTTCAAGAAACGCAACTGCTTTTTTCATTACTCTTGCACTTTTTACAACCTGCGGAAGAAACATTTTTCCGCTTCCAAAAAGTTCTCCAACTATGTTCATGCCGTCCATCATAGGACCTTCAATAATGTTTATTGGATTTGGCATTGTTTCAAGCAAATCGCTAACATCTGTTTCTATAAAATCACTTATTCCATTTACAAGCGAGTGTTTTACCCTATCGCTAGGATTTTGCTTTCTCCATTCAAGTTCATCTTTAATTTTTACACCTGAGCTTTTTACGGAATTTGCAAATTCAATAAGTCTATCAGTTGCATCTGTTCGGCGGTTTAGCAATACATCTTCAATTCTTGTTAAAAGTTCCGGTTCTATTTCATCATATACCGTTATCATTCCTGCATTTACAATCCCCATATCCATGCCTGCTTTTATAGCATGGTACAAAAATGCAGAGTGCATTGCTTCTCTTACTGTATCATTTCCTCTAAAAGAGAATGAAATATTACTTACTCCCCCACTCACTTTCACGTTTTTCAGATTTTTTTTAATCCATTTTGTTGCATTTAAAAAATCAAGTGCATAATTATTGTGTTCTTCAAGCCCTGTTGCTACAGTTAGAATATTTGGGTCAAATATTATATCGTTAGAATTAAATTTAACTTTATTAACAAGTAAATCGTAGCTGCGTGTACATATTTCAATACGTCTTTCAAGGTTGTCAGCCTGTCCTTTTTCATCAAATGCCATAACTACTACGGCAGCTCCGTATAGTTTAATTAGATTTGCCTGATTAATAAATTCATCTTCACCATTTTTAAGACTTATCGAATTTACAATTCCTTTACCTTGCAAGCATTGCAATCCGGCTTCAATTATTTCCCATTTTGATGAATCAATCATTACAGGAACTTTACTAATATCAGGCTCTGAAGCAATTAAATTAAGAAAATGAGTCATAGCTGACTTCCCGTCAAGCATTGCTTCATCCATGTTTATATCAATTATCTGAGCACCGTTTTCTACTTGCTGTCTTGCTACTGTAACAGCATCTTCAAATTTTCCATTTAAAATTAACTTGGAAAATTTTTTTGAACCTGTAATATTTGTTCGTTCACCAATATTTATAAAGTTATTTATGGTTGTAACTTTTAAAGGTTCAAGTCCGCTAAGTTCAAGTATATCTTTGTTTTTCAATTAATATTATTATTTATTAGTTATCAATAAAGCAATATTCACTTTCAATTTTGTCAAGTGTATCTATAATTTCTTCCAACTCAACCGAAGTAACAAGTTTTGATTTAATTTCTTTAAAATGAGGTAAACCTTTAAAATAATTAGAGTAATGTTTACGCATTTCCAATATACCTACAACACCGTTTTTCCATTTAATGTTTTGTATAAGATGAGTTTTGTAGGCATGTACTCTTTCACTTAATTGCACAGGTTGATAAAATTCGCTATACGCGATAAAGTGTTTTATTTCTCTAAAAATCCAAGGATTGCCAATTGCAGCACGCCCTATCATTATTCCGTCAACTCCATATCGGTTTTTGTACTCGAGTGCTTTTTGGGGCGAATCAATATCACCGTTCCCAAAAACTGGTATTTTTATTCTTTGATTATTTTTCACTTTTGCTATAAGAGTCCAATCTGCCGAACCTTTATAAAGCTGTGACCTTGTTCTGCCATGTATGCAAATAGCTTTTATTCCAATATCTTGCAATCTTTCTGCTACTTCTTCTATATTTTTACTTGATTCGTCCCAACCTAATCTTGTTTTTACAGTAACTGGAAGATTTGTATTGTTTACCACCTCTTGGGTCATCTCTACCATTTTTGGGATATTTTGTAATAATGCCGCCCCTGCACCTTTGCAAGCAACTGCTTTTACAGGACAACCATAATTTATATCAATAATATCTGGATTAGCTTTTGTAGCAACAATTGCAGCTTCTTTCATAGAATCAGTACTACTGCCGAAAAGTTGAATACCAACAGGGCGTTCGCTATCAAAAATATCAAGTTTCTTTACACTTTTTGCAGCATTGCGTATCAATCCTTCTGAAGAAATAAATTCACTATATACCAAATCAGCACCATTAGCTTTGCAAACTGCTCTGAATGGCGGACCGCTAACATCTTCCATAGGTGCAAGAAGCAATGGAAATTCTCCTAACTCTATTTTACCAATTTTTACCAAATTAAATTATTAAAAATATCGGGGTTCAAAGTTAACATTTTGAAAAATTTAATTTTAATAAATAAAACCAAAAGATTATTAATAATACTATTATGTTTTTTTTAGGTTTTAAGTAATTAAATAATGAAATTTCATAAAAACTTTTTCTACTTAAATTTTTTAAAAAAATTATTTTTGCAATATAATGATTCAATCAGGTGCAATTAGTGACTCAATAACCCGTAATGAATTTAAGCAAGAAGTATTAAATGATTACCAGATTGCATGCGAAAGCAGACAAGCAAGTCTTATTGGAAGAAAAGAAGTACTTACTGGTAAAGCTAAGTTTGGGATTTTTGGTGATGGAAAGGAAATTCCCCAAATAGTTTTATCAAAGTTTTTTGAAAAAGGAGATTATCGTTCGGGCTATTATCGCGACCAAACTTTGATGTTTGCTACCGGAATGAGAACTATCAAAGATTTTTTTGCACAGTTGTATGCCAATACCGAACAAAATGCTGATCCGTCATCAGGCGGTAGAAGTATGAACAGTCATTTTGCCACAAAATTTATTGACAAAAATGGCAATTGGATAAACCAGACTGAAAATTTTAATTCAACATCAGATATTTCGCCTACAGCATCACAAATGCCAAGATTACTTGGGCTTGCTTATGCTTCAAAACTATACAGAAAAAATAAAAGCCTTCACGTGTATTCAAATTTTTCAATTAATGGAAATGAAATTGCTTTTGGCACAATTGGAGATGCAAGTACTTCTGAAGGAATATTTTGGGAAGTAATAAATGCCGGAGGTGTACTTCAAGTCCCTATGCTTGTGAGTATTTGGGATGACCAATACGGAATTTCTGTTCCGGCAAAATACCAGACCACAAAAGAAAATCTTAGTGCTGTTCTTGATGGTTTTAAAACAGATGAACATGGTTTAGGTTATCAACTTTTCAGAGTAAAAGGTTGGGATTATCCATCTTTATTAAAAACTTATAAAAAAGCTACTGAAATATGCAGAAATGAACACGTACCTTGTATAGTACATGTTGTAGAACTTACACAACCTCAGGGACACTCTACATCAGGATCTCATGAACGATATAAGTCTAAGCAAAGACTTGAGTGGGAAAAAGAATACGACTGTATTTCTCAAATGAGAATATGGATAGAAAAAAATGGTATTGCTGATAGTGCAGAACTTGATGAAATAGAAAAAAACGCTACTGAATATGTTAAAAATATTCAAAAAGAAGCATGGGATGAATATTTGATACCTCTAAAAAATGAAAAAGAAGAAACCATTAAAATATTACAAAATCTCTCTTCTAATTCTGTAAAAAATGAACAAATAAATATAATTACAGAAGAACTGAAATCATTAAACATACCCGAAAGAAAAGATATTTATAAAGCCATATACGACTCGCTTCGAATTACTATAAATGAAAAAAATGAGCAAAGAAATGAACTTGTAACTTTACTGCAAAACTTTGATACAATAAATTTTTCGAGATACAATTCAAAGCTTTATGCTGAAGATAATTCATCAATTAAAAACATAGTAGAAATAAAAGCCGAGTATAGTGAAAATTCAAAAAGTATTGATGGATACAAGTTGCTACAAACTTTTTTTGACAAGGCATTTGAAAGGGATAATCGTTTGATTGCATTTGGTGAAGATGTAGGAAATATTGGTGATGTTAATCAAGGTTTTGCCGGGTTGCAATTAAAATATGGAGAACACAGAATTTCTGATACAGCTATAAGAGAACTAAGCATTGCCGGACAAGCAATAGGTCTTGCTCTTAGAGGCTTGAGACCAATAGCCGAAATTCAATATCTCGATTATTTTTTATATGCTGTACAAATAGTAAGTGATGACCTTGCAACTTTGCATTATCGAACTGCCGGCGGACAAAAGGCTCCTGTAATAATAAGAACAAGAGGTCATAGACTTGAAGGAATTTGGCACAGCGGCTCTCCAATGGGCATGATACTTAATTCTATAAGAGGTGTAAATGTTGTAGTACCTCGAAATATGACTCAGGCAGCAGGATTTTATAATGCATTGCTTAAATGTGATGAGCCTGCTCTTGTAATAGAACCTCTAAATGGTTACAGAATAAAAGAAAGACTTCCTGATAACATAGCAGATTTTACAATTCCTCTTGGTATTCCTGAAATATTGCAGGAAGGAAATGATATTACCCTAGTTACATATGGAAGTTGTTGCAGGATAGCTTTAGAAGCTACTACAAAACTTGCCGAATTTGGTATTTCTGTTGAAATTATAGACATTCAAACTCTTTTACCATTTGATATTAATAATAGTATAGCAGAATCTGTTAAAAAAACTAACAAACTTGTAATTCTTGACGAAGATGTCCCCGGAGGGGCTTCTGCTTTTATTTTGCAGCAAGTATTGGAAAAGCAAAATGCCTTTAAGTATTTGGATATTGAACCATTAACTATTACTTCTAAAGAGCATCGTACTGCTTATGGCTCTGATGGCGATTATTTTTCAAAGCCAAATTGCGAAAATGTATTTGAAAAAATATACAATATGATGCATTTGTATAACCCTTCAAAATATTCTGTATTTTATTAATCAGTACTTTTCTTATAAATAAAAAAGCCAGAAGAAATCTTCTGGCTTTTTTATTTAAATTAAGTTTTTTTATTTCTTCTTTTTACCAAAATCAACAGCAATAGCTGATGCTATAAAAATAGATGAATATGTACCAACTACTATTCCTATTAACAACGCAAATGTAAAGCCTTTCAAGCCTTCGCCACCAAATAAGAATAACATTAAAAGTGTAAGGATAGTACACATTGCTGTTACAATGGTACGGCTTAGAGTTTGATTAACAGCATCATTAATTACATCTTGTTGGTTATCATATTTATTAAAACCTAAAAACTCCCTGATACGGTCAAATACAACCACTGTATCATTAATTGAATATCCTAAAACAGTAAGCAATGCTCCAATAAATGCTTGGTCCACATCCATTGGGAAAGGCATAATACCCCATAATAATGAATAAACAGCTAAAATTATAAGTACATCATGTAAAAGTGAAATTGCTCCTCCAATACCAAACTCAAGTTTTCTGAATCTAATAATAATGTAAAGGAAAATACCTATTACAGCTAAAACAACAGAAATAAATGAACCTTTCCTTACATCTGCCGCTATAGTTGGACCAATCTTACTTGATGATAAAATGTCTTTCTTTTTAATTTTAAATTGTTTTAACCCTTCTAAAATTGTTGCTTCAACTTGCTCAGAAATGTCGTGTCTTTGATCATCTATTCTATATGCTGTAGTAATTCTAAAGCGATTATTTGAACCATAAGTTTTTACCTCTACGTTTTCTTTTATTACATTATTTAATGCTACTTTAATTTCGTCTCCTGTAACATTATTATCTTTAAATTGTACAGTATAAGTCCAACCTCCTTTAAAATCAACACCTGTACTAAATCCTTTAGTAAAAATACTTGCTAAACCAAGTAAAATTACAGCACCCGAAACCATATAAAGAATTTTGCGTTTTGACATAAAGTTGTAAATTTTACGATTGCGAAACTTACTGAAAATATTAGTAGTAAATGTACAAACTTTACCGCGTTTCATATCCCATTCGTTAAATAATCTTGATAGTAAAACTCCAGTGTATAATGAAGTAAAAATACCAATAATAAGCACAACAGCAAATCCTTTTACAGGTCCTGAACCATAATAAGCCATAATTATTGCAGCAATTAATTGAGTAACGTGAGAGTCAAGAATAGCTGAAAATGCTTGCTTATAACCTATAGTAACAGCATTTGCATAGCTTTTTCCATTAAGTAATTCTTCCTTTATACGTTCATTGATAAGTACGTTACAATCCAGAGCCATACCCATAGTTAATACCAACCCTGCAAGTCCTGGCAAAGTAAGAGCAGCATTAAATCCAGCCATAATTGCAACCAAGAAAAACAAATTAATTAAAAGTGCAATTACACCATACCAAGCACCTCTTCCGTAATATGCAAAAACAAACGCTACAACTATAAAAAATCCAAGAAATAAAGATATAATACCGGCTTTTCTTGCAGATTCACCAAGGGTAGGTCCTACAATGCTTTCTTCAACTATACGTGTTGGTGCAGGCAGTTTTCCTGCTTTAAGAATATTTGCTAAGTCATCTGCTTCACGATCATCAAAACCACCTGAAATTTCTGACATACCATTTGCTATTTCAGATCTTACAGTTGGGGCAGAGTATATTTTATCATCAAGCATAATTGCAACTGCATCAACAGTTGGTGCAGCTTGTGCTGTAATTCTTCTCCAGTCATTTGCCCCCTCAGGGCTCATTGTCATTGAAACTGCTATTTCTCCTCCCGGATTTACAGATTTTCTTGCACTTGTAACTACATCACCGGGTAAAGCAGGTTGTCCATCTCTTCCCGCCTTAATACCATAAAGCATAAAAAATGCACGGTTTTTATCTGTTGGTTTAAAACTCCATCTCAACAAGAAATTTGGAGGAAATATTGTTTTTACTTCAGGCATATCAAAATACTTTTGAAGTGTTTCCATTTCTTTGGTTGGGACATAACCTATACCTGCACCATCTGCCCATCTTTGTTGCTTTGATTGTGGATCTTCCATTGTATTTGGAATAATCAAAGACAATACAGGGTTTTCTTTTTTAATTTGCTCGGGAGATTTATTTTTAGATGTATCTTTTTTATTTGCTGATTGTGTTAATGACCCTTGTTTTTTTGAAGTATCAGTATTTGTGTTTTCATTATTTACACCTGTAAGAGTAGTTGATTTAGTTGTATCTTTTTTACCATCATTTTTTTCAATTTCTTCTGCTGCAAGTTTGTTTTTTACAATTTCATTTGCTGATTCAAGAAATTTCCATGATTCATAATTGTGATATGTATTCCAAAACTCAAGTTTTGCTGAGCTTTGTAAAATATTCCTTACACGCTTTGGATCATCTACACCAGGTAATTCAACAAGTATTCTTCCATTACCGAGTTCCTGTACGTTTGGCTGAACAACACCAAATTGGTCAATTCTTTGATTAATGATTTGATATGCTCTTGATACCGATTGTTTAGCTTGTTTGCTAAGCCAATCATATACTTTTTGGTTTGTTGCATCGTAAGGCAACTCGTCTTTAATGTCTTTATTAGTAAATATTGGAGCAAGTTTTTCATTTGGCGCTATTTTTTCCCACTCAACTTTGAAAAGTTCAATAAAATTTACTTGTCCATTGAATTTCTTCTTTGCATTTTCAAGAGCATCAATAAATTTTTGATTTTTGCTGTTATTTGACATTCCTTTTATAATGTCTGCAACAGAAACTTCCATAGTTACGTTCATTCCGCCCTTGAGGTCAAGACCAAGACCAATTTCTTTTTCTTTACACTCCATATAGGTATATTTCATAATACCAAGCATATTAAAAACAGTTTGAGATCCCATAGAGTCGAGATATTCAGCAGCTGGCTTTCCTGTTTTTTTAGCCCACGCTTCTGCTTTATTCTCAACACTACGTGTTTTCCATGTAAACGAAAGCTGATAAATACACGCTAATGCAAGCAATATTGTAAATACTTGAACAAATCCTTTATTTTTCATTTTAAATTCTTAATTATCTACTTTTTTTAAAAGAGGGCAAAAGTAGATATTTTAAATTTTAAATTCAACAGATGTTTTTTTGTGTTTTTTTTAATAAAAAATAAATTAAATTTTACTAATAGCATGGTTCAAAAAAGTTAATTGATTTTTAAAATCAAACAAATTTCAATTTAATGAGGTTTTAATTTAATAATTTTGCGACTTTAATAAAACATGGCAGAGATAATAAAATTGCCCAAAATGAGCGATACTATGGAAGAAGGTGTAATAGTGAAATGGTTAGTAAAGCCCGGCGACTATGTGAAATCAGGTGATATTCTTGCAGAAGTAGAAACAGATAAGGCTACTATGGAACTTGAAAATTTTGTGAAAGGAACTGTGCTTTTGCTAAAGGCAGAAGAAGGAATTGCAATACCTGTAAATGAAACAATTGCAGTGATAGGCGAAAAAGGTGAAGATATTTCAAAATTATTTGACAACTCCAATACTAATGTAACTTTAGAAAAACCTGCAAATGAAAAAATTCAAAAAACAAATACAGAGCCTGATAAATTAAAAGATGCCGATTCAGTAATCCAAAACTCAAGAATAAAAATAAGTCCGCTTGCCCGAATAATTGCAAAAGAAAAAGGCATTGAGATAAATGACATAGAGGGAAGTGGTGATAATGGAAGAATTGTTAAAAGAGATATAGATTCTGTAAATGAATCAGCTAAAATATTAAGTTCTAACACAGTAAATAGCAAAATGCATGAAAGCTTTACTGAGGTAAATATTTCGCAAATGCGAAAAACAATAGCAGCCCGACTTTCAGACAGCAAATTTAATTCGCCACATTTTTATCTTACCATGGAAATAAACATGGATAAGGTATTTGAAGCTCGTGAAAAAATAAATAAATTTACAGAAACCAAAATATCTGTTAATGATTTTGTGGCAAAAGCTACTGCACTTGCACTTCAAAAGCATCCAAATGTAAATTCATCATGGCTAGGTACTAAAATTAGATATAATAATCATATTCATCTTGGTATTGCTATATCAGTTGAAGATGGCTTACTTGTTCCTGTTGTGCGTTTTGCTAATCATAAAAGTATATCTGACATTAGCACTGAAATAAAAGAGTTAAGTACAAAAGCAAAGAACAAAAAACTACAGCCGCAAGACTGGCAAGGAAATACATTTACAATTAGTAATCTCGGTATGTTTGGAATTGATGAATTTACTGCAATTATAAATCCGCCAGATTCGTGTATTTTAGCTGTAGGTGCTATTAAAGACACAGTAGGTATTGTAAATGGACAAATTCAACCTGTAAAAGTGATGAAAGTTACACTAAGTTGCGATCACAGAATTGTTGACGGAGTTGCCGGTGCAAAATTTTTAAACACATTAAAGGAAATTTTAGAAGAACCAGTTATACTAATTGCATAAATGATTACAATAAATCCCGCAGAACAAACAATACCACAACTTCAAAGATATTTACAAGGTGCAGTTGCCCCAAGACCAATTGCTCTTGCAAGTACAATTGACAAAAACGGAACAAGAAATCTTGCACCATTCAGTTTTTACAACATTTTCAGTTCTAATCCTCCAATTCTTGTATTCTCACCAGCGCGTAGCGGAAGAACAGCCATACAAAAACATACATACAACAATATAAAAGAAACATCTCAAGTAGTAATAAATGCTGTAAATTATGAAATGTTGCATCAAATGAACCTTTCAAGCAGTGAATTTGAAGCTGATGTTGATGAATTTGAAAAATCCGGCTTTACTCCTTTAAAATCACAATTGGTAAAACCATATAGAGTAAAAGAAAGTCCTATACAATTTGAATGTGAAGTAAAACAAATAGTTGAGCTTGGGAAAAAAGGAGGTGCTGGCAATTTAATAATATGTGAAATTAAATTAATGCATATTTCATTAAGGGTTTTGGGGGAAAACAATGAAATAGACCAGACAAAAATTGACTTAATTGCACGTATGGGGGGAAATTGGTATTGCAGAACCAACCCTCAATCAATGTTTGAAGTGGCTAAACCAATTTCTTCTATTGGAATTGGTGTAGATGCTTTGCCAGATAAAATAAAAAACAACAAATTACTAAGTGGAAATCAGCTTGGATTACTAGGAAGTATTGATAAATTACCCGATTTTGATGAAATTGATTCAATTAAAAAAACTTTTATAAACGAATCTAATAAAGAAAACATAGCAAATAAATTGCTTGAGCAGGGCGAAATAAAAAAAGCTTTGTGTGTTTTGATGTAATTTTTACCAGTCGTCTTCGTCAACAAATGTTGGTTCTTTGCAGAATTTTTTAAGATTAGAAATCATACTTTTTATCTTTTTATCTGCAAACATAAGTATCATATCATTCCCTTTTGGGTTGATATTTGATTTGCGATAAAATTCAAAATATGTTCTTATTTCTTTTTCTTCTCCGGGAGGTGGGTCCATTATATGAACAAGATTGTTTATTTTATAACGATAACGGTCTTCTTTAAATCTAATTTCCATGTCAAATGCTACTCGACCGTTCTGTGTTTTTGAGAATTTATTAGCTTCAATATACAATGGAAACTCACATTCAAGTACTAATTTGTATTCTTTTTTCAAATCCTTTTTAATAACCTGTTTTTGGTTCTTTTTACCAAATTCATGCTTAATCCATCTTTTTGCTCTTGCATATAATGAGTCGTTTCCGGGAGATTCTTCTTCGGTAACTACCTCCACATAAGTTACAAGTTCTGTAATTGTATCAAATGGTACTACAAAGCGTACATAAGGTTTTTTAACTGGCTGAGTGGGTCCGGCTTCTGATACAGTTGTGGTAGTATCAATACCAAAAACATTTGAATAACTTGAATCAGGCTTTGTGTCCTGTGCAAATATTATAAAACTGTATATTGAAAGAATTGCTGTAAATGCAATTGCCTTAATTTTAAATTTCATTCTAAAAATAAATATTAATAAAGTTTGCAAAAATATAACTTTGATTGAATTGTAAGTCATTATATATCCCATACTTATCCACTAAGTTATTATTAGTTTAATTTTTCCAACAACATTAAATTTGCATGGAATATAATTTCTGAAAAATGTTTTTAAAAAAATCGTATTATTTATTGTTCCCATTTTTAATTATTTTGATAATAACGTGCCAAAACGAAAAAAAATATTATACTGTCAAAAAAAATGTAAAATTTATATCCACACCAGACCCACATTCGTTTTCCAATATCACACAAATTAAATTAAATCATATTTTTTTGAATCTTGAAATAAACTGGAAACAACGCAATCTTAGTGGATTTGTTTTACTTAGTTTTGAAAAAAAAAACAATGTTGATACATTAATTTTAGATACAAAGGACTTAGAAATTAATAATGTTTTATCAGTAAATGGAGAAAACAGAAAGTGGTGGAAAGGAAAAACAGATAGTGTTTTTGGAGCACCATTATTTGTTTTATTGAACGAAAGTGATACATCAATAAAAATATTTTATAAAACAAAATCTGCCGAAGCTCTTCAATGGATTTCAAAAGAACAAACCAACGATAAAACTGATGAATTTTTATACAGTCAAAGTCAGGCTATACTTGCTCGTTCTTGGGTACCATGTATGGATGCCCCTTCAGTAAAATTTACATACAGTGCAAAAATTAAAACAAAGCCCGGATATTTTGCACTAATGAGCGCTGAGAATCCACAATCAGCTAATGATTCAGGAATTTATTTTTTTAAAATGAGTCTTCCTGTTTCATCATATTTAATGGCTATAGCTTCGGGGAAATTAGAATTTAAATCTCTTGGGAAAAATTGTGGAATTTACGCAGAATCGGGTATGATAGAAAAAGCTGCATGGGAATTTGCAGATATGCAAAAAATGATAAATACTGCAGAAGATCTTTATGGCAGATATGTTTGGGGCAGATACGATGTTCTTGTTTTGCCACCGAGTTTTCCGTTTGGAGGTATGGAAAATCCTGTTCTTACATTTGCTACACCAACAGTAATAACAGGCGACAGAAGTCAAGTAGCATTGGTAGCACATGAGCTTGCACATTCGTGGAGTGGTAATTTGGTTACAAACCAAACTTGGGATGATTTTTGGCTGAATGAGGGTTTTACAAATTACTTTGAACAGCGTATTATGGAAAAATTATATGGAAAACCTTATGATAAAATGAGACAAGTTTTAGCTTGGAATGACCTTGAAAAAACAATTGAAACATTTAATAAAGAAGGATTAGCGGCTGAAACTAAACTAAAACTTGACTTAAAAGGCAGAAATCCTGATGATGGACTTAGCGATATAGCTTACGAAAAAGGCAGATTTTTTCTTAGTCATATTGCTGAAATTGCCGGTGAGAAAAATTTTGATATTTTTTTAAATAATTACTTTAGTAAAAATGCTTTTAAATATATGAATACCGAAATTTTTATTGATATTTTAAATAAAGAATTACTAGATAAAAATAAAAAATGGAAAGATTTGGCACAGACTGAAAAATGGATATATGGCGAAGGTTTGCCAAGTTCTGCCGTAAAGCCTGTTTCGATAGAATTGCAAAGAGTTGACAAAATTTTAGATTCATATTTTAAGAATAATTCTATGTCGGCAATATTTGATACTTCAGGTTTTACAACTCACCATTGGCAATACTTTATAAGGCAATTTTCAAAAAAAGCAGATTATAATCAAACAGAAGAATTTGATAAAATTTTTAAATTCTCAAATAGAAGTAATAGCGAAATTCTCTGCGATTGGTTTACTCATTCTGTAAAAATTAATTATATCAAAAACCGAAACCAAATTGAAAACTTTTTAACAAAAGTGGGTAGAAGAAAATTTTTAATGCCTATTTACGAACAACTTGCAAAAACCGAAGAAGGTAAAAAGTGGGCAAAATCAGTTTTTGAAAAAGCAAAAAAAGGATATCATTTTGTTTCAGCACAATCAGTAGCCGAAGTATTATATTAAATGTTTTTTCAGTTTGTTATATGGATTTCACTTTATTTTATTTCTTTCATTTCCGGAAAAAATGAACCAAAAAATTATCCTAAAAATTATTTTTCAATACCCATTAAAGGTAACATTGATTTAACAGGAAATTTTGGTGAAATAAGAACAAATCATTTTCATACAGGTATTGATTTCAGGACAGGAAACGGGCAAACAGGTATAAAAATTTACGCTTCGGCAGATGGCTATTTAGGCAGAATTAATATTTCAACAAAAGGCTATGGAAAAGCTCTATACATAATTCATCCAAATGGATATACTACTGTTTACGGACATTTGCAGGATTTTGAAACCAAAATTAAAAATTATACTGAAAAATATCAGTTTAAAAATGAATTGTACGAAACAGAAATTTTTCCAGACGCTAATGCATTAAAGGTAAAAAAGGGAGAATTAATTGCTTTTTCAGGAAATACAGGTGGTTCGGCAGGTCCGCATTTGCATTTTGAAATACGCAATACAAAAACAGAAGAAACAATTGATCCAATGCTGTTTGGTTTAAAAATAAAAGATAATGTTAAACCAATAATCAAGTCATTTGTGTTGTATAAGATTGATGATAATGAAAAACATGAAAATGGTACATATAAATTTATAAAATTCTCTCCAAACAATAAAAATATTAATTCAGGAAGTGGCAATTTTGCTTTCGGGTTGGAATATCAGGATTATATAAGACCAGGTGGATTTGCAATGGGTATTAATTCAATAAAACTTTTTGTAAATAACAAACTTTACTTCGAACAAAAAATAGAAAAATTCAAATTTGTAGATTCAAGAATGGTAAATTGCCATATTGATTATTCTATTCTTGAAAATGAAGATATCAAGATTGTAAAATTATTTGTTGATGATGGAAACAAACTTGATTTTTATCCTATTGCAAAAAATAAAGGTAAAATTTTATTAAAAGAAACCGACAAACTAAATATCAAAATTGTAATTTCTGACCACAGCAAAAACAAAGATTCAATTAGTTTTCATTTAATTGGCAAAAACAAAAATGACGAAGACAAACCTTTTAAAAATTATAAAACCATAGCAACTCCTTATTATAATACAGAATTAGCCTATCCCCTGAAAAATACTATAATAGAAAGTAAAGTTAAAGATGAAACTTTTAAAATTGAAATACCTGTCGGAGCATTGTTTGACACTTCATTAATTAGTTTGAGAGTTTCAGGTATTAGTGAAAATGGAAATCAAATTTGGGAAATATTGCGTAGTGATTTTCCTTTAAAAGAAAATATAAAAATATCTATCAACAAGAAGCAAACTACTGGTAATCTCGATAAAAATGTAATAATAAGAATTAATAAAAAAGGTGAAAGAAAAGCAGAAAAAACCTATATTAATGAAAATTATTTATACACAAATACAAAATATTTTGGCAAATTTTACCTTACTGAAGATACTACAAAACCCGAAGTGAGCAATATTATAATAAACGAAAACAAATTTTCGGTAAATATCAAAGATGATATAAGCGGAATAAAAGAATACCTTGTAACTATAGACAATAAATGGACTCTTGCCTATTACGAAACAAAAGAGAACATACTCTCAGGCTATATCCCCGAATCTGTAAAATGTGGAATGCATAATTTTACTGTTAAAACTACCGATTATTTCAACAATACTAATATTAAAACCCAAACTTTCACAATTGATAATTGTTTAAAAAATATGAAACTTAAAAAAGGAGACAAAGCCCCATTGTTTGAAACTACAGACCACAATGGCAAATTAGTAAAATTATCTGACTTGAGTGCAGATAAGATAGTGTTGTATTTTTATCCAAAAGATGACACACCCGGTTGTACAGCACAAGCCTGCAACTTGCGTGATAATTACGAAATGTTAACTGCCAAAGGCTTTAAAATTTACGGAGTAAGTCCTGATGGAATTAAACAACATGTAAAATTCAGGGAGAAATATAATTTGCCTTTTGATTTACTTACAGACGAAAATCATGTAATAGCAGAGGCTTATGGTACTTGGGTAGAAAAAAGCATGTATGGAAAAAATTATATGGGAATGGCACGAGTTACTTTTATAATTGAAAATGGCTTAATAACTGATATAGTTGAAAAAGTTGATACAAAAAACCACACTAATCAAATTATTAAATAAAAAAATTAGTTATTTCTGTATTCAGGCAAAAGTACAAATTCAGGAATTTCAGCATCTATAAGTGAATCATCAGAATATTTTAGAAAAGTATAAAACCCATGCATACTTCCCGCTGAACTTTTTAGCTGGCAATATGATTCATATTGATATGATTGTCCCGGCTCTATTACAGGTTGCAAACCAACCACACCCTCACCGGTAATAAATTGCTTTCCATTAAATGAATCAGATATTTCCCAATGTCTTTTCAAAAGTTGTACAGTCTCATTACTATTATTTGTAATTGTAATTTTATATAAAAACAGAAAATAATTAAATTCTGATTTTGACTGTGTCTGTAAGTAACTACTTTCTACACTTACAGCAATATCGTTAGTAATTGCACTGACCATAGTTTAGTGATATAATTAAAACAAAATTATCTTAATAAATCATATCAAATAATGTGTATAAAAATTAAATATTAACAAGATTTTAATATTTTACTAAAAAAATACATCAATTTATATTTTATAATTTTCAAGCATTTAAATTCGCTGAATGTTTAGTTTGTTTTACAGAAAATATGGCGAAAACAAAACACCGCTAATTATACTACATGGGCTTTTTGGTATGAGTGACAATTGGCATAACATTGCAAAAATTCTTTCAGAACATTTTACTGTTTATACTTTAGACCTAAGAAATCACGGCAATTCGCCACATACAGCAGAAATGAATTATAAAGTAATGGCAGAAGATATCAATAATTTTATGTTATCAGAAGAGATAAGCAAGGCATATCTTTTAGGTCATTCAATGGGAGGTAAAGCGGCTATAATGTTTGCTAATTTATATCCTGAAAAAATACTAAAAATGATAGTAGTAGATATAGCACCAAAAAAATACACCAAATCTCATATTAAATATATTGAAGCAATGCAAAATATTAATTTAAATGCTAACTCGCGAAAAGAAATTGAAGAAGAATTATCATCAAAAATCAGCAATCGCGATGAGTTGTTGTTTATATTGAAAAATCTTGAACGTGACACAAATAATAAATTCAGATTAAAACTAAATATTGATTCTCTTGAAAAAAATTATGAAAATCTTATTAGTGAAATTGAAATATTCAATAATATAAATGTGCCTACGCTTTTTGTGAAGGGAGAAAACTCTTCATACATTAGCAAAGAGGATGAATTTTTTATAAATCAAAAGTTTAATTCTGTTAAATTTAAAAATATAAAAAAAGCCGGTCATTGGGTACATGCCGAAAATCCCTTAGATTTTTTAACTGAAACTCTTTTCTTTTTAAAAAATTAAATATCAATATTTATTATTATTGCCTCAGTAATGAAAAGATGTGTCAGAATAATTTATACAGTATTTTTATTATTCACTTTTTCTGAATTTGTATATGCCCAACAAACAATTATAAAGGGTAAAATTACAGATGCAGAATCAGGTGAAGCATTACCATATATAACCATTTATATCAAAAATACAACCATTGGCACTTCTACTGATTTTGAAGGATTCTACGAATTGAAGATAAATCAAAAAGCAGATAGTATAGTAGCAAAATCAATTGGCTATATTACTTCTACAAAAAAAATTATCATTGGTATTTCGCAAGAAATTAATTTTTCGTTACAGCCAAATAGCAATAGCCTTAATGAAGTTGTTGTAAAACCTGGAGTGAATAAAGCCATTAGAATTATTAAAAACGCTCAGGATAATCGCAAAAAATATAATATTAAAAAACTTGAACAATACGAGTATGAGAGTTTTACTAAAATTCAACTTGCGGTAGATAATATTTCAGACAAATTCAAAAAAAAGAAAATATATAGAGAAATGGAAACCTTGTTTGATACAATAAGTAGTTTGCAGGCAGACACAAATGCACTTCCTGTATTGCCTGTTTTTGTATCTGAAACGTTAAGTGATTATTTTTTCAATAAAACGCCATATCGCACCAAAGAAATAATAAAAGCAACCCGTATAAAAGGCGTGGGAATTGGAGAAGAAAGCTATGTTGCGCAAGTGCTTGGTTCATCATTTCAACAATATAATTTTTACGAAAACAATCTTTATCTTTTTGACAAGGATTTTGTTTCGCCACTATCTGGTCTTTCATTAACATATTATCATTATGCTTTGCTTGACAGTATAGAAATTGACAACAAAAAAACATATAAAATACGCGTTTGGCCCAAAAACAAAAAAGACCTTGTATTTAGCGGTCATATTTGGATACAGGATACAAGCTTTGCCCTAAAACAAGTTTCGCTTGAAATATCAAAAGAAGCAAATTTGAATTTTATTGAAAAAATAAAAATTCACCAGGAACTTATAGAAATAGAAAAAGATGCATGGTTGCCCGAAAAAACAAGAGTATTAATTGATGTTTCTGAAGTCACAAAAAATTCGCTTGGTATGATTGGTACATATTATACAAGCACTCGAAATCAAAAAGTAAATATAAAACACGATAAGAAGTTTTTTGAACAAAAGGTTGAAGTAAAAGTAGATGCTTACAGCAAAAATGAAAAGTTTTGGGATACATCAAGACACGAAAAATTATCTGATGCTGATATAAAAATTTATCATTTGGTTGATTCTTTTAAAAACAAACCTCTTATAAAAACTTATGTTGATATAGCTGAAATTATAGCAGAAGGATATAAACCAATAGCAAAAGGAAATTTTGAAATTGGTCCATATATTTCTCTAATAGGATATAATCCACTTGAGGGTTTTAGGCTTAAAGCTGGTATTCGTTCTACAGAAAAACTCTTTAAAAATTCTATGTATGAAACTTTTTTTGCTTATGGTTTTGGAGATAAAAAACCAAAATATGGTATAGATGCAACATGGGTTTTAGACCGCAAACGATGGTCAAAAGCCGGATTTGGAATTAAAAAAGATATTGACCTTCTTGGAGTAACTGACGATGAATTTGTAACTAGCAGTTTATATAAATCATTGAATACTCTCGGTTCTTATAGACTTAATTACACACAACAATACAAAATTTTTGCAGAAAGAGAATTTATAAAAGGCATAACCTTTAAAGCAAATATTCGACATAATAAATATCATTTTGAGCCAAATTCACGATTTAATTTTGCTTATTATAAAAATCCTGAAACTGGTTTTATCTCAAATAAATTTAGTATTACTACAATAAATCTGACTACAAGAATTTCGCTAAAACAACAATTTGTTTACAGACATGTTGACCGTTATAATTTTGGCAACCTTAAGCAACCGGTTATAACTATAAATTATACTAAGGGATTGAGGTTTTTGGATGGACAATATAATTTTGATAAAATAGGATTTAAGATTTGGCAGTATAATAGCTGGGCAAATTTTGGAAATTTTGAATATACAGTACAGGCAGGTAAAACATTTGGCACTATTCCATATCCAATTCTTGAAGTTGCAAGAGGAAACGAATCAGTAAACTCTTCATTTTACGGATACAATCTTATGAGATTTTTTGAATTTGTAAGCGATCAATACGTTTCTGTGCATTACGAACACAATGACAATGGACTTATTTTTAACCGAATTCCGCTTATTAAAGAATTAAAATGGCGATTTTTTTATAATACTAAAGCAATATACGGAAGTTTGAGTAGTAAAAATCTTAATCTTGTTCCTCCAAGTGATGCAAACGGAAAAACAGTTACCAATATAGGCAGATATAAATACAAAACTCCTTATATAGAGTTAGGGTATGGTATTGAAAATATTTTTAAGTTTATAAGGGTAGATTTTGTCCACCGACTTACATATCTATACAAAGAAGGTGCAAAACCCTTTGCAGTAAAATTTAATTTCGTATTTAAATTTTAAGAATAAATTAACAATATTGGTTGTATGCAGATTTAAGATTTTCTGCAATTTCAATATACTTATATCCTTCTATATTTTTACGTTCAACCATGTGTACAATTTTACCATCTTTGAATAAAGCAACAGATGGGCTTGAAGGAGGAAAAGGCATCATGTGAAGTCTTGCTGTAGCAGTTGCATCAAGGTCTTGCCCTGCAAATACTGTATAAAGTTTAGAAGGTTTTTTATCATTGATAAGAGATTCTATCACTCCGGGGCGTGCTGCACCTGCCGCACATCCGCATACAGAGTTTACCATTATCAGCATTGTACCTTCAGCATTGCTGAATGCATCTTCAACATCTTGTTCAGTTCTAAGTTCAGTAAATCCGTTATTTGTAAGTTCTGCCCTCATTGGGGTAAGCATCATTTCTGGGTATGGCATATTATTTAAATTTTTTTTTGCAAATTTAATATTAAAAACAATTTTTGAGAAAATAGGTTTTTAAATTTTTAAATATAAATCTCAATAATTATAACTATTTAATTTTAACATTTTCAAATTCACCGCTTGTAATTGCATAGTGTGTATTTCCATTTGAAATTAAAGATTTATTTAATGTATAAAACTTGCCTGATACAAGACTGTCACTAAAGTTGACCTTACTAAGCTCTATCCAAGCAGAATCACCATTGCCGGAAATTGAACGCTTAAATATATTTGATTTTTCAAACATATTTAATCTAAATCCATTTGGCTTAATAACATCTGTCTTGTATGTAATGGCTGTATTTCCGGTAATCTGAAAACTCAATAAAACACTATTTTCTATGGGGTAAGACCAAAGATTTAGTTCAAAACCATGTACATTTATCATCATGGGTTCTCCGGCATTACCAAAATTCGGATTCAATACACTGTGTGTTTTTATTCTGCAATCTGCCTGAACTACATTATAATTGCCTCCGTAATATTTGAAATTTCCACTCATTTCTTTCGTTACAGGCTTTTCTTCATCTTTACATGAAAATAGAGCTAAAGTAGCTAATATAGTAAATAAAATAAGAATTATTTTTTTTTTCATAATACTTATTTTTTACTATTTCAAACGAATAAGATTTACTTGTGGAATATCAGACCCCTTCATTGGATTGTATTGTACAGCTGCATAAATTCTACCTTGTTTCAGCCAAAATCTCATTATGAAGTAATATTGTGCATTAGGAGTATTGTTATTTATTACATCAAGCGATATATTCTTTTCATTACTGCCTGTATATTTGACTAATGTTTTATAATCTTTACTGCCTAAGTAAACATCTTTTGCTTCTGATATTTCAACAAATTCAGCATTAATAATTGCACTTGTCTTGTTATATATTTTATTAAATTTTCTTGTTATTACATTATATTCTATCACAAAAATATTTCCTAAAGTGGGGTTATAAATCAGCACCGGAAATTTTACTCCATCAATACTATTTCCAACTTTTACTATTGTACTATCAGTAATACCCAAACTTTGCGAATCTTCATAATATGCAACCGTACTAAGATTTTTTGTTTCTGCTGCTGCTATCGAAACTTGTAAAGTTCCTTTAAAATTGTAAATTACATGCAGCAAACTGTTTGATGTTGCATAAAAAAAATCATTTTGAATCATACTTGGGTATAATGGATTATTATAAAATTCATTATCACCTCCTATTTCACAAAAATTATATCCATTTCCCGGATGATAAAACTTATCTGTAGGTGTTCTTAAAAATCTGGTGCCAGGTGATGACGTTTGTCTTACTCTTGAACTGCCATCATCACCTTTCAATACTATATCAAATGTACTAACACCAATATATTTAACATACCCTTCATACACTACCGGAGTATTATCAAAAAGTATATATGTAGTTTTATAATCTCCTCTTTTGTAGGTTTGAGTAGCATTATTAAAATTATTTAATGGAATTTTATGTAAATGGTCGTACATAATAGGTCCGTTTACATCTCTTTCTGAACGTGTATGTAAAAACAAATATTCATTATTTTTTGCTAAATCTATAGCAAAATGATTTCTTGTATATGTTTTCATAACTCCGGCATCGTCTGGTACATCTGCTTTATATACATGTTCCCATCCTGATTGACTGTTAAGATAACTTGGGATTTGTGGTTCATTTTTAATTTCTTCTTTATCTTTACAAGAGTTAAAAAATATTATAGAATATGTAAAAATGATATATATGCAAAATTTATTTTTCATTATAAAACTATTAATTTTTGAGTTTGCAATCCATTATTGGTGTAAATTGAAATAAAATATGTTCCGGCTATTAACATAGAAATATCAATTTTTGAACTTTCTGATTTTAAATTTTCACTTAGCATAATTCTGCCTGAAATATCGCTTATAGTATATTTGTCAATTACATTGTTGCTTTCTATCAATATCATATCTTTTGCCGGATTTGGGTATATTTTTAAGTTAGTTTGATTTACAAAATTTGTTTTTAAATATCCTTTCAAGGGATAGTTTAACTTAAAAACTCTGATTTTTGAATTATTCCTATCTGCGACATATAAAACACTTCTTAATGTGTCAATAACAATAGATGATGGCGAATTAAATTGTTCTCCGTCTGGGCCGAAAACATTAAGGTTATAAATTAATTTTCCATCTTTATTTAAAATTTTTATTCTGTTATTTCCTGCTTCGCTAATAAAAATATTGTCGTACTGGTCGGTAGTGATTGATGAAGGCAAACATATATTTTCCGGATGACCGCCATATCCTGCAATAAACAACAAATGTTTGCCATCCTTATCCAACATGTGTACTTGATTTTGATTTAAATCTGCCACTACAAAATTTCCATTTTTTAATCTGGCTATACTGGTTGCATAATTTATTTCACCATTACTAATGCTATATCCAGTTTTTCCCATATTCTGTGGAAATGTACCATATTTATTATTTTTTAGAAAAACAAAATTATTTGTAATTTCATACCCCGGATTGGTTCTGTGTCCTGCAAAATATATATTTTCAGCTTCATCTCTTACAAACTCACCACAATATGAACTATTAATATATGAACCAACAGCATTTAAATTTGAATCATAGGCTTGAAATTTTCCATCAGACTGCACAAATATTTGATTTTTAAAAAATGAAAAATGTTCAATATTCCCGGTAAATTCAAAAGAATATCTAAATCTAAAATCTGGAGTAAACGAAGAGATTGCTCCGCGACTTAAACCGACCGGTCCAAAAAGTAAATCATTATTATTTAATCCACACATCACATATAAGTTTCCATCTTTATCAAGGCTTAAAAGTTCGGGCGTTGGTAATATTTTATCATTAAATCCATTTGTACTAACTGTAACTGGTCTGCCAATAGTATTCAGCCAATTTCCTGTAGATGAAAATTTATAAATATAGCCACCTGTAGAAGTTTTTTCTGTTGAGTTCAAAACCAGATAATTTCCTCCGGGAGTTTTAAAAACAACACTTGGCTTATACAAATTACTAACTATACCAAACCTTTTAATAGTCAAATTCACTATCTGTCGGCCTGTTATTGAATATTCAATTATTGTGTTTTTAATATCATTTCCTCCAACAAAAGTTGTATCGCTTGTAAACCAAGCAAAAGTGTGATAAAAGTTTAAAAAACTTTTTTCATTTCCAAGGGTATCAAATCTCCATAACCCACCCATGTGCATTAGTAAATCTCCGTTTTTAGGATCAACATGAAAACTTCTCGGTACATAAATTGATTTCTTTAACTTAAAATTTTTAATTTCTGCAGCATCAGAAATACGGATTTTATAAAAAGATGATATATTATCAACAGCAACATAAACATGATTATTGTCTATTTCAGCAGCCGATCTCAAAAAAGTGCCACTTGGAAAATTTGCTGTCCATGAAATTTGGTTTAAGTTGGTATCTAAAAAAGTTACAACTTTATTAGCAAGCAAAACCAAAACACCTTTTTTTGTAATGAGTTGTGTTGTCCATGAAAAACTTGAATCACCATTTATTGCAATATATTTATTACGTATAATTCTTCCATTAGTGTCTGTTACACAAATTTTACCGAAGTTAGTGCTATATATTCTATTATTACCATCATAAACTGCGTTATTATACAAAGTTTGTTCTTTCCCTATATAATCAATATAAGTTTGAGCTTTTGTATAAATAATAAGTAGGAAAAACAGAAAACAGACAGAGTAACGCAGTAAAGCACAAACCTCATCACTTTTGTTTTTTTTAATAAATAGCATACAGTTTTGTTTTTTAGTTTTTATATTTTTTGATAAATTACAAATTTACGAATTATTATTTTTTTGGTATAATTCAATTTTAAATAATCTAAATCTAAGATAACAGATATTGTACAAAGGTAAATAGAGCAAAAATTAAAATTTGATTTTATATATAAAAATCAATAATGGAATAACTTACAAATTAAAATTTCAATAAATTGAAAAAAAAAATTAGTTTTGCAAACTTTCTTAAAAAAATGACAACTCAATCAACACCAACAACATTGAAATATAAAGTAAAAGATATAACTCTTGCTGAATGGGGCAGAAAAGAAATAAAACTTGCTGAGGCCGAAATGCCCGGACTTATGAGCATAAGAGAAGAATACCGCAAATCAAAACCATTGAAAGGTGCAAATATTGCAGGATGCCTTCACATGACAATTCAAACTGCTGTTTTAATTGAAACTCTTATAGAACTTGGAGCTGATGTTACATGGTCATCTTGTAATATTTTTTCTACCCAAGACCATGCTGCTGCTGCTGTTGCAGCAAATGGAGTTTCTGTTTTTGCTTGGAAGGGCATGAATAATGAAGAATTTGACTGGTGTATTGAACAAACACTGTTTGCTTTTAAAAACGGGAAACCTTTAAATATGATATTAGATGACGGAGGCGACCTTACAAATATGGTACTTGATAAATATCCCGAACTAGTATCCGATATAAAAGGACTAAGTGAGGAAACAACAACCGGAGTTCACAGACTGCATGAAAGAGTAAAAAAAGGCACATTGCCAATCCCTGCAATAAATATAAACGACTCTGTAACAAAATCAAAATTCGATAACAAATATGGATGTCGCGAATCTCTTGTTGATGCAATAAGACGTGGTACTGACCTTATGTTGGCAGGAAAAGTAGCTGTAGTTTGCGGTTATGGAGATGTTGGTAAAGGCAGTGCAGAAAGTTTAAGAAGTGCAGGAGTAAGAGTTTATGTTACAGAAATTGACCCTATTTGCGCTTTGCAAGCAGCAATGGACGGGTTTGATGTAAAGAAACTTGAATCTATTATTCACGAGTGCAATATAATAGTAACTGCTACCGGAAATGTGGACATTGTAAGATCAGAGCATTTTCTTAAAATGAAAGATAAAGCTATTGTTTGCAATATCGGTCATTTTGATAACGAAATAGATGTAGCATGGCTAAACAATAATTTTGAAAACACAAAATATACAGTAAAACCACAGGTAGATGTTTATAATTTGAACGGCAAAGAAATTATTTTACTTGCAGAAGGAAGACTTGTAAATCTTGGTGTAGCAATGGGGCATCCATCTTTTGTGATGTCAAATTCTTTTACCAATCAAGTTCTTGCACAAATTGAATTATGGAACAATTCGTCAAATTACGAAAACAATGTTTATGTTTTGCCAAAACATCTTGATGAAAAAGTTGCACAATTACACTTATCTCATATTGGTGTTGAACTTACAGTATTGAATGACAAACAAGCAGAATATATAGGAGTAAGTGTTAAAGGACCTTTTAAATCTGAACAATACAGATATTAAAATTTATTGCTTTTTTTCAAATATTTTAAAACTGAAAATACCTGTTTTATGAAGAAAATATTTGAATGAAACCCAAACGACACCTAATCCGTAAATAAAACTTCTTTTAAAATTAATAGAAGATGCTTCGTCAAAATATTTTGTTGGACAGGTTATTTCACCAATTTCAAAGCCTGCCATAAATATTTGAGCTGTCATTTGATTATCAAAAATAAAATCATCAGAGTTTGCTTCTATATTAATTTTAGTGAATATTTCTTTTGAAAAAGCCCTATACCCTGTATGATATTCTGATAATTTTTGGTTTATTAAAATATTTTGAAATAATGTAAGACATCGGTTTGCTATATATTTATAAATAGGCATTCCTCCTTTTATTGCTCCTTTTCCTAAAATTCTTGATGCATATACTGCCGGATAAAGTTCTTCGGCTATTATTTGTGAAATTGGCTTTATAAGTTTGGGGGTATATTGATAATCGGGGTGAAGCATAATTATTATATCGGCATTTAATTCAAGTGCTTTTTTATAACAAGTTTTTTGATTTCCACCATAGCCTCGATTTTTTGTATGTTTAATAATATGTTTTATTCCTAATTTTTGTGCAATTTCTACAGTATTGTCGCTACTTGCATCGTCAACAAGTACAACTTCATCTACCACATCAAACGGAATTTCTCTATACGTTTGCTTTAAAGTTAATTCAGCATTGTACGCCGGAAGTACTACTACCACCTTTTTGCCTGAAATCATTATGCAAAATTAATTGTTTTAAAAACTTTTTTTAATAATTAAAAGTCCTGTAAAAGTAAGTAATCCATTCAATGCAAGGTTTAAAAAACCAAGTTGAAAACCGTTTGTATAAATTAAAAAATATGAATCAATATAATAAGTCAAGATTGGAGCTGCAACACATACTGCGATAACAAGTTTATCAAAAATTTTGAATTTTGTAAAAATCCCAAAAGCAAACATACCTAAAAGAGGCCCGTATGTATATCCGGCAAGCTTCAAAATTGTATTAATTATTGCACCACCATTTATTTTACTAATAACAAGCATACTAATTAAAATTAAAAAAGCAAAAACAACATGTATAAAATGTCTTTGCATGCGTTGAGAGTTAGATTCGGTTTTGTCTGGATTAAATTTTAAAAAATCAATACAAAAACTTGTAGTTAGAGTAGTAAGCACTGAGTCAGCACTTGAAAAAGTAGCAGCAGTTAGTCCTACTATAAAAATTAAACCTGCCCATTTACCAAGATGTTCAAAAGCCATAAATGGAAAAACTCCGTCAGTAAATACCTTTCCATCTTTTAAGGGAAGCGAAATAGATTGCTGTTGGGCATAAACATATAATAAAACACCAAGGCTTAAAAAGAAAAAATTTATAAAAATCAAAGTACTGTTGTATGATAAAATATTTTTTCGGGCTTCGCCAATATTTTTACAACTAAGATTTTTTTGCATCATATTTTGGTCCATGCCTGTCATGGTTACAGCTACAAGTATTCCGCCTATTATCATTTTAAAAAAATTGTTTGATGGTGCCCAATCCCATACAAATAATCTATTAAAACCGTTTTGCGTTGCAATACTCCAGGCTGTATCCCAATTTATATAAAAATAAAGATTGAATAGTGTAATAAACAATGCAGAAAGTAAGAAAAATGATTGAAGTGCATCTGTCCAAACAAGCGATTTTATTCCTCCTCTGTATGTATAAATTAAAATTAATCCAATAATAATACATACAGATACAGTAAATGGAATTCCAAAAGGTTCAAACAAAAAAGTTTGCAATACGCCTGCGGCAAGGTATAATCTTGCTGCAGCCCCAAGTGTACGGCTCAAGAGAAAATAAAATGAACCGGTTTTTTGGGACACTTCTCCAAATCTCTGTCCGAGGTATGAATAAATTGAAGTTAGATTTAGCCTATAATACAATGGCAACAACACATAAGCAGTAATAAAATTACCAATTACATATCCAAAAACTACCTGCATGTAGCTAAATTTGTCATTAAGCACATTTCCCGGTACCGAAATAAAAGTAACTCCACTAAGACTATCGCTAATCATACCTAAAGCTACAAGCCACCAAATAGAGTTTTTATTTCCAATATAATATGAATTTTGGTCGGCATTGCGTGAAGTGTACCAAGATATTCCAACAAGCATTAAAAAATAAAGACAAATTACCAGAAGTATTATTATGGGCGACATGCTGCGAATTTAGAATTTTTGATATTGATTGAACAATTTTAGTTTTTAACTATTTTTGAAACAATAAAATTTAAATAACAGAGAATGTCAAAAAAACGTGTTTTAATTACAGGTGCAGCAGGATTTTTAGGGTCTCACTTATGCGACCGATTTATTAAAGAAAACTTTTTTGTAATTGGAATGGACAATCTTATTACAGGCGACCTCCGAAATATTGAACATCTTTTTGGCAATGAAAATTTTGTTTTTTACCACCATGATGTTTCTAAGTTTGTACATGTTCCCGGGCAACTTGATTATATTCTTCATTTTGCATCTCCTGCAAGTCCAATTGATTATCTAAAAATTCCAATTCAAACATTAAAAGTAGGTTCGTTAGGCACTCACAATCTTTTGGGCTTGGCAAAATCAAAAAATGCAATAATACTTGTAGCAAGTACAAGTGAAGTGTATGGCGACCCTCTTGTACATCCTCAAACAGAAGAATACTGGGGAAATGTAAATCCTGTAGGACCGCGTGGTGTTTACGATGAAGCCAAGAGGTTTCAGGAAGCTATTACTATGGCTTATCACACTTTTCATAAGGTAGAAACCAGAATTGTAAGAATTTTCAATACTTATGGCCCACGAATGAGATTGAACGATGGACGAGTTTTGCCCGCATTTATCGGACAGGCTTTGAGAGGTGAAGACTTAACTGCTTTTGGCGATGGGTCGCAAACTCGTTCATTTTGCTATGTTGACGATTTGATTGATGGAATATTCAGGCTATTGATGAGTGATTATGTTTATCCTGTAAACATTGGAAACCCTAATGAAATAACCATAAACGAGTTTGCTCAAGAAATATTAAAACTTACAGGTTCCAATAAAAAAATAATTTATAAACCTCTTCCAACTGATGACCCAAAACAAAGACAACCCGACATTAGTCTTGCAAAAAAAATTCTTGGTTGGCAACCAAAAATAAGCAGAGAAGAAGGTCTAAAACTAACTTATGATTATTTTAAAAAACTACCAAAAGAAAGGTGGACAGAAGAACCACACGGTAGAAAATTTAATTAGAAATATAAAGTAATGAATGATGAATTTTTTATGAAGCAAGCTTATAAACAAGCTTTATGTGCTTATGAAAAAAATGAAGTTCCAATTGGTGCTGTAGTAGTAGCAAATAACAAAATTATATCTTATGGATATAATCAAACCGAATTGTTAAACGACAATACAGCCCATGCTGAAATTTTAGCTCTTACTTCTGCTTTTGCTGCAATGGGAAGTAAAATTTTAGATGAATGTACAATGTACGTAACTATTGAACCTTGTGTAATGTGTGCCGGTGCATTAAAATGGGCAAGAATAGGTAAATTAGTTTATGGAGCAACTGAGCCTAAAAGTGGTTTTACACTATACAAACCATCTATTTTGCACACTAATACAGAGGTTTTGGAAGGTGTTTTAAAAGATGAATGTGGACAGTTGATGAAGAATTTTTTTTTAAATAAAAGAGGTTTTTAACTTTCCAAAAGTTATAAAACTTTTGGAAAGTTTGGTAAGTTTATTTTTTTTTAAACTTTTGGAAAGTTTCGTCCTCTAATAGAACTTTATTTTTCGCAAAGCAAAAATTACCATTTTTAATAATATAAATCCGTGCTTGAACCTTGAAATATTAGTATCACCATAAGTTCTTTCACGATATCTTATAGGAATTTCAATTATCTTTAAATTTAGCTTATAAGCTCCGAAAATCAAATCAAAATCACCAAATGGGTCAAACTCGCCAAAGTATTTTCTGTTTTGTATCAGCTTTTGATAATCATCTCTGAATATAACTTTAGTTCCACACAATGTGTCTTTAAATGGTTGTTCTAACAACCATGTAAAAGCCCAACTGAAAAACTTGTTTCCTATAATATTGAAAAAACGCATTGCATTTTTTTCCATAACATATACAAGTCGGCTACCATTAATAAAATCTCCCCTTCCGGCAGCTATTGCATTATAAAATTTTGGCAAATCTTCAGGAGGCATTGTAAGGTCAGCATCCAATATCATCAATATATCTCCCGTAGCCATACCAAAACCCATGCGAACTGCATCACCTTTACCTTTGCCTGTTTGTTTTCCAATTTTTATATCGTGTGTATTTTTATACTTTTCTGCAACATTTTGTATCGTTTGCCAAGTATCGTCAGTAGAATTGCCTTCTATAAAAATAATTTCGGTATGTTTGCCCAGTTTTGGTGTTCGTAATATTGCATTTTCTATATTTCCACTTTCATTTCTTGCAGGGACAACTACAGTTACCGAGTATTTCTGTGAATAATCAGTTTCATTTACTGCAGAAAGTGGTGTAGCAAACGAAAAATGATTTATACATAAATGGCGGAATAATGGCATTTTTGCCAAAAAATTATTGCATATTTCTGAAATTATCGGAATATATACCGGCAATATCATTCTTAGGGAATTGCGATAAACATCAAAACCTGCAAGATAAAATAAGTTGTTAAGGTCTTGTAATGTTAACCAGTTTTGCTGTGGTGTTTTTGTTTTTAATCCAATATTTTCTCCTAAATTTAGCAAAGGTTCCCAAAGCTTGCTATAATAGCTTACTATTATTTTTGTTCGTGAATGGCAAACTTTACGTATGTTTTCAAAAACCTTCTGTACATCAGGCAAAAAACCTACAACATTTGAAATAATAATAACATCAAACTTTTTATCAAAGCTTACCGATACCGCATCCATTACCTCAAACTGAATTCCAGGATTATTTTTTCGAGCTATTTCAATCATAGCCGGCGAAAAATCAATCCCTGTTTTGTTGGAACTTTTAAGCCCGGCAAGTAATTCACCGGTTCCGCAGCCTATCTCTAAAACTGAACAATTTTCATTTATAAAATAATCACAATATCGGGTTATATCATTCCAGTAATAACTATGTTTTTTTCGGTTTCTAACCCTTTTGGGTGCTATATTTTCAAAGTAATTTAAGAGAGACAAAATGTTTTATTTAATAATGTTCAATCTAAATTTATTTTTTAAACCCAATGATAATAACAGAGCCTGCAATTTCTTTAAGAATCGGGATTTTCTCAATAACCTTTGAAAACTCGTTTGTAAAATTTACTAAAAAAGATGGTACTATAGGATGTAAAAAATCATAAGGAAAAATTGAAATATTATTGTAACCAATCTTAGCAAGCATTTTTTTGAATTTCCATCTATTTATTGCTGTTTCGTCTGGTGAATCGCCCAACCATTTTTTAATAAAGGGTACATTCTTTTGAATTGCAATTTGAGGATTTATCATATTTGGTTCTGCAAATGCAATTCTGCCTTCAGGCTTCAATACTCTATATATTTCTTTGCAAGTTTTTTCCATATCCAAATGATGTAAAACAGAACTACCAAATACAACATCAAATGTATTATCCGGATATTCAAGTTTCATAGCATCACCTAAAATAAACTCTGGAGTTGGATATTTTAATTTTGCAATTTCGAGTAGTTCGGGAGATATATCTATTGCTGTTATATCAGTTGCACCTGTTAATTCTAAAACTTTACCGGTAAACAAACCTGTTCCGCAACCAATCTCAAGAATTTTATCAGTTGATTTAATTTCTCCATATTTAACTAATAATTCTGCTCTTCGTTGAGCTCTTTTTTTCCCTGCCGGGCTATCCCAATTCCATATTGCTTCTGCCCCACCCTTTGCAAGGTATTTTCCATGTTCTATTTCGTTTTCTATTCTTGACATTTATTAATAATTAATTTTATAAAGCAAAGCTTCTTCATCATCTCCCATAATTTTTACTAACTCAAACATCTGAGGATTTTTCTGTGCCAATGGCGCAAAATAATTATGTAATGTATTTATAATGCTTTTTTGTTGCTGGTCTTGATATGCTAAATATATAGAAGGCATTCCTGCTTGAGGCACACTTTTTACATCTCCGCTTTGCTTTGGATTCAATCTAAGATTTGCAAATAATACATGCGTTACTTTATTTTTCTTTAATGTGTTGTAAATTGTATCTGCATTTTCTGAAATTACTCTATAAATAGGAAAATAACTTAAATTACTTGCATAAACAAAACTCATTGGGGCTTTTCTACATGCAATTTTTGAGTCTTTTGGCAAACTATCTCCACACCATTTACTAAGTTTAAGATAATTAACCCAGTCTTCGGTATATCCTGCAAACAAATCTCCTTTTAGATTTTTGGGTAAGTATTTGAGATTAGTTTTTGTTATGTTAAATGTTTTGTTTAAACCAACTCCTGCAATAATTACAAAAACCGCAATAAATAATGCTCCTATGTTTTTAAACCAATTTTTGAATAAATAAAATAAAATAAGTAAAATAAAAGGAATATGAATCATTACAAATCTACCCTGCCCCCACGAAGTTTGTAATGCAAAAAAAGTTGCTCCTAAAATAGCTCCTGAATATAACAAAGATGCTAAAAAATATTTTTCTTTTCTTTTAATAATCACTACTAAGCCAATCAAAATAAGTGCAACAACTATAAGTGCAAGCATTGGATTAAATTCGCCATCGTCTTTTTTAAAACCAAGAATTTCCCAAAATCTTCCTGCCAAATAAATAATAATATTACCTTCGAATCTATCAAAAAACCCACTAAATGTTTCGTATCCGGCACTTGCGTTGTAGGCTTCTTTCCTTAATATTATTTCCATTTGATCGCTCAAAACAGCTTTGTCTCCCCAAATAGAAGTTTTTATATATTCATAAGCTGCTCTGAAAATGCCAAATGAAACAATAGATAACAAAGCAGCTTTCCATTGAAATCTAATAACAAAATATACAGCTACAGCTATAAATGCAACAACAGCAATATTTCTTGAAATAGATAATACAAATAAAATAAACCCTAAATATACCCAATTTTTCCAAGTTGACTTTAAAGTCCAGTCATTTGTTTCTACTTTGTCAATCAAATTAAAAAAAATAAGCAAAAAAACTGAAGCAATAAACATAAAAAAGCACTCGGTATAAGTAAGGCTGGCATAAGAAAGAATAAACCAATTGCTTGCTGTAATAAATAGAGTACTGAATAGAATTGTATAACTTATTCTATTCTTAAATGCTTTATAAAAAAACCAGAGAGAGCCTATAAAAAATAAAACTGAAAAAGATTTTAATAGTATCAAATTTAAACCCCAAATTTTGATGGGAATAATTAAAAACATTACATAAAGTGGTGCATTTGCATTGTAAAAATAGCCAGTAAAATTTTTACTCCATGTATGTGCAGATTCAATGTATAAAGCATCATCATGCCCTATAGATATTTTTACATCAAACATTAGCAAACTAAATATTAATGCTAAAAACAAAATACCTAATGATACAAACAGATTATTTTTTGATAAAAATTTTTCTAATTTATAAAGAATATCTGTTCCTTCATTATTGTTTTTATTTATAGTTTGCTTTTTATTTTTTTCTTTCGCCATTTTTTTTCAAAAATAATCCCCTTGTAAATTCTATACAAGGGGATTAAATATTTAATACTATTGAATCCTTTTTTCTACTTTACTATAGCAAGTTTAATTATTTTCAAAGTATTTTTAGTTTCGTCAATAAATTTGAGATAATATATCCCCTGTGAAAAATTATCTACTTTGAAATCAAAATTACCTGTACCGCTTAATGTTGTAATAGTTTTAATTTTTTCACCCAAATTGTTATACAAATCTGCACTCAAATTTAAACCTCCGTTTATTGAATATTCAATTGATACTTTATCATTTGCTGGGTTTGGGAAAATAGATATTTTTGAATTTTCTATTATTTTATTCTTCACTTCAAGTTTTAATTCTTTGTTATATAAACTCTTTACTTGTGAACTCGATAAAGCGTCACAATAAATTCCAATATTGTCTAAATCGCCTATATACCCCGCTTGCAGACTTCCTGGATAATATGCAGCACCTATTTGTAAATATTGGTCTGTTGTAAATTTTAAAACTTTTGCTGTTATTTTAGATGCAAAATTCAAAACCCCATCAATATACATTTTAATTGAATCACCATCGTAAGTACTTACTATATGTGTCCACACGTTTGTTGTATAGCTTTTCTTTAAATAATTATAAAAATTATAATTACCACTTTTATCATGAGCAACAAACCCAAATTTGTTTGTTGATTCTACTGTAAAATTTGCATAATAATGCCAAAAAGTACTACCTGGACCAACAGCTATTATTCTGTTATTTGCCGTATTTCCATCTTCGGGTTTAGCCCAATATGCAATTGAAAATTTATCATTAGAAAAAGCAGGAGTTGCATAAGCCCACATGTATTGTGTACCATCAAAATGGTAAGCTTGATTATTATTATTAAATCTGTCTTTTGTAAGAGTTGCTCCACTCAATGTTAAATCAAAACCATTTCCACTACTGTCTTTAGTGTTACCGGTAAAATTATACTTTGCTACAAGACATTCGCTTGATCCATTTAAATTTTGCCCTATTGAAATATTCGATAAACTAAAGAAGAGTATTGAAATTGTTAATATTTTTTTCATTTTAATAATATTTTTTTCAAAAAAAAAAAAAAAAAATTAATTTTCAAAATCATCCCAATTTATTTCGTTATTTATTTCTTTAGAGTTTTTAATACCCAATTTTTTTAATTCCTGGGTTTGTGTAAGTAAATTGCCTTTACCTGTACCTAATTGTTTCATGGCTTCTTCATAAGATTTACCGGCATTATCTATGTTTTTTCCTATTACTTTCAGATTTTCTACAAAATTTGCAAATTTATCATACAGCAAACCGCCTCGTTTTGCAATTTCCATTGCATTTTTGTTTTGATAATCTTTTTTCCATAGGTCGGCTATCATTCTTATGGCACTTACCAAATGAGTAGGACTTATAAGCAAAATTCTCTTGTTATAGGCATATTGCCATAGGTCTTCATCTTCTTTTACAGCAACAAGATATGCAGGCTCTATAGGTATAAACATCATTGTAAAATCGAGACTGCTCACAAGTTCATGATATTTTTTCTGGCTTAGCATATCAATATGGTTACGCAAAGAGCGGATATGATTTTTCAAATACTGTTTTTGTTGTTCTACATCATCAGCATTTGCAAACTTTTCATACTCTACCAGTGATACTTTTGAGTCTATTATTACTTTGCGATTGTCGGGGTAATTCAATATAACATCGGGTCTTTTTGCATTCCCTTCATCATCATTAATACTTTGCTGTACATAATATTCTCTACCTTTTTCAAGCCCTGATTTTTCTAATATTCTCTCTAATATCATTTCTCCCCAGTCTCCTTGTTTTTTAGTATCGCCTTTTAGTGCTTTTGTAAGATCGCTTGCTTCTTTGCTTAGCTTTTGGTTAAGTTCCATAAGTTCTTTTACTTTTTCACCTAACGAAAACCTCTCTTTATTTTCTTTTTCGTATGCTTGTTCTACTTTGGTTTTAAATCCTTCTATTTTTTCAGAAAGAGGTTTTAGTATATTGTCAAGATTGGTTTTATTCAGTTCAGTAAATTTTTGTGATTTATCATCTATTATTGTTTGAGCAATGTTTTTAAATTCATTTTCGAAAATTTTACGACTATCTTCAATGTCTTTTTTTAGTGTAGCTAATTTTTCTGTCAATGATAAATTTTGAGCTTTTATTTCGTGTATTATACCATTCTGAGTTTTTATTTCAATGTTTTTTTGCTCTATCTCTGATTTTTGTTCATTATAAGATTTTTGTAATTTTTCTAATGTTTCTTCATGATAGCTGTTTCTTGCTTTAAGTGTATTTATTAATTCGTTTGAATTGTTAAGTTTATCTGTCTGTACTACAATTTGGTTTTCTGCCTGAGTAAGCCTATCTGTTAAATTCTTTGATTTTTCAATTTCTATTGCAAGGTTTCTTTCAAAGTTGCTTATTTTGTTTTTGTTTACTACAAGGTTTATAAGCCAAATAATTATACCTCCTATAACTAAACCTATAATTAAAGAAAAAATTTCTAAATTCATAGTTTGCGAAGTTAGAAAAATATATATTAAATACTGTTTTTAAAGAATTGTATTTATGAAATACAATTTACTGTTTCTACCAGATTGTATTCAGAGTTTAACTCTTCAAGTTTATTTTCACAAGTTCTTAAATCATCTATAAAATCTTTTGAATCTTTAAGTATTTTAAGGTTGCGATAATATTCTATTCCTGATATCAAATTAAGATAAAATGAGGAATAATATTTTTTTAGTTTTGGATTTTTTTCTGCTTCAAATTTTTCTTTATTGATTTTATTTTTCAAAAAATCAATATATAACTCAAGTTCGTTAATAAACATGTGTTTTCTCCTTTCGTAGTCCAAAATATTTTTTCTGCCGTAAATATGGTCAGTCATAGTTTGCAGTGAAACTACTTTATTAAAATAAACTATATTAGGCCCAGGGCAAATAGTTACAGTTTCTTGTTTTTTTACAAAATCAATTTTATATCTTTTTGAAGCTGCATTACTTAAACCAACACAAAGACACTCTTTATCGAGTACATTGCAAATTTCTTGTTTTAGTATTTCAGGTTTAAGATTTTGCTCTTTTAATGCTTGTAATTTAAGTTTTTGATATTTGTGAGATGCTGTACAAATTGGCAATTTGGTAAACTCAGTATTAAATTCAAGGTGTTTTTCGGGACAAGGACTCCCTGGTTTATTATTTTCAATTCTTTGGAGTTTTTCTTTATGAGACCCTGTACCTTTCAAATAGTGAAATCCTATTCCAAGTGGAGAATTATTGCTTAATTCTATATCATCTTTTTTTGCTTTACACAACAATTCCATTGTATCATTATCAACTGTGGTAGCTTCGGGTACAAGCAAAAAAGGTGTTCCCCATCCGGTGCCATCTAATTCATAATTACTTCTCAAAAATTCATCCTCGCTGGCTGTCCCAATTCCGCCTTGTGCAGTTATTTTTAATTCAGGAATTTGATTTATTTGAATACTTGTTTTAGCTTCTGCAGCTGGTTTGTATATTTCAAAAAGTGTATTTATAAGTTCGTTTTTGTTTGTTTTAAATTCATCTAATATGGGTCCCATAAGGTATCCATCAGTTGCAAAAGCATGTCCTCCACAGTTTAAGCCAGATTCCATTCTGAATTCGCTTACCCATATTCCTTTTTTGGCAAGATATTTACCTTGTATTAGTGCAGAGCGATAGTCGCTTACTTTTATGATTATTTTCTTTTCAAATGTTCCGTCAGGTTTTATGTTAAACTGAGGGCATTGGTCAAGATAGTTAAATAATCTTGGGTTCATTCCGGCCGAAAATACTATTGATGAATTTGTAAGATTGCTGTTCACATAGCCCCTAAGTGCTGCTACTGCATCAGATGCTCCAGGTATTGGATTTCCTTCTTTATCGTATTTTTCACGGTCGGTTTTAGTCATTATATTTACATCAATATTGCCGGGCTTTAGATAATTTCTTATCAAATTTTCAAAATTCAATTTATCTCCAATATTTATTGAATGTAACATATTGTTGTACCAATCTTTCAATTGATTGTTTTCCGGCAGCATTTCCAAATATTTAACTATTTCAGAACCTTTTTCGAATGCAGAATTTTTTAATTTATCAAATTTTTGGTGTACAATTTTATTTATCAAATTCAGATAATCTGTAACTCTCTTTGCTCTGTAATCTTCTTCCTTATCTGTTATTGGTATATATTTTTCGTTTATCTGATTGTAATAATAATTACGCATCATTTCCAATAGTTTATCTTCAATAATTGAAACTACAGAAGAAATACCCAAATGAGCTACTTTTACAGGGCTATCTACTGTAAATGCCAATCCCATTACCGGAATGTGAAATGTATGTAAACTTATATTGTTCATTTAATATAATGAATTAACTGTTTTTATTGTTTTTTGTTCTCAAATATTAAATTAATTTTTAAAAACAAACTGCAAAGTTACAAATAAAATATCGTGTTATTTTTTTTATTTTTCTAATTGATTTTTCCAACTATAGGCATTTGTCTGCCAATACCAAAAGCTTTGTCAGAAACTCTAAGGATAGGTGGCACCTGAAATCTTTTGAATTCATTATTATCAACCAATTTAATAATTTTTCTTACTGTTTCAGAGTTATAACCTTTTTTAATTATATTTTCAGTTCCCATTTGTTTTTCAATATATAAATACAAAATTTCATCAAGCAACTTGTAGTCAGGCAAATTATCAGAGTCTTTTTGACCTGGTCTTAGTTCTGCACTTGGAGCTTTTCTAATAATATTTGTAGGAATAATGATTGAATTTCGGTTAATAAATTCAGCAATTTTGTAAACCTGTGTTTTATATACATCGCCAAGTACCGAAATTGCTCCGCACATATCTCCATAAAGGGTACCATAACCTACTGCTGCTTCACTTTTGTTTGTAGTATTTAATAATATATGCCCAAACTTATTACTCACTGCCATTAGCAATACACCTCTTGCTCTAGCTTGCAAATTTTCTTCTGCAACATTTGGTTTTGTTTTATTAAAAAGTTCTTTTAGTTTTTCTTCAAAAACATTTACAATATCTTCAATTTCAATTTTTGCAAAATGTAAATCTAAGTTTTTGCATAATTCTATTGAGTCTTCAACTGAGTGCAATGATGATATTGCAGAAGGCATTAATATAGGTAACACATTGTTTTTACCGAGAACTTCTACAGCAAGTACTGCAACTAAAGCAGAATCAATCCCACCCGACAAACCTAAAACAGCTTTTTTAAAACCAGATTTTTCAAAAAAATCTTTAATACCAATTTTTAATGCTTCATATATCAATGATATGTCGTCATTTAAATATATTGCAGTACTTTCAGTTTTTTGTTCTAAGTTTTCTATATCTACAATTGCTATTTCTTCTTTGAAATATGCAAGTTGCTTAATAATTTCTCCATTTCTGTTCATATACATTGAGCCTCCATCAAAAATTATATCGGTATTAGCTCCAACTTGATTTATATAAAGCAATGGCGTTTTATATTTTTTAGCATTTTCTTGTATAAGGAGAGTTCGTTCTTCAACATGGTTGTAGCTGAACGGCGAGCCTGAAATATTAATTATAAAATCAGGCTTAAGTTTTGACAACTGTTCCATTGGGCTTGTTTTGTATAGTTTAGGCGGTTTTATATCCCACAAATCTTCGCAAATGGTAACTGCTATTTTATATTTTCCAATATGTGCTAAATTGTAGCTTGTACAAGGTTCAAAGTATCGATATTCATCAAAAATATTGTATGTTGGCAGTAAGGTTTTATTAAATATATCAATAATTTTATGGTTTTGTATCAGTACTGCAGAATTATATAGTTTCTTGCCGTTTTCTGTATTGTTAATAGTGGGACATCCTATAATTATAGCTGTATTTCCACAGTTTGCTACAAGTTTGTTTAATGTATCTATGCACTTACTTACAAAATGGGGATAATCCAGCAAATCCTGAGGTGGATATCCACAAATGGCAAGCTCTGAAAAAACTGTTAACTCTGCACCTTTAGCAACTGCTTCACTGTAAGCTTTGGATATTTTATTATAGTTTGCTTCAATATCACCAACTTTATAATTTAATTGGCAAAGGGCTATTTTCATTTAAAAAAATATGCCTGCTGAAAGAGAGATGTTTTTACTAAAAACTGTTGTACTGTTTGATTTAAAAATATCGTTAAATCCATTTTCAAATCTAAGCCCCATCATCAGAGAAGTATTTCCGCTAAGTTTTAATTCTGCGCCTCCTCCAATTATAAGTGGTAATACAATAAAACTAATATCATCTTCAAAATTATCAAACTGAAATTGGTCTTCAGCACCTTCGTTTGTTTTAATTTTTTTAATATCATCTTCAGCCCAAGGTAGGTTATTTCCTTTTATTCTTGCTTTTGCTGAAAATAAAAATGCCGGAGCAAAACCAAATTGTGCAAAATATTTCATTTTGCCTATTTCTTTTGTTTTAAATTTAATACTTATAGGTACTTGAATATATTTGTTTGTGTATTCGTAGCTTATGTCTTTGTATTTTTTTGTAATAGTATCTCCAGATTTTTTGTACTCAGGATAATCGTCTTTATAGGTTACTTTTCCATTTAATGAACTTACAAGAATTTCGGTACTCAAAAAATAATTTTGTAAAAACATCAAATCTCCCATTATACCATACGAAAACCCTAATTTCATACCTCCTTTTGTAAGGTTTTTACTATCGGGTTTGAACCACGAAAAATTTGAATTTGCTTTGAGTCCGAATGAAAATTTTGAAGAACCATCTTTTTTAGGACTTTCTTGTGAATACGAATATTTAGAAATTATTATAACTGCTAAAATCAATACAATATTTTTTTTTCTCATTAGTTAATAAATTTAAATTTTAAATAATTTTTGCTGTTTACTTTTGTACTTTATACCACAAAAATGATAAAAAAAATTGTATTTGTATTATTTATTTCAATTTTTATTAATTCATGTAAGAACGATGTGAATGAGGAAAAAAATAAAGAAGAAATAGATAATATAAATTTAACATTAGAAATAAAACGATTTGAAATTGATTTGTTCAATGCAAAATCTACTGAAGAAGTACTAAATCTAAAAAACAAATATCCTGAATTTTATCCTGTTTATGTATATCAAATAATGCAAGGCATAAGCGGTGATTATAGAACAAGCGAAACTGAGTCGGCCCGCAATTTGCTGAACAATTTTATAACTGTCGCTGATTTTGGTTTGTGGCTAAAACACAGAACTGATTCTGTTTTCCCAAATCTAAAGGATTTTGAAAAAGAACTTACACAAGCAATGAAAAGATTAAAGTTTTATTTTGCAAAAGATACAATTCCGCAATTTATAACTTTCTTATCGCCTCTTGTTGTAAATTTTCCATTTGTAGAAGGAACACACCAAATAGGTATAGGTTTAGACATGTATCTTGGGAGTGACTTTAAGCCTTATCATTCATACAATCTTGCTGATCAATTTCCTAATTATAGAATTAGAAAAATGAGGAAAGATTATCTTTTGAGAGATTTGATTACTGCAATAGTTGTAAATAAAACAGACAAAGAAAAGCCAGGTTCGCGACTTATAGATGACATGATTACCGAAGGTAAAATACTGTATATTACAAATGCCCTGATACCTAACACGCCAGACTCAATAAAACTCGGATATACACCTGAACAAACAAAATGGGCTGAAAAATACGAAAGCGATATATGGGCAAAAATGGTAGATTCAAAATGCTTGTACTCTACCAAACAAGAGGAAATACGCAATTATATTAATGATGGTCCTTTTACAACTGCTGATGGTTTTGGAAATGGAACTGCTCCGAGAATTGGGGCTTATATTGGTTGGAGAATTATAAATAATTACATGAAAAAATATCCTAAAACTTCTCTTGAGCAACTTATTTCACTTGACGATGCTGATGAAATACTTATTAAATCAAAATACAAACCTTAGTAATATCAATGTGAAATTTCAATTTTTAAATTATTACTTTTCAAAATTTTCATTGTAAATCTTTTTAAACTCTTCTGATTCTTTAATAAGTTTTGCTACCAACGGGTCAAAATACTTGCTTAGCCTTTGATAATCGGGTTCAAATTTAAAAATATTATTTCCCAAAACTTCGGCATTCATCAAATTATCGTTTACATTATAAGTTTCTTTATCAATGGCAATTTTAAATTCATACCCTTTAATTTTTTCATCAATCAATGAGTTTTTAAGGTCAGACAGTTGTTTTTCGTTTAATTTTATTTTTGCTCTTATCAAATCATAGTTTTCTAAAAATTTTTTATATGACTTATGTATTGCATTGTATTTAATAAAGTTTGATTCAAACTCAAGCACAGAAGTATCGTACTTAAAATTGCTTAATACAGCTATTTGAGCTTTCATTTCAATTCGTCTTTGATTTATGGTAATCAAATCAATATTTATATAATTTTCGGCTAATTTATTTTTGCTGATTAACGAATCAATCATGTCAGTTTCTACTTTATATTTGTTTTTACACGAATAGTTTAAGGTGATAATAAAAATAAAACTCAATATCGGAAATAACAGTTTTTTTAGTAATGCCATATTTGTATTATAATTGCCTAACGTAATATTTTTTTGTGAGTTCAAAAATAGATAATTTCAGGCATTGGTTATTTTTAAAAGAAATTTTTAAAATATCAATTACTTCATTTGGAGGTCCTGAGGTTCATTTAGCATTGTTCAGCAAACGTCTTGTGAATGATAAAAAATTTTTTTCTCAATCTGATTTACTTGAAACTTATTCTGTTTGCCAGTTGTTGCCAGGTCCATCTTCAACTCAAACAATTACTACACTCGGTTATAGATTTGGTGGGCCAAAACTTGGTTTTTTAACCTTATTGGTATGGATTTTACCTTCATTTTTAATACTTACATTACTTTCTTTTTTATATCTCAGTTTACCTTCAGGAGCATTGCATACACTTAGGTACATTCAGCACATGGCAGTTTCGTATATTATTGCAGCTTCAATAAGAATGTTAAAACCACTTTTTAAAGATAAAACATCAATTTTGCTTGCATTTTTTGCATTTTTTATTTGTGCTTTATTGCGTCATCCTCTAGAAAGTTATATAAAAACCCCTTGGATGTTTCCTATTGTATTGCTTACCGGAGCTGCTATTTCATACTTTATAAACAGAAATTCAGAATTTCATAAAGAAAAAAAACTTGTATTCAATTGGATATATCTTATTGTTTTTGTAGTTCTTTTTATTTCATCAGCATTGATTGGTAAATTAACCCATAACATATTTGCTGTTTTATTCGAAAATAATTTCAGATTTGGCAGTATAGTTTTTGGTGGAGGCAATGCATTATACCCAATGATTTTTGAGCAGTTTGTAAAATTTAAGAAAGTTATTACATATAATGAATTTATAACAGGAGTTGGCTTAGTGCAGGCTACACCGGGTCCTATTTTTTCAGTTTCAACATTTATTACCGGTTTGGCATTATCAAATTATGGAGTATGGGGTCAAATTGCAGGATGTATAATTGGAACTGTTGCTATTTTTCTACCAGGTAGTTTATTAGCGTTTTGGCTATTCCCTGTATGGAAAAGTATTAAAAAATTCAGGTTTTTTCAGCGTTCGTTTAATGGTATTATTGCTACATCAACTGGATTAGTTGCTGCATCAGCGTATTTGCTTTTTTTACCTCTCGGTTTGAATTGGCAAACACCAAACAATTTTTTTTATACAAATATTGTTTATCAAAACCCTGTAAATTGGTTAAATGTGGTAATAATTTGCGTAATTTGTATTTTAATGTTTAAAACCAAAATCAGTTCGCCTCTTTGGGTACTAATGGCAATTTTAGCAGGAATAATTATATGAGATTTATAAAAAACAAGTACAATAGGTTTTTACTATTATTTTTAATTTTACTGTCTTTTAATTTTACAAATGCACAGAACGACAAAAAAGAAGAAGAATTTATACAGTTTACAGGAATTGTATTAAGCTCTGATAGCCTTCAGCCACTTTCATTTACAGTAATATCAATACCTGGCACAAGACGCGGTACAATTGCAGACTACAATGGATATTTCACAATTGTAGCTAAAAAAGGTGAAAAACTTGTGTTTGAGCTTTTAGGATATAAAAAATCGGAATTTATACTTTCTGACACTTTTAAAGGCTACAAATATTCAGTAATAAAGCTATTGTCGCCAGATACAATATACCTCGATGAAGTAGTAATTAGCCCACTCCCCGACCGCAACCTTTTTGATCAATATTTTGTTAAATCTGATATACCTGATACTGAACTTGAAATAGCTCGTGAAAACCTCGAAAGACAAGCACTAAGAGATGAAATTCTTTCGATGGATGGTAAAGAAAATCAAAACTATTATATGCAACAGCAAGTTCAAAAATTTTATTATGCAGGTCAATTACAGCCAATGAATATTCTTAGCCCTATTGCTTGGAGCGAATTTGTTAGAGCATGGAAAAGGGGTGATTTTAAAAGAAAAAAATAAACTATTTTTTCTCAAATTTTACACTTTGCAATTTATTGTCTGCCTTTATTATAATATAATATATTCCGCTACTTAAATCTGCGGTTTTTATATAGACACTGTTTTTTGATTTTACAATTTCTTTTATTTCAATTTGCTTAATTCCGCTTAAATTATAAATTTCTATTTCATCAATCTTTGCAAAGTTTTCATCTATTTTTAAATACAAATTATCTTCTACAGGATTTGGGTAAACAAGCCCTTCTCTTAAATTATTATACTTGCTTATATTTAATTTTTTATAAAATACAGAATCAGAAATTTGTGACCAACAATTTTTATCAGCTATTTTTACTTTATAAAATCCGCTTGCTTTTGCTACAATTTTATAATTATTCATTGTTAATTCATTTGAATTTTTGAACCATTTATAATTTTCTGCTTTTACACTACATTCAAGAGTATCGTTAGTCAGTATCTTTATTATTGGTTTTTTCGGAATTGGATTTACAGTTATAAAAACTTCGTTACTCCATTGGCTATAACAACCATAAATATTCTTTACTTTTACCTTGTAACTATCTTGCTTGTAAACCGTGATGGTATCACTTGTTTTACCATTGTTCCATAAATAAGAAATGAAATTATTTTTTACATATAACAAAGTAGAATCTCCGCTGCAAAACTCTTTATTACCTATTACATTTATTTCTTGTTTCTCGGGGGTTTCAAGTGCATATATATTTACCGTTTTCGATAAACTGCTTTTGCAGCCATTAGTATCTTTTACAAACAAATAAAACCAGCCTCCTTGCTTTATTGTTATTATATTTTGCGAATCGCCAGTATTCCAATAATATTCTTTAAAGCCATCGGCAACACTAAGTTTTACACTATCTCCTTTACAAAATGTAGTATCTGGCAATACACTAATTTGCGGTGGTTTTGGATTTTCAAATACTGTTATTTTTAAACTGTCAGACCACATACTGGTGCAACTATTTTTATCGCTAACTTTTAATGAAATTGTAATATTCTCTTTAATAATAATTTCAGAATTGTTTTTTCCGTTTGACCACAAATAGTTTGCATAACCAGCCTGACCAATAAGCTTTACACTATCTCCTTTGCAAAATGATGTATTGCCTGAAACTGAAATTTTAGGCTTTGATGGATTTTTATAAAAGTTAATCTGTATGCTGTCTTCAGCTTCGCAACCAAAATTATCGCTTACTTTTACGTGATAATTGCCGGTAGAATCGACTGTTATTGTATTTTTAATAGAAATAAAGCTGCCATTTTTTAAATTTTTCCAATAATAACTATTGCTCATATCTGTTCCGCCAGAAAGTGTAATAGAATTCCCTTCACAAATTGAAGTATCTTTCCCAAGTTCTACTTTTGGCACTGATAATACATTTATACCTATTGTATCTGAAGCTGTACAACCATTTTTATCAGTAATTTTTACCCATACATTTTTTTTCCCTAATCCCAGCGAAGTGCCACTTATATAGTTAAAAGGTAGCCCAGACCCGTTTGACCATTGATATTTTGAATATCCATTTCCGGCATTTAAGTTTATAAAACTGTTAAGGCATAATACAGTATCATTGCCCAAATTTACCTTAGGTGCTCTGGCAATACAAGGCTCAATAGTTCCAATTTTTTCAATATCTTTTGATGAAAGGCATGTATCAAAAATTGCTACTGACGCTACATCTATAGTGTCATCTTCCTGATCGTTGTCGCCAAAAAACAAGACTTTTGGAGTAAGAGCAAATCTATCGTCAATATCTTGGGTGTCGCCTTCAAGTATTAGTTTTCCGTTAAGGTAATATCTGTAAAAGTTACCATTGTTTACTGATATTACTAATCTATACCATTTATTTGGGAAAACCGAATCTTTGGTGTATCCTGTAGCTGCTGTACCTATTCTGCCCGGTTCTTTGCCGGTATTTGGTCTTATAAAACACTCTCCGTCATTACTGTTTGTAGAATCTGTTTGAAAAAAAGTATGCCATTTTTTTAAGCTTAATATTTTAAAATCAAACATCATAGTATATCTGTTTACAGAATCTCCTCCCCCGTTTGGAGATATATTATGTTTGCATTTATAATAACTGCCAATACCTATTCTTATTGCAGTATCATCATACGATGGCCCTTTGGTAATTGTATGATTTCCTATAAGAAATAAATCATTGCCAACTGTTGCTTTTGTAATATTTTTTGTATTTTGAAATTTCCAGTAACCGGTTAGATTGTGCCAGTTATTCGGTATCAAATCTTGAGAATTGCAGTTATGAAATATTAAAAACAATACAAAAACGGATAAAAATTTATATAATTTCATAATTTAATAAATTGTATTTAAGCTAATAAAATATTTCCAAATATATATTTTAAACAATTAAATAATTACTTTTTTGAAATAATAAAAAAACAAAAAATATAAAATTCACAATGCTTTAATTATGTATTCAAAACTTTTCTATTAAAAAACAAAAAAAGTACTTTTGAAAGTTTGTAATAATCAGAAAAACTAAATGCAAATTTCAGAAAATGCAAATATTGCTTTTATATATTCAGTTGTAAAAAACAACTTTTTAGGTTGGATAATTGAACCGTATTTAGTTGAAATAACTACAAAAGGCAACTTTTCATTATCGCATCAAAAATTAGTATTTGCCAATTCTCATATATACAAAAATCTATTAACAGAAAACGATTTTCAGGCTATTAAAATTCTTGATGAAATAACACCTGAAAACATAACTAAAAAATTTTACAAAAAAGAAAAAATAAGACCAAAAGAGTTTTTTGAAAAAAAATGCGAAGATCAGCTTTTTGATTTAACAATAAGACCTTTTATCGAACGAAGAATTAATGATGCATTGAGTTTTATTGATAAAAACAACATATACTTATCAAACGAAAGCAAAAACCCAACTGATACTAAATTAAAATTTCATAAAGAAAACATTAATATACTTTTTCATTTTAATAGAAACGAAAACGAGACACGATATTACATTACAATAAAACTTGAAAATGACAGGCTGAAAATTACAGGCAACAGCGTTTTGCTTACATATCAGCCCGCAAATATTATTGTAGAGGATAAGTTTCTTACACTCGAAGATATTGATGGGAAAAAACTTGAGCCATTTCTTACAAAATATTACATAGCTGTAAACCGAAGATCAGAAGATATTTTCTTTAAAAAATTTGGTCTGGAACTTATTGAAAAGTTTAATGTAAGAGCCGAAGGATTTGATATTATACAAGAAAAACACAGGTCGTCAGCAATTATAAAGTTTGAAAAAATTCTAAATAACAAATATGGGTTTATATTGATGTTTGAATATGGTGGACATATTTTTCCTTATCATTCAAAAAAAATGGCTCATGCTATATACGAAAGAAATGGCGATGATTTTAAGTTTACAAAATACAAAAGAAGCCGCGAATGGGAAGAACATAAAAAAGAATATTTAGAATCACTCGGATTAGTACAACTTGAAGGCTCTGTATTTATAATAAAAACAAGCAATTTACTAGTTTCCGAAAATGATGAATTAGCACAAAAATATTCATCACTTTCATGGCTCGAAAACAATTTAAAATCTCTTGTAGGTAGGGACTTTAAGATTTTACAAAACATAGGTAAAAACAACTTTTTTTTAGGTCAAAAAAATATGAGGGTTGAAATTTCTGATAATAGGGACTGGTTTGATATTGCTACAAAAATATGGTTTGGTGATATTGAAATCCCCTTTATCAGTTTACGAAAAAATATACTTGAAGGAAATCGCGAATATATTTTGCCAAACGGCGAAATTGCCCTGATACCCGAAGAGTGGATGAGCAAGTTTAAAACATTATTTGAATACAATGAAGGCAAAGAGTCATTAAAAATTAAAAAAATGCATTGGGGCTTGCTCGGAACTTTTGAAACCACTCAAAATATTGAAACCAAGCTCGAAGGGTTGCGAAGTTTCAGCAAAATAGAAGAAGTAAAATTGCCTGAACACTTTGTTGGCAACCTAAGAGACTACCAAATTGCAGGATACAATTGGTTGTATTTTTTGAAAAAATACGGTTTTGGGGCTTGCCTTGCAGATGATATGGGTTTAGGCAAAACCATACAAGCACTTGCATTGCTGCAAAAAGAAAAAGAATTGAACAAATCAACAAATACAAAAATTGCTAAGCCAGAATTAAATAAGCAATTTCAGTTGTTTTCAGATAATGAAAGTTTGCTTATTTCAAAAACATCTCTGCTTATTGTTCCAATTTCTTTAATTTATAATTGGAAAAATGAAGCTGCCAAATTTACGCCATCACTCAAAACCTACGAACATATTGGGCTAACAAGGTTTAAAACAAATGAAAATTTTTCAAATTACGATTTAATAATAAGTACTTATGGGACATTGCGAAACGATGAGATACTATTTAAAAATTTTCACTTTCATTATATTATTTTAGATGAAAGTCAAAATATAAAAAACCCAAATAGTTTAATTTCAAAAACAGTAAGAAATCTGTATTCATCATATAAAATAGTTCTTACCGGAACACCTGTAGAAAATTCGGTAAGAGACCTCTGGTCGCAGCTTTCATTTGTAAACCCGGGCTTACTTGGAGGATTAAAATTTTTTGAAGACAATTATGTAATACCTATAGAAAAAGAAAACAATATTGAAAAACTCGAAGAACTGAAAACACTTGTAAAACCATTTATATTAAGAAGAACTAAACAGCAGGTAGCTAAAGAACTTCCAGAAAAAACAGAGCAGATTTTATACTGTGATATGACAGCCGAGCAAGAAAAAATTTACGAAGAAACAAAATCGCAATTCAGAAATATGATATTAGAAAACATTGAACATAATGGACTTAATAAGGAAAAAATAAATATCATTACAGGACTTACAAGACTAAGGCAAATTGCTAATCATCCAAAACTCACAAATAAAGACTATAAAGAAAACTCTGGTAAATTTATTGAACTTATAGAAAGAACATATACAGCAATAAAAAGTGGTCATAAAATTTTAATCTACTCTCAATTTGTTGAACAATTGAAAATAATAAAAAATGCATTTGATACTGATGGATTAAAATATTGTTATTTTGATGGTAGCTACAGTGCAAAAGACAGAGAGAAACAAGTAAAAATTTTTCAAAACAATACAGAAATTCCTATATTTCTTGTTTCACTAAAAGCCGGTGGAGTAGGTCTTACGCTTACTGCAGCCGATTATGTTTTTATTGTTGACCCATGGTGGAATCCATCAGTAGAATTGCAAGCAATAGACCGTACTCATAGGATAGGACAAACAAAAAAAATATTCAGCTATAAGTTTATTTCAAAAAATACAGTTGAAGAAAAAATATTAAATCTTCAAAACAAAAAGCTGAACCTTGCCTCAGAACTAATACTTGCAGAAGAATCATTCTATAAAAAACTTGACATTGATGATATTAAAAATATTTTAGAATAATTTGATTTTGAAACTCAAAATATTACTTTTGAAATGATAAAAAATTATTAAAAAAATGAAAAAGATATTTACAATTTTGTTTACAATGGCAGCTATTACTGTGTTTGGTCAAAGACAATGCGACATGGAAGGTAAAATGGTTTCACCTGCAAACGGACAGTTGATTAAAGCCCAACAACCATTTACACTTCATTATGAATTTAAAAACCTCGGTCCAGATGCACTTCAGATTGGTGACACTGTTGTGTGGTACCTATCTATCAATAACGTTATAGTAAATGGTACTTTAATGGGAGGAACCCTAAATAAAGATATAGTTAAAGACTCTTCATTTGTAATAAAATATCCAAATTTTGCTTTAAACTTTGGTCAGGAAGTTTCAAATGCAAATATTTGCGGAGGTCTTATCGTACAAAAAAGAATAGGTGGTGTAAAGGAAGTTACAGACCCAAATGCAAACAACAACAATGGCTGTTCAACAGTAAACATGAGTGCAGATGCAAAAACCATAGGCAACATAAATGCAGTAGCTACAGATATTAATGTTTCTCCTAATCCGGCTAAAGATATTGTAAAAGTAAGCTACAATCTTACAAATCCATATATTGTAAGTTTATCATTGTATGATATTAATGGAAAACAAGTAACTGAAACAATAACTGATAAACAAAGCACAGGTGCTAACAGTTTAACACTAAATACTTCTGACCTTAATTCAGGAATATATTTTTATGAATTAAAAGTTGGGAATGAATCTAAGCGTTTTAAAGTTGTAATTCAATAAAAAATTTATAAAATATATAATTAAAAAATCCCTCATCACAAAAGAGGGATTTTTTTTTAAATATATTTAAATTAAAATAAATATTCATTGTAATATCTTTGCCAATAGTTATGGCAGGACATAGCAAATGGGCAAATATAAAACACCGCAAAGGGGCACAAGATAAACGAAAATCAAAACTATTTACCCGAATACTTAAAGATATTAGCATAGCTGTAAAAAACAATGGTGCAAATGCCGATACTAACCCATATTTGAGGCTGGCTTTGCAAAATGCTCGGGGTGCAAATATCCCAAAAGATAAAATTGAAAATGCAATTAAAAAAGCTTCAGGTCTTGACTCTGTAAATTACGAAGAAACAACTTATGAAGGATATGGCAATGGCGGTATTGCAGTTTTTATTGAAGCAGCAACAGACAGCACAAACCGCACATTGGCAAATGTAAGAAGTACATTTTTGAAAAACGGTGGAAGTCTTGGTACCAATGGTTCTTTAAGTCATGTTTTTGTTCAAAAAGGTATTTTCATTATTCCATTAAGTGAATTAAACAACAAAAATGATGATGATATAGAAATAGAACTTATTGACGGAGGAGCAGAAGAAATCATTAAATCAATTGATAATTGGGAAATCACAACAACTTTTGAAAATTTTGGGAATATGCAAAAAAAACTTGATGAATTAGAAATCAAAACAGAAAATGCTTCACTACAAAGAATTGCATTGCATACTAAAATTTTATCAAATACTGAAGCTCTCAAATTTTTAAAATTTATAGAAAAATTAGAAGACGATGATGATATAAACAATGTATATCATAATCTGGAACTTACTGAAGAACTTAAAAAAGAACTAGAAAATCAATAAAAAATAAAATGGACAAGCGACAAAAACTAATTAATAAAAGACAACAAAGCAAACAGGGAGGCGGCCTTGATAAAATTGAATCACAGCACAGCAAAGGCAAACTTACTGCAAGAGAGCGAATTGAGCTATTGTTGGACGATGGTAGTTTTGAAGAGATTGATGCATTTGTAAAACACCGCAGTTATGATTTTGGAATGGAAAAAATTCATTATCCGGGTGATGGAGTAGTTACCGGATATGGAACAGTAAACGGAAGATTAATTTTTGTTTTCTCACAAGATTTTACTGTATTTGGCGGTTCTTTAAGCGAAACACACGCTGAAAAAATATGCAAGATAATGGATATGGCAATGAAAAACGGCGCCCCTGTGATTGGATTAAACGATAGTGGAGGAGCACGAATACAAGAAGGTGTAGTTTCTTTGGGTGGATATGCTGATATTTTTTACCGAAACACATTGGCAAGTGGGGTAATTCCACAAATTTCAGTTATTATGGGACCTTGTGCCGGTGGTGCTGTTTACAGTCCTGCAATTACCGATTATATTATTATGGTTGAAAAAACATCTTATATGTTTGTTACAGGACCAAATGTTGTAAAAACTGTAACAAATGAAGAAGTTAGCAGTGAAGATTTAGGTGGGGCAAGTGTACATGGTATTAAATCAGGTGTTTCACATATAAATGCTAAAAACGAATTAGATGCTATTAATAATCTTAAAAAACTGTTAAGCTATATACCACAAAACTGTGAAGAAAATACGCCAAATTACGATTACAATCTGCTACCTGATGAAACAAGAAATGAATTGATTGAAATTGTTCCTCAAAATCCAAATCAGCCTTACGACATTAGAGAAGTTATTAATGGCACTATAGACTCTGACAGTTTTTATGAAATTCATAAAAATTTTGCCGAAAATATTGTAGTTGGGTTTGCACGTCTCGCAGGAAGAAGTATTGGAATTGTAGCAAACCAGCCGGTATTTCTTGCAGGTGTACTCGATGTAAAAAGCAGTCAAAAAGCAGCTCGTTTTGTTAGATTTTGTGATGCTTTCAATATTCCACTGCTTGTTTTTGAAGATGTTCCAGGATTTTTGCCCGGTACAGATCAGGAATGGAATGGAATAATTACAAATGGTGCAAAACTGCTTTATGCATTTTGTGAAGCTACAGTGCCAAGAGTAACAGTAATTACCCGAAAAGCTTATGGTGGGGCTTATGATGTTATGAATAGTAAACATATAGGAGCTGACCTCAACTTTGCATGGCCTACCGCCGAAATTGCAGTAATGGGAGCAAAAGGTGCTGCCGAAATTATTTTTAAAAGAGAAATTAGCGAAGCAAATGATAAAGTTAAAGCATTAAAACAAAAAGAAGATGAGTATGGCGGTATATTCGCAAATCCATATCGGGCAGCAGAAAGAGGTTTTATTGATGAAGTTATTCTTCCTGAAGAAACAAGATATAAATTGATAAAGGCTTTTAAAATGTTGGAAAATAAAGTTGATAACAGACCAAGGAAAAAACACGGTAATATTCCATTGTAATTTTTTAATAAATAAAAAAAGCCTGCTTTGAAAAAAGCAGGCTTTTTTATAAAATATCTGTTTAAATTTTAATCAAAGTTTTTGTTTGAACCTAAAGTAACTCTTTGAACATTTTCAACGTAAGGAGCACTTACGCTTTTGAAATATACAAATGCTGTAATATCAGTTTTAGCAATTACTGAAGGATCCAAACCAGCTATATCAATGTCAAAATCATATTCACTTAATGAACCTGCTTTTGTTTTTTCAGTAGCTATTAGAGTACCGTTCATAGTATTTAAAGGCTTTCTAAAAACATTATGATGGATATAACCTTTTACTGGGCTACCTTTTTGATACATTGGGTGTCCTGCAGTATTATTATAAAAATTTACCTGATCCCAACCTGCACCTGTTCCGCTCATTTCTTTTTCTGTAAGATAAGCAATCATATAATATTTACCGGCAGGTAAATCATTTTTTCCTACTCCCACTTTAATTTTCACCTTATAAACAAATCCTTCTTTTTTGCTTGCATCAATTGATAAACCGCATTTAGCATCCTCTCCAGTAACTGCTGCAGCTTTAGTTGCCCAACCAGAACGAGATTCACATTTTCCTCCTGTTCTGTTAATCATACCTGTTGGGTTTCCTGAAGAATATGTATCTGAAAATGCCTGACTTTCAGTAGTCATCATATTATCAGTTCCCTGATAATTATTGTGCATAGCTACACTATAAACCACATTAGCACCATAAGATGCAATTAATTTGTCAACAAATACAGGTCCGTCAGGGCAATATGTGCATCCTGCACAAGTGGTATATTCTACTAAAACCTTTGAAGTGTAATTTTCAGGAGCTTTAACTCCACCTGTTGGATCATCCGGATCATCTCCACCTTTGTCTTTACAAGAAAATAAAGCTAAACTTACAACTGTTGCTAATACTAGTAATTTTTTCATATCAAATTATTTTTTATTTTTTAAATTATACTTCAAATCTATAAAAAATTTATTCATATTTCCAATTTAATATTTCATTTTTATAAAAAATATTCAAATCTTTACTTTTTGATGATTTACATTCTCCAATAATCTGACAGTCAATACCCCATTTTAATGATTTTTTAATTATTTCTTCAGCTGTATTGGTATCAGTATATATTTCTATCCTATGTCCCATATTAAAAACTTCAAACATTTCTTTAGCATTGGTTTGTGTTGTTCTATATATTGTTTCAAATAATGGAGGAATAGGCATTAGATTATTTTTAACGATTTTAATATTTTCAACAAACTTCATCACCTTTGTTTGTCCTCCGCCTGTACAATGAATAATTCCGTTTATTTTTGAGCGAAACTCATTTATTATTTCTTTTAAAAGTGGAGCATAAGTTCTAGTAGGCGATAAAATTGCTTTACCAATTGTTAAATCTGAATTGGGCAACTTGTCAGTAAGTTTGAATTTCCCTGTATAATAATATTCTGGTTGAGCAAGTGAGTCAAAACTTTCAGGATATTTGTCTTTATAACTTTTATCAAGTAAATCATGCCTTGCAGAAGTAAGTCCATTACTTCCCATTCCTGCATTATATAAATCTTCATATATTGCTTTTCCGTAAGATGCTAAGCCAACTATTACATTTCCGGGTTTTATATTTATCTCTATTACTTCACTTTTTGGCAATCTGGTAGTAAAAGTACTGTCAACTACAATTGTTCGAACTAAGTCACCAATATCAGCTGTTTCTCCTCCCATGTTTCTAATACATATCCCATATTTATCCATAGAATTACAAAATTCTGTTGTTCCGTTTATTATTTCTGCTATTACTTCACCCGGGATTTTGAATTTGTTTCTACCTATTGTAGATGATAATAAGAAAGGACCAACAGCTCCAGTACATAATATGTCATCAAGATTCATTACTATCGAATCTTGTGCAATACCTTTCCATACTGAAATATCTCCTGTTTCTTTCCAATATATATATGCAAGGCTCGATTTTGTACCTGCCCCGTCAGAGTGCATTATGTTGCACCACTTGATATCATTGGCAAGATAATCTTCTGTAATTTTGCAAAAAGCATTGGGATATAACCCTTTGTCAAGATTTTTTATTGCATTATGAACATCTTCTTTTTGCGATGATACACCGCGTTTGAGATATTTTTCAGACATTCAAAAATTATTAATATTCTTTGTTTTTTTACTTTGGTTTTTTTTCAAGCAAAAGCATGTCACCTTCAATATTTACTGACAAATAATTTTCAAATATTGCTGTACCTAAAATTGCTTTTTTAACACTTCCTGTTCCTACTACACATCTTACATTTGTAAATTTAATATCTCCAAATGTAATTTCTTTTACATCAAATGATTTTCCTTTAATTTTAGTACCATCTGGCAATGAATAGCTTTTTGCACTTTCTATAAAATCATTAACAGTTAAAATTTTTGCTGAAATAAGTTGTACTACTGTAGCTTCAGGAATTATTATGCTTGTTTCTTCTGGATCAAAATTAAATTTAATTGATTTCTTACCAATTTTACCCATAACACTATATGTATTTCTTGATTTGGTAACAGGAATCATGTCATATTTTTCCTTCATTTCGTCAATTTCTGCCTGTTTAGCTTCTTTGCTGTTCGGGTCTATTTGATCTTTTGGCAAATTTTTCTTGTCTTCAAGATATTTTTTTCTTGCATCAGCTAAGAATGGACTATTAATTGGTCCTCCGCTCAATGCAGAATCATTAAATACTTTGATGGTTTCTTTTGTCCACTGAAAATTACAATTCATTACTTTTACAACTGCTCTACGATTTTGCTGATGTTCATCTTCAGAGCATGGCACTACTTTTCCCCCTTCACATTCGCAATTATTTACAAGTTGCGATTCTCCATAACCTCTTGCATCAAGTCTGAATGGATTTATTCCGCCTTTGATAATATAAGAAACTGCCGAGTCTGCACGGCGTTGAGAAAGTGCTTTATTGTAATCATAAGTATTACGACAGTCGGTATGTGTACCAAGTTCTATTGCCATTTTGGGATATTTTTTTAAAGTAGCAATTAAGTCGTCTAACACTCGTTTAGATTCTGAACGTGTATATATGTTTGATGAGTCAAGTCCATAATAAATTGGTAAAATAAAAATATCATTACATTGATTTTTAAGGCAAAAATCTCTTTTAAAGTCTTGTGACTGCTCAAGTCCCATTGTTGAAACATATTCTTCTTTGCTGTCGTAGTAGTATTCATCTCTCTTTGATGCAAAAAGCTCATATTTTGTATTTACTTTTAGTGTAACTTTATAATAACCGCTTTTATCAGTATATACTCTAATTTTAGATGAATCATGGTTATTACTAATAATAACCAAAGCTTTTGATAATTTTTTACCATCTTTACAATCAGTAATTACACCTGACAAAGTAAACACAAGAGGATCCATCCAAAACTCATAAATATTATCATCAGCTTTGCCTGATGCACTTCGGTTTGAAGTAAAATAACCTTTTTCTTTTGTTGGGTCTAATATTATACCAAAATCATCACCTGCAGAATTAATTGGTGATTTCATATTTTCTGGTTTTTCCCAATCAAGACCACTTCCTTTTGCTGTAAAAATATCTAAAGCTCCTATTCCGGGATGTCCGTCAGAAGCAAAATATAATGTTCCATCTTCAAAAATATATGGAAATACTTCGTTCCCTTTTGTATTTATTACAGGTCCTAAGTTTACAGGATCTCCCCATGTTTTACCTCTTTTTACATAATTCACAACCCAAATATCGTGTGTATTGGTATCTCCAAATCCGCCTGGCATATCTGATGCAAAATATAATTTTTCTCCATCTGCTGATAGTGATGGATGTCCAAAATTAAATTTATCATTACAAAATGGTAATGGTTTTGGTGTTATATCCCATTCTTTTCCGCTTTTTCTTGCTTCATAAATTTTACACTTTCTCTCATTTCCTTTTATACCGTTGCATTGCGTAAAATACATTTTTGTAAATTTTTCATCGAAAGTAGCTGTTCCGTCATTATAGTCAGTGTTTACTCCGGGAACTAAAACTGCACCACCCCATTTTCCACTGCCAGGTTTTTTACCTTGCGACTCTATCATCCACAAGTCTGTATATTTTCTGCCTGTCCATTTGTATTGAGTTGAACTTTCGCCTTTTGGTCTATCAGAGGTAAACACAATTGCTGTTTTTTTCTTATTTGCCCACATTGGCGAAAAATCATCTGATTTTTCTTTAGAGCCTGATGGTTCGTTTGCCGGCTTAAATTCTGATACATGATATCTTGTTTTTGCGTCTTTCCATTTAAGGGCAAGTTCACAACCTTCTATCATTATTTTTGAATTTGGGTCTTCAGGTTGCATTTTCTGATATTCTTGAAACTTAAGAATTGCTTCGGTGTACTTTCCTGTGTTTTTCAAACAATCGCCCATTTTATAATAAAACATTGGGTCTTTGGCACCTTTTTGTATAGCAATTGAATACCACTTAAGTGCATTTTTATAATCATGATTGTAATAATACGCTTCTGCGGCATTTATAGCAGATGTAAGTTTATCTTTTTTGGGGGTTTTTGAATTTTTATAAACTTTAGCATACATATCTGCCGCTATTGCATATTCTTTCATTTTGTAATGTTGGTTAGCTTTTTGAACACTTGGAGGGTTACATGAGCCCAAAATGTAAATTGCAACAAGCGAAAAAATAATTGTTTTGGTATATGAATTAATCATTCTATGACTGTGTTATTTCTTTTAACTTTCAAACTTGCATTATTTTATACAATTTTCAAAGCATATCTTATAATTTGCAAAAAAAATCTTTATCTTTTATATTCTAACTTAACCATTGATGTTTTAACAAAATAAAATATTAATTAATTGTTTTTATTTCTGTCTTTGTTCCATTTGGTGTAATCAAACTGCAAATGCCCGTTTCAGCTGTTGCATATCCTATTACAGTTATATCAATATTACTTTTTATTTTCTCATAATCATTTTGGCTAATTGTAAACAGTAGCTCGTAATCTTCGCCGCCGCTTAATATACACATGGTGGCATCAAGATTCATTTCACTTGCAAGTTGCAAGGTTTGATTATCTATTGGTAGTTTATTTTCATAAATATCAAACCCCACTTTTGATTGCTCTGCAATTTTTCTCATTCCGTCTGCCAGTCCGTTGCTTAAATCAGTCATTGATGTTGGTTTTATACTTTTACTATCAAAAAGTTCAATAATATCTTTTCTTGCTTCGGGTTTAAGTTGTCTTTCTATGATGTAATTATATGCTTCAATGTCTGGTTTAAAATTTTTATTTTCCATAAAAATTCTTTTTTCCCTCTCTAATAAATGAAAACCCATATATGCACCTCCCAAATCTCCACTTACGCAAAGCAAATCACCTTTTTGGCATGTAGAGCGTAAAACATAATTTTTGAGATTTACACTTCCTACTACACTTACTGAAATTGTAAGCCCTTTGGGGGCTGTATTTGTATCTCCTCCAGCGAGCAATATTTTGTATTTATTACATGCTAAATTAATTCCGCTGTACAATTCTTCTATTGCTTCCATAGTATATTTATTAGAAAACGCAATATTTACAAGTATATATTCCGGTGTTGCATTCATCGCATAAATATTACTTATTGATGTAGTAATTGACTTGTATCCTAAATGTTTTAAAGGTGTATAAATTATATCAAAATTTACATCTTCTACAAGTGTATTTGACGCTAACACAATCTGTTTGTTTTTTATAAATGGTATTATTGCTGCATCATCTCCAGGAGGAACAACAAATGTTTTGTTGTTTTTTTCAATAGCTGATAAAATATTTTTTATTAGTTTAGATTTTCCTTGGTTTTCAATTTTTGTATTTTCTGAATTTTCAAACATAATGCGAATTTATTATGTTCATTGATTTTTTATAAATTTGTTTATTAAATCAATTTAATATGAATTTTCTAAAAGGGCTTTCTGACTTATTTTTCCCTGAAATATGTGTAAATTGCAATAGAACTTTGGTAAATGGAGAAAAAATTATTTGTACATTTTGCGAAGCTATATTGCCTATAAATAAATTAAGTATTAATAATGATAATAAAATTATCAAATCACTGTGGGGAAGGGTTAATATTGATTTTGCTTATGCTTACTTAAATTTTAGAAAAGAAGGTATAACACAAAATATTCTTCATTTTTTGAAATATAAAAACCGAAAAGATATTGGTTTGCATTTTGGCAAACTTCTCGCTTTATCAATAAAAGATGAAGAATTTATAAAGAATACAGATTTTTTGATACCTGTTCCGTTACATAAGTCAAAACAAAAAAAAAGAGGTTACAACCAAAGTTATGAAATATGTAAGGGAATAAATGAAGTATTAAAAATTCCGGTTTTAGGAGATAATATTATTAGAATTTCAAAAACTCTCTCGCAAACTAACAAACACAGATTTGAAAGATGGGAAAATGTTTCAAAAAATTTTGAAGTAAAAAATAAGGGAATTTTTGTAGAGAAAAACATATTGATTGTAGATGATGTATTTACAACCGGAGCCACAATTGAAGCATGTTGCCAGCCATTGCAAAAAATAGATAACCTTAAAATTGGGATTGCAACTCTTGCTATAGCATATTAATCTTTGAAAAACTTAATAGGTGCAAATCCTTTGGTACAGATAAAATATATACCTTTTGAAAATTCAGAAACATCAATTAATTTTTTGCTTTGAGGTTCAACAATTACATTCAAAACTGATTTGCCAAGTATGTTTTCTACTTGTATTGTCAATTTTTCAAAATCCGTATTTTCAATTGTAATATAATTGTGTGCCGGATTTGGATGTATTTTAATTTTTGAAGCTTTCAAATTCTTAACCGAAGCACTATTTGACACTATGTTTACAGCGTCATTTGTAATTACTGCTTCTTGAAAATCAAAATAAATATATGCTCTGTTTTTTATATTTGTTCCTACTTCGAGTTTGTCTTTAAGATTGATTTTAAAATCAATGAATCCATTGCTCAATTCTTCATTAACTTTTTTATCTGGCAAAAGTACATTTCTGAAAATCCATGCATATTTATATCTGTATTTTCCATTTTGCAACCATGCTATGGGGGCTAATTCATAATTATGACTTGAGCTCATAATCACTCCTTTGTTTGCACTTATTACAAAGTTGGGGTCGAGTGTGTCAATAATTTGAATATTATATGCAGTATCAATGCCGGTATTCTGAAACCTAATTTTATAATCAATAGAGGAGGTTTGGGTTGAAATTTTATAATCTTGCTTTGTTGTTTTATCATTGGGGTCAATCGCCGCAACAAGTTTCTGAGTTAATGTATCAAAATTGTTTGTTCTATCATCATCATTTAGTTCATTAAGAATAACATTAGCTTTGTGGCAAATTTTATTTCCAAGTTGCAGTTCTACAGGGATTTTAGCTTTTGCCAGAATACAAATTGTTTCGCCTTTATTTAGTGAATTAATTTTCCAAATAATCTTATTCTGCTTATATGAAAATGGTACTATACTAAATTCTGTAAATTGAATTAAATTGTCAGGTGTAAATTCTAATATTGCTTCATTAATATTTTGATTTCCTCTGTTTGTTATGCAAATTCTGTAATTTTCATCAAAACCAAGTCTTGCTCTCCAACCTGTAAAATCAGATACACTAACAGAAACATCATAGTGGCTACCATAAGGAATAATTCCAAAATCCAGCCCGGCATTTGTAAGTTGATCAGATGTATTAACTATCTTGGTTCCGCATGTAGATATATAGTATTTTGGAGTTTCAATATTTACAATATGCTGCGATATCTCTGGTTCTACAGGAATGAAAAATCTGCCGTTGTAATCAGTAGGTATATAAACATTTTCAGGCATAATTTTTACTAAAATTTCCTGCAGGTTATTTTCATCAAACTCTTGAGTGCAATTTTGGTTATTATCATAAAATACTTTACCGGTTAGAAGTGCTTTGTCGTGTAATATTTTACCTGTTTTATTTAATATTAATCCTTGGTGAGTAACAAAAGAACCTGAAATATATACTTCATTTTCGCCATATATTTTTACATCATTTCCAATATAATCAATGTTGGGAACTGTCCAAACATTTCCATTCCAATATGCAATACTTGCAGTTTTCTTTGTAGTTTCATTTACAAATTTTCCACTTACCCAAAGTATATTTTTCACTTGGTGAATATCTGAAACAGACATGATTTTCCATTGATAAAGACCATTTGATATTTCTTTCCAGTTGTTTGATTTTAAACTGAAATTAATGTATCCATCGTAATCAACACCCGTTACAATTAAGCTGTCATTAAATTTTCCAAATCCTTCGAAGCCATTATTGTAGGGCGAACTTGTAATGTTTTTCCAAACGTTATTTTCAAATACTTTAAATGCCTTATTGTATGGATCAAAAGGTGTTGCAAACAGACCAATTGCCCAAATTTTATTATTACTGTATTCAAAATCTGTAAAATAATCGTCAATTCCTTGGTCTGGATGATTAGATGCATATACTTTGCATGCAAGTCCTTCAACATTTAAAATTGATATTGAACTACTATTATAATTAAACTTACCACATAGCAAAAGTTCATTGCCGGTAGTTATAAATTTTAGATTTTTTTCAGAAAAAATATTATCTGTATTAATTTTTTCCCAAAAATTTCCTTTATTTTTAATAATTAACAACTTCCCGTTATTATTTGTTAAAGCTAAATAAAGTTCATTTTTAAAATAAAATAATGATTTTGCCGAAATTGAATCAATATTGTTTGATAAATATTTTATATAGCTACTTGTAATTTTAGGTAGATTTAACCAAAAATTTCCATCCCATTTTTTAACTTCAAAAGTAGAATTACTTTTAGTAATCACCCATAGTTTATCATTATTTGAGCAAACAACCCCGGTTGAGAATGATTGTCCTTGTCCGAGAGGCAATATAACCTGAGCTTTGGTATAGTTAAATACTACCAAACTCAAAATTATTATATTCAAAAACCTTTTTATCATTTTTCGCCTCTATTTATTATGTAGTTTATATTAAAATTCAAACCATAATTATATAATCTGTTTTTTACCGGATACGTTTTGCTATATGCCGAGCCAATTAATGACGAATAATTTGGTTCGATTGTAAAAATAAAATTTCTTTTTGATTGATAAAATATTCCGATTGATACAGAATATCCTTTTGACCAATTTCTGATATTACTCTTATCAATATCTTCTAAATTAAGATATGTTGGATTGACTGTTTTTCCGTCAGAATTTAAAAATTTTGAAAAGTTAAAACCAATTTTACTTTCAATTCCAAAATTGTTTTTAATATACGCTCTGTTGCCCAATGATACTGGTATTGCTAAAAACTCTAGTTTGCTTGTGCCATTGTGTTTAACAACCTCTGGGCTTGTAGGTAAATATGACAAAATTCCATATTTAGGGTCAACATTGGCAAATTCGCTAATAGTATAATTGTAATTGTGATGCACATTGTAACTTGAAATATACATTCCAGACCTAAAATAAAATTTCCCAATGAAATTTATCTGTGCATTAAGTCCGTTATTCATTCCATTGCCAAATGCAGAACTTCCATTTATCGAATTGAAATATGTTCGGTTAATAAATTTATTCATTGATTTATTTTCCTTAATTGCTTCCATACCCATAGCAGGTGAAAAATTTAAACCTATTTCAAATGAAATTTTATTTTTTCTATTATTTTTATCGTTAGGAAATTTTTTAAGATTTAAATTTTTAACATAAGACAATTCCTCAAACTTCAAATCAAATATGTTTGTAATATTGTGTGTTTTTAACTCTATTGGCAAAAAACTTGGAATAAAAATCTTTTCAGAAATATCTTGAACGATTTTCTCTTCAAATTTTGGCTTATTACTCTTAGAAATTAAAATGAATTTATTTTTATCTGCATATTCCTGTTTTGAATTGCCAAGTAATTTATCAATTGGTTTTTTAATTTTTACTTCTGAGTTTGGCTTATCTATTATTACAATTTTTCTACTATTTTCATTTTTTAAATAGAAGTAATTAAAGCTAATTCCGCCTAAAACTAATAGGAAAACAGTTAAAACAGAAAACCAAAAAATAATTATTCTCTTTTTACGAATATTTAATTTTTTCTCAATACCATACCAATCAGATAGCGGAATATCTGCTTCAAAAGAACTGAATTTGTCCTTCAAAATACTATTGATATGTTTATTATCTATTCTCAACTTTTCAATTCACTTTTCTTAATTTCATCTATCAACATAGTTCTAGCTCTACTCAACCTGCTTTTTGATGAACCTACTTGTATGCCCAGAGTGTCAGCTATTTGCTGATGTGAAAAACCATCAACCGAATACATATTTAAAACAACTTTGTACTTGTCTGGTAGTTTATTTATATAATCAAATACTCTTGCTACAGGCATATTTTTTAAAATTTTTGTAAACTCATTTTCGTCCTCTGTGTTTGATTCGTCAGCTATATAATGAATATTTTCATTTATATCCATAAACACCTGCTTGTTTGCACTACTCTTTAAATATGAAAGGCAAGTATTTATAAATATTCGAGTCATCCAAGTTTCGACAGAACTATCGCCTTTAAAGCTAGAAAATTTAGTGAAAACTTTAATAAAGCCGTCATGAACCAAATCTCTGGCTATTTCACTATTGCTGCTATATCTGAGGCAAACACCCATCATTTTTTTAGAATAAATTTCAAATAACAATCTTTGGCTGTTTCGATTATTATTTTTACATCCTTCAATAATTTCATAAATCTTGGATTTGTCCAATGTTTACAGTATTTATAGACTTTGAAATATAAAAAGGTTGCATTATAATTTATAATATTAAATAAAAAAAGGGGTTCAAAATTTGAACCCCTTTTATTTATTAAAATGTTACTTCTTATTTGTTTAAAGAAATTGTTCTGGTTATTTGCTTTCCGTCAATTATCATTCTTACATGATACAAACCATTTGCTTGATTACTTAGGTCTATATTGTGAGTTCCTGATTGTCCGAAAACATTGTTATTTGTGCATACAACAGCTCCTGTTGAATTGTAAACACTGATGTTCATGTTTGTAGGAGTTGCGAAATTGTAACTTACGTTTACAATACCATTACTTGGATTTGGATATACGCTAATATTTTGGTTAACATCAATTGAATTAACACTATTGATAGTTTTAAACATTCTACTTACCCAAATATTTCTTTCATAAGGCTGGCTAAGGTTACCACTTAAGTCAGCTACTCTGAAAGTTACAGTATAAAGTCCTTCTTCGTAAGTATTCAAGTTATTGAAAATTACCTGTAATTTTGGACGAAGCACAGTTGGAGCATCATAGTTATCTGTAATTGTCAATCCTTCTGAAGCATCAATTTGAGAGAAAATGCCAACATTCATTGCAGCACCATGTATTATTGGAGCAATATTGTCAATAACTCTTACCCAACGCTTACGTTTTGTAACATTGCCTGATCCATCAGTTGCAGTAAATTCGTCATAGTATAAACCTAATAAATATGGATTTACGTTACTTGTACGAGTAATAGATACCTGAGAGTTATCATAATAATTATCTTTTGTACTTGCTTGAATTGGAGTATAAGAATTGTTAACAACCCATACAACTGTATCAAGTGTATTAAGAATAATTTCTGGTCCAACATAATCATCAACAATATATGTGTATGTTTTTGTATCAGCTTTATTACCTGAACCATCAGTTGCATTATAAATCATAGGATATGAACCTTTGAAACGAGTATCAACTGGTCCTGAAGAACCTGGTGTAACATCAAGCATAGGATTATCGTAGTTGTCTGTTACAGTTGTACGGTCAATAAACACAGATACTATTTGTACTTTTACTACATTACTAACATCTGCATCGCTATTAGATATAACAGGTTTTTTAGTATCTTGTACAATAACAATTCTTTGCTTAGTTGAATTATTTGAAGCAAGGTCATTTACAGAATAAGTAATAATGTAAGTACCTAAAACGTTAGCATCAACTGTTCCTGTGATAACAATTGCATTTGTTAAATTACCATCTTTGTTGTCCATTGCTGTTGCACCATCTTCAGTATAAGTACCGAAAACTTCGATTCTTACAGTATCGCTTCCATTTAAAGTAAGTACTGGGTTTGTTTGGTCTTTTACCACATATACCACTCTTGTTACGGGAAGTGCAGCATTACCACCGGCGTCTTTTACATTATAAGTAACATAATAAACACCGGTAAAATTCATGTCAAGGTCACTTGTAATAGTGATTTTTGAACTAATGTCGCCTTCAGTTGGGTCAGTAGCTTTAGCACCATATTCAGTATATGTAGAACCAACTTCAAGGTGTAATGTATCATCATTATTAAGAGTTAAAGTTGGGGCTAAATTATCATTACTTATTACAACTCTGTAATCTTCAAATTCTCCAATTCTGTTTGCATTATTAATTCCACTTGAAGCACCACATGGCTCATTAGGGTCAGTATTGTAACTTGTACCCACTCTCATTCTTGTTTTACCTTCAAATGCAACAATTGAAGATGGAACAGTAAAGCTAGCTGTAAATGTAGATGTAGAAGCTGTAGATTCGTAAGCAACCTCTTCACCTGCATCAGAGAAATCTCCATCAATATTCCAGTCAATCCATACTTTACGTGACATTGGGTTTACAGTTGTGGTTCTACTAAGACTGATATTATATGTTGCACCAAAAAGTAAAGATGCTGATATGTCTGTATTTGTATAATCGTCATATCCCTGAACATTATTTGATGAATTATTATTTATTAATTCATTATTATCTTTGTCAGTTAAAGTTACGTTGTTAATTGCTACATCAGTTGATGATGATACACCTAATAATGGAGTACAATGTTCAACAGCAATTACGTAATCAGATTTAATAACACAATTTCGAGTAGCAGCAGAATCTAAAGTATTCCAACCGCATAATGAAACCGTATATTTACCTTTAGCATTACATTTTATTTGAATTTCACCTGTGTAAGGGTCAAAATTTACAACACTTACTGTAGAAGGGAAAAAGTTCCATTTGTAATTATCGGCTTTTATTGCTTTACCTTGTAATGGACAGAAAGGTGTAATAGTCACAACATCACCAGTATTAGGACGGCGATTGTCTGCTTCAAAATCAAGTTCGGCTTTAGTATGTGGTGTAACAACTACTACTTTCTTAGTAATACTGCTTGAACCCATACATGTGGTTGCAGTTAATTTTACATCATAAGTATTATCTGTTTGAATTGAATAATCTAGATCTTTTGAATATCCAACCTCACCAAAACCTGGCTCAATTTCCCATACATAATCAGTTTTACCTAACACATGTTGTGAAGTGTTTACATAAGTATATGTGTTAGGATTATATAAAGTATCAGGAATTACAAAATCAGCAATTGGAGCATTTATTGGACCTTTTTCAGTTGTCCAAGAAGCTATAAATCCTGAGTCATTTCCAGAACTATTTGTAGTAAATAATACATACATTGCACCAGAATTTGCAACTATAGGAGTAGTTTTAGAAGGTGCATTACCAAGTGTAAAGCCAGATCCTGTATGTAATGGTGTACCTGTAGCATCTGTACCGTCATAAATTCTTAAAATATCACCTGCTGCTACTTTAAACTGGCTGAATGTTAATGAAATTTTCTTTGCACCGCAAGGTATTATTGTAGCATAGTCAACACGATTGTTAGAATAGTTTCCTGTTCTTCCGCCATCATCTATTAAATTACCATTTGATTCATAAATTGGAATAACTGTACCAGCACCCAAATTATTATCTTTAAATGGAGTAACTCTTACATACTTTGGTTTACATAATAAGTTTGAAGGACCTTTACTGTTTGATGTTTGCAAGCAAACGGTATAATCGCCTGTCATATTGAAAAATACAGGAGGATTTGCATTAGAAAATGGATCATTTCCTACAAGATTTGAATTGTAAATTTCAACATCTGTTCTTGTATTTGCAGAGTCAATAGGGTCATACATATACCAACTCCAGTATGTAGGTCCGTTTGTAGATAAATCAATAAAGTTTACCGTACCAAATTTTTCTACTTCATTAGTATTTGAAGCAAAATCAACTACAGGAGGATTTGATGGAGATTTAATATTTATACATTTCAAAACTGAATCGCGTCCTAAGCAGTTTTGGCTTTTTAAACGAACACAATTATTACCAGGTGTATTAAATATATGTGTAGCATTAGTTGTAAAATATTCTGTTGTACCATCATCATTTACATCCCACTCGTGTGAAATATACCCAGTTTGATTATTGTTTGTCATTTTTACAGGTGTTCCTTCATACGCAGTACTTGGCATATAAAACCCTGCTGATAGACTTGTAGGATTAGCTAAATTAATTGTATAATCTTCGCACTCTCCATAATACCAGCTATAGCTTGAAGACAAACATGCTTGTCCTGAATTTAATTGATAATACTGGTAAGATGACATTACTCTCATTCTACTTTGTCCTGGTGATACACCACATGGAACTGTAAAATTGTTACTTGCCAAAGCTCCACCACCAGCAGAAGGTGCTCCGTTTGCTACTGAAGACCAACCTGTTGACATAAACTCGGAAGATTGAAATACATTATCTCTGTTCAAATCTATCCAGCAATAGAAATAAACTTGATAAGAGTAAGAGTAAGTAGAACTTCCGTAAGAAGAACTTGCTTCAAGAGTGTACTTACTTCCACTTGATAATGTAAAAGATGGCTTACTTGACATTAATGAGTAACCATTTCCTGATGAGCCAGGTGTACCAGATAAACCATAAGTACATCCGTCGGCACCATGTTCGTAAAGAATGCTTCCGGAAACATCTTTCACTCTCAATCTTTCGATTGGCCAATACCAATAGCCGCTGTAATAACATCCGTAATAGGAGTTTGCCACACAATATGGCGCTTGTGCTTTAGTTTGGTTAAAGGTAGATGTACCGGCCAAACTTAGTAAAATTAGGAGTAATCCTAATAAGTTGTTTTTAAAAGTAAATTTGTTTGACATATTCGTTTTTTATTAAATTTTAAAATATTTCATTAGAGTTTTCAAACATAAGAAAACTATCAATATATTTGACAACTTTCTTTTATTTGGTTTCAAAATTTTTTCAAAATTATTGAATCAAAAATTTAAGTGTTTGATTTTCAATATAAATTTAAAATTTTATGACATTAATATGATATTCAATCAAGCTCAAATTGAAGCAATAAGCACTATTGATGGTCCTTTAATGGTAATTGCTGGACCAGGTACGGGTAAAACAACTATATTAACTCAGCGGATTTTAAGCATTCTTCAATCTGATATGCAACCTGAGAATATCCTTTGTCTTACTTTTACCGATGCTGCAGCCAATGTTATGAGAAAAAGACTTATTGAACTCATTGGAAGCAATGCTCACAGAGTAGAAATATGTACATTTCATTCATTTTGTCAAAAAGTAATTACAGAATATAAAAATGAAATGAAAATACAATCTTTAGAGCCTGTAAGTAAGCTTGAACAGGTCAGATTTTATAACTCAATTATTGATAATTTAGATGAAAATAATTCGTTGCATAATTACAAATCTCCTTATTCTGTTCGTAATGATTTAATATTTTTAAATAGTTTTCTTAAACAAGAAAATTATGACAAAGAAAAAATTTTTGAATTAGCTGAAGTTTACATTGAAAAAATGAAATCTCATGATTCAATGTATTATAAGAAAAAATCCGGCAATAATAATGTAGGAGATTTTAATGAGAAAAAATTTGAAAAGAGTAAAAACATTTATAATAAGATAAAAGATGCAACCAATATTTGCTATGAATACAGAAATATATTAGCTGAACAAGGCAGATACGAATTAGATGATATGATTTTATGGGTTATCAATTTGTTCAAAGCAAATAGTGATATATTATTAGACTATCAGGAAAGATACCAATATATAATGGTAGATGAATTTCAAGACAACAATAAAATCCAATTTGAACTTACTCTTTTACTGGCTTCATACTGGGACAATCCAAACCTAATGATAGTAGGTGATGACGACCAGTCTATATATCGTTTTCAGGGAGCAAATGTTGAAAATTTAAAAGATTTCAGAAATACTTTTGCTGATTCACTTAAAGAAATTTTGTTAGTTGAAAATTATCGTTCATCACAAATAATATTAAATGCAGCTGAGAACTTAATTGCAAAAAATTCTTCAAGGCTTTTGCAAAATAAAAAACTAGAATCAAGAAGTTTACGATTAAAATCTGATACTAAAATTGAAATAGTTGAATGTAATAATAAATTTTATGAAGCAACTTTTGTAGTTGAAGAAATTGAGAAACTTCAAAAAGCAGGTGTAAAACTAAATGAAATTGCTATAATTTATAGAAAGAACAAGGAATCTATTGACTTTGAAAAATTATTAATTAAGAAAAATATACCATACTACCTTAAAAAGAAAAGTAACATTTTTGAAGAGAAATTAATAAAAGATATTGTAACCATAATGAATTACATATATCTTGAATCAAAAGAACCTAACAGCGGACAACATTTACTATTCGGAATTTTACATTTTGATTTTTGGAAAATAGACTCTTACGACTTAGCAAAACTTGCTTATTATATTAAAAATAATAACCTTTTATGGCGAAACGCATTAAATTCTTTTAAAACAAACAATGAATTAGCCGAGTTAGTGTCAAAAGAATCATTTGATAAACTGACATTATTCATTTCAGATATTGAATATTTGATTACACAATCATTTAATGTGCCATTGATAAATCTGGCAGAGAAAATAATTACCAGAGCTGGTATTCTTTCTAATATATTAAATTCTGATTCAAAGAAATTTTATTTAGAAATTCTAAATACTTTTTTTGAATTTTTGAAAGATGAATTTCGCAATAATCCTAAAGCAGATTATGCATATTTCATTAATTTACTTGAATTGATTATTAAAGAAAAAATTGATATTGAAACTGCTGAAATTTTTGAAAAAAAAGAGGCTGTAAATTTAACTACGGCACATTCAAGTAAAGGTCTTGAATTTGAAGCTGTATTTGTAATAGGAAATAATAAAGAAATTTGGGATGATAAAACAAAAGATAAATATTTTGGATTGAAAGATATTCTTAATATTTCTGATGAAAACTCAATAAATGAAGAAAAACGCAGATTATTTTATGTTGCTTGTACCAGAGCCAAATCATATCTTTACTTATCGTATTGCAATACAGATACCTCTAAGTCTGGTAAATCATTAAATGAATCGTTGTTTATTTCTGAAATTTCTGAATCAGAATCTGTAATACGAACAAAATTTGATGATAAATATGATAATGCTATAGAATCTGTAATTGCTAATTTGCAGATTGATGAGTCTTTTCACGGATTCAAAACTCTTGAAAGTGAATTATTAAATCAATTTACAGAAAATTATATTTTAAGTGCTACTCACCTCGATGATTACCTTGAATGTCCGGTAAAATTTTATTACAAATATGTTTTAAAAATTCCAACTTTACCTAGTATTTACATTATATTTGGAAATGCTGTTCATAAAGCTTTGGAATTGTTTTTTGACAAAATGCTAAAAAGTGACTCTAAACAATATCCTGATATTGAACAATTGATTTTTGGTTTTAAAAATGAAATGAGTAAAAATCGGCATTTTCTATCACAAACTGAATTTGACAATTTTTTAAATTATGGCATTAATATCGTATTCCCTTCATTATACAATAATTTTATTTATGAATGGGAATCAAATAAAAAAATTATTACTGAAAACAACATTAGAAATGTAGTTGTAAATAATGTACCAATAAAAGGAAAAATTGATTTTATGCAGATTTTAGATAACAACTTGGTAAAAGTTATTGATTTTAAAACCGGCAAATTCAATAGCAATAAATCAAAATATCATGCCCCACCTGACTCTTTCAATGAGAATAAAAGAAGTAAAAAGGAAAATTTATACGGAGGAAAATACTGGCGACAAATTGTATTTTACTATTTATTAATAAACAACAATAAACTTAATAATTACAAAGTATTGGAAGGAGAAATAATATATGTAGAACAAAATCAAAAAAAAGAATTTGACAGGTTTAAAATATTTTTGAGCCAGGAAGAAATATTATTTGTTGAAAAACTAATATCTGAAGTTTATGGTAGAATTAAAAACCATGAGTTCAATGTTGGATGTAATGAAAAGGACTGCGAATGGTGCAACTTTAACAAAAATTATATTAATAATGCATCAAATAATTACGAAAGTTTACTAATTGAAGAAGAAGATTGATAAGAAATTTAAATATGATTTTCTATGGTTTGTTCTGTTGAATTATTTTCAATACTATTTTCTTCTATAGTGTCTTTTTTTTCGTGTTCAAAAAACTTCTTTTGAAAAATAATAATTGCAATAACTCCTGCGCTAATACTTGCATCTGAAATATTAAATACAGGGCGAAAAAATGTGAAACTTTCGCCAGCCCAAAAAGGAAACCACGAAGGATAGTGTGTTTCAATTATCGGAAAATAAAACATATCAACTACCCTGCCGAGAAAGTATTTTCCCTTTTCATCATAGGTAACTATATCACTATACCAAACCCCATAAAACAGACTATCTATAATATTTCCGATTGCACCTGCAAGAATAAGAGAAATGCAAATAATCAAACCTATATGGGCATTTTTGAAAATTTGCTTTATAAGATACCAAATTATCCCCGCTACTGCAAGCAACCTAAAACCAGTAAGAATAAATTTGCCAGATTTACCACCTATTTCTAAGCCAAAAGCCATTCCATTGTTTTCGGTAAAATGAAGGAAAAACCAATTTCCAATCATTCTTTTGGTTTGTCCTAAATACATGTTGTGTAATACCCAATTTTTTAGATATTGGTCAACAAACAACACAGTTGCCAAAACAAAAATTGAAATCAGCCAGTATTTGGTTGTTTTTGAAAATTTCAAGCTATTATTTGTACTGTTTTAATTTGGCTTCCATGCTCTGCGTGGTATGCGGCACAGCCATAAGTCTTTCTTTGGGTATCAATTTTCCGGTAACTTTACAAATACCATAAGTTTTGTTTTCTATTCTTAGCAAAGCATGTTCGAGATTGTCAATAAACTTTTTTTGTCTTGATGCAAGTTGCGAAATATTTTCTTTGAGCAATGTAGAATTACCATCTTCCATTGTCTTGTAAACACTTCCTGTATCGTCAGTACCATTTGAGTTATTTCCTGATTCTATCAAATCTTTTAACTCAGATTTTGCTGATTCAAGTTTTTTTAAAATCACTTCTTTAAAATCCTGAAGTTCTTCATCTGTATAATAAGTTTTTTCTTTTTGTTCCATTTTTTTATACCTTATTAATTGATAATTGTATTTCTATTCCGTTTATTTCTATTGTTTCTCCAACTACTGAAATGTGGGAATCTATTTTATTGGCCAAAATTTCGGTGCAAATATATGTTTTGTATTTAGAAATGGCACTATCAATGTCATTTTGTTGATTAATAGTTACAATTATTCTGTCGTCAACTTTAAATCCTTTGTCTTTTCTAAGATTTTGAATTTTATTTACAATTTCTCTGGCTAAGCCTTCTAAGTACAATTCTGTACTGATTTTTAAATCTAAAGCTACTGTTAGGCTTCCATTTACAGCTACTTGCCATCCTTCAATATCTTTTGTAATAATTTCAATATCTTCTAATAGCAATTCAAAATTATTATCGCCAAGTTCAAGTTTGATTTTTCCTTCTTGTTCAAGATTTTTAATTTGTTTTTCGGTAAAATTCGATATCAAATTTCCTAAATCTTTCATTTTGGCACCCGCTTTTGGTCCAAGTTTTTTGAAATCAGGTTTTGCAGTTTTAATAATTATAGAACTTTCGCCATCATATAGAAATTTTATTTCTCTTACATTCACTTCACTCAATATTAATTCTTTAACATTATTTATTCTTTCTTCAAAATTTTTATTAAGTACAGGAATTAAAATTGTTTGCAAAGGTTGTCTTACTTTAATTTTCTCTTTTTTGCGAATTGCAAGTATCATACTGCAAATTTCCTGAGCAAGGTTCATACTTTCGATAAGATTACTGTCTATTAATGAATTGTCAGCTATTGGAAAGTTGCATAAATGAACTGAATTTATTTTATTATTTTTTTCTGAGCTGTGATTTAAGTTTTTGTACAACCAGTCTGCAAAAAACGGTGCAATAGGACTCATCAACACACTTACGGTTTCAAGGCATTTATAAAGAGTTTCGAAAGCAGATTTTTTGTCATCACCTGCTTCACTTTTCCAGAAACGCCTTCTTGACAACCTCACAAACCAATTGCTAAGATTGTCGTTTACAAAATCCTGAATTGCTCTTGTTGCAAGATGTGGTTCATAATTATCAAAATAGTTTTTTGTTTCAGAAATAAGCTTATTGAGTTCTGCAATTATCCATTTGTCAAGTTCAGATAAATTTTTATAAGAAACCAAATCATTTTGGTTAAAAACAAACTTGTCAAGATTGGCATATAGTGAAAAAAACGAGTAGGTATTGTACAATGTTCCAAAAAACTTGCGTTGAGTTTCGGCAAGTCCTTCAATGTCAAACTTCAGGTTTTCCCAAGGTGCTGCATTTCCTATCAAATACCAACGTGTAGCATCAGCTCCGTATTTTTCTATTGTTATAAATGGATCAACGGTGTTGCCAAGCCTTTTACTCATTTTATTACCGTTTTTGTCTAATACAAGTCCATTTGCTACAACATTTTTGAATGCAACCGAATCAAAAAGCATAACAGCAATAGCATGAAGCGTAAAAAACCATCCACGTGTTTGGTCAACGCCTTCTGCAATAAAATCAGCCGGAAAAACCCCTTTTACATTAAGTTCATTATTTTTCTTGTTTAAAATATTTACTAAACCCCATTGAGCATAAGGCATAGCACCACTGTCAAACCAAACATCAATCAAATCAGTTTCGCGTTTCATTGCTTTTCCTGATTTTGAAACAAGTATTATATTGTCAACGTAAGGGCGATGAAGGTCAATGCCATGTCCGCTTTCGAGAATATTTGCATCAATAAACCCAGCGTCAATTGATTTTTGAACTTCATTTTTCAACTCTTCAATAGAGCCAATACAAATTTCTTCTTTGCCATCTTCTGTTCGCCAAATTGGCAATGGAGTACCCCAATATCTACTACGGCTGAGGTTCCAGTCAACAAGGTTTTCGAGCCAGTTGCCAAAACGCCCCTCGCCTGTATGTTCGGGTTTCCAATTTATAGTTTTATTCAGATTTATTAAATTTTCTTTTATTGCAGTAGTCTTTATAAACCAACTTTCTAAAGGATAATAAAGCACCGGTTTATCAGTACGCCAGCAGTGAGGGTAGCTGTGTTCGTATTTTTCAACTTTAAAAGCCTTATTTTCCTCTTTAAGTTTTATGGCAAGTTCTACATCAACAGATTTTTCGGGTGGGTTTGTATAATATTCGTTTTTAACAAATTTACCTGCAAATTCACCCATTATATTTATAAATTTTCCTTGCAAATCAACAAGAGGAACAAGTTTGTCTTCGTCATTTTTTACAAGCATAGCTGGTACATTTGCTTTTTTGGCTACACGGGCATCATCAGCCCCAAAAGTGGGTGCAATATGTACAATACCTGTACCTTCTGCTGTACTTACAAAATCTCCTTCTATTACTTGAAAAGCATTTTCGCGATTTTCAAATGGCGTGGCAAATGGTAATAGTTGCTCATATTTTATTCCTTTAAGGTCTTTACCTTTTATTTCACTTAATATTAAAAAGGGAATTTTTTTATCTCCGGCATTATAATCTTCAATTTTAAGCGATGAATCTTCTTCTTTAAAAAATTTAGAAAGTAACTCTTTTGCAAGTACTACATTTATGGGTTTAAATGTGTATTGATTAAAGGTTTTTACAACAACGTAATTTATTGACTTGCCAACTGCAAGGGCTGTGTTTGAGGGCAAAGTCCACGGTGTGGTAGTCCATGCCAAAAAGAAAACTTCGCCATCAATATTTGAAAGAATTGATGCGGAATTCTTTATTACTTTAAACTGAGCAACGAGTGTAGTATCTTTTACATTTCTGTATGTACCTGGCTGATTGAGTTCATGGCTGCTAAGCCCTGTACCGGCTGCAGGAGAGTAAGGTTGTATTGTATATCCTTTATATAAATAGCCTTTATTGTAAATTTCTTTTAGTAAAAACCAAACAGTTTCGATATAGCTGTTTTCATAAGTCACGTAAGGGTTTTGGAGGTCAACCCAATACCCGATTTTTTGGGTGAGGTCGTCCCATACACTTTTAAACTTCATTACATCTTTGCGACACTCTGCATTATAATCTTCAATGCTTATTTTTTTGCCTATGTCTTCTTTAGTAATGCCAAGTTTTTTTTCTACTTGCAGTTCTATAGGCAAGCCATGGGTGTCCCATCCTGCTTTGCGGTTTACCTTAAATCCTTCAAGCGTTTTGAATCTGCAAAACAAATCTTTGATAGTGCGACTCATAACGTGATGTATGCCGGGCATTCCATTTGCCGAGGGAGGTCCTTCATAAAAAACAAACTCTTTAGCACCTTCTCTGTTTTCAATAGTTTTTTTGAAAATATCATTTTTTTCCCAGAATTCTGCAATATCCCTTTCGAACTTAGGAAAATCTGCTTGTACATATTCAGGATATAATTTTACTTCTTGCTTGCCTTGCACAGTTCTTTAATAAAAAGGTGCGAAGATAAGAATTTTTGATAATTAAAATTTATTCAAAAAACCTTAGTGAATTATATTTAGTTTCTACTCTGATTAAACTAATGTATGAGGTAATTTACTCAAGCATCAATTTATAATTTATTGTTTGATTGTTTTTAGGATTTATAATTCTTAAAAAATATATTCCTCTTGAGCATTGAGAAGTATTAATATCTATACTTTGAGTTGTAATAAATGATGATATTTGTTTTCCATACATGTCATTTAAATAAATTATAAGTTCATCATTATTACTTTGAGGTATATCTACAAAAAACCTATCATTTACAGGATTAGGATAAATAGTAATTTTATTTAACAAATTAAAGTTTATATTATCAGTTTTGAGGTGTATTATATTTTCAAATGTATCAGTTCCGCACAGATTCGTTACAAAAAGTATTGCTATTTATAATTATGAAATTGCTTAATTCCGAAACCTGTCCGTTTAGCAAAAAATTATTATTATCAAATTTCAACTCAGGGATTAATTTCTGTAAATTCATACCCTTGCTGGTATAGATTATTGCTACAAATTAATTGTAATTGTTTAAAAAATAATAACATTAATGCAACTTATATTCATTGCAAAGAGTGGATACGAAACAAGGCGGGGTATTTACAGTATTTATCTTGTAGTCTCTACTGCTTCATATACTACAAGTAAATGTGCAAAATCAGAGCCCCAATTATCATTTTCTTCAAAATATAGATATTCTAAAATTGTAGGATGTTTTTTTGAATAGCCTAATGCAGGGATAAAGTATTCGGTATAATTTTGATGTTTTATTGAGAACAAACTATCTTTATAATCCAATGATATAATCCAGGTACTTGTTGCCATTTTATCTGCATAATTCATAAAAAGCATAAGTAAACCTTGTGCATTTACAAACAAAGCCTTTTTCGTAATCAAATACTGCATACATTCTTCTGTAGTTTCCTTGTTATTAAGAGGCACAAGTTTAATATTATATTTTTTGCCGGGTATAAAATTGTTTGAAGATTTAGAAAAGTTTCTATCGGTAAAAGCACCAATTATACTTACTGTAGATGAGTATTTTGCAACAAATGTATCTATTATAGTATTAAAATTATAGTCATTAGGTACTGTAATAGTAAATTCTATTGAAGGATCACCAAATTTAATTCCGGTTTTTTTTAAAATTAACTTTGGATTATCTGTAATTCGGTTTTTTGGAGTAAAACAACTTAAAAATATTATACTGATACTGAAAATAAATAAGTAAATTCTTGTTTTCATTCTTTTAACAAAAATAAATAAGGCAAAATATTTTTAAAAATATTTTGCCTTTTATCTGATAAGTTATATGTAACTATATTATCGAATAATAAGTTTTTCTTTTTTAAGTAGAGAACCATACGAATCTTGAATTTCAATAATATATATACCTGATTCAATATTTTTTAGAGATATATTATTTTCAGTATTTGTAAAATTTTCATTAATAATAATTTTACCATTTATATCAAATATTTTAACAATATGTCTAAAATTTAAATTTTTAATGGGCACTTGGAATGTAATTTTTAGTTCATCAGAATTTTTATTTAATGGATTTGGGTAAATTTTTATTTTTATTTCATCTGATGAAAAAAATTCTTTATCTTCTTCAATTCCTAAATTTCTTTTGAATAAAGAATTTAAATCACTTTCTAACTCACTTATTGAAAGGTTTACTGAATACCCTCCATTTTCATTTTGATTATTTATAAACAGAGTATCATTTGTATAAACTAATGGAAACACCTTTATTTCTAATCTATTATTAATGTTGTCAAAATAAAATTTGTAAGCCCACCCGTTTGTATTCCATGTTACCGGAATTTGAAAATAATGGGCAATAACAGAAATATTGGTATCTAATTTTGAATATGCTCGAAACCGACCAGTAACTAATTCATCACATGCTACAAATAGATTACTATTTTCATACAAGCAATTTGCTTCTTTTGCTAAATCAATTCTATTTTGATTTGCAAATCCTTCAAGTTGATATGATGTACAAGTCACTTGATGATTATTACCATTTGCATCCTTACACCAGTACTGATTCAAACAAGGGTTTGTAGTTTGTTCTGAAATCCAAGATGTACCACCTCCACACGCAGTTGGTAATGTTAATTTAGCGAAATAAGTAATTTTTGGTCTTGAATAAGTAATACTTGTAATAAATAATGCTAATATAAAAAATAGTGATTTTAAAATTTGAATAGTTTTTTTCATTGTATATAATTTTTTTTTAAAAAAGTTTATGCCTACTAAACTGGGGTATCGGCACTCCCATAAGTTAGTTTAATGTTCATAACAGCAAAGTTATTTTTTTTCATGTAATTTTTAATTGTGATTGGTTCTTTAATTTGTACCTCCTTTCTTTTATTTAATTTGTTAATTTTATAATTATCACTGCATATATATATATATACCTTACAAACCAAATATTTTTACAAAATATTTTATAAAACATTGAAAAACAATACCAATAATTTTTCTTGCCTTTTTAGGAGTAGATTATAAAGGGTAAATTATCTGTTGGTTGGTGGTTAGTTGTTTAGACTCGAGTAAAACTTGAAGTAAAGTAAGTAAAAACTAATTTCATATTTATAAATTTGATTTTAAAATATAGTATTTAAGTTTATAAGTTTCCCAGTTATTTACATCAGGCATTATAAATTCACTTAATGTTTTACCTATTAAACTATCATACATATCATAGCCATATACAAAAAAATAAGGTAATGAAATATTAAAATTCATATGATATAATTCAACAGGGAAATCTTCATTCTTAACAATTTTATTATTAAATTTATTGAAGATTTTTAAATTTGAATCAATGTTTGAAAAGAGATTGTTTGTAAAATCGAAATATGAAAATACATATTCAAAGTTTTTTTCATTTGTTTTTTTTGTAATTATAAATCCAATTCTTGAATTATTAATAAAAAAACATTTTTTAATAAAATTAATTGTATCAAGTTTAAAATAGGTACTTAATCTGTCGCCTGTAAAATTTCCAGGATAGAGATTCTTTATAGATATTTCAGTTTTTGAATCTATAATTTTGAAATTAAAATTAATATTTGTTTTTAAATCAAATCTAACTGTATCTAGTGACTCGATATCAAAAATAGTAATTATAAATTTTGTTGGAGAGGTGATTAATATTTTTTTATCATAATAATCAATATATTTAGTACTTCCGTAATTAATGAAACATTGTTCGAAATCAGGCAATAAAAAATATTTTTTTAATTTTAATTTATTATTATATATATATAAACCTATTGTATCTATTTTTTTGCTAATTACACATTGTTTACTAATATTAATTTTTCCAAATCCTGCATAATATTTTCCAATATGATAAAAATATTTAAAAGATTCATCAAATTTTTTATAAATATCAATTATGCTCTTAATATAAATTTTAGAATTTCTTATTTTAAAAGAAATTAATACTTTATTTTCAACAAATACATCAAATTCATCTTTATTTATTTCGTATGAATTATTAATTTTTAATGCACCATTTTTAATGTATTGTTTTAAAATATCTGGATATTCAATTTCAAATGTTGATTCTACTACGTTTTTTTCATCAAACTCAATTTTATGTATTTTAAAATGAGTTTTTTTTTGGTTACTTCCAATTATTATTTGTCCTTGAAAAAAAGTGCTCTTAAAACTTGTTATATAATTTTCATATACAAATGGTGAATTTGTATTGAAATTGTTTAAAAGGTTTGTGTGTAATAAATTAAACGAAAGTTGACCTTTAGCCTGGCTAAAAAAAAATATAATAATTCCGATCAAAAGTGTCAACTTTCGCATTTGAATTTAAAAATAATTTAATAGTCGTTTCTGTCTAATGTCATTTCAACTTGGTTTGATGAATTGATAGACCATGTAGCAGTATAATGTCTAACAAAATTTTCACCACTAACTTGAACATTTAAAGTTATTGAACCAGAATTTGTTCCTTGGTTAATTTCAACATCAGCTTGTGAAAATAATGAATTTGCAGCAAGTATGTCGTTCTCGTCTAAATTTCCAGGATCACCACCAGGTGCAATACTTGAAGGACAAACCTCACATGTTGAAGAACATTCACAATTAATAACTCTTAAAATATCACCATTTGCAAGAGTGTAATCTGTAATTGTAGAAGAAAATCCTTCACAAGACTGATTAATAGGGTAATACCTAAAAATTATTGTTTTAGCATTTGATGTTAAAAATAAGAAGACTAAAAATAAAGATAGAATAATAGTTTTTTTCATTGTATATAATTTTTTTTTAAAAAAGTTTATGCCTACTAAACTGGGGTATCGGCACTCCCATAAGTTAGTTTAATGTTCATAACAGCAAAGTCAATTTTTTTCATGTAATTTTTAATTGTGATTGGTTCTTTAATTTGTACCTCCTTTATTTTATTTAATTTGTTAATTTTATAATTATCACTGCATATATATATATATATACCTTACAAACCAAATATTTTTACAAAATATTTTATAAAACATTGAAAAACAATACCAATAATTTTTCTTACCTTTTTAGGAGTAGATTATAAAGGGTAAATTATCTGTTGGTTGGTAATATTTTTAAAAATATCTATCATACCCGCCACAGGTATCTGCCAAGAGCCACTTTGCAGTATAGCTGAGGCGAGACATTGGCTGGGAAGTTTATTTGTTTGTTTATTTTGGAGTGAGACTCGGGTTGGAAGAAAAGTAATTCTTTAACTTATAATCTAATCATAATTGTAGAACAATGCTTTTCTTTTACCATTATTGCAAAAAAAGTAAAACCGAATGCAAGAAAAGTAAAATAGATTATAAAAAAAGTATAACCCAATGCAAAAAAAGTATAACCCAATGTAAAAAAAGTAAAATCGAATGCAAAAAAAGTATAACCCAATGTAAAAAAAGTAAAATCGAATGAAAGAAAAGTAAAATCAATTATAAAAAAAGTAAAACCCAATGTAAGAAAAAGAAAAAATATTGATGCTCGATGTAGCAAAATGAAGGCTCGATGTAGCCAAATGAATGCTCGATGCAGCCAAATGAAGGTTTGATGTAGCCAAATGAATGCTCGATGCAGCCAAATGAATGCTCGATGTAGTTAAATGAAGCCAATCAAGGATTCAATCGGGTGTTCAATACTTCCGGATGGTGATTTTATAAAGAAAGATTAAACAAATTACATCTTTTTGTTTTTAAAAAGGTTGTATCTTAGAGCAAAGCCAATTGAAGCAAGCCTGCCTTCTTCATCTCTGTAATTGTCTTTTGTATAAGTATTCGGATTCAAATATCTGTTCAATTCATAATAATCATTTTTAAGTACTAGTAAACGAAGATATGCCTTCGTAGAAAATCTGTTGCCAACCCACTGCAGATAAGGGGTAAAACCCAAATTTACATCCCATTTTACTTTCTCATATTCAGGGATATCTTGTCCTACTGTATATTTTCTTGAGTCTGTTCTTAATATTGCGGTATTCCAGTCGGCACCCATATAAACCCCCATTATCTTCTTTTTATCAATTATTTTTTTTGCATAACCTATAGCAAAAGAAGAAACTTTGAATTTTATATCGCGGTGTACAAGAGATTTTGTATTATCAACTCCTTCGGCAAAACCATAAGATTTGTTTATAGTAATATCAAAATCAAACATAGATTTTCTAAAATAAACATCAGAATAAAAAGTAAAACCTCTGTAAACATTGGGCTTGCTCATTTTTGCCGATAGGTAAGAACGGGTTTCATTATATCTGTCAAGCACAAAATTCATCCCCTTGTTTGACAAGTGGTAGCCAACATTATATCCAAATCCTACATTACCGCCTTGAGCATTAATATATTTAGGAATAGAAAATAATATAATAAAAGAAATTATCAGTGTTCTATTTTTCATATTTTTATAGGGTAAATATTTTTTTTAAAAAATCAAAAGTAAAGAAAAATATAGATTTTCAATTATTGAATTTGTTTTAATATTGCTGCAATTTTTATAAAAATTTGAAAATTAAAGCATTTTTTATCATTCAATTTTGTGTTTTCAATATTCAACTTTGGGCACAAAACCAATGGTACAGGGTAGATGAACCCGGTAGCAAAATTTGTTTTTTTGTTGATACTTCGGCAAGTGTTTGCAAAATAGGTACTCATCTTAAAACCATCATAACCTACAGTTTTACAGAAAATCTTATTTGCATAAATTTCAAAAAAGATTATGATTTAACAGACAAATGGGGTTGCCTCAACGATAACGGCGATACTATAATCAATGGAAAATATCTTGAGCCTTTTTCTTTTTATAATGGTATAGCAAAAGTATCGGTCGAAGAAATTATTGACAATAAAAGTGGCGAACTTACAGGTTATTATTGCAAATACATTGATAAAAAAGGAAATGAAATTTGTGATAAAAAATTTGAATCAGAATTCAGTTACGATATGCTTGGCGATTGGGCTGTATGCAAATCAGGGAACTTCTGGTATATTTTATCAAAAAGAGGAAAATTAAAAGAACTATCTGTTGACTACGAATTTGTGTCGCCCTTTAGCGATGGTCTTGCTTGCTGCAAGAGAATTAATCAATATACTGCATACATTGATACCACTACATTTTCGGTGTTTGAAACATCAAACCAAAACTTTATAGGCAATTTTACAAATGGATTTGCTCAATACTCGAGTATAGATGGCAAATTTGGCTTTATAAACAAAAAAGGCAAACCTGTAACCCAATGCATTTTTCAAAAGACCAAATCTTTCAGCCAAAACTTTGCGGCAGTAAAGCTGTACGACAAATGGGGATTTATTGATAATACAGGTAAAATTATTATAAAACCTGTTTTTGACGATGTACACTCCTATAGTGAAGAATTAGCAGGCGTAAAAATTAATGACAAATGGGGTTATACCGATAAAAGCGGAAAGATAGTTATACAAAATAAATTTTCTGAAATAAAAGATTTTTATTCAAACATAGCTGCAGCAAAAGACACAAACGACAGATGGGGATATATTAACAAAAATGGTGAATGGCTAATCAAACCTCAGTTTGTTGATGCCGACAATTTTGATGCTAATGGATTTGCAATTGTACTATATACAGACCGTAATAGTTTTAAAAAGGGTATATTAAAACAAGAACAAAAAGCTTTGATAAGCAAAAACGGCAAGATTGTATGGTACTCGGGAGAAAAACCGGTTTTGAAATAAAAGTATTTTTTCACTCAAAGCTATCTAAATCAACAAGGCTTATTTCTCCTCGTTTTTTAGCTCTTGCCACATCGTAGCTATGAAGTAAGGCTGGCAATAATATTAGATTTGAAAGCAATGCAAGAATTAGATTTATGCTTGTAAGAATTCCGAGCATGATAGTACCTCCGAATGATGAAAATGCAAATATCAAAAACCCGAAAAACAGCACTACAGCCGAATAAATCATACTTACCCCCGATTCTTTAAGAGCATTGGCTACCGAAATCGGAATGTTATATTTATTCTTTTTGAGTTCCTGACGGTATTTGGCAAGAAAATGAATACTATAATCAACCGCAATACCGTATGCAATTGAAAAAACAATAATTGTACTTGGTTTAAAGTTTATTCCGAAATATCCCATAATAGCTACTGTCATTACCATGGGAATTATATTTGGGATAAATGAAATAATTATCATTCGCCAGTTAAAAAAAATAAAAGCCATAATTAGTGAATTAGCTAATAATGCAAAAATTACACTTTGAAAAAGGTCGTCAAACAGATACTTATTTCCTTCAAGAAATACCAGGCTATTGCCTGTGGTTATTATATTATAATCTTTGGGTGAAAATATTGAGTATGCTATTTTTTTAACACTATCGTTTATTTCTTTAATCCTAACAGAGCCAATATCTGCCATCTGAAAACTTATCCTCGCTTTGCTGTATGAGCTATCTACCAAATTATGAAGAAATTTTCCTTTATTTTTGTCATTCGGCATTTTTGACATAATATTACCCAAATCCAAAATGTTCGGTATTAGAAATCTACTCGAATCGCCTTCGTAAAAAGATTGATTTGCAAAACGTATTACCTTGGCAAGTGATACTGATTGAGAAAATTCAGGCATTACAGAAATTTTTCTTTCGAGTAAATCAATTTTTTGAAGTGTTCTTATATTTTTTATTCCATCTGAAGTTTTGGTATCTATCATTATTTCATAAGGCATTAGTCCTTTTACGTTTTTTTCAAAAAATTTCAAATCAACGTACAAAGGGTCTTTTTTAGAAATATCATCAACCATATACCCTACTGATGAAATTATAAAGCAACCTATTATTGAAATTATACTTATAATAAATGTAACAGTATATATTATTCTTCTTTTGCGAGTAACTATTTTTACAAGTGCATCAACTATTATTTGCAAATATTTATTATCAAGATGCCTGGTTTGCTTATGTGATGGAGGTGGAAGATAACTGAAAATAACAGGTATTAATATCATTGAAATAGCATAAACTGCCATTATAGCCCAAAATGAAACTATACCAAATTCACATAAAGATTTACTCCCTGAAAAATAAAATACTCCAAATCCGAAAGCAGTTGTAAGATTAATAAAAAATATAGCTGCACCTACTTTAGAAATTACACGTTGAAGTGCTTTTATTTTGTTTTTGTGTTGTCTGTACTCATCGTGATATTTATTTAATAAGTATATACAATTTGTAATTCCAATAACAACCATAAGAGGAGGCATAAGTCCAGTAAATACTGAAATATTATATCCTAAAGTTGCATTTATTCCTAAAGTCCAGAAAACACCAGCCACTACTACAATTTGAGCAAAAAGCAAAGTAAAAAATGATCTGAAGAAAAACAACATTATTAATGATGTAATTGCAAATGAGTATATAGTAAAATAAACTAACTCATGTTCAATTTTCTTAGAATATTGTGTTCTTATAAATGGCAATCCCGAAAAATGAGGTTCTATTCCATTTCTTTCACACACTGTTCTAACTTCTTTTTCTATATAATCAGTAAACTTTATGCGATTGCGGCTGTTTACAATTTCAGGGACCATTGTAATAGCTATAATGGTAAAATCTCCTCTCTTATTAAATATTAAACCTTGATAAAATTTGAGTGTATGTACCTTAGCTAATAGTGTATCAAGTTCTTCTTGGGTTTTTGGTTTGGTTTTAAATATTTTTTCTTCTTTAAATAAGTTAGTAGAATCGTTTATAACCAAATTGTGAATATTTGCAATTGAAAGTAAACGCTTAGCTCCTTCTGTTTTTTCAAGTTTGTTTGTAAGTTCATACCACTCATTAAAAAAACTAAGTTCTTTTAATTTTTGGGTTTTAATACCAATTACTATTACGTTTCCATCATCTCCAAACTGCTGTTTGAAATTTTTGTATGCAACTAAAATTGAATCGTCTTCGGGAATAAATGTGGCATTGTCATAAGCCAATTTACTTTTGGTTGATTGAAAAGCCATAAAAGCTGTAGAAACAATAAGTATAATCAAAAACCAAAGTCGGTTTCGCAATACAATATTTGCAATCTTTTCCCACATATATAAAAGCCCGCAAATGTAATAATTACTGCATTACAGAAAAATACTTATTTTTTGCATTGTAATTATACTTATGATTTTTTTTAATAAAGCTAAAAAAAAATAGTAATTAAACTTATTCTATTACCAGATTTATTATTCTGCCTTTAACAAAAATGAATTTTTTTATTGATTTGCCATCTACCCATTTTTTTATTTTTTCATCTGATAAAACTATTGGTTCAATATCTGCTTGGATAGCATTTTTGTGAAATTGAATAAGAGTTCTTGTTTTGCCATTTACAGAAACTGGATAATTAAAAGTATCATCTAATAAATATTTTTCATCAATTTCAGGATATTCACAGTTAAAAACTGAATCTTGTTTCCCTGCTTTATGCCAAAATTCCTGAGCAATAAATGGAGCAAACGGACTTAAAATTATAAAATACTTTTCAAAAATCTCAGTGCTTTTGCATTTTTGAGATTGCAGTTCGTTAAAGCATATCATAAAATTACTTATACATGTGTTTAACGAAAGTTTTTCAATATCGTCTGATATTTTTTTAATAGTTCTGTTAATTGTTTTAAGAGATTCTTCACATGGTTTTGATTCATCAGGTATATATTTTCCGTTTTCATCAATACAATAGCTCCAAAGTCTTTTCAAAAAACGACTTACTCCGTCAATTCCCTTTGTGTTCCATGGTTTGTCCATTTCTATTGGACCTAAAAACATTTCGTACATTCTAAATGTATCTGCACCGTATTTAGCTATTATTTCGTCAGGATTTACAACATTTCTAAGTCTTTTGCTCATTTTGGTTATAGCTTTTTCGAATGTAAATGTATTATTACTTTTTAAAAACTTAAAATCTTTGAATTGTATAAATTCATTACAAAATGATGTTATTCCGTTTTCTTCAAATGTTTCTTCATCGCTTACATACTCATTAGGTACTTTAAATTGAAGCAAATTGCTTTTGTCAATAGGTAAGTTGTTGCTATATGCTTCCCTTTTTTCTTGATTATAATAAAAATAAAAAACTTCACCACCTATCATACCTTGGTTTACAAGTTTCTTAAAAGGTTCATCAAAACTTATATAACCTAAATCAAACATTACTTTACACCACATTCGCGAATAGAGTAAATGCCCGACAGCGTGCTCGGCTCCACCAATATATAAATCAACCTGATTCCAATAGTCTGAATTTTTTTTTGAACAAAATTCGCTTTCATTATGTGGGTCAAGATATCGCAAATAATACCAACTACTGCCTGCATAGCCCGGCATAGTATCAGTTTCTCTTTCAAAACCGCCTGGTAGATTTACCCAGTTTTCTATTGCAGACAATGGTGATTTGCCGTCGCCTGTAGGTTTGTAACTATTTACCTGCGGCAAAGTAATTGGCAAATCTTCTAAAGAATAAGCATATTCAAGTCCATTTTTATAATAAATAGGGAATGGCTCGCCCCAATAGCGTTGACGGCTAAATCCGGCATCACGCATTCTAAAATTTATTTTTCGGCAACCAATCCCTCTTTTTTCTACTTCGCAAATAACCTTATTCTTAGCATCGTTTATATTTAAGCCATTCAAAGAAATAATTTCGCTCTTTGAGTTTGTAATAATACCTGATTTTTCTTCATAAGCTTGAAAACTTACATCTGTATTTTCGAAAATATTAATAATTTCAATGCCGAATTTTTTTGCAAACGTATGGTCGCGACTATCTCCGCAAGGCACAGCCATAATAGCGCCGGTTCCATAACCTGTTAATACATATTCGGAAATATAAACTGGTAATTTTTTGTTTGAAAAAGGATGGATACAATAAGCTCCAGTAAAAACACCGCTAATATCTTTTATTTCTGATTTGCGCTCAAGTTCTGAGCGAGTTTTGCAATAATTTATATAATCTGCTACTTCTTTTGATTTTTGTGGAATTGTAATTTTTTCGGCAATAGCATGTTCGGGGGCTAATACCATAAATGAAACTCCAAAAATTGTATCGGGTCTTGTAGTATAAACTTTTATTATATCATCTTGCAACAAATCAATTTTAAAATCAATTTCAGCACCTTCGCTTCTGCCAATCCAATTGCGTTGCATTTCTTTAAGGCTTTCGGCAAAATCAACCGTTTCTAATCCTTGCAAAAGTCTATCTGCATATTTTGTTATCCTTAAAAACCACTGGCTCATCAATTTTCTTTCAACAAGATGACCACCACGTTCTGACAATCCATTTACAACTTCATCATTTGCCAAAACTGTTCCTAATGCCTGACACCAATTTATATATGACTCAGATTTGTACGCAAGTCGGTATTTAGATATTTCGTTTTGTTTTTCTAATTCTGTAAGTTCATTCCAAGGTTTTTCATAGCTGTTTTTCTTTCCCTTTTCAAATTGTAAAATCAGAGATTCTATAGGTTCTGCTTTATTTGTATCATCACTATACCAACTATTGTATAACTTAAGAAAAAACCATTGTGTCCATTTGTAATACTTTGGGTCGCAAGTTTTTATTTCACGACTCCAGTCATAACAAAAACCAATATTCTTGAGTTGACTTTTATATCGCTCAATATTATTGTTAGTAGTTTCGGCAGGGTGTTTTCCTGTTTCTATGGCATATTGCTCTGCCGGCAGCCCAAATGCATCAAATCCCATTGGATGCAATACATTAAATCCTTTTAGCCTTTTATATCTTGCAAATATATCGCTTGCTATGTAGCCCAAAGGATGACCTACATGCAAACCTGCTCCGCTTGGATATGGAAACATATCGAGTACATAGTACTTTGGTTTACTTAATTCTTCTGAAACAGCATATTGCGAATGACATTGCCAATGTTCACTCCATTTTTTTTCTATTTCACTAAAATTGTATTCGCTCATGCGGTTTGCAAAAATAATTATAATACACAACACAAAAAGAGGGAATTTTGATTTTTAAAAGGTAATGGTTCTTTAAATTTGCAGCAATGGATAAAAGTATTTTATTAATAGGTGCAGGTCTTTCTACAACACATCTTATTGAATATCTTGCTTCGCAAGGTAAAATGTATGGCTGGTCAATTACAATAGCCGACTGTAATGAATTGCTTGCAAAATCAAAATCTGTTTTCTCAAATACTTCCTCTTTAAAACTTGACATAAACGAGATAGAACAACTAACTGATTCAATAAAAAATCATGATTTGGTGATAAGTATGTTGCCTCCATCTCTTCATTTAAATGTAGCTAAAATCTGCTTGGAATACAAAAAAAACTTGCTTACTGCATCGTATTTAACTGATGAAATGAAGGCTTTGGATAGAGAAATAAAAAATGCAGGTTTAATATTTTTAAATGAAATTGGGCTTGACCCCGGTATTGACCACCTAACAGCAATGAATATAATAGACAGATTAAAATCTGAAGGAAATTATATTAGAGAATTTGAAAGTTTTACTGGCGGACTTGTTGCACCTGAATACGAAAATAATCCATGGCAATATAAATTTACATGGAACCCAAAAAATGTTGTACTTGCAGGACAGGGAGGTGCTGTAAAATTTTTACAGGAAGGACAATACAAATATATTCCATATCATAAAATTTTCAGACGAACTGAAATTATTGAAATTGACAATTATGGAAAATTTGAAGGATATGCAAACAGAGATTCGCTTAAATATATAGAAACGTATGGATTACATGATATAAAAACTATGTTTCGTGGAACATTGAGGCGCCCTGGTTTTTGCAAAGCATGGGATGCTTTTGTTAGCCTTGGTGCTACAGATGACAGCTACATAATTGAAAATTCTGAAAACATGACTTATCGCGAATTTATTAATACTTTTTTGGCTTATCATCCAACAGATTCTGTAGAAATAAAATTGAAATATTACCTTCATATTGACCAAGACGAACAAGAACTTTGGGAAAAACTTGAATGGCTTGATATTTTTAAACCAATAAAAATTGGATTAAAAAGTGCAAGTCCGGCTCAAATTCTGCAAAGTATTCTCGAAAGGAAATGGGCTATTGGCAAAGACGAAAAAGATATGATTGTAATGTGGCACAAATTTGTTTACTACAAAAATGAACAAAGAAATGAACTCCATAGTTCTGTGGTGGTAAAAGGTGAAAACCGCCAACATACATCAATGAGCAAAACTGTAGGCTTGCCATTGGGTATTGCTGCAAAATTAATTTTACAAAATAAAATTGCTTCTAAAGGAGCTTTAATTCCTGTTTTGCCTGAATTTTATATTCCTATACTTGCAGAATTAAAAAATTATGGAATAGAGTGTAATGAAAAAATCATTACTTGATTACCCAAATTGTATCTGTTCTATGATACTGTGATGCCATAAGACCAAGCCCTCCTTGAACATTTGAAAATAAATTAATAGGATTGTAATATGAAGTCCCAAAAATTGCATTGTTTTTATTTTCTGTACTAAAAAATTTATAGTAATCTTCTGAAATTTTAATACAGTTAATAACAGCAAATCTTTTATTACATACTAAAATATTTCTAATAATGTTATCATTTTTTGTTTTGCCCGATGGAATAAAAATGTTGCTTGAAACAGAATTAGCAATAAAAAAAATAAAGGTTTTAAGCTTTCCATTAAACAATACATCATTTACAGGAAAAGTATAGTTTTGTTGTCCGTTTTGATATGAAGTAATTAAATTGTAATTAAGACTTGGTTCATCAAATTTGTCAAATTTTTTTATATACAGATAATTAGAATCTATGACTTTGTCAAATAAAGAATCATAAAGAATGCCGTAATTATATATTTTCAAATCAAATCTGTAAGCATCAAAATTATTTAGATTATCTTCTATTGAATATTTTAATTGGGCACTTTCTCCTTTACTTAATTCTATTGTAGGTTCCTTAGTTTTAATATATGTTTGAGTGTTAGCCAAAATATTAAACTCTGGGCTTACAATTTCAATTTTATATGTGCTGTTTGGCAATGCATTAATATTAAAATCAAATGTTTGGGGTATTGAAGAAATATTTACTGAATTTAGTTTTTTAATTAAGTTCTCTTCTTTGTAAAGTAAAATATTAGCTATTATGCCGGATAATGTATCACTAGGTTTTACACCCTTATTTACAGCAATAGTTGCTTTAATACTGCTATCAATATTCAGTATTGACCATAAAACAATTTTACCCTTATATCCACTATTGCTTATTTCGAGCTCTTTAATACATGAACTCAAAACAATGGCTGCAATAATTATAATACTAAAATGAAATTTCATAATTTATATATGGGATTAATGGCATTAGCCCTACTTCATAAAATTTTAAATTTGTTTGATTTGAAACTAAAAAATAGTTAGTTGTAATAAAAACAGGATTCAAATGACTGTATATATTATATGCACCAATATTTATAGTTCTCTTACGGCTTTTATATATTTTAGACTTGCATAATGATACGTCCATTCTGTGATATGATGACATTCTCACATTGTTTCTTTCGGTAAATTCGTAATAATTTTTATTTCCAATTGTATATACAGAAGTTGGTATAGTAACAGGATTGCCAGAAGTAAAAATCCAACTTAATGACACAAACCACTTATTTTTTATAGAAGGAAATTTGATATAAGCTGTTACTTGATGTCTTCTGTCGTATTTAAATGGAAATGTTTTTCCACCATTAATATCTTTAAAATTTCTATCAGATTTTGATAATGCATACCCAAACCATCCTTTAATTTTTCCGCTTTGCTTTTCTATTAATATTTCTGCCCCACGTGCTGTGCCATTTCCAATATAAAATGACTTATCCCAATCATATCCGCCAAATACAAAGTATTTTCCTTCTTTAAGTTCAACCAAATTGTACATTTTTTTATAATATGTTTCAACCGAAAACCTATATTTATTGTTAATAGTATAAAAAAAAGAAGCAGTAATTTGGTCTGAAATCTGTGGTTTTAATACATCAGTTACAGGAATCCAAATATCAATAGGCAAACCAATACTGTTGTTTGGCAAAATTTGCAGGTTTTGCTGCATTCTTGAATAAGTTGTATTGAAAAATAGTTTCTTTGAAAAAGCTATGTTAGCACTTGTTCTGGGTTGAACATTTATGTAGTTTTTATTTTTTACATTAATCAAATTAAAACTACATCCCAATTTTAGGTTTATCCTTTTATTAATTTTAATATTATCTTCAACAAAAGCGTTTGTCTCAAGCGAGTATATGTTTCTGTCGCCTATAGAAGTATCATAATTTTGTTCATTAAATTTTGATAGATAATCAAGAGTACCGGTATTGAATTTATGATAAATTAAATCTATTCCACCTATAATATTATGTTTATTATTTAAATTAATTTCTAATACACTATTGAAAAAATAATCAGCATTACCGCTGGTTTGCTTATATAAAACTGACGAAATATTTTTAAACGGTTGTTGTTTTGTTTCCCAAGTTATTTCATCTTCAAATTTTGTTTTATATTGTGTAATTCCTATTGCATTTGTCATAAAAATTTTATCTGTAAGAATTCTATCCCACCTTATACTTGACATGTTTGTATTCCAAAGTAATTGTTTATTTTGCTCACGTTTTTCAAGATTTTCTATTGAATCTGCAAATGTTTGTTTTTCGGTAATTTTTCCTCTGTCAACTCCCTTAAAAAAATTAACTGTTATCTTATCTCGGCTACCTATTTTATAATTTGCTTTAGCATTAAAATCATAAAAATAATACCAACCTGAATAATTGTTCAATGATTTTCGATTTGAGAAATATTGAAACGGCTGATAAAATGCATCAAAATATGTTCTGCGAAATGCAATAATAAAAGATGATTTATTTTTAATAATTGGTCCTTCGAGTGTAATAGATGAAAGAAATAATCCCAAATTTATGTTCCCGGAAAGCTTGTAATAATTTCCATCTTTAAGTTTAACATCTAAAATAGATGATAATCTCCCATTATGTTTTGATGAGAATCCTCCTTTTATTAATTCGATTGAATTTACTGCACATGGATTTATTATTGAAAACAATCCAAAAACATGAACTATATTATAAACAGGCACCCCATCAATTAAAATAAGATTTTGGTCTGTACTACCTCCTCTTACATTCAAACCGCCCGAACTCTCGCCCGAGCTTTGTACTCCCGGAAGTATTTGTACAGATCTAAGCACATCAGGTTCTCCTAAAAATGATGGAATTTCTTTTATTGCTTTATTATTATAGGAAAATGAATTTGGTTTTTGTTCGTATTTTGATTGTTTTTCGTCAGTTATATCTATTTCTTTAAGGTTTGTGTTTGGTTCAAGTTTGATTATTTTAAAAGAATTTGACTTGTTATGGCTTTTTTCTATATAATTGCTAAATCCTATATATTTTACTTCAAGTAATATGGAGTCTCCTGGCAGTGTAATTGTGAAAAACCCAAAGTCATTTGTAAATGTCCCTTTTTTATTTAATCTGCAATAAACGCTTGCACCTATTAATTTTTCGCCGCTTGATTTGTCAATAATGTATCCCGAAATTGTATAGTTTGTATTTGATTTCTTTTTTACTTGTTTTAATATTATCGAATTCCCTCCAAAGTATTTAAACTCTACATTGTATGGACTCAGCAATTTTATTAGAATTTCTGATAATTTTTCATTCTCGGCATTAAAACTTGGTATTTTTTCATTTCTGAAAATTGAAGATTTATAATTAAACGATACTTTTACCTTTGATTGCAGTTGCTTTAAAATTTCGGGGACAGTCTTTTCAGTTGTATTAATTGAAATTATTTTATCTAGTGGATTATTATTTTGTCCATAAGATTTTTCACTTTTAAATAAAGTAAAAAAAAGAAGAGTAACAATGAAAATATGATTACAATGGTGAAAATTCACCTTGTAAAATTAATGATTTAAAAAATATTTTGATTTATTTTTCGAAATGTTCGATTCAGTTACACTTTCTAAAAGTTTTAATGAATTTTCAAGATTCATACCTTCAAATGAAACAGTGTATTTTTCGTCTTTTTTATTGTCAGGTATAATTAATGTAATATTATATCTTATTTGTAGTTTTTCAGCAATTATCTGTAATTTAACATCTTTAAATATGAGTTTATTCTCCCAAAATTTTACATCATTACTTTGTATTTTGCTTATTTTTATTTTGTCTGTATTTGTATTAAATATTAGTTTTTCGCCAGGTGTTAATTCATTTGAGTTTTTATTAGATATAAAATTAACCTTCCCTTCGTAAAGACTAATTTCTACTTTGTTTTTATCATTTTTTGCTTTAAAAATTGTGCCTAAAACTTTAATAAATGTATTGTTTGATTTGGCTATAAAAGGTTTCGATTTTTCTTTTGCAATTTCAAAATATGCTTCTCCTTTTATTTCTACTAGTCGATTTTTGATATTAAAATCTTTATCTACTGTTAATTTTGAATTTTGATTTAATGTAATAACACTGCCGTCAGAAAGTGCAATATCAATAATTTCATTGTTTGATGTTGTAAATGTTTTTCCAATATTAAATTTATTAAAATCTTTAATACTATTGCCTTTGTAAAACAAAAACCATGCAGTAACAATAAGTAAAACTGATGCTGCAGCATACTTTAATAAGTTAAAATACGAAAAATTAAACTTCTTATTTTGTTCTAATGTAATTGATTTGTTAAGAGACTCCCAGTTTAGTTCTGTAGCGGGGTTTACTTTATATATATCAGAACTTAAAAAATCAACATTTATTTTTTGCAATATTTCTAATTCGCTTTTCCAAAATTTATCTTCTGAGATTAATTTTTCAATAAAAATAATTTCAGAAGATGATGCTTCTCCATCTGCATATTTAATAAGTAAATTATAAATTTCGTTTTTGTTCATTTATTTACTTGCCAAAGCAAGTGATTGCTCAATATGATTATAAAATAATTTGTTGTATTGATTTTCATTAAGCCAAATCTTTACATATTGTTTTTCTTCATTATTGCACTTATTCAAGATATAGCGTGCTATTATGTTTCCTTCTGCAAATTCCATTTTTTCTTTTTTTACCTACACACTTTTACACAAATAATTGAATTTACCACTAAAATATTTTTAAAATTTTTATAAATTTTCCACTAAAGAACTAATTATCAGAAATAAAAATATAAAATAATTTTTTCTTAAAAACTTCAATGCGTTGGCAATTTGGTTTTCTACTGTTTTTATTGAAATTTCAAGAGTTTCGGCTATTTCTTTATAGCTCATATTCTCAAAGCGGCTTAAAATAAAAACTTCGCGACATTTTTCAGGCAATTTATTTATAAGTTTGTCAATTTTTTCAGCAGATTGTCGGCTTTCTATTATGTCAATTGGTGTATTATTTTCTAAAAAAACATTTTCCATAAATCCATCACTTTCACTTAAAAAACTTTTTTCTCTTGAAAGTTTATTATAGCATCGGTTTTTAATGGCTTTTAGCAAATATGGTTTGGGATTGGGCGGTAATATCAAAGTTTGTTTTTTCTCCCATAAATTTTTAAATAATTCTTGAACTATATCTATTGAATCATGTTCATTTTTAAGATAAAAATTTGCAAATTTTACCAGCAAAGGTTGATAGGTTTTGTATAATATTTCAAATTGTATTATATCCAATTGTTAAACAAAATCAGACAAAATTATATTATAATGTAATGTCATTACAAATTATAGTTTAAACTTATTTTATTGTTGACGAATTGAATATTTAATTTTCAAATAAATTTTCAATTTTGAAATATTCAACTATATGGCTTTTTATAAAATTTTCTTGTTCTTTTAGTGGCATATTGGGTATTTTTTTTAATAATTCCCATTGTGACCAACCTCGTTCATCAACACTTTTTTGTACATAATAACCAGAATAACTCAATACTTTGCACATTGCTATATGTAGAAGTTCTGTTTTCTCTTCTTTATTAAATTTACTTCTAATTTCACCCGTTTCTCTTACACCAATGAGAAACAAAACACCATTTATATCTGGCTTTTTGTTAAATTTTACAAAAATCTCATTTTCTACTTTTTCCCAGTTTTCTACCATTTTGTTTGAAATGCAAAATTAATTATAAAAAACATTAGTTACATCCATACAAAATCAAGACATTCCTCGATTTTTGAAATAGGTATGACTTCTATTTTTGATTTTTGTAAACCCTTTTGGTTATATTTAGAGATTATGATTGATTTAAATCCTAATTTCTCTGCTTCTGATATTCTTTGTTCAATTTTTCCAACAGCTCTTACTTCGCCGCTAAGACCGATTTCGGCTGCAAATACATAACCTGTATTTACAATTTGATTGTGAAAAGATGAAAGAATTGAAACAGCTATTCCAAGGTCAAGAGCCGGATCGTCAAGTTTTATACCCCCTGCTATATTTACAAATACATCTTGTGTATTAAGATAAAAACCGCATCTTTTTTCTAAAACTGCAAGTAACATATTTAGTCTTCTAAGATCAAATCCGTTTGAATTGCGTTGTGGTGTTCCATATACTGCACTGCTTACAAGAGCCTGAGTTTCTACAAGCAAAGGGCGAATACCTTCTAATGCTGCCGAAATAGAAATTCCTGAAAGTGGTTCTTGTCTTTGAGTAATAAGAATTTCACTTGGGTTTGACACTTCTCTTAATCCTGAATTTATCATTTCATAAATTCCAATTTCGGCAGCAGAACCAAATCTGTTTTTGGTTGCTCTCAATATTCTATATGTATGATGCCTATCGCCTTCAAATTGAAGAACTGTATCAACCATGTGTTCCAATATTTTTGGTCCAGCTATAACCCCATCTTTTGTAATATGACCAATCAAAAAAACAGGAGTATTTGTTTCTTTAGAAAATCGCAATAACTCAGAAGTACATTCTCTAATCTGTGAAATACTACCTGGGGCAGAATCTATTGAGTTTGTATATAGTGTTTGAACAGAATCAACAATTACAACTTCAGGGTTTATTTCATTTATTACCTGAAAAATCAAATTGAGGTCGGGGACAGAAAAAATATAACATTCATCATTCTTTATCTCAAGTCTTTCTGCTCTCATTTTTATTTGAGTTTCACTTTCTTCACCAGAAAGGTAAAGTACTTTTTTATTGATTTTCACAGCCATTTGAAGCAATAATGTACTCTTGCCAATGCCAGGCTCTCCTCCTATTAATACCAAACTTCCCAAAACTATTCCTCCTCCCAAAACTCTGTTCAGTTCGTTGTCATTTGTAATTATTCTTATATCACTTGATGAATTTATTTCAGAAAATTTTTTGGGTTTTAATTTAATATTTCTTTCACTATCTGCTTTTTTTTTCCATTGTGGTACATTTTTATCTTTTACTACAATTTCTTCATCGAAAGTATTCCACATATTGCACGATGGACATTTTCCTATCCATTTTGGTGCTGATACTCCACAGTTTCTACAATAAAACATTGATTTGGCTTTAGTCATTTTATTATTGAACTTGTATTAAAAGTTTGCTTACGGGCCTCATAAAAAAATATTCCTGCAGCTACTGAAACATTTAGCGAGCTTACACTTCCAAAAACAGGTATTTTCAAAAGTTTATCTGCAATTTTAAGAACTACTTTTGACAATCCTGCTTCTTCAGAGCCGAGTACTATAGCTAAAGGTCCGCTCATATCTGTATTAAAAGCTATATCTTTAGCTTTTTCAGTACATCCTATTATAGTCATTCCATATTCTTTCATTTTTTCGAGAGTTACTGGCAATGATTGAACCTTGCAAACCGGAATTTTTAATAATGCTCCTGCACTTGTTTTAATTGCATCTGGAGTTACTGTTGCCGAATTATTTTCAGGAATTACAATTGCATTGATTCCTAAAAATTCTGCCGAACGTGCAATAGCTCCAAAATTTCTCACATCGGTAATTCCATCGAGAACTGCAATTACTGGGTCTTGTCTTTTTTCAAACAAACTTATAATAATTTCTTCAAAATTCTGGTATTCAACAGGTGCAATAAATCCAACAATACCTTGATGATTTTTTTTTGTAATTCGGTCAAGTTTTGATAATGGAACTGTTTTGAATAAAATATTTTGATTTTTAAAAGTATTTAACAATTCTCCCGAAAATCCTTGTTTTACTAATATTTTATCAAAATTTTTTCCTGCATCAATTGCTTCTTCTATTGCCCTTATTCCAAAAATCAAATTATTTTCCATTCTTATTTTTAATGTAAAAAACCCACCCGGTAGTTTTCGGAGTGGGTTTTGTTTTTTTTAATTTTTATCGGTTATCTGCTAAGTGTATTATATAAACTATTGTATTTATCGCCAAGTTTTTTATTTCCATTTTCGGTGGCTTTTTTAGCACATTCCTGAATATACTGAAGTGCTTCTGGCAATTTTTCGCTTACAAATTTTGCTTTTGAGCCGGTATATTGCTTATAAAACTTAACCTGTTGCTCGCAGTCCTTAATCATTTCTTTCATTAGTTTTTCAGCTTTATTTTTTTCGCCGGCAAGGTAGTATGTGTCTATATAGTAATATCTCAGTCTTAAGTCCATCGGCATAATAGCTTCTGGTATTACTTTTTGGCTGTAATCAAGAAGATAAACTGCTTTTTGATTTTCTTTTTGCTCAAAAACATAACTGCGTGCTAACTGTACAAATAATATTCTTAAGTTTTTGGGTACAAGTGTAGCTTTTTCATCAAGATTCATTTTCAGATTTTTGTCCATATTTCCCCAGTCAAATTGCTTAGTTAGTTTGTTATAAAGTAAATCTGCATCTATTAATCCCATTCTATCTTTACTACTTTTTATAGGTACCAATCTGTATGTAAGCCCTTCAAGACGAAAATATTCGTCAAGATTTAAATAAGCTGACGAACCCGTAGTAGTTGTAAAATATATTGGTCTTTTCCAGCCTTGTTTGGCATTTTGTGCTATAATATCCATAACTACCAACGTTCCTTTATAAATTGAATTTGCACCTATATTAAATGTGATTTTATCGACTATAGAATCGGTAGATTTTACAATACCACTTTTTATACATTCATCTTTATTCACGTGTATTATAAAATTTTTAACCGGCATAAAATTCATCGGTTCACGTCCACCTGCAGTAGTCATATCTGATTCTTTATCGCTAGTCATAAAATCTATAACTTCATCAAGATTATAAAATTGATTTTGGTCAAATTGACCATTATCAAAAAAGTAAGTTAGCTCTCTTTTGCCTTCTACTAATTTTTCGGCAGAGATTGATAATGGCAATGGTTCTGATTCGTAAACTTTTCTTCTAAGAGCATTTATATACCAATCTGTCCCAAGCAAACTTAAATTTATTATTCTTACGTCTGTTCTTATTCCTTCTACGTTTTGAGCATACCAAAGGGGATAAGTATCATTGTCTCCATTTGTAAAAAGAACGGCATTTTTTTCGCAACTGTTAAGATAATTTTTTGCAAATGACAGCCCAAGATATCTGTTTGAACGGTCGTGGTCATCCCAGTTATTTTTTGCCATAATAGTAGGCACTGCTATTAAGCATACTATTGTAATTATTGATATCAGAGCTGTATTATTTATTTTCAACTTTTTACTTAAGTAATCATACAAAAACAAAACTCCCAAACCTATCCATATACAAAAAGTTTGGAAAGAACCTTCCATTGAGTAATCTCTTTCTCTTGGTTCATAAGGAGGCTGATTTAGGTAAACGATAATTAACAACCCTGTAAAAAGAAACAAAGCCATTACAACATTTGCATCAAATTTTCGAGTTTTATACTGATACATCATACCTAATATTCCGAGAATAAATGGGAGGAAATAATATGTATTTCTTGCTTTGTTTATTTTAAATGAATCAGGCAAATTGTTTTGTGGTCCAATAAGCATATTATCAATAAACCCAATTCCACTTATCCAATTGCCATCCCAAGGGTCGCCTGTCATACCCTGCATATCATTTTGTCTGCCTACAAAATTCCACATAAAATACCTCACATACATATATCCAACCTGATATTTTATAAAAAACCACATATTTTGTCCAAAAGTGGGTTTTTTGCCTTCTTTTGCACCACTCCACATCTGATAACCTTGTGTTCCGCCTTCTTTTTGCATATCGCCCATACGAGGAAATACTGTGCAATATTTGGGGTCCCAAACAGGCTCTATTTTATTGCCTATTTCTTCATATTTATCTTTTCCTTTTCTGTACTGCATAGAACCTTCTTCGGTTGAAATATAATTTGCATTATAATAAGGACCGTACAGTAATGGTCTGTCGCCGTATTGTTCGCGATTAATATAGCTTGTAAGTGTGTAGGCATCTTCAGGATTGTTCATGTCAATTGCAGGATCGGCAAGTGATCTTATAACAACCATTCCATAAGATGAATATCCAAGCATGATAAACAACAGACAATTAAGTGAAAGATTTGCTATTGAATGATTGTGCTTATAGGTATAATAAATAAAATATGAAATAGCACCTAAAAGTAAAAACATAAAAAACATTAAACCTGAATTAAAAGGCATACTCAATGAATTTACAAATATTCTGTCGAAAAATGCGCCAACCTTTGGTACGCCTGGTAAAATTACTGATTGAATAACCCCTAATGCTCCAATTCCAATTGCACTTGAAATATATAAACCTTTGCGGCTATATTTATATTTGTTAAAATAATAGTAATAAACAACTGCAGGTATTACAAGTAAGTTAAGTAAGTGCAAACCTACTGCTAAACCTAGAGAATATGCAATTAATATAAGCCACCTGTCAGCCCCAGGTTCGTCTTTTACTCTCTCCCATTTTAAAATAAACCAAAATGATAAAGCAGTAAAAAAAGATGAAGAAGCATAAACTTCTGCCTCTACAGCACTAAACCAAAATGAATCCATAAATGTTAAACTCAAAGCTCCTACAAGACCACTTCCAATTATTGCAATACTTTTTGAAGTTTCAATCTCCTGTAGGTTTAGTGCTATACCAAGAATTTTTTTTGCAAAATGTACAATAATCCAAAAAGTAAACATAACTGTTAATGCACTTGCAACTACACTAAGCATATTTACCCATAAAGCAACTTTTGTTACATCGTCTCCGGCAAAAAGAGAAAAAACTCGTCCAAGCATTAAAAACAAAGGAGCCCCTGGCGGATGTACTACTTGAAGCCTATATGATGCAGATACAAACTCTCCACAATCCCATAAACTAACCGAAGGTTCTACTGTAAGACTAAAAACAAATAATGATATTGCAAAAGTCAACCATCCAAAAATGTTGTTTAATAAACTAAATTTTTTCATGTTTTAAAAAGAGGTAGCGAAAATAAGTAAGATTTACATTTAAATTTCAAAAGTAGTTAGAAATAGATAAAAAAAATTAAATAGAATACTTTTTGCAATTTGTAATTATAAAACTATATTTGCAGCGAATTTGTGAACGTTTTAGAGGGGATAAAAATCCCCTTTTTTATTGCAGAATGGAAAGGCTCTCAACAAAATTAAAAACTTGGACTTCAGATTTCTTAGAGAATTCTGAAGAATTTTTAATTGACATTGAAAGTAAGCCGCCAAACAGCAAGTATAAAATTGTAATTGATGGTATTAAGCCGGTTTCGATATATCGTTGTTCTGAACTAAGCAGACATTTATCAAAACTGATTGATGAAGACAAGGAAATAGAAGACAACAAAGGTTTTACACTCGAAGTTTCTTCGCCTGGAGCTGAGAAACCTTTAAAGTTTTTGAATCAATATTTTAAACATATCGGTAGAAAACTTGAAGTTGAAAAAAAAGATAAAACAAAAATTACAGGAGTTTTAAAAAGTATTGAATCTTCTGAATTAGTAATAGAAAAGAATGTTTCAAAAAAAGAAACAACAGAAGAAAAAATAGAATTTAATAATATAGAAAAAGCAATAGTTATAATAACATTTAAATAAAAATAAGAAATGAGCTTAGGAATTGGATTAGTTGAGTCGTTTTCAGAATTTAAAGAATTTAAAAACATTGACCGCAGCACAATGATGCGTGTAATGGAAGATGTTTTCAGAAGCATGCTCAAAAGAAGATTTGGAGATGACAGTAGTTTTGATGTGATAGTAAACGACAAAACAGGTGATGTTGAAATTTTTCAACGCCGATTGATAGTTGATGATGGCGAAGTAGAAGATCCTAATACTGAAATATCTATTACAGATGCCAAAAAAATTGAAGCTGACTTGGGGCTTAACGAAGAAACTTACGAAGAAATTACAATGGAAGTATTTGGACGCAGATCTATTCTTGCAGCCAGACAAACTTTGATTTCGAGAGTATTGGAACTTGAAAAAGACGAATTTTACAAAAAATATAAAGACCGAGTGGGCGAAATTATTAATGGAGAAGTATATCAGATTTGGAAAAAAGAATTAATGATTTTAGACGATGAGGGCAATGAACTTATTTTGCCAAAATCAGAAATGATACCAAGAGATTTTTATAAAAAAGGTGATTCTATAAAAGCAGTAGTACTACGAGTTGAAGCAAATAATACTTCTCCAAGAATCGTACTATCAAGAACTGCACCTATATTTCTTGAAAGGTTATTTGAAATGGAAGTACCTGAAATACTCGATGGGCTAATTACAATAAAAAATGTAGTAAGAGAACCCGGAGAAAGGGCAAAAGTGGCTGTTGAAAGTTATGATGATCGCATAGACCCTGTTGGTGCTTGCGTTGGAATGAAAGGTTCAAGAATTCATGGGATTGTTAGAGAATTGAGAAATGAAAATATTGATGTAATAAATTATACAACCAATCTTTCATTATACATTTCTAGAGCACTTAATCCTGCAAAAATTTCATCATTAAATATTGATGAAGCTAATAAGAAAATTGCAGTTTATTTGCCTTCAGACCAGGTTTCTCTTGCTATTGGCAAAGGAGGTTTTAATATTAAGCTTGCCGGCAAACTTGCAGGATACGAAATTGATGTTTACAGAGAAGATACAAGTGAAGAATTTGACGTTGATCTAGAAGAATTTAATGACGAAATTGACGATTGGATTATTGACGAATTAAAATCTATCGGGCTTGATACTGCAAAAAGTGTTCTTGCGGTATCAAATGATGACCTAGTTAGAAGAACTGAACTTGAAGAAGAAACAATAGTTGAAATAAAAAGAATTTTAGAAGCAGAGTTTAATTAATATCTGAATTATTTATTTTAAAATAAAATATCTATATTCAGCAATATTATTTTGATTATGAAAAATAATTTATAATACATAAGGACAATGGCAGAATAGTAATGGCAATGCGTCCTTCTGTTTTTTTTAAAAAATTTATAAAGGTACAACACAGAAGATGCAAGAAGAAAAAAAATACAGAATAGTACAGGTTGCTAAAGAACTTAGTGTAGGTTATCATACATTGATAGAACACCTGCAAAAAAAAGGAATTACCTACGAAACCACCTTAAACCCAAATTCAAAAATAGACCAAACTGCTTATGAAATTTTACTAAAAGATTTTCATTCTGACAAAAAAGCAAAGGAACAATCAAAGAATTTAGATGTTCTTGCTAAAAAAAGCCGAGAAATTATCACAACGCCAAAACCTCCCGTTTCTAAGCCAATTACAGAAGAAAAAGAAGAATCTGTAATGTTAATTAAAAACCTAATAACAAATAACAAACCCTTACCTAATTCACCAAAAGAAGACGTTGTAAAAACAGAATCAATTGAAGAAAATGTAAAAATTAAAGCTCCAAAAGTAGTTGGTCGTATTGATTTAGATGCCAAAAAAACTAAAGCAAAAACTGAAAAAAGCGAAGAAAAACCGATAGAAACAGAAAAGCCAATTGAGGAACAAAAAGAAACAAAAGATGAAGTAAACACAGCTCCGATTGAAGAGCAAATTGTTACTGTTATTACTGAAGAAATTAAAATAGAAGAAATACCAGAGGCAGAAAGCAAAAATGAAAGTGAAAATGCAGTTGAAGAAATAAATATAATTAAAGCAAATGCCCCAAAACTACAGGGATTGTTAGTAAAAGGAAAAATAGAATTACCAGAACAAATAGTAAGAAAGAAAGTTGTAAACGAAGATATTCAAAAGAAAAAACGCAAAAGAAAACACACTCCCGAAAAAATTGACACAAAGTCAATAAATACTCAATTTACAAAAAGACCCGAAACAAAACCTGACAAACAATTCCAGAATATAAAACCAAAGAAAGAAGATATTAGCTCTAAAGAAATTCAAGAGCAGATGAAACAAACATTTTCAAAACTTGGTTCGCAAAAAGGAAATGTACAAGGCGGAAAAATAAGACAAAAAGCTAAAAAGGATAAAAAAGAAAAGTTCTTAAGCTATAAAGAAGAACAGGAAATACAAAAGGAGATTGAGAGTAAAAAAATACAAGTTACAGAATTTGTTACTGCCAATGAATTAGCTTCTTTGATGAATGTAAAAGTTACTGAAATTATAAATACATGTTTTTCACTTGGCATGATGATTTCAATAAACCAAAGACTTGATAAAGAAATAATAACATTACTTGCAGAAAATTTTGGCTATGAAGTAAATTTTGTTTCTGCAGAAGAAATTGAAGATATAGAAGAAGAGGCTACGGATGATGAAAAAGACTTAAAAGAAAGACCCCCAATTGTTACTATAATGGGCCATGTTGACCACGGAAAAACCTCATTACTTGACTATATAAGAAATACAAATGTAATAGCTGGCGAAGCAGGAGGAATTACACAACACGTAGCAGCTTATGAAGTAAGCTTAAAGGGTGGTAAAAAAATAACATTTATTGATACCCCAGGTCACGAAGCATTTACTGCAATGAGAGCCAGAGGAGCCAAAGTAACAGATATTGTAATTATTGTAATTGCTGCTGACGATAGTGTGATGCCTCAAACAAAAGAAGCAATTGCCCACGCACAGGCTGCTGGTGTACCTATTATTTTTGCATTTAACAAAATAGACAAAGAAGGAGCTAATGCAGACAAAGTGAGAGAGCAATTATCAGCAATGAACATACTTGTAGAGGAATGGGGAGGAAAATATCAAACTCAGGAAATTTCTGCCAAAAAGGGTTTAAATATTGATTTGCTGCTTGAAAAAGTTTTGCTTGAAGCAGAATTACTCGAACTAAAAGCAAATCCTAACAAGCGAGCAAAGGGTACTATAATGGAAACCCATGTTGACAAAGGGAAAGGAGTAGTTGCAACATTGCTAGTGCAAGAAGGTACTTTAAAAGTTGGAGATTTTGTACTTGCAGGAAGCAATTACGGACGTATAAGAGCCTTGTTAAACGAAAGAGGACAACGAATTCAAAAAGCGGGACCATCAACTCCTATCAGCGTATTAGGTTTCCAAGGGACACCTGCTGCCGGTGATATATTTATTAAATATGAAGACGAACAATCGGCTAAAGAAATTGCCAATAAGCGATCTCAATTACAACGTGAACAAGGTATAAGAGCTACCAAACATATTACTCTTGAAGAAATAGGGCGAAGACTTGCTGTTGGTTCATTCAAAGAATTGAAACTTATTGTAAAAGCTGATGTTGACGGGTCAGTTGAAGCATTGTGTGATTCGCTATTAAAGTTATCAAAAGACGAAGTTCAGGTTTCGGTTATTCATAAAGGAGTTGGTCAAATTTCAGAATCTGACGTATTGCTTGCCTCTGCATCTGATGCTATTATTATAGGATTTCAGGTAAGACCTGCACAAAATGCTAAGAAAATTGCCGAAGAAGAAGAAATAGAAATAAAAACTTATTCTGTAATTTATCAAGCAATAGAAGAAGTAAAAGCAGCAATTGATGGTATGTTGTCACCTGAAATAATTGAAGAAATTACATCTAATATTGAAGTAAGAGAAGTATTTAAAATAACAAAAGTTGGTATTGTTGCCGGTTGTTATGTACTTGATGGAAAGGTTGAAAGAAATAATAAACTCAGAATAATTAGAGACGGCGTAGTGATTCACGATGGAGAAATAGCAGCTTTAAAGAGATTTAAAGATGATGTAAAAGATGTAATGAAGGGCTATGAGTGTGGTATTCAGGTAAAAAATTATATTGATATAAGAATTGGCGATTACTTTGAAACCTATAAAAAAACAGAAGTAAAACGCAATTCATAATTAATTATTTCTATTAAAAAAAAAGATATAAGAGAATTTTCGTTACAAGATATAATTGAATATCTAAAATCATGTAACGAACCACTTTTCAGAGCAAAACAAATTTATCAATGGATTTGGGAAAAACATATTTCAAATTTTTCTCAAATGAGTAATATTCCCAAAAATTTAAGAGAGAAATTAATTGAAGATTTTGAGCTTAAACCTGCTATAATTCATAACTACGAAAAAAGTAATGATGGAACAATAAAAGTAGCTTTCAAACTCTACGATGGTAATATTGTAGAAGGAGTAATTATACCATCTGCAGACAGAATTACTGCATGTGTAAGCAGTCAGGTGGGTTGTAGTTTGAATTGCAGTTTTTGTGCCACCGGATATTTACAGTATAAGAGAAACCTATTGGCAGGAGAAATTTATGACCAAGTATTTTTATTAAAAAATTTATCAATTGAAAATTACGGAATACCTCTTTCAAACATAGTATATATGGGCATGGGCGAGCCCTTGTTAAATTATTCTAATGTATTAAAAAGTGTTGAACATATTACAAGTCCACAAGGTTTAGGTATGAGTCCACAACGTATTACCATAAGTACTTCAGGTATTGCAAAAATGATAAAAAAACTTGGTGACGATGATGTAAAATTCAATCTTGCACTTTCATTACACTATGCAGATAATGAAAAAAGAACATCGGTAATGCCAATAAATCAATCTAACAATCTTGATATGCTTTCGGAAGCACTTGATTATTTTTATAAAAAAACCGGCACAAGAGTAACGCTTGAGTATTGTATGATTGCAGACCTTAACGACAGCGAAACTGATGCATTAAATCTTGTAAAGTTTGCTCGTCTTGTAAAGTGTAAAATTAATCTTATAGAATATAATCCTATTGAAAATGCTCAATATAAACCAAGTTCTAAATCAAAAACCGATAATTTTATTAAAATTTTAGAACAGAACAAACTTATTGTAAATTTGAGAAGAAGCCGAGGAAAAGATATAAATGCAGCATGTGGGCAATTGGCAAATAAATTGATTAATTAAAAAAAAATGAATATTCTAAATTTCTTATTATATTATTTGCTAATCATACCTTTGTCAATATTGCCATTCAAGGTTCTTTATTTGTTATCTGATTTTATTTACTTTTTGCTTTACAAAGTATTTGGATACAGAAAAAAAGTAGTTAGAAAGAACTTACAAAATTCATTTCCACACAAAACGCAAAAAGAACTTATTAAAATAGAAAGCGAATTTTACCATCACTTTTGTGATATAATAATTGAAAGCATAAAACTATTTACTATTTCAGAAAAACAACTAATGGCAAGAGTAAAATATGAAAATCGCGAATTGATAAACAGTTTTTTTGATAAAAAACAGAGTGTAATATTTTGCGGTGGTCATTATAATAACTGGGAAATGTTAGGTGCAATAATTCAAAAATACATACCGCATACAGCCATTGGAATATATGCACCGCTCAATAACAAATATTTTAATTCAAAATTTATTGAAAGCCGAACTAAATTTGGCTTAAAACTATTAGCAATGAAAAAAGTGAAAGAGGGTTTTGAAATTAATAAAAATAAAATAAGTGCTACTTTTTTTGCAAGCGACCAATCGCCTACATACAGTAAAAATATTCATTGGACTATTTTTTTACAACAAAAAACTGCTGTATTTACAGGTGCCGAACATTATGCAAAATCATATAATTATCCTGTTATTTATGGATATATCAATAAAATTAATAGAGGTTATTATGAATTTAAAACAGAAATTATATGTGTAAATCCTGCAGAACTAAAAAAAGGCGAAATCACAGAAATTCATACTCGATTGTTAGAAAAACAAATTAATGAAAATCCTTCATATTGGCTGTGGACTCATAATCGCTGGAAAAGAAAAATGACAGAAAGCGAAAAACTATGGGAACCTTAGTTCTATAACTTTTGCAAATCAATCTCAATATAATAAGGGCAATGATCGCTTTGCATTTCAAAAGGTAAAATTTCAGCCTTTGTTATTAAATGTGATAAATCATTATTAACAGAAATATAGTCTATCCGCCAGCCCTTATTTTTGCTTCGTGCGTTGGCTCTGAAACTCCACCATGTATATTGATGCAACAAGTCTGAATGTATAAGCCTAAAACTATCAGTAAAACCACTTTTAAAAAAAGCACTCATCCACTCTCTTTCTTCTGGCAAAAAACCGGTACTGTTTTTATTCCCAATCGGGTCATGTATATCTATAGACTGATGACAAATATTATAATCTCCACAAATAATCAGGTTTTTTAATTCATTTTTTAATTTTTGAATATAATGATAAAAATAATCAAGAAAATTCATTTTTACTTCCTGCCTCATGTCTCCCGAGCTACCAGAAGGAAAATATACACTTATTAATGAAAATTTTGCAAAATCTGTTCTTATAATTCTGCCTTCTGAATCGTACAAAGGATGATTGCAACCTGTAACAATATTTTGAGGGTTAATTTTAGTGAGAATTCCGGTTCCGCTATACCCTTTTTTTACAGCACTATACCAATAGCATTTGTATCCAAGATATTCAAACAAGCTATTATCAATTTGTTCTGGGAGTGCCTTTATTTCTTGCAAACAAACTAAATCAGGATTTTGTTTTTCGAGCATACCCAACAAATTTTTTGAAAGTGCTGCTCTTATTCCATTTACATTGTACGTTAGAATTTTCAATGTCTATTAATTAGTTACGTAAATTATTGAACCGTTTTGATGAGTATTATATTGCCTAAGATTATAAACTGCAGGACCATGCGAAACTTCTCCTCCCATCATAAATCTGCTTTCGCAGCAAGTTTCCCATTTGTTATTTTTCATAATACCACATCTTAGTGTAAGTGTTGTGCTGTCAACTGATATTTTTGAACATGTTTTATCAGGTTCAAAACTGCATGAACGCTCTAGTGTTATAAAATTATCATCAAAATTATGAACCAAAATAACTCCTCTATTGCCTCCTTCATGATAAATATATGTCCCGGGTGTTTTCAAATAATAATACTGAGGCAAATCAGTATTAATTGTAAAATTTACAAGACCTTCAGGTATATAGTAATTATTGTCATTAGGAGAATCTTTACAAGAGATAAAACCAATTGAAATAAGAAAAATAATAATTATTAACCGAATCATTTTTTTTTAAAGATTTCAAAAATAATATTAAGAAAAACAATATGAGTTGTAATTTTGTTTAATAATAAATCAAACAAAAATAAATCAGAAAAAATCATGGCACATCAACTTCCTCAGTTATCTTATTTATACAATTCATTAGAGCCATATATTGACTCAAGAACAATGGAAATTCATCACAGCAAGCATCATAATGCTTATGTTACCAACTTAAACAATGCGATAGCCGGCACAGATGCCGAAAATTTAAGTATTGAAGAATTGTGTAAAAATATAAGCAAATATCCTGTAGCTGTAAGAAATAATGGCGGCGGACATTTTAATCATTCTCTGTTTTGGAAAATTATGAGTCCTAATGGAGGAGGTATGCCACATGGAAAATTACTTGATGCTATTATCTCAAATTTTGGAAGTTTTGAAAATTTTAAAGAAAAATTTAATGCTGCAGCAACTACAAGATTTGGTTCAGGCTGGGCATGGCTTTGCGTAAAAAGTGACAAATCGTTTGCAGTATGCAGTTCTCCAAATCAAGATAACCCACTTATGGATATTTCAGAATGTCCTGGTACGCCAATTCTTGGACTTGACGTTTGGGAACATGCATATTACTTAAATTATCAAAATCGCCGTCCTGATTATATTTCAGCATTCTGGAATGTAATAAATTGGGCTGAAGTATCTCGTTTGTTTGAGTCAGCTCAATAATCAATTTAAAATTCTGTCTTTAGTAATCATGACAGAAAAATACTTAAAAAATTAAATTACTTTTGCCGTAATTTTTATGACGGAATCTCAAACTTTAAAACATGTACCATTAAATGATTTGCATATATCAATAGGTGGAAAAATGGTACCATTTGCAGGTTTTAATATGCCTGTTCAGTACAGTGGTTTAATACCCGAACATCTTTGTGTAAGAAGTAATGTAGGAATATTTGATGTTTCTCACATGGGCGAATTTTTGATTTCAGGCGAAAATGCCTTAGAACTTATCCAAAAAGTTACAAGTAATGATGCGTCAGTACTTGTAGATGGTAAAATTCAATACTCATGTTTGCCAAATGACACTGGAGGAATAGTAGATGATTTGCTTGTTTACAAAATAAAAAATAATGAATACTTTTTGGTTGTTAATGCTGGAAATATTGACAAAGACTGGAGTTGGATAAATAAACACAATAATGCTAATGTTCAAATGAAAAATTTGAGTGACTCAATGAGTTTATTTGCTATTCAAGGACCTAATGCAATTAAAGTAATTCAAAAACTTACAGAAATCAATTTATTGGAAATTGAATATTATTCATTTAGAATAGGTACTTTAGCAGGAATTGACGAAATAATAATATCAAATACAGGTTATACAGGTGCCGGAGGTTTTGAAATATATATGAAAAATGAAAATGCTGAATATGTATGGAATAAAATAATGGAAGCCGGAAAAGAATTCGGTATTTTACCATGTGGACTTGGAGCAAGAGATACATTAAGACTTGAAAAAGGATTTTGCCTATACGGACACGATATTGATGATACAACCTCGCCAATTGAAGCAGGTTTGGGCTGGATAACTAAATTTAATAAAGAATTTATAAATAGCCAATTTCATAAAAGTATTAAAGAAAATAAACCTTCAAAAAAACTTGTCGGATTTAAGATGATTGACCGTGGAATTCCTCGCCAACATTACTTAATAACAGATGGAAAAGGAAATAAAATAGGCGAAGTAACCAGTGGAACTCAAAGCCCTTCACTAAATATTGCAATAGGAATGGGTTATGTAAAAAGCGAATTTTCTAAAGAAGAAACAGAAATCTATATTGAAATAAGAGGCAAAGAACTAAAAGCACAGGTTTTAAAAATTCCTTTTATTTAAAATAATAAAATGCAAAACAGAATTACTGAATTATTCGGAATAAAATATCCAATAATACAGGCTGGGATGATATGGTGCAGCGGATGGGAGCTTGCGTCAGCAGTTAGCAATGCAGGCGGACTGGGAATTATAGGTGCAGGAAGTATGTATCCAGAAATTTTGCTTGAGCATGTAAAAAAATGTAAAGCAGCCACAGACAAACCATTTGCAGTAAATTTACCCCTACTTTACCCTGATATAGACAAACATGTGCAGACACTGATAAATGAAGGTGTAAAAATTGCCTTTACATCTGCCGGAAATCCTGCAACATATACCTCAATTTTAAAACAAAACGGTATTAAAGTAGTACACGTTGTAGCAAATGAAAAATTTGCAATAAAATCAGAACAATGTGGAGTAGATGCAATTGTAGCCGAAGGTTTTGAAGCAGGAGGTCATAATGGAAGAGAAGAAACAACAACAATGTGCCTTATACCACAAATTGTAAATTCAGTAAAAATTCCAGTAATAGCTGCCGGTGGAATAGGTACAGGTAAAACAATGCTTGCAGCAATGGTTCTTGGAGCTGAGGCAGTACAAATAGGCAGTCGCTTTGTTCTTAGTTATGAATCTTCTGCTCATATTAATTTTAAAAATGCTATTTTACAAGCTAAAGACGGCAGTACAGAACTTTCATTAAAAAAACTAACTCCTGTAAGATTACTAAAAAATTCATTTTACGAAAAAGTAAAAAATGCCGAACAAAGTGGAGCAACGATAGATGAGTTGCAACTATTGCTTGGCAGAGGCAGAGCAAAAAAGGGTATGTTTGAGGGTAATCTTGAAGAAGGCGAACTCGAAATAGGTCAAATAAGTTCTTACATTAAAGATATTCTGCCAGCATCTCAAATCATTAATAATATTGTAAATGAATACAATGAAGCTCTTTTGTGTTTGCAAAACAAATTCATCTAAAAAGTAAATGAGTTTTCAAATAGAAGAATTTAGCAATGGGATACGTCTTGCTTATAAAAAAGCTGCGAATACCCAAATTTCACATATTGGCGTAACATTCAATATTGGCAGCCGCGATGAAAATAATCAACAAATTGGGTTAGCTCATATTTTGGAACACATGCTTTTTAAAGGGACAAAAAAACACAACTGGCAGTATATAATAAACAGTATAGAAATGGCAGGTGGCGAAATGAATGCTTTTACAACCAAAGAAAAAACTTGCGTTTATGCTTCACTTATTAGCAATAAAACCTCTATGGCAATAGAACTTTTGGCTGATATTTCTCTCAACTCGGTATTTCCATTAAGTGAACTTGAAAAAGAAAAAAAGGTAATAATTGATGAAATTGATATGTATGCTGACAATCCTGAAGAAATGATTGTTGACGATTTTTACGAAAATATTTTCATCAATCATCCGCTTGGCACAAATATACTTGGCGAAAGAAAAAAAATATTGAATTACTCAAGAAATGATATTTTGCAATTTGCTGCAAAACTTAATAAGTTTGGTCAAATTGTAATTTCATATTGCGGACCATTGGAATTTGAAAAAGTAAGAAGTTTATGTATTAGATATTTTAATATTCAGGTTTTTGAAAAAGAAACACTAATTAGAAATACTCCAATAGCAGTTAATCCATTTAAAATTACAAAAAAAACAACAAACCATCAATGTCATATAGTAATTGGCAATACTGCTTATCACATGTTTCATAAAAACCGAACTGCATTAATGTTGCTTGCCAATATGCTTGGAGGTCCTGCACTAAATTCTATTTTAAACATTTCTCTTCGCGAAAAATATGGAATTACCTATGGAGTTGAAGCAGCCTACAATTATTTTTCAGATATAGGCTTGTTTTATATACAGTGGACATCAGACAAACAAAATCTTGAAAAATCAATAAAAATAGTAAAAACAGAACTAGAAAAATTTACTTTAAAACTAATTTCCGAAAACAAACTTCAGCAATATAAAACTCAGTTTAAGGGACAACTTATAATGGCAGAAGAAAGTAATCAAGGGCTAATGATTATGATGGGAAGAAGTCTTCTCGATTACAACGATATAGAAACCATAGAAAGAATATTAAACGAAATTGATGAAATAACGCCTCAAACTATTAAAGAAATAGCAGTTGAAATATTTCAGGAATCAAAATTAAGTACAATTATTTATGAGTCTGAATAAATAAAATTTCTATTTAATATTTTTACAAAAATCCATTCTTTTCATTTTTATACTTAATGAAAACGAAGTTGTTCAAAGTATGTAGTTTGGTATAATTTAAGAGAGAAATAAAAAATAAAACATTTCGTTTTATTAAAAAAAAAATGTTAATTGCATAACTTTTTAAAAAATAAAAACAAAATTGATATGAAATATCGTATTATTTTCTTGTTGGTAATAATGTTTGTTATTTCTGATATTTCTTATTCTCAAAGGTGGAGACGTGAAAGCACACTTGATATGGGAATATTTGCAGGCGGCAGCAACTATAGAGGAGAACTTGTAAATTTTAAATTTTTTGAACCACGAGGAACTCATTTTGCAGCCGGACTTGTAACAAGATACAATATAGGACAAAGATATACTTTTAAACTTGCAGCAACCAGAGGAAGCCTAAGCGGAGACGATAATTGGTATGCTGACAAAGAAGAAAACAGACTTAGAAACCTCCATTTTAAAAGCATTTTATGGGATTTTAACGGTGGAGTAGATATTAATCTTAGGCTTTTAGACCGTCGTCAAAAAAGAGGTTTTGTCCCATATTTTACTACTGGAATTTCAGTTTTTAAATTTAATCCTACTGCACAGTTTTTTTATAATGTAAATAGCCCTCACAACAATGGCACTAATGGATATACTACCCTTGCAAGCCGTCATGAAGAATGGGTAAACTTGCAACCACTAAGTACTGAAGGACAAAAAACAGCAGAATATAATGATTTGAAAAGATATAGTCTTACACAACTTGCTGTTCCGATAGGTTTAGGGGTGAAAACATATATGAATACAAGATGGATGATTACCCTTGAATATGCAGTAAGAAAAACATTTACTGACTATATTGACGATGTAAGCGGAAAATATGCAGAAAACTTTTATATAGAAAGTCAGTACGGACCAATAGCATCAGCTATGGCAGACCCGGGTGACGTTTTGCATGAGGCAGGTACACTAAGAGGAAACCCTAAAAATAAAGATTGGTATTCAATATTTGGAATTAGCCTAACTTATAGAGTAATACAAAATAAAGTAAAGTGTTTTCAATTCAGGTAAAATATTTTACAACTATACATTCCTAAAAATTTATATTTTTGCACTTTTAAAGAAAAAAATGCTTGTAACATTAGTTGCTTTGCACACGTTATTATCTTAAATGTATCCACGACTTACTAAAATATTAATCTTATTTACAATTTTTTTTGTAACTAAAAATAGTACTGCACAAAAATGGGAAGTTGGCGGTTTGCTTGGTGCATCAAATTACAATGGCGATCTTGCACGTGAAATAGTATTAAAAGAAACTCATCTTGCAGGCGGTATTTATGCCAGGTATAATATTGGAAAATACTTTTCTATCAAGTCTGCTTTAAGCATAGGAACAATAAGTGGAAATGATAAAAATTTTAAAGAAAACAAATATCGAAATTTAAGTTTTAAATCAAACATTACTGAAATTTCATCAAATATGGAATTCAATTTTCGCCCATTTGGTTCACAAGTTCGCACAGAAAATTTTACACCATTCCTATCATTAGGTATAGCTGGTTTCAGGTTTAATCCAAAAGCAAAATACAATGGAGATATTTTTGAACTCCACAGCTTACACACCGAAGGACAATCTAACAAAGAAATGTATAAACTATTTCAGCTTGCAGTTCCGTTTGGCTTAGGATTTAAATGGGAAATAAACGACAATCTTATAGTTGGATATGAATTTTTGTACAGAAAAACTTTCACAGATTATTTAGATGATGTAAGTAAAAGATATCCTGATATGGCAGAGCAGAAAAAAAGTTATGGAAGTGTATCGGCAGCATTGTCAGACAGATCAGTAGAAGTAGATGGTATTACTCAACCACTAAGCACTCAAAACGATATGAGAGGCGATCCCGGATTGAAAGATTGGTACATGTTTTCATTGTTTTCATTCACATATAGATTTACACCAATAGTTTGCTGGCCAAATAAACCACCTGTAATATGGGAATATTAGAAAAAATAGATAATAGTAAACTTCCCATACATATAGCAATAATAATGGATGGAAATGGACGATGGGCAAAAAAGCGTGGATTTTTACGAATACTCGGACATGAAAACGGGGTAAAATCAGTAAGAGAATCATGCGAGGCATGTGCTGAACTTGGTGTAAAATTTCTTACACTTTATGCTTTTAGTACCGAAAATTGGAACCGCCCAAAAGACGAGGTAAATGCATTAATGAATTTGCTTGTAAAAACAATAAAAGCTGAAACACCTACATTACTAAAAAATAATATCAGATTGCAAACAATAGGTGATTTTGAAAAATTACCCGAAAATTGCCAAATAGAATTAAAAAAAATAATAAAAGAAACAGAACACAACAATCGTACAACTTTAGTTCTGGCTTTAAGTTATAGTTCAAAATGGGATATTGTAAACTCTGTTAAGAAAATTGCAGAAAAAGTAAAAAATAATGAAATTTCATTAGATGATATAAATGATGAAATGATAAATAATTCGCTAACAACAGGACCTTTTCCACATCCTGAGTTACTAATAAGAACAAGCGGAGAACTTCGCTTAAGCAATTTTTTACTTTGGGAACTTGCATACAGCGAATTTTATTTTACAGATACACTTTGGCCTGATTTTAGAAAAAACGACCTTTACAAAGCTATATTAGATTACCAAAACAGAGAAAGAAGATTTGGAAAAACAAGTGAACAAATATCAAATTAATATTAAATCGAGTTTTACAACAATCCTTTTGATTGTAGTAAGTATTATAACGTTAAATAATACTGCTTTTTCACAGACAAATGATTCAAACTACATAAATTTAAATTATTTAAATCCCAACAAATACCAAATCGGCAAAATTACAGTAAGCGGTTCGCAGTATATGGACAAAAACGTAATTGTACTTATTTCGGGCTTATCTACTGGACAAATAATAAGCGTACCCGGCGAAGAATTGCGCAAAGCACTTGAAATATTATGGAAACAAGAATTATTTTCTGATGTAAAAATATATTGTACCTCGTTAAAAGAAAATATAATTGACCTTGAAATTTACCTTAAAGAAAGACCTCGTTTGTCAAAATATTCAATTAGAGGCTTGAGAAAAAGTGAAACAAAAAACGTAAAAGATGAAATTGGTTTTGAATCAGACCAGATTATTACTGATAATTTGATTAACAAAACAAGCAATCAAGTAAAAAACTATTTTTATAAAAAAGGATTTTTTAATACCAAGGTTTTTATTACAACAGAAGATGACAAGCAAAAAACGGGAAGAAAAATAATGCGAATTTATGTTGACAAGGGAAAACGTGTAAAATTATATAATATAAATGTAATAGGTAACGAAAAAGTGAGTGACAGAAAACTGATTTCTGTAATTAAAAAGCCAAAACCTAAGAAAAATAAAATAAACATTTTTGCATCATCAAAATTTATTGAAGAAACTTATGAAGAAGAAAAACAAAAAATAATATCAAAATATGCTAATTTAGGATATAGAGATGCTATGATAATTGGCGATTCTATATATAAAATTAAGCCAAACCTGCTCAATATAGATATCTATGTAAAAGAAGGTAAAAGATATTATTTCAGAAATATAACATACAATGGAAATACAAAATATACTGATGTAGAACTATCAAAATTACTTGGCATTAAAAAAGGCGAAATATACAATCAATCAAAACTTGACAGTAGATTAAATATGAGTGCTGACGGATATGATATTTCGAGTTTATATATGGACGACGGGTATTTGTTTTTCAATATAAATCCAGTAGAAACAAATGTAGAAAATGACTCAATAGACCTTGAAATAAGAATATACGAGGGTAAGCAAGCTACAATTAATAAAGTAATTGTATCCGGTAACGACAAAACCAGCGACCATGTAATACTAAGACAACTTAGAACTGTACCAGGCGATAAATTCAGCCGTGCCAATATTCAGCGGTCAATTAGAGAATTGGCACAATTAAATTATTTTGACCCAGAGAAACTTGGCGTAAATCCAATTCCAAATCCACAAAACGGAACTGTTGACATTGAGTATAAAGTAGTAGAAAAACCATCAGACCAAATAGAAGCATCAGGAGGTTGGGGCGGAATGGGTGGTTTTATTGGTACTGTCGGATTAAGTCTTAATAATTTTTCGACAAAACGAATGTTCAAAAAAGGAGCTTGGGATCCTATCCCGGCAGGTGACGGGCAAAAAGTATCATTAAGAGTTCAAAGTAACGGACTCGGATATCGCACATATAATTTCTCATTTAACGAACCTTGGCTTGGAGGCAAAAAGCCTAATTCATTCAGTTTTACAATTTTTCATTCACTTCAAACAAACTTGTATATCGGAGGTTTTACCAAAAAAGACGAACAATATCAATATCTAAGAACAACCGGTGTTATGCTATCTCTTGGAAAATATTTAAAATGGCCAGATGATTATTTTACCATTAGCAATAGCATAAACTATCAAAGATACAATTTTAAAGATAAAGGATATTTTGGTTTTGGAGGAGAAACAGGGCTTGGATATTCTAAAGGCTACTCAAACAATATAAATTTACAAACCACTCTTTCGCGAAATTCAACCGACCAGCCAATATTTCCTATGGGAGGTTCATCGTTTACTTTAACTACACAATTTACTCCGCCTTATTCATTGATAAATGGAAAAGACTACAGTAAAATATCAATGGAAGATAAATTTCGATGGCTTGAATATTATAAATGGAAAATAGAAGCAACATGGTTTCATAAAGTTGTAGGAAAACTTGTGTTAGCTACTTCATTCAAATTTGGATTTCTTAATTACTACAACAAAAATGTTGGATACTCACCATTCGAAAGATTTAAACTCGGAGGAACAGGCCTTGTTGGCTGGAATTTGTATGGTTCTGAAGTAATAGCAATGCGTGGATACGATCAGTTTACAAAAGGGAGCGGAGCTGTAAACTATGACAAATATACAATTGAGCTAAGATATCCTATAAGTTTAAACCCTTCTGCTACTGTATATATTCACACTTTTATAGAAGGTGGAAATGCATTTTACTCATTAAAAGATTATAACCCCTTTAAAATATATAGAACAGCCGGAACCGGAGTTAGGTTCTTTCTGCCAATGTTTGGTTTACTTGGGCTTGATTGCGGCTGGAAATTTGACAATGCCCCATTTAATGAAACTATTTCGCAAAAGAAATTTTTATTCCAATTTTTCTTAGGTCCTCAATTTTAATTCAAAATAAGACAAATTTTAAACGCTTTTGAAATAATATTCATATAAAGGAATATAGTTTTTAACAGAATTTTATTCTATTAATATTATTGTTTTCTCATTTTTAGAAATTTTACTTTCTGAATTTTAACTATTTAGATTTTTTTCAAAATTTTCATTATTAATAAATGCAAAAAAATAGCTAACATTGCATATAATAAAAAAAGATGGATAAGTTAAAAGTTTATATCGTAGAAGACGATCCATTATATGGTAAAATTATTCAATACAATTTATCATTAAATCCGGATATTGAAGCAAAACTATTTTCAAATGCTAATGATTTTCTAAATAAACTTGAAGAAAATCCTGATTTGATTACACTTGACTATTCATTGCCTGATATGACAGGCGAAGAAGTATTAAAAAGAATAAAAAAGTATAATCCAAATATTCCTGTGGTGATAGTTTCGGGGCAAGAAAACCTCAAAACAGCTATTAAACTATTAAAAGATGGAGCTTATGACTATCTTACAAAAGATGAAGAAACAAAAGACAGAATCTGGAATATTATAAAAAATATCAGAGAAAATCTGGATTTAAAAGAAGAAATTTCTAATTTGAAAGACCAAATTTCAAAACAGTTTGATCTATCAAAAACAGTTATTGGTATAAGCCCCGTAATGAAAAAAGTATATTCGTTAGTAGAAAAAGCTGTAAACTCATCAATTACAGTTTCACTTACAGGCGAAACAGGTGTAGGGAAAGAGGTAATTGCAAAAGCAATTCATTATAATTCAAAACTTAAAAACAAACCTTTTGTAAGTGTAAATATTACTGCTATTCCAAAAGATTTGATAGAATCAGAGCTTTTTGGTCATGAGAAAGGCTCGTTTACGGGAGCTATAGCACGCAGAGTAGGCAAATTTGAAGAAGCAGACGGCGGTACTTTATTTTTAGATGAAATTGGCGAAATGGATATAAATATGCAATCGAAACTATTGCGTGTTTTACAAGAAAAAGAAATTACGAGAGTTGGGGGAAATGGTATTATAAAAATTACATGTCGCATAATAGCCGCTACACACCGCGACCTTGCCGAAGAAGTTAGGAAAGGTAATTTCAGAGAAGATTTATATTATAGATTGCTTGGCTTACCTATACCCATTCCTCCTTTGAGAATGAGAGGAAATGATATTTTATTACTTGCTAAACATTTTATAAATGAATATTGTAAAGAAAATGATGTAAATAAAATTTCTATTACACCTGAAACAAATCAAAAACTTTTGAAATACGAATGGCCGGGTAATGTAAGAGAATTAAAAGCTGTAATTGAATTAGCATGTGTAATGTGTGAAAATAATTCTATAGTTCCGGATGATATTCAGTTTAGCAAAAACTACTCTATTGACAGTTTGCTTGCAAAAGAAATGCCTTTGAGAGATTACTCTAATAATATTATCAAACATTACTTATTAAAATACAATGACGATGTAATTTTAGTTTCGAAAAAACTTAAAATTGGCAAATCTACTATATACAGGATGTTACAAAAAAAAACAATTTAATTTCTATATTTAAAAAAAATAAATGAGTGACAAATTATACAATCTTGAGCAAATTAATTTAATGGCAGAAGGCGACAACGAGTTTGTAAAGTCAATGGTTAATATGTTTATTGAAATTGCACCTGATCTCATAGTCAAAATTAAAAATGGATTAGTAAGTGGCAATTATGACGAAATAAAAGCTTCAGCACATAAACTAAAACCTTCTATTGATATGATGGGTATTGCAACTTTAAAAAACGAAATAAGGGAGATTGAAAAACTTGCAATTGAAAGAACTGACCAATACACTTTAAACAATAAAATAAAACATTTAGACGATACTTTAACTCAAGTTATTGCTCAGCTAAAATTACTTTAGCTTATGTTTATACATTTGAATTGTGTTATGAAGTCCAAAATATAAACTGTCGCATATCAGTGCATGACCTATTGAAACCTCTTCAAGATTTCTTATGTTTTTATTAAAATAATTTAAGTTATCTAAGTTTAAATCATGACCAGCATTTATTCCTATCCCCAATTTAGTTGCAGCTTTAGAAGCATTTATGTACGGAGAAATTGCATTTAATTTGTCGTATTCAAAATTATCTGCATACATTTCGGTATAAAGTTCTATACGGTCAGTTTCTGTTTCTTTGGCACCATATACTTGTTCTTCAATTGGGTCTAAAAAAATCGAAACTCTAATACCTGCTGTTTTTAATTTTCTGATTATTTCTTTAAGAAATTCTTTATTTTTTAAAGTATCCCAGCCGGCATTACTGGTCAAAGCGTTATCATCATCAGGCACAAGAGTTACCTGAGTAGGTTTAATTTTTAAAACCAAATCCATAAAATTTGGATGAGGGTTGCCTTCAATATTAAATTCAGTGTAAACTACATCTTTTAATTTTAAAACATCTTCATATTTTATGTGTCTTTGGTCGGGTCGTGGATGAACTGTAATTCCATCTGCACCATACGCCTGGCAATCTATTGCCGCCTTTATTACATCGGGCAATTTACCACCTCTTGAATTACGCAAAGTTGCTATTTTGTTAATATTTACACTCAATTTTGTCATAACAAAACTCTCATTGCAAATCTAATTAAATGAATATTGAATTAGTATTGAATGTTCATTTATTTTATCAGAATTTATAATTGAATAGCCACTACCAATGCTACTTTTGTTGTAATATTTCAAAATTGAATATTTGTACTGGCACGCATATTTCCCATAATTAAGTTTTGCCATTACATAGTATTTAATTCCAGAATTATAAAATGACGGCACAGACCAAGTATATAATAAATCATTTTCAACAGCATAAATTCTTGCATTATAATCGTCAATATTAAAAAATGTAATTCTTGAGTTAACAGAAATTGGAAAATTTATAGTTTTAAAACTAATGTCGGCAAACATCAAGTTGCCTTTGTTTATTACTCCTAAAGGAGATTTATATTTTGCAAATTCAACTCTGAACTTTGCAGTTACGCTTTTAGAAAAAACTTTTTCAGCGTGTATTCTTAAGCTTGATTTATCTGCATAATTAAGATTATTATAGTTGCCTTCATCTGAGTTTTCTAACTTTGATTTTTTTCTAAATCTTATATAGATTATACTTTTTTTGTCTGGGATATATTTTAATTCTGTAAAAAAATCTTCGCCTTTGGTTTGTCCATCAGTATTATAAGAATAAAATGGAAATTTAAATAAATCTACAAATCCTGAAATCTGCAATTTTCTTTTAGGAAATAATATTATACCCCAATAAACTCCTTGTTCATTTACTGAGTTTGTATTTTCTGAAAAAGAATTTGAGTGATTCCAGATATAGTTTTTTGAATAATTTCGATATACAGTTGAAAAATCGGCAAAATTGCCAAAACTGATATTCGCACCGCAAATTATTCCTTTAGATATATTTGACGAAATTGCTGCTTCGCCATAAAAATTTATGTTTTTATTATAAAAATCCCAATTTACACCAGTTTTAAAAAAAGACTTTTGTGTGTAGTAATTTTTATTATATAAATATTTGCCCTGTTCCTCTTCATATTTATTTTGGGCATAAATAGAGCTTATTCCGAATCTGTAATTATTATTTGAGTATGTAATATTTTGTGCTGCTATAATTTCAGAATTTTTATTTTTACCGGATATTTCAACTGAATTTCTGTGATAACCACTTTCGTTAAATGATTTTATTAATATATTTTCTCGTGAGTTGAATATTGTATCTAATACAACATCATTATTTTTTGCAGAAATCATAAAACACACTTCCGTTTTAGCAAAACTTAATACTATTGCTGTTCCTCTCAAAAAATCTATTTCATTAAAAGAACTATATTGTCTTATACCCGAATTGCTTTTTTTAATATTTGTAATCATCGCATTTTTACCTGTATTAAAGCCACCAGATATAACAAGCCCTTGTCCAAAATCTGCTTTATAATCTCCAATAATTAATGTTTTGAGTTTTTTAAAATTATTTAATAGAATAAAAGCCGAGTAAAAATCAAAACCTTGCTTGTTGCTTCCGCTAAAAAATTCTTCGCCGGCATCTTTTTCGGCGTTAATACCAATAATTAAACTATTTTTATAATTAGATTTAAATTTTATTCTGTTCAATATTGGCGAGCCTTTATAGCTATATTTATTACCCGAACTGTCTAAATACAATAAGCTACGAGGATGTGAAATTTTAGTATAAATACATAAATTTTTATTTGATTTTATAAAAGCACTTTTAAAATTCAATGATTCATTATTACTACTTATTTCAACAAATGAAATCAATTTGTTTATTGTTTCTATAGTTATTGAATCTACACATTGAAGCTCATAATATGATAAAAAATCGCCAAACTCTTTTCGATGATTTAGTATTGATTTTATTTGTTCAAAATTCAGAAAACCTAATTTAAACAGTTGATAAGGAGAAGCTGTATTGATGTTTATTTTTTGTTTTTTTTCTGAGTTTAAAAATTCATATAGTTCATTAAAATCAACATCCATGTCAGAATTTTCAATATATTTTTCCAAAATTTTCATTTGTTCATCATCAGTTTGTGCTAATATTTGATGAGAAATAAGAATAATTAACAAAACAAATAAATTTTTAAAGCGATTATTTTTCATTTTGCTTAAAAAAACTAAAGCCTGCCGCACTGCTGTTGTTTAAATATGGATGAGAAGAAAAAGAAACTGAAACAATTGTTTTCTTTGAAATAAAACTAAACCCGATACTTACATTGCTTGGCTTTGCAAAAAATCCAATATAAAAATTCATACTTTTATTTGCAGAATAGTTTATACAAAACCTTGGCACTCCTTTTCCATTGGCTGTTTGACTCCATTCTGCACCTATTCTTATTGGATAATTTGTTTTATAAAAAATTGATGAGTTTATTAAAAAAGGCAATTTATCATCTGAAAATTCTGAAATAAATAGTTTTGCAGGATTTATCAATTGAAAAGCAATATCAAATTCTTTATTCAATTCAGTATAAAAGCCCAATTCAAGGGTTAATTTATTTTTTATTTTTAGATTTTCATCAGGCAGTTGCAGCCTGTAATAATCAAGGCTAACGCCGGCTCCAGTATTTTTTGATATTTTATTGGCAAAACTCAATTTTAGCAAACTCTCATTATAATATTGGTTCCCAAAAAAGCTGAAACCCAATCCTAAAGTTTGTTTCTTTTTAATTTTTTTTGAAGCTGCCAAACTCACCATGCTCAATTGCGAAATAAAATAAGACGATTTTACTGATAATGAAATTATATCGCTTTTTGAAAGTGCTAAACAACCCTGATGATTGTATGCTGCATAAGGATCTTTTAAAATTGATGATATATTTCCGCTTGCATGTGAAATAGGTCCTTGAACTGAGGGGAAAAGTACCGCATTTGCTTTTAATGAAGCAAAGAGTAAAATAAAAATAGTTTGTTTCATAAGCATTTTATTTCATAAAAACTCAATAAATTTTTATGCAATTAAAACAAATTATTCAATTAATTTATATCTTTTTTAATTTCTACCAAAAACTGCCTTACTTTTTTAAGTGATTCAAGTATAAGCAAATTTTTTTCGTTATTTTTTCTGTTGTTTTTGATTTGTTCTTTGGCGCCGTTTAGAGTATATCCTTTATCTTTTGTAAGAAAATATATTAGTTTTAGCGATTTAATATCTTGCTTTGTAAACTGTCGGTTTCCTTTTCTGTTTTTTTGTGGTTTAATTATATCAAATTCTTTCTCCCAAAATCTTATTAAAGACGGGTTAACATTAAGCATTTCGCTTACTTCACTTATAGAATAAAACAGTTTGTCAAATTTTGAATCATCCATTAATCGAAAGATTGATTATAAGTGCTTGAAAGTTTAAGTATAGCTTCATATTGTTCGGGGGTCAAATCGTTGTAATAATAATTTGCAGGATTTACAGGTTTTTTATTTTTTATTACTTCGTAATGAAGATGGGGTCCGGTACTTTTACCTGTATTTCCCACAAGTCCAATTGCTTGACCTCGCTTTACTTTTTGTCCTTTTTTAACTTTGAATTTGCTTAGATGTGCATATCTGGTTTTGTATCCAAAACCATGATTAATTACAATATTATTGCCATATCCCCACTGCCTAGATTCTATCAATTCTACAACTCCATCTCCGGTTGCAATTACAGGAGTCCCTACGGGAGAAGTAAAATCCATACCTTCATGAAATTTTCCGGTTCTGTATATTGGGTCTATTCTATATCCATAACCTGACGCAACGTGTTTTAAATTTTTATTTGCCACCGGCTGGATAGCAGGAATACTAGAAAGCATATTATGTTTTTCACGGGCAAGTTTTGATAAATCATCATAAGACTTGCTTTGAACATACATTCGACGGTTTAATTTATCTAATGATTTATGAAGTTTAATTATTTCATCGGCATTGTTGTAGTTTTTCAATGACTTATACTTGTCAACTCCTCCTGTTCCTGCATTTCTTACTGAAACATCAATTGGTTCTGCTCCAAAAATTTCACGATAAATTTTATCATCGCGTTCCTCAAGACTTGCCAATATTTTTTCAGCTTTTTTAGCTTTATCACTTAATAATTCAAGTTGAATTTTTTTATTAGAAATTTCTCTTTTCAATAATTTTTCTTTAGGCGAGTCAAGTAAACTATATGCTATTGTAAGAAATACAAATCCTGCTACTGCCGAAGCTGATAAAAAACCGAAAATTCTTAGTATTTTTACCCATATACTTGTTTTTACATGCACATATTGCAAGTTTGCAGGGTCAAATCTATACTTGATTTTCTTCATCAGACTTTACTTTTTTGATTACTTTTGCTGAAAAAACTAAGTAAATGCAAATTTATAATTTTTGTCAAATACTTAAAGTAATTATAGATGAAATCATCAGAAATAAGACAGAAATATTTTGACTTTTTTGCTTCTAAAGGTCATTTGATAGTACCTTCTGCTCCAATAGTAGTAAAAAACGACCCTACACTATTATTTACAAATGCCGGTATGAACCAATTTAAGGATATTTTTCTTGGTACAGGTAATGCAGAACACAAAAGAATTGCCGATTCGCAAAAATGCCTACGAGTATCAGGAAAACATAATGACTTAGAAGAAGTTGGAATTGATACATACCACCATACTATGTTCGAAATGCTTGGCAACTGGAGTTTTGGTGATTATTTTAAAAAAGAAGCTATTGAATGGGCTTGGGAGTTGCTAACTGAAATTTATAAACTTGATAAAAACAGACTTTATGTAACTGTTTTTGAAGGAAACGAAAAGGATAATCTTCAATACGACACCGAATCAAAAGAACATTGGTCAAAGTTTATTGATAAATCAAGAATACTAAACGGAAGTAAAAAGGATAATTTTTGGGAAATGGGCGATACTGGTCCTTGCGGACCGTGCAGCGAAATACATTACGACCTTAGAACAGATACCGAACGATTTGAAATAGACGGGAAAATGTTAGTAAATAAAGACCATCCTCAGGTTATTGAAATTTGGAATCTGGTTTTTATGCAATACAACCGAAAAGCAGACGGAAGCCTTGAAATATTGCCTGAAAAGCATGTGGACACAGGAATGGGTTTTGAAAGACTTGTAAGATGTATTAATAACAATTGGTCAAACTACGATACCGATATTTTTCAAGATACTATTTCAGAACTTGAAATAATTTCGGGTAAAAGATATCGCGAATCTGAAAAAACAGATATAGCTTTTAGAGTAATTGCTGACCATATAAGAGCTATTTCATTTGCGATAGCTGATGGCCAATTGCCTTCAAACAATGGTGCAGGCTATGTTATCAGAAGAATTTTAAGAAGGGCTATAAGATACGGCTACAGTTCACTTGATTTTAAACAACCCGAAATTTACAAACTTGTAATGCCATTATCAGAAAAGTTCAAACTTGTATTTCACGAACTTTCACTTCAGGCAGATTTTGTGAGTAAAGTAATTTTTGAAGAAGAAAAATCATTTTTAAATACTTTGACAAGAGGCCTTGAAATACTAAATGACTTGTTTAAAAAAAGTAAAAATAACATTATTAATGGGGAAAATGCTTTTGAGCTTTATGACACCTATGGTTTCCCTTTTGACCTTACAAAATTAATAGCCTCTGAATTTAATTTTACGGTAGATGAAACAGAATTTAACAATGAACTAAATAAACAAAAAAATCGCAGCCGAAAAGATGCAGAGAAAACCACAAGCGACTGGACAATTTTAATTGAAAGCGATTCGCAGGAATTTGTCGGATATAATACTTTTGAAACAGAAGTGAAAATTTGTCGTTTCAGAACGGTAGATTCAAAAGGGGAAAAAATTATTCATGCAGTTTTCAATACTACTCCATTTTATGCAGAAGGTGGAGGACAAGTGGGTGATAAAGGTATATTAACAGGAACTGAAAACAATGAAATAATTAAAATTCTTGACACTATAAAAGAAAATAACCTAGTAATTCATACACTTGATAAATTGCCTGTTTTAGCAGTTCAAAGTTTTCATGCAGCAATAGATAAAAAAAGAAGGCAGAATATTACAAAAAATCATTCGGCTACACATTTGCTTAATGGAGCATTAAAACAAATTTTAGGCAGCCATGTATCGCAAAAAGGCTCACTTGTAGAGTCTGATAGACTAAGGTTCGATTTTTCGCATATTTCAAAAATAAGCGATAACGAATTGCATAAGATTGAAAAAGTTGTCAATTCAAAAATAAGAGAAAACATAAAACTTGATGAAAAACTGAATGTGCCGATTGATGAAGCCCGCAAAATGGGTGCTGCTGCTGTTTTTGGCGAAAAATACGGAGATTTTGTAAGAGTAATTTCTTTTGACCCTGCATTTTCTATGGAACTTTGCGGAGGTACTCATGTAAACAACACTTCTGAAATAGGATTTTTTAAAATTACAAGTGAATCGTCGGTTGCTGCTGGAGTTAGAAGGATTGAAGCAATTACCGGAAATTTTGCTGACGAATATTTATCAAAAAAATTGACTTTGCTTGATAGTGTTAATGAAATATTATCCAACCCGCCTGATTTACTCAAATATTTGAACCAGATAATTGCAGAAAATAATATTTTAAATAAAAAATTAGAAAAATTAGAGTCTAATGATTTGATTAACCTTAAATTAAAACTAATAAGTAAAGTAAGTACAATAAATGATGTAAATACTATTATTGAAAATATAGAAATACCAAATACCGAAAGACTAAAAGACTTGTGTTTTCAACTGAAAAATGAAGTTAAAAATTTATTTGGGGTTTTGGCTTGTATAATAAATGAAAAACCCATGATTTCAATAATAATAAGTGATAATTTGATTACAAAACATAACTGGAATGCCGGAAATCTTATAAAATTACTTGCTAAAGAAATTGACGGTGGTGGCGGTGGGCAGCCATTTTATGCAACTGCTGGCGGTAAAAAACCAGAAGGATTAAATAATGTACTTAAGTTAGCCATAGATTTTGTCAATAGTAATTCATAGTATATAATTTTAAAATATTTATGCAATATCTTACAGAAAAATATAAAGAATTTTTTAAAGAACTTGCAGCAAACAATAATTCAGAATGGTTTAATAATAACAGAAAAAGATATGAAAATGATGTAAAAGCTCCTTTCTATAAATTGGTAGCTGATGTGTTAAGTGAATTTTCAAAAATTGACAAAAACCTAAGTGAAACCAAATTTTCAGATTGTATTTTCAGAATAAACCGCGATATAAGATTCAGCAAAGATAAAACACCCTACAAACTGCAAATGTCGGCTGCTATTGCCCCGGGTGGTAGAAAAAATATGAGTTACCCTGGCTTTTATTTTGAAATAAATCCAATTGATATAAATATTTATTCAGGAATATATTTAGCAGATAAAAACCAACTTGAAGCTATTAGAAAACATATTTCTGCAAATCTTCCCTTATTTGAAAAGCTAATCAATTCATCTGATTTTATTGAAAAATTCAATGGTGAAATTTTAGGAGAAAAACAAAAAAGAATAGACTCTAAATATAAAACAGCAGCACAAAAACAAGCAATTATTTTTAATAAACAGTTTTATTTTAAAAAAACTTTAGACGAAAAATTTATCACAAAAAACAATTTACCTGCAATATATAAAGAATATTACAATACATCTACCCCAATATGTAACTTTTTATATAAAGCAATAAAAAATGGATCAAAATAGTGTAAACAGCATAAATAAAGCAATATCAGTAATGCTGATTGTATTTGGAATAATTATGCTGTTTATAGCGATTCCTCTCATTTTTGAAAAAAACAGAGACAGTATTATTAATACAATGACTTTTTTAAGTTTTTTAAGTAGTCTATTATTTATAGTAGGCGGAATTCAGTTTTTTAAAAAAACTAAGCTAAAAGAAAAAGCTGTTAGAGATTATCAGACGAGCATTTATGAGCAACTTGCCAATAAGAACAATAAAGTTATAGATGATACTAAAACTGAAAACATAAGCATAGAGCAACCATCTAAAACTAATGAAACCGATACATATACACCTGATGTAATAGCTCACTGGTATTACACCAATGCCGAATGGAAAAATATGACCAAAGAAGAACGTGAAAGAAGGATAAAAGAAGGACTATGGCTGAGCCCATTGATAGGAGTTTTGGGAACCATACTTCTTATATTTACAAAAAATGCAGATATAATTACTGCATTTGTAATATCATTTTCTATGGGTATTTTAATCTCTATTCTAAAAATTTTTATCAATAACAGTGTGTTTAAATCATGTAAAGAAAACAATATAGTATTTACAACTAATGCTCTGGTAATAAACGGAAAATTTAAAACAATAAATGATTTGGACATACATTTAGAATATTTAAAATTTGTAAAACTTGGCTTCGATAATTTTATTGAGTTTTCATTACAATGGCAAGTAAGAGGAGGAGTTACAAACGACCAGTTCAGAATATTAATACCTGAAAAATATAAAGCTGAAGCAAAAAAAATATTTGATTATTATGGAAATAAAGGAGTAAAAATCGAAAATTTTTAATATTATTTTTTTATTAAACTCCCAAAAGGAATTTATGTTTTAAAAATTATTTCAAATAAAAATACTACTTTTGTATGTAAAATTATGATTGAGTAAAAAAAATCTTTTTTTACTTTTTTTTCTTTCTTGCTTATTCAAAAACAAACATCTAAGTTTGAAATACTAAAATATCATTATATGAAAACTTCAAACTTCAAACTTCAAACTTCAAACTTCAAACTTCAAACATTTGTTGTATTATTAATTTTTCTACCGGGTATATCATTTAAGTCCAAAGCCCAGTCGTCGTGTTGTCATATAGTTACTACAAGTGAAGTAGATTGCAATATAGTTATGAATATTAAATGTAATGGCGTTTTATTAAATTGTTCTGATCCTAAAAACAACAATATCAGCGTGCCTCCTCCATTATTTTATGGAAAATGCCAAGGTGGATTAATGTTTTCCATTCAACCTGGGATAAAGGCATATCCATCAGTAACTACAACAACTTTTGACTCTACTCTATGCCTTTGTGATATTGAGATAGAACTAATCGGCATAGGATTTAATTTAAACGGAAAAACAATTTTTAATTCTTCGCATACATCTGAACACCTTGATACAATAGACGCATGTTGCCCAGGTGGAATTGATGTATTATATGACCCTGTTAATTGTACTTTATTAATAACTGCTCCAACTTGCCCATAATGAATTATGAGAAAAATTAAACACTTAAAAAAAACTTGCTTTGTTTTATTTACATTAATTTCATTTAATGGATTTGCACAACAATTAACTGATTATTTTACTTATTATATAAGCGATACATCAAAAAAAAGACAAAATATTTATTATAATTCTGATAGTTATAATTCCGGTTCAACAAACAAAGTAAGCTATGATGGTGAAAATTTATTTTTTATAAGTAATATAGCCGGAGATGTTAATTTTTCTACTTACTTTACTGATACTTCTATAAAAGAATTACCGTATTATGATATAAACACTTCACAACTATATTTTTGTAAATATAATCTGAAAAATCATTCAATTACTGCAAAACCGTTTGGCAGTAATTATATAAATAAGGTTTGGCATTCAAAAATTGATAACCAAAAGAAAAGTATTTTAGTGTATTTCTCTACTTGCGATGATACAGTTAGACTCGACCCTTCAAATCAAAATGATTTTATAGCATTTCCAAACAGAAAAGAAAGGAATTGGTTAGTTGTGTTTGATGTTAATGGTAAACTAATATCTAGATTGCTTATTAATGAATTAAATTTACCTTCTGATGCATTAAAATTAAAAGGGAAATTAACATTTGAAAGTTTTAGTAATTTTAATTATGATGGTGATATTATAGTTCAATTATATTCAAGTACAACATTACCAAATATTGCTCCTGATAGTGCATTGTTAAAAAAAGGAGTCAGTTATTTTATAAATTTTAATTCAAAATCAGGAACTGTAAAATGGATTAGGAAACTTGATGCTAAGAACCAAAATATTATATTAAATGAAGTTGAAGGGGTTTTTATGACAGTATGTATTCAGCTAAGTAAAAAAGATTCAATAATGAAATTTGCTGATACCGATGGAAACACTATAGTTCAATACAAATTAAAAGATGAAAATTTGAATGATAATGAACGCATAAGCTATATCTTTAATATTGACAAATGGGGTAATCTAACTCCTGTTTTTCATATTATTTCTAATAAATTATATGAAATAGAAGACAACACTATTGTACAACAAATGATAGAAAACAATAATAAAATTATTTTGCTAATTTTATCAAATAACGATTCAATAAAAATTTTTGATAAATATGTGAAGGGAAAACCAAATTTAATATATTCTAAAGGTTTACTTTTACCTAAAAAAACATTTTTTCTTGAAGTTGACTTAAACTCTCAATATGTTAAATCTTTGTTACAGAATTATAATAACGATTCAATAGTGCCTTTAAGAATAATTAAGTCAAACAACGGATTTTATTTGACATATCCATATAATAATAAAAATGTAAATTACAATATAAAATATAACAAAGATACATTTAATCACTTTATTGACAATGATTATAGTATTATTAGCAATTCTTCTCAAGCCCATCAGTTTTTTAATATAGTAAAATACGATACTAATTACAAAATAAGGTGGATGCACCATGCACCTTTGATTAATTCAAATATTTTTGAAGCAGGAAATAATAAAATAATTTTTGATATTTATCCATATATAGGAGGTATTCAAAGCTATGATATTAATTTTAGACCTGAATCTTATGGCAAAATATCGCCTACTCCTATTTATATACTTTCTGCCATATATAATTGCAAACCTATTGCTTATTATAGAAGTTCATATTTGGGAAATAATACTTATAAATTTACAAATTTAAGCGAGTATAACTGCCAGTACAAATGGGTTTTTGGTGATGGAATAACTACTACTCAAAATTCACCTACTCACAAGTTTAAGCCAAGCCCCACAAGCTATAAAATAATGCTTGTAGTTACCAACGAATGTGGTTCTGATACATTTTTCAAGTATTACGATATTACAGATGAAAATACTGCTGTACCTTTATCATTCAATAAAAATATAAAAATTTATCCAAATCCTATTTCGGGCAATGAGTTTAATATTTCAATAACTGAAAAACCCAAAATAAAATCTCTGAAAATATACAATACCACAGGACAACAGCTTGACGAATGTAGTTTTAGTCAATCATCAAGTAACCTATTCACTGTATCATTAAGCCGAAAACTCCCTAAAGGTATTTATCTTTTAAGAATTATTACATACGAAAATATTGCTTACATAAGTAAAATATTGATTGATTAAAAAAATCGCTTATTTTAACATACTAATAGCATCAACAAACTTGTCTAGTTCTTTAGTTGAATTATATAAATGAGGAGTTACTCTTACTCCGTTAATAAATGGATGTTCGATGGCAACAGTAAAAATTTTGTGTTCAGAGAGTAATTTTTCAGTTACTTGTTGTGGGGTATAATTAGATACTGAAAAATTAGCAATTGCACAACTTCTGTTTTCGTCTGTAACAGGTGTGTTAATTGAAATATATGGATAGTTTTTAATTTTTTGAACCCAATAATTTTTCAAATAACTCAGTCTTTTTTCTTTAAGTTCACTACCTATAGCATTATGAAACTTTATTGCTTCATTTATTGCTATTATTGTTTGCATAGGTTTTGTGCCGGTGTGTTCAAATTTACGAATATCATCAATAGAAAAATCGTTATCACCCATTAATGGATAAATTTTGGCAATGTGTTTTTTCTTTATTGCCAAAAAGCCAACTCCAAGTGGACAACATAACCATTTGTGAAGACTTGCCCCTATATAATCTGCCTCTAAATCTCCCAAATTAAAATTAATATGTGCCACACTATGTGCTGCATCTAAAATTACCTCGATACCTCTGTTGTGTGCTGCATCAATTATTTTTTTGGCAGGCAATATTTGACCACTAAGATTTATAAGATGAGTAAGATGAATTATTCTTGTTTTAGGAGTAATTAAAGAAATGTATGAATTTACTATTTCATCGTCATTTGCGGGATGCATTGGTATTTGTGCGGTTTTTAAGATTATTCCGCTTCTTTTTACTTGTTGTTCAAATGCTGCTATCATGCTCCCATAATCCTGATTTCCTACAATTACTTCATCCCCTTTTTTCCATGGGTAGCCTGAAATTATAGTATTTAATGATTCGGTAGTATTTCTAGTAATAGCAAGTTCATCAGGAATTAAATTAAGAAATAGGGCAAGTGTTTTTCTTGTGTTTTCCATTTCGGTTTGTTGTTCACGCCTCATAAACCAACTTGACTTTGCATTAATATATTTTGCTTTTGAAATATAAAAATTTTCAGTACTTATTGGAGCAGGGCTGAAATATCCGTTTTCAAGATTTATAAAATCTTTAGAGTAATTAAACATTTCTCTTACTGTATTCCAATATTTTTCATCTCTATAGCTATCAGAATTTTGGTTTTTTAGATTTTCAAAATTTGCTGAATTATTAAGAAAATGAAATGGTTTAGTTGTCAATGGCAAGGTTGAAAGTAATAATCCTCCACTTTGTGCAATAAATGTTTTTCGTATCATTATTTAATTCCACTAAAATAATTAATTAAATGACAAAAAAATGATAGTGTAATCATTTACCTGTGTGTATAGTTTAAAAATACAACTTCAATTATGTCACGTATAAATTGTCCAAATTGTAACAACCACAGTTTTAATATTGCATTAAGCAATGATTCAAAAAGCAAAATTTATTTTGTAAGCAAAATTTTTCTTAAGCTTGGATATTTCCCCTCATTTATAAAGAATATTCCTATAAAGTGTACCGTGTGCAGTTATAGCTGGAAAGCATAATTTAATGCTTTACCAGTCGTCTTTTTTCTTTGCCGGTGGGTTTTTTACAGCTGCAACGAGTTCTTTTTCCAGATTTTCGAAGTATTCGAGAGTTTGTTTTATGTAGCTTTGGTATTTTTCGTAGTTGTAATCGGGGTCGTTTGTGTCCATCCATTTCGATACATCAAAATACGAAGCTTGTTTCCAATGAATACGTGATATTGTATATCTGAATTTACCGTCCTTAAAATTTAAAGTTATTGTATATCCCTCTATTCCTTCAAAGTGTTCTACACCTTTTTTGTCAATTATTTTAAGTTTAAATTGTGCTTTGCCTTCAATTTCGCCTTTTTCGGCATCCTTTTTTTGAATTACTCCATTTGGATTGGGGTAAAATTTGTTTATCCACGCCATTGCTCTTTCATAAAGCTCGGCTTTGGAAGCGCCGCTTACATCTACTACTTTTTGTATTTCTGCCTGTTTTGTTTCTTCGTTAATTGGCAAAGTCAATTGGGCATTAATATTAAAAGCGTTTAACAAAACAAGTATAACTATTATCAATTTTTTCATATTTCAAAAGTATAAATATTTAAATCTTAAATAAACGAAACATTTAAAAAAATAAAATATTCTAAACCAATTAGTGCTTTTATTTGTATTAAATACATTGAATCTTTTTGCTCACTATTATTTTTCGTCAAAAAACGATAGCAGTTGGTACAACGCAGGTTTGCTATTGCCCGATTTACTAAGAATTTTTACCCATAAACAACAACTCCAAATAATAAAAAATTCAAGTTATGAATCTAAAATTTTTAACGATTTAAAAGACGGAGTGAAGCGTCACCTTAGAGACGACAGTATTTTTCATAACTGGGAGTGGTTTTTGACAAAAAATGAAGAACTGCTATTAAAACTAAGAAAAAGCAAACTCGATTTTAAACGCGATTGGATATTGTCTCATATATTTATTGAAATGGTTATTGATAGTTATTTGTCAGAAAATTACTTTTCAAAAATTGATAAAATGTATGAGGATTTGCTGAATTGCAACTTGTTAAACTGGAAATTGATTTTTGAAAATTGCAATCTTAAAAACTTTCATTATTTTGAATCGGGATACAATAATTTTCAAAAAATTAAATATATTTATAAATATAAGGATGAATCGGCAATAATTTATTCGTTAAACCGTATATATGAAAGTACAGGTATTGGAAAATTTAACCAAAAGCAAAACGATTATTTATTAATATTGTTGAAAGAAATAATACCCGTAATAGAGTATAAAATAACGGAACTAAAAGAAATATTAAAATGAAAAAATACATTTTGATTGCAGTAATAATGACGTTTGCAGTAAAAACAATTGCCCAAAGCACGCCAAAATACAGCAACGAATTTTTAAATATAGGAGTAGGTGCAGCAGCTTTTGGGATGTCAAATGCCGTAGTTGCCTCTATTGACGATGTACATTCGGGATATTGGAATCCTTCGGGTTTGCTAAGGGTTAAAGACAATATTCAATTATCATTCATGCATTCTCCATATCTCGCAGGCATAGCAAATTATGATTACGGAGCATTTGCAACCAAAATAGACTCAAACAGAGCAATAGGTTTTTCATTAATAAGACTAAGCGTTGACGGCATACCTAATACTTTAGATTTGATAAGAAACGGGCAGATAGATTATAACCGCGTAACGAGTTTTTCGGCAAGCGATGTGGCGTTTATTTTCAGTTATGCTCAAAAATCGAAAATAGAAGGTTTAAATTTTGGAGGAAATGCCAAAATCATTCATCGCAAAGCAGGTCAGTTTACCACTGCTTGGGGTTTTGGCATAGATGCATCGCTGCAATACAAAACCAAAAACGATTGGCAGTTTGGGCTTATGGCTCGCGATATTACAACTACATTCAACTCATGGAAATTTTCTTTTACAGATGCCGAGAAAGACGTTTTTATAAAAACCGACAACGAAATTCCCAAAAACTCTCTCGAAATTACTCTACCACAGTTTTTGCTTGGTGCAGGTAAGTTGTTTGAATTAAATAATAATATGGGTTTGCGTGGTGAAATTAACGGATTAATAAATACTGACGGGCAAAGAAACGTGCTTGTAAGTTCCAGAATTTTTAATTTAGACCCTTCATTGGGATTGGAATTTGATTATAAAAAAACTGTATTTATACGTGCCGGACTTGGAAAATTTCAAAAACAATTAAATATAAATAACAAAAAGGAACTTATAGTGCAACCCAATGCCGGTATAGGTATAAACCTCGGAAATATAAATATTGACTATGCACTTTCTGATATCGGCGATTTTTCATCATCACTCTATAGCAATGTGTTTTCGGTAAAATTTAAGATTAATAAAAAGAAAGGGTAATTTGAAATTGTTTTTATAATTTTATTACACTATTACTTTAATTCTACCTCAAAACATGCACTAATCCTTTGAAGGTTTTTTGGCTACCGTCTTTAAATTTTACTTTTATTATATAGCTGTAAACACCGTCTTCAATAGTTGGTTTCCATGGAGTGCTGCCTTTGTAAACAACCTGATTTGTTCGTGCTACTATGAGCATTTGGTAACTTTCTACCTTCCAGCCATAAGGTGCAAATTCATCATTAAGTCCGTCATTGTTGTTACTAATGGCGTTTGGGATGTAAAAAGCATCTGACTCGGCTATTTTTATTGTTTGGCTTACGGTATCTTTACAAGCGTATTTGTTTTTTACAATTAATATTGCGTTATATGTAGCAGTATCAAAAACCGGCAGTCGCACTATACTCCAGTATCTATGTTTTATTATTAAATCATTGCTTATTTGCCAGATGTATTCTATATAATCTTTGTTTTTGGGGCTAAGTTCTATGCTTCCATTGTCAACCGTAGGGTTTTGAGGTGTTATGTAAAACGAAGCGTCAGGTTTTGGAATTACCTGCATTTTGGCAGAGTCTGAGGTAGTACAACCTATGCTGTCTGTAATATTAAGTTTTATGTATTGTAAGCCTGTATTTTTAAGGGTTATTGCTGTGTCTTTGTTTAAGAGTATTGTTTTGTTGCTTTCCCAACTTAGATATGAAACAAGCTTAGTAAATGATGTACTTTGGTTTTGTATAGTTAAGCTATCGTTTTCACATATTGTATCTTTTGTAAGTTTAATAATTGCTTTTGGCATGGGTATTAATTCAAGGCTGTCTTTCATAGAGGTTTTGCAATAATCGCTGCTTTTTACAGTAATTTTTAGTTTTGTTTTTATTCCATTCAGACTTATTGTTTTGCCTATATCTATAGGTTTGCCGGCTCTGTACCAAACATGTGTAAGAATGTTTTTGTATCCACCGGTAGCATTTACGCTTAGAGTTATGCTGCTGTCAAAACAAGCGGGTTTATTTATTTTTGTTATTAATTGTTGAGGAAGCAAAACACGCATTATAGTAGTATCAGACTTTGCGTTGCACAGGTATGTGAGAATGGTTTTAAAACTGTCGGTTTTTGTAATGTTAATGTTCATTGTATCGTTTTGCGATAGAGTGTTTCCATTAAAATCAAGCCAACGGTAGCTGTAATCTGATTGTTTTGCCGAAGAAGGTTTTATCTGCAAAAACGCCGAATTGTTTGTACATACCAAAGTATCTTTCGATTGAATTTGCTTAAAGTTTAATACAGGAAAAGTTATATTCATCTGCGAAGTATCGTTTATTGAGCAATTATCACCAAGTATCATTTTTAAACTTCCTTCGGTACTTGCTTGTATTCTAAGAGTATCAGTATTTGCAAGTTCCTGCCCTGTTGCACCAAACCATTTGTAACTATAGTTTTTTCCTATACCGCCTGTCGGTTTTATCTTTAACAGTGTTTTGCTGTCTTTGCACAATACCGTATCGCTTGTAAGTATTTTAAGCGGAGGTCTTACATATACTGTTTTGTATGCTGTGTCGGTTTTGCCGCAGCCACTGCTATCGCTTATTATTACTCTATACGTAGTAGTGCCATTGGGGAATGCAATAGTTTTTCTTGCAGTACTGTCGCTTAGCATATTACCCGGGCTCCAACGCCAGAGGCTTCCGCCAGTTGTGCTTAGCTGTACACTCTGCCCATTGCATATTGTTGTATCTGCTCCGGCATTTGCAGTGTCTTTGCTGTATATCAAAAGCCTTAATGTATCATATTTATAATAGCTCTGCACCACAGGGTTTGTGCTTATTATTCTTATTCTGTAATCGGGGCTGCTTTGCACATCAAACATGGGTAGTATGCCTTTTATTACTCCATCGGTATCGCTTGTTATACGCCCAAGTTCACGTTCACCGCCTTCAAAGTTGCCCTTTTCATCGCTGAGTTGGGCTATGAATTGATTGCTTTTGTTAAAATCTCCGTTTTTGGTATATGGTATTTTTATTGTATCTCCCGCACAGTATGGACCATGATATACGTAGCCTCGGAGGATGTCGATGTCGTGGATTTTGATTAAAATTATATCTGGGCGGTTTTTTTGAGTTACAAAAATTTGGTAATTTAATTTTAAAGTGTCAACAAAAAATCCTATAAATAAAACTTCTTTTTGATCATTAGCCCCTATACTTGATATAAACTGACCAGCAATAGAGTTTGCACATCTGTTCATCCACAATATGTTGCCTTGTTTATCAACTTTAAAAAACCATAGTTTACCCAATGAATCAGATAAATGAAAATCATCGTAATGTGAATTACCTTCAAAAACACCACCTGCATAAATATAGTCGCCTTTTATTTCCATATCTATAATATTAGAGTGTATTTTTTCTCCAGATTTTATATAAGGAATCTTAGCCCATTTAATTTGAAAATTTGAGTCCAAACATGCTAGCAAAGGGACAATAGATCCATTTTTATACTTCTTTGTTATTAGGCTGATAGAATCCTTGTATTGTCCAGCGATTACAATATTTCCATCGTCTATACATTTTAAAGAATTAATATAGCCAGCAGCCTGGGATGTAAATAGTACATTGATTTTTTTCAATTTCAAATTTCTATCCCATTTAGCAATATAAGTTGATACTGTTTTTTCACCATTAAAGTATTTTTTAGTACTAAATTTTAAAGTATCGGTATAAGTGCAAGTAGTAACTAGTTGGTTATTTGACATTACCACCAAATTAAGTTTACCAATTTTGTTGCCATAAAATGGTTCAGAAACTGTCAAGGGCTCTAAATCTTTGTCAAGTTTTAAGAAAAAGGCTCCACTTTCGCTTATTGAAAAACCCAAGTCTGGTATTATCAATTTTGAATTAGAGTTTGACTTGAAATACTGAATACTAATAATAATATCTTGTTCATTATTTGTTGATAGTGTTTCAAACAAAAAAGTTGAAGTGTCGGTTAATGTATAAATTTTTTCAAAAATTCCATTTGTATCTAATCGAATTATAAAACCATTGTGATTCCCTTTGTAAATTTCCTTATTGATAGTTGCCCCTTTACTAAATGTTCCACAGACATAAATTTTATTTAATAATTGAGAATATAAAATGTCAGAAGATACAATGTAATTAATACAACTATCAGGTTTCCAAATCCATTTAGTTATTCCTCTTTTGTCCAACATGGATATAATAAACATTTCCTTTTTCTGTGATTTAGCCTTAATATTATCAATTTTTGTGGAGTCATAATAATACCAGGTTATAACCGATTGTCCTTGGGGTAAAATTTTGCATATAGGATTAATATCACCTTCGTTATCGCCGATTTGCTTTATCCATTTATAATTTTGGGAATAGCAATGTAAAGCTATTCCCAAAATTAATGAAATAAAAAATAAAAAAGATTTTAGCATTATTTACTAAAAATAAATTAATCTTTTGCTGAAATAAGCATGATTTTGGTATCTATTACATTACTATTTACCAATAAACTATAATAGTATTGACCCAAAGCAAGATTTGAACAATCCAATTCAATTTGTCCAAAGCCTGTTTGATTTAAAGGAAATGCTTTTATTAATTTTCCGGTATTATCTGTAACTTTTATAAATGCATTGGTAGCACCGGAAGGTAAAAAGAAGTCAATATAAGTAAAACCATTAAATGGGTTGGGATGATTTTGAAATAACAAAGGAAGTTGATTTAATGTTTCCTTTTGGCTATTAATACTTTTTATATCCTTTATTTGACCTGAAGCAAACATTAAATTAAGTTTTTGTTTTAAAGAATCTATTATTACTTGCTGCTCTTGTATTGCTTTTGTAAGAACAGGGATAAATTCACTATATGCTACTCCCAAATAAGTACTATCTGTCTCAGTACCTTGAATTATAGAATTTTGGAAAATATTTTTTAATTCTTGTGCAATGAATCCATAATGCAAGAATTCTTTACTTTTATTTTTAAAATTATAAGAAATGGGATTTAATTTAAGTACTGTTTTTAGACCATGAGTTAAATATTTAATATTTTCTTTTAATCTAATATCTGAAGTATTAATTGTAGGGTTATTACACCAAATTTCTTCAAATCTATCTGTAGAGTTTCCAATATTTGTCGGCATAACAACTCCAGTGGAACTTAATTTTGGTCCAATATATTCAAATCTGGTTTCACCATTAAACATAGAATTTGTTGCAGTAATTTTATGATATCCATCAAATAATGATAGTTCTTCTGCTCCTAATGTTAAAACTTCCTTATAGAAATTATTAACATCATATGCCGCACATTTTAAAATACCTTTCTTTTTCCATGTAGTGTAACTTCCAGAAACATATTTGATGGAACTTGCCAAACTAAGTGAAAATTCTGCATCTTGAGTTAAAAAGGTACCATTAGGATAACCTGTAGAAGCATTTCCTCCTCCAATTACAACATTTTTAGTATAGGTTACAAATCCTTTGTTATTTGAAGAAATACCATCTATGAAAAATGAATTTACATTTCCTGCTTTAAATTGTAAATCCGTATTACTTAAAGTTCCCATTATACTAGAATTTTGAGTAAACGAATTGCCACCAATTAACCAAACTTGATTTGAATTATTTGTACCAATTGGTAAAGAATATGTATTTCCATTTTCATCTATAAACAGTTGTTGATGATTTATACCGTTTGATAAAGATAATAATTTAAAAATTCCACTTAAACTTAAGTCTCCAGTTTTACTAAACGAGAATTTTGAATTTCCACTAATATCTAATATTTCCAAAGAAAGAGGTACACTTGGATTATTAATTGGTTTTATTTGAAACTGTGCTGTTGGGTTGCTTGTGCCGCTGCCGATATTTCCATTGCTGAGTATTGTAGCCCACTCATGTTCTAAATCTTGTGGTTTGGGTACACTTGTATCAACTCCTTCTATTGACTGAAAAATAAGCCTGTTTGGGATTGCTCCTGTTTCATAAGCCCATGTTATTACGGCATCTTTTTGTGGTGCTTCGGTATATGAAATTCCTTCTGGATAAGAATCGTTTCTTGTAGTGTTTGTGGCTCTCAGACCGAAATGCGCTGCGTAATCGCCCCAGCGGTGATAGTTTACAAGGTAATTAATTCCCGGAATAAATGTGTATTGTATAGGTAAGCCAGATAGTGTTTTCTTTTGCCAGGCACCTGTAAAACTCCATTTGCCTAAGTAATTACCAAATGTAGATGTACTTTGCGATACACCAATATTACCACCATAAAAAACAGCACGGTAAGCCATGGAGTTAAATGTTTTTCCTACTTCAAGTTTGCAGGGTGTAGTTGTCCCCAAGGGATAAGGGTTTGTTTGCAAAAATGGCGTAGGTACATCTGGAATTAATAAAGAGTTGTCATGGATAATGTAATCCTGACTTCGGGCATAAATAGTGCATAAAATCAACGACATGGTCATTAAAATTTGCTTAAATTTGAACTGCTGAACTGCTGAACTGCTGAACTGCTGAACTGCTGAACTGCTGAACTGCTGAACTGCTGAACTGCTGAACTGCTGAACTGCTGAACTGCCTTAATTTTGAAATGAAATTTTGTTTAGTTTTCATGTTATTTTTTATTAGAGTAACAAATATATATAGTTATTTTTCAATTAATCAAGTTTTTTTAAATATTTCTTTATTTTTTTCTATCTCAATACATGCACTAACCCTTTGAAATTCTTTTCTGAACCGTCTTTAAATTTTACTTTTATCAGGTAAGCATATACGCCTTCTTCATGGGTTGGGTGCCATGGGGTGCTGCCCTTGTAAACCACCTGGTTTGTTCGTGCTACTATTAGCATTTGGTAACTTTCTACCTTCCAGCCGTATGGTGCAAATTCGTCGTTTAGTCCGTCATTATTGTTACTTATGGCGTTTGGTATATAAAATGCATCTGATTCTGCTATTTTTATTGTTTGGCTTACTGTATCTGTACAAGCATATTTGTTTTTTACAATTAATGTTGCTTTATAAGTCGAAGTATCAAACACAGGCAGTCGCACTATGCTCCAATATCTATGTTTTATTTTCAAATCATTGCCTATTTGCCATAAGTATTCTGTATATTCTTTGTTTTGGGGGCTAAGTTCTATGCTGCCATTGTCAACAGTAGGGTTTTGAGGTGTTATATAAAATGTAGCTTCCGGATTTTGTATTACCTGAACTTTTGCCGAATCTGAAGCCTTACAACCTATGCTGTCTGTAATATTAAGTTTTATGTATTGCAAACCTGTATTTTTAAGGGTTATTGATGTGTCTTTGTTTTGAAGTTTATTTTTGTTGTTTTCCCAGTTTATACTTGATACAATCTCAGTATATGATGTGCTTTGGTTTTGTATTATTAAATTATCGTTTTCACATATAGTATCTTTTGAAAGTTTAATTATAGCTTTGGGCTCAGGTATTAATTCTATGCTGTCTTTCTTTTCGGTTTTGCAGTAATCACTGCTTTTTACTGTAATTTTTTGTTTTGTTTTTATTCCATCTAAATTTAAGGTTTTGCCTATGTCTATTGGCTTTGAGGCTCGGTACCAAACATGAGTAAGTATGTTTTTAAATCCTCCTGTTGCTTTTACAGTAAGTGTTAAACTGCTGTCGAAACAAGAGGGTTTTTCTATATTGTTGTTTATTGCCTCGGGTACGGTAATTTTAACAAATGACGTATCACTTATTTCGTTGCACACATTTGTAATTATGGCTTTTAGAATGGTATTCTGTACTGGCTTATACCGCAGAGTATCGGTATTTGATAAAATTTCATTTAATGGAGAATACCAATAATAAAAGTAATTTTTTGTTTCGCCGTCAGAAGGTCTTAGTTTTAGTAGAGTTTCAGTATTGCTGCATAATAATGTATCTGCTAAAAGCTGAGAAAAAGCTATGTTTTTATATTTAATACTTATTGTTTGGGTATCATTTCTTACAGTACACCCATCGCTTAATACGGCTTTTACATACATTGGGCTGGTAATTTTTAGTCTGATTGTGTCGCTTAAACCAAGCGATACATTGTATTGCGAAAGCCACTCAAAACTATAATTATTACCTAAGCCACCATTAGGTTTTATCTTTAAATATACTTGATCGTTTTTACACACATGGGTATCTAAGGGCAAGCCTTTTATTTTAAGTGGCGGTTTTAAATAAACCATTTTATAAGCAGTATCTGTTTTGCCGCATCCGCTGCTGTCGCTTATTATTACTCTGTATTTTGTGGTTTTATCAGGAAATGCAGTTGTTGTTTTCAATATGCTGTCTGTGGTTAATTCTCCAGGGCTCCAGTGCCAGAGGCTGCCTCCGCTTGTTGTAAGTTTTAAGCTCGTTCCATTGCAAATTGAAGTATCTGCTCCTGCATTGGCGGTGTCTTTGCTGTATATCAAAAGCCTTAATGTATCGTATTTGTAATAGCTCTGCACTACGGGGCTGGTGCTGATTATTCTTATTCTGTAATGTGGGCTGCTTTGCACATCAAACATTGGCAGTATTCCTTTTATTACTCCATCCGTATCGCTTGTTATACGCCCGAGTTCGCGTTCGCCGCCCTCAAAGTTTCCCTTTTCATCGCTTAGTTGGGCTATGAACTGGTTGTCTTTGTTAAAATCTCCGTTTTTGGTATATGGTACTTTAATGGTATCTCCCGCACAGTATGGACCGGGAGAAACGTAGCCTCGGAGGATGTCGATGTCGTGGATTTTTATAATTAGAATGTCAGGGTATCCAGAATTAGTATAGTAGACTATACCGTTTAAAGTCACTATACCATTAATGAAACCAACCATTACAACTTCTTTTCTATTGTTAGCACTTATATTAGTCAAAAATTGAGTATTTAAAGAAAATGCTATCCTTTCCATCCACAAAAAGTTACCTCTATTATCTATTTTAAAGAACCAGAACATACCTGAAGAATCATCCATATCAATATTATCATAATGTAAATTACCTCTAAAAACTCCTCCAGCATAAATATAATTTTCGGTTATATCAATCGAATTAATTTGGCCAGATATATTATCGACATAATTTGAAGTAGGAAGTTTAATCCATTTTATTTTAAATAAAGAATCAAAGCATGCTAAAAGAGGAATACTTGTCTTTTTAAATCTTTTCTTTATTATACTAATTGAATCGTCAAACACTCCTCCAACCATAACTTCACCTGTGCTTAATGACTTAAATGAATTAATAATACTAAATGTATTACAGGTATAAAGCAATGAGTTCTTTATAATTTTCAAATCATTATCAATTTTAGTAAGATGAGAGGACATAACTTTTGAACCGTAATAATATTTGTTACTTCCAATAAAAAAAGTATCCAAAAAGGAATGTGAAATTAAAAAGGAATTGTTTTTATATTTATTTAGTTTCATATAACCTACTTTTGTGCCTAATGCGATGATTGAAGCAATTTTAGGATTTAAGTTTGTATCTAATTTTAAAATAAAAGTGCATGTTTTTTTTAAGGAAATATTTGTATTTGGTATGGAAAAATTAGAGTTAGGATACTTATTATTTATTGTATAATAAGCACCAGCAACTGGCTCACCTTCTTCAGTAATATCAATACTTTCAAAAACAACGGATCCTGTATCTAAAGATAATACATAAATTCTATCCATAAACCCATTGGTATCAATGCTTAAAATAAATGAGTTGTTTACACCTTTATAATTAACCTTATTAATTGTTGCTTCTTTTGAAAAAAAGCCTGCAATAAAAATTCTGGACAATTTTTCAGAATAATTTATATCGAAAGGAGTAATTTCATAGAAACAACTATCGGGCTTCCAAATCCATTTAACCTTCCCTGAAGTATTTAAAAATGTCACAACAAATGGATAGATGGAATTTTGAATAGGTGTTTTAAAACTATCAATTGATGTAGTGTTTGAGTATCGCCACACTACAATGGTGCTACCATTTGATACACTCTTACATAAAGGATAATAATCTTTACTATTACCCCCAGCTTGTTTAACCCATTGAAAGTTTTGGGAATAGCAATGAAAACCTATTAAAATAAATAAATAACTTGCAAATCTCAAAATACTATAAAATTAATAAGATATTAGTAATCCCCCTTTTCAAGGATTAACATTTTTTTAGTATCAATCAACTTTCCATCTACAAGTAAGCTATAGTAGTAAGTACCATTCGCTAATTCATCACAATTAAGCTCCAATTGACCAAAATTTAAATTATTAATTGCAAACACTTTAATTATTCTACCCGTTTTATCAACAAGTTTTATAAATGCATTTTCTGCATTATAAGGTATAAAATAATCTATAAATGTAATACCTTTAAATGGATTAGGACTGTTTTGAAATAGAATAGGCTGTTTATTAATATTTTCTTTTTGTGAACTTGGATTTAATTCAGTTTTAATTGAATTTGAGGAATAAATAATTTCTAATTTAAATCGTAAACTATCTATCATTCTCTGTTGTTCCTGAATAGCATTCGTTAAAACAGGAATTAATTCTTCATAAATAACACCAATATATGTAGAATCTGTCTCAACACCATGAATAATTGTATTTCCAAATATCTTTTTTAAATCTTGAGCAATAAATCCATAGTGGATTTCATTTCCTGACTTAAAGTTATAAGAGTACGATTTCATTTTAAGAACATCAACTAACCCAAACTTTAATTGTACAATATTTTCTTTTAATCTAATATCTGATAATGAGATATTGCCGACTTGACCATAGATATATTGCCAATAATCAGACGATGAACCAATACTACTTGTACCCCCCATACCACCATTTAATGGTAATAATGAATTAAATTTAGTATCATTATCAAAAATAGAAGTACCAACAAAATGAGCTTCTCCTAAATTTTCATAAATTGATAGATAGGGATTAAGTGTTGAAGGATCTATAAATAAATCAACCCGATCTCTCATAATATAATGCCTGTTATTAAAAAAACTTAAAGCATCATATCCAACATCAAATGTAACTTCTTGATTATTTTTACATATTAATATTCTCTGATTAAGTCTGTTTGAATGCATATAAGGCGATAAACCCTCAAGGGTTAAAGTTGATGTATGTGTAGTAGTAGCAAAACGGTCAGGGTAAAATGTACCACTATAAATACCACTTGGGTAACCCCCAATAGCTATTGGTTTCTTTAATTCAATATGACCTTCATATTGCGAAGAATTACCCTTTATTATCCCGTAATTAACCCCACCTGCTACAAGATTAATATCAGATGCATTATTTGTCCCGAATATTATAGAAGAAGAACTCGGAGAGTTCCCAGAACTCAACCAAGGAATATATGTACCCGTTCCTGGTATTATTACACCATCATGGTCAACAGCTAAAGTCAATGCTTGTCCATAAGGAACAAGATTAGCAAGGCTATGGATAGTAATGTTTCCATTATTGGCAATTTGCAATAAATTAGATATAACTCCGCCTATGGTTTTACTTATCATTAAAGGATTACCTGTAGAATTTGGTGTGTTTATCCACAAATTTGTATTCAGAGCAGTATTAGCATCATCTCTCACTGAAAACAATTCAACGCCATTTTGATTATTTACTGAAAAAGGTTTATATGTGCCGGATGTAACGCCAAGAGGTGAAGAAATTGAATGTTGCCCAACAGAATTAAAAACCCCTCCTAAACTACCCTCAAAAAAACTAAATATAGAACTATTGCTTCCATTTAATATATCAAATAATGGCGTACCGGGTGTACTCAAAGGTTTTATCTGAAACTGTGCAGTAGGGTTGCTTGTACCGCTGCCTATGTTTCCATTACTGAGTATTGTTGCCCACTCGTGTTCTACATCTTCAGGCTTTGGAACAGTGGTATCTACTCCTTCTATTGTTTGAAAAATAAGCCTGTTTGGTGTAGCTCCTGTTTCATAAGCCCATGTTATTACGGCATCTTTTTGAGGTGCTTCGGTATAAGAAATTCCTTCGGGGTAAGAATCGTTTCTTGTAGTGCTTGTAGCTCTTAGTCCGAAATGTGCCGCGTAATCGCCCCAACGATGATAGTTTACAAGGTAATTAATTCCCGGGATAAATGTGTATTGCACAGGTAAGCCCGATAGTGTTTTCTTTTGCCATGCTCCTGTAAAACTCCACTTACCTAAATAATTTCCAAATGTTGATGTACTTTGTGATACTCCAATATTACCGCCATAAAAAATTGCTCGGTAAGACATAGAGTTAAATGATTTTCCTACTTCAAGTTTACAGGGTGTAGTAGTACCTAAGGGATAGGGATTGGTTTGCAAAAATGGTGTGGGTACGTCAGGAATTAATAAAGAGTTGTCATGGATAATATAATCCTGACTTTGGGCATAAATAGTGCATAAAATCAACGACATGGTCATTAAAATTTGCTTAATTTTAACTGCCTTAATTTTGAAATGAAATTTTGTTTAGTTTTCATGTTATTTTAAATTAGAGTAACAAATATAAATAGTTATTTTTTAATTAAACAAGTTTTAAAAAAATTATTTTTACTTTAAAAATATATATAAAACTTGAGTTTATGAAATTTGAAAAAAATAATAAATCTTAAATTTTGCATAATTAGCAAAAAAGCTTACTTTTGCAACTCCAAAAATCGCGGGGTGGAGCAGTGGTAGCTCGTCGGGCTCATAACCCGAAGGTCGCAAGTTCGAGTCTTGTCCCCGCAACCAAATACAAATTATCCCAATTCGACAATAACGGGTTGGGATTTTTTATATAAACATATAAAAATTTTAATTAAATGCACAAATCTGCTTTTATAACAATAATAGGCAAGCCTAATGCAGGAAAATCAACCTTTTTAAACTCACTTATGGGATACAAATTTTGCATAGTATCACCCAAAGCACAAACCACACGCCATAGAATAAAAGGTTTTATTTCAACACCCGAATATCAGCTTATTTTTTCTGATACACCCGGAATAATACTTCCAAAATACAAAATGCAGGAAGCAATGATGAACTCGGTAAAAGAAAGCCTTGAAGATGCCGATATACTAATGCTTGTACATGACCAGGCTGATGCTGAACTTGGAAATGAAGTTTCAGAAATTCTTTCAAAATTCGATGGTAAAAAAATCCTTATTTTGAATAAGGTTGACAAACTAAACGAACAACAAATAACAGAACAAACCGAAAAATGGAAGAATGCCGGAATTTTTTATGGTGTTGTTCCTTATTCTTCACTACATCCTTTCAATCAGGGAAGAATGTTAAATTTTTTACTTGAAATATCACCCGAACATCCGCCATATTTTCCAGAAGATGAACTAAGCGACAGAAATGTAAGATTTTTTTTAAGCGAAATTATAAGAGAAAAAATATTATTTTATTACGAAAAAGAAATACCATACTCAGTAGAAATAGTAATAGACAGCTTTAAGGAAGAAGAAAATATAGTTAAAATAAGTTCAACCATTTTTGTAGAACGCGAATCACAAAAAATAATATTAATAGGCAAAGGCGGACTTGCACTGAAAAAAGTAGCAAGTGAAGCCCGATTGGATATTGAAAAGTTTATTGATAAAAAGATTTTTCTTGATGTATTTATTAAAATCAAAAAAAACTGGAGAAACAGCGATAAAGAACTAAAGCGATTTGGATATACTGAAAAATAACAAAAAATGAGTATCGTAGCAATTGTAGGAAGACCTAATGTAGGAAAATCAACTTTATTCAACAGGTTGGTAGAAGAGCGAAAAGCCATTGTTGACGATGTAAGCGGAGTAACACGCGACAGGCATTACGGGAAATGTGAATGGACAGGCATTGAGTTTACTGTTATAGATACAGGTGGTTTTGTTTCAGATTCAAAAGATATTTTTGAAAAAAACACAAGTAATCAGGTGTTGATTGCTGTAAAAGAGGCAGATGCTTTAATTTTTATGGTTGATTGCACAAGCGGAGTTACAGAAGAAGACAAAGAATTTGGCAGAATTTTGCGTAAATCTGGCAAACCTGTATTTGTGGCAATAAATAAAACAGACAACAATTTCAGATTAGAATATCGACATGAATTTTATGAACTAGGTTTTGACAATATATTTCCAATAGCATCAATATCAGGATTTGGTACAGGCGAACTACTCGATGAAATAGTAAAAGCATTACCTGAAAAAACTATTGAAGAAGAAGAAAAATATCCTAAAATAGCAATCGTTGGACGACCAAATGTTGGTAAAAGCTCATTGTGTAACGCTTTACTTGGCGAAGAAAGAAATATTGTAACAGATATTCCGGGGACAACCAGAGACAGTATTCATTCACACTACAATTATTACGGCAAAAATTTTATTTTAATAGATACCGCCGGAATTCGCAAAAAAGGTAAAGTAACTGATGATATAGAATTTTACAGCGTGATGAGAAGCATTAAAGCTATTGAAGATTCTGATGTTGTAATTTTAATGATTGATGCTAAAGATGGTTTAGAAAGCCAAGATATAAATCTGTTTCATTTAGCACAAAAAAATGGCAAAGGCATAGTGATAGTTGTAAATAAGTGGGATTTGGTAGAGAATAAAGAAACAAATACAGTTAAAGATTACGAAGAAAAAATAAAACACAAAACCGCACCATTTACTGATATTCCTATCATTTTTGTATCTGCTCTTAGCAAACAAAGAATTTTTAAAGCGATGGAAACCGCACTGGAAGTGTATAAAAACCTATCGAAAAGAGTATCTACCTCAAAACTAAATGATGTTTTATTGCCAATAATTGAAAAAACACCACCTCCTGCTACAAAAGGGAAATATGTTAAAATAAAATATATAACACAATTGCCTGCAAAAAAAGTATGTTTTGCATTTTTTTGTAACCTTCCTCAGTACGTACCAGAAAGCTATAAACGGTTTCTCGAAAACAGACTTAGAGAAAATTTTTCATTCACCGGAATTCCTTTATTTATCTTTTTTAGAAAAAAATAAAAAAAATCTTGCATGTTTAATTCTATAACTATACTTTTGCAACCGTTTAACTGAAAAAATAATTTAAAAAAAATGAAAAAGTTTATTGCAATTTTCGCTATTATCGCTACTTTTGGTTTCGTAGCTTGTAACAACTCTACAGAAACTACAGAAGAAAACACAGATTCAACACAAACTGAAGCTACAGAAGAAGTAACTGAACCAGCACCAGCTGCTGATTCTACTGCTGCTGCTCCAGCTGCTGATTCTACTGCTGCTGCTGCTCCTGCTGCAAAGTAATAAAAGGACAGTATTAAAAATTTTAAACAAAAGGTCGTCAATTTGGCGACCTTTTGTTATTTAATAAATTTCTAAAAAATAAAATGAAATTATTCTGATTTTTTTCGTAACTTGCTTTACGAATATAACTATCTAATGAAAGAAGACCTATTACATTTTATTTGGCAAAGCCTATTGTTTGAAACAAAAGAAATCAAAAGTACCGACTATTGTGATATACAAATAATAAATCGCGGTACAGCAAATAATGATGCAGGTCCTGATTTTTTAAATGCAATAATTAAAATTAATAATACGATTTTAGCGGGTAGTATAGAAATACATGTAAAATCAAGTGACTGGCAATTGCATAACCATAATAGAGATAAATCTTACAACAATACTATTCTGCATGTATGCTGGCAATACGACAAACCTGCATTTCGCTGTGATGGAACTGAAATAACTTGTATAACACTAAAAGACAAAGTAAAAAATGAACTGTTGGATAGATTCAACTACTTAATGAATAACAAAAATGCAATACCTTGTAGTTATTTTATAAGAAATATAAATTCAATTACATTGGATTTGTGGGAAGAGAGATTGGTTGCAGAAAGACTCGAAAATAAAACAAAAGATATTTTTGCAAATCTTGAAAACAGTAAAAACGACTGGCAACAGTCATTTTACGAAATGGTTGCTTGGTCGTATGGATTAAAAATAAACTCAGAAATTTTTATTAGTTTAGCTAAGCATCTTCCACTTAAAATATTATCAAAACATAAAAATAGCATAGTACAAGTAGAGGCACTATTATTTGGAGTTGCAGGATTTTTGAATGATAATTTTACCAATGAGTACTTTTTGGAACTAAAAAAAGAATTCAGATTTTTAAAAACAAAATATAATTTGATTGAATTAACAAAAGAATCATGGAAATTTTTAAGATTAATGCCGGCTAATTTTCCAACAATTAGAATTGCTCAATTAGCTTATTTAATTCATAAATCAGAAAATATTTTTTCTAAAATCGTTGAAAATCCTGACATAAAGTTTATTGAATCACTTTTAGATACCAACACATCAAAGTTTTGGGAAAATCATTACAACTTTGAAACTGAATCATCAAAAAAAATAAAAAAATTCGGCACTTTTTCTGTACACAATATTATAATTAATACTGTTGTACCTTTTCTGTTTGCTTATGGTAAATACAAAGATTCTGATGAGTTAAAAGAGCAATCAATTGATATATTGCAAAAATTGCCTGCCGAGAAAAATTCAATTATCAAAAAGTGGAATACATTTGATATTTTCCCAAAAAACTCTTTTCAAACACAAGCAATTTTACAATTAAACAACGAATATTGTAATAAGTTAAAATGCCTAAATTGCAATATAGGATACAAAATTTTAAAAAATGTCACAGATTAATTCATTAAAATTTTTTTTAGAAAAAAGTGTTTTTGGTGTTTGCACTTTTATAGCCAAAAAAATGGGTATAAAAACTGAGCGAATAAGATTGTATTTTCTTTATATAACCTTTGGTACGCTTGGTTCTTCTATTATTTTGTATTTGCTAATTGCATTTTGGATAAATATAAAAAAATATAGAAAGGAAGGGAAAAGAACTGTTTGGGATTTATGATTTTACCAGTTAAGGTGTCTTTCTTTTTTTGAAGGAAAAATATCATCAATGTTTACCATAATTCCTGTTTCTTCTACGTATCCGAAATGATCATTAATAGCAGTTCCAAAAGTACGCATAGTGGGACTAAGGTTCATATAGCTATTTATTAATGGTGGAATATTTTCTCCAAGTTCTCTTACAAGTTTACTGAGTAGTGCATGTCCTTCTTTATATGGCAAATCTTTAATTTTACTTAAAAAATCTGTAGTATCATTTTCCATTTCTAAAGGATTGCTAATGTAAATCAATTTATCATGGTCAGGAAAATAGTAATTCATAAATGTAAGTATGTAATCACGAGCTAATTTATTAAAATGGGTGTACATGGTTACTTTACCAAAGAAATATTTTATTTGAGGATTAAGAACCATAAGGGCACCAAGTCCGTCCCATAAATTATCAAGACTAAATAAACCTTTTCTAAATTCCGAACTCGGCTGATATTTTTTTTGCACAAAACTTCTACCTAACTCAATAGTGTATGGGAAAAACTCATTTTTTAATTTTTCAGAAAAAACAAATATTTCTGATGTGCTAAGATGATAGTTTCCGTTACTGTCAATTGAGTCGGGTATTTTTATAAATCTATATCCGCCTGTTATTTCTTCATCTTCTGGATCCCATACTATAAGTTGGCTATAAGAATTTATACCAATATCAAATTCGTCAATATCTACTTTTTTACCAGTTCCGCCACCTGCAAGTCTGAATGTTTCTTCTCTAAGTCGTCCTACTTCTTGCATTAATATGGGCGAATTATCAGCTTTAAAAATATAAATTTCGTTTGAACTGTTATTGGTAGGTCTCACAAAAATATCTTTAGTGAGTTCTTTTTTAATTTCTGTTCTTGATATTTTGTCAATAATTTGCTCCATACCTATTTTGGCAAACATAATTGTTTTATTAATTTAATAAAATTTTCAATTACGTTTTTTATTCAAAAAATCATTAAAATCAATTTGTGGATTATTCCTAAACTCATAAATAAAATGTCTTATTTTTCTTGCCCACTTTTCACTTTTGCCTTCTTTAAAAGCTAATGAAGGTATTGGTTTGCCAATAATTATTTCAAAAGTTTTTCCTTTTTGTCTGAACATTTCACGTGGCAATAAAAACATTTCAATATTTATTTTTAAACCTAAGGATTTTCTAAATGTGGCTATATTATAAAAAAGTTTGCTGTTTTTAGCATTAATCAATATAGGTACTACAGGGCTATTATATTTTAATGATTTATTTATAAAACTTTTGTTCCATTCAATATCAATTACTTTTCCTTTTATTTTTCTACTGCATAAGCCTGCCGGAAATATCAAAACTGCTTCTTGCGATGCATAAATTTTTTCTATTGTTTCCAAACTTGATTTTGGGTTTACTCCATGTTTGTTTACCGGTATAAACATTCCTTCATAATTTGGAATTTGATATAATATATCGTTTACAATAAATTTTAAATCACTTCTCACTTTTCCCATCATATTTATTAATGCAATTCCATCTATCCCTCCAAGTGGGTGATTTGAAGCTATTATAACATTGCCACTTTCAGGAACATTTTCTATCCCTTTGTATTTTATTGTTATTCCTAAATCTTTTAACACAAATTCTGAAAATTCTATACCATTTAGTCCTTTACCTCTTGATAATAGTGAGTTTATGTCTCTCTGATGTAAAATCCATTTTATAAAACTTATTATAAAACGAGGCATAAACTTATATAATGTTGGGTTTTTTTCTTTAAAAACCTTGTCAACATCTATTTTGGGTACTTTTAATTCGTTTTCCATTTTAGGCAAACCTAATATTTTTTTATTTATAGTTTTCTAATATTGACTGTGCTGCTAAATATCCTCCTGTCCAGGCTGCCTGAAAATTGTATCCACCAGTAAATGCGTCAATATTTAATACTTCTCCGGCAAAATACAAGTTTTTATGAATTTTACTTTGAAATGTTTTAAAATCAATTTCACTTAGCGAAACTCCTCCTGATGTTACAAATTCATCTTTATTAGTACTTTTACCCGTAATTATAATTTTTGTTAAAAAAACAAATTCGGCAATATTTTCAAGAGTCTTATCTTTAACTTCCGATATTTTTTTATTGGCAATATCATAGAAATAACAATTAAGTATATTTTTCCATATTCTTAATGGTATTCCAATTCCTAAATTCTGTAAAACCTTGCTTCCATGGTTTTTCTTATGTAGTATAAGTAATTCCAGTATTTGATTTTTTGAAATACTTGCAGCCCAATTAATACACAAACTAAAGTTATAATTTTTTTCATAAAGTAATCTTGCTGCTATAGAACTTAGTTTTAATACAGCAGGACCACTAATACCTTTATGAGTCACAAGCATTGCTCCTGTTGATGAAATTTTTTCATCTGCTATAGTCAATAATACATTTTCAAGAGTTATACCTTCAAGATTTTTCAAAACTTCATCGTTTGATAAAAAACTGAATAGTGAAGGTATGGGGCTCACAATTGCATGATTTGTGTTTTGTTCAATTGTATTCATAAAGTTTTTGTTTCCACCACTGCATATTAGCAATTTTTCAGAATAAATAATTTCATTATCTGAGCATATTTTCCAATACTCAGCATATTCAAAACTGCTAACTTCAAAACATTTTTTAATTTCAATTCCCTTATCTAAAGTATTTTTCAATAAGCAATCAATTATAGTTTGCGAATTGTTTGACACAGGAAAAACTCTGCCATCTGATTCTGTTTTAAGAAATACTCCGTTTTGTGTAAACCAACTTATTGTATCTTCGGGCGAAAATTTGTAAAACGCCCCCAAAAGTTCTTTTTGCCCACGTGGATAATTTTTAGCAAATTCGCCAATGTCGCCACAACTGTGTGTAACATTGCATCTCCCGCCACCTGAAATTTTTACTTTCTGCAATACTTTAGTATCTTTTTCAAGGATTACAATTTCATTAGGTGGTAAAATATCTACAAGTTGAGCAGCACAAAAAAAACCGGCTGCTCCTCCCCCAATTATTGCTACTTTATATTTTTTATGTTTAATATTTTAAAAAGTTAGAGATAGTTCCCAGCTAAAATTATGAATTTTTCCTTTATCATTTGTAGGACCCAGCCTTTTTCCATTGTGGTCATGCATATTTAAGCCTCTGTTAATATTTGTAAGTCCTAATTTTACCATACTCTGTATGCCAAAAGATTTTTTATTATACTGATATCCTGCCACTACAAAAAAATCCATACCATTCAAAGCAATATCACGAGCCGCCGGCGACAGTTGGAAATACGAATTGTAAACCCACGATTGTAATAATACAGAAGGCTGAATTCCGGCAAGCATACAATGTGTATTACTGTTTTTTATTAAATCTTTTATTATAATTTGGCTTAGGTCAATATATAATAAATTTATTTTTTGATATCCGGTATCACTTTTATTATTAAATCTTGCTCCTCTAATTGCAGGTGTAAACTCTGTTTGAAAATGAAAACCGTTTTTGAACTTATAGCGATAATACAATCCAAGAGAATATCCACGTACAATATATGATTTAGTAAAAGCGTCGCCATTCAACATATTAATGCTTATACCGGCTTTTAGTCCGGCTTTGAATTTATCATCACCTACATAATTCTGAGATTTTGCTTTGTTAATTGCAAAAAATGATAAAATAACAAATAAAGAAATTTTAATATTAATCAATTTTTTTACCTTTAATAGCAAATGCAATTGCTTTATCCATGAGTCTTTCAGCAAATGGCTTTGTGAAATCGTTGAGTATGTCATGTGCTTTTAAAATTTCGTCTTTGCTTTCTGATTTTATTGAATTTTTTAATTGTTCTACAAAATTATTTGTTTGCTCAATTTCATCATTACTAAGTTCATTTTTATTTTTCTCGATAAAACGCAAAGTTGTATAAATTAATTGTTCTGCTTCAGTTTGTGCTTCTGTAAGTGAACGATATTTAACATCTTCGCCGGCATGCAATAATGAATCAAGCAACATTTTTTCAAGTTCTTCATCGGTAAGACCATATTGAGGTTTTACTTCAATTTTTTGCTCTACTGACGAGCGCAATTCTTTTGCTTTAACTTTCAAAATCCCATCTGCATCAAGCATAAATGATATTTCAATTTTGGGCAAACCTGCCGGCATTGCAGGTATTCCGGTAAGATTAAACTCGCCAAGTTTTCTATTAAAACTCACATTATCGCGTTCTCCCTGAAAAATGCTTATCCTTAAATTTGATTGCCCATCTTTTGAAGTTGTATATTGCTTTGCAATGCTCTGCGGTATTTTTGCATTGCGTGGTATTATTACATCCATCAATCCTCCCATTGTTTCTATTCCAAGCGAAAGTGGCGTTACATCAAGCAATAAAATGTCTTTTCTGTTACCGGCAAGTATATCTGCTTCTATTGCTGCACCAAGTGCTACAGTTTCATCAGGGTTTAGTTTGTCGTGAAGTTCTTTCTTTTCAAAAAATTTTTTTATTTCATTTTTTACAAGTTTCACTCGGGTGCTGCCCCCTACCATTATCACTTCATCAATATCTGAGTTTTTCAAGCCTGCATCATTCATTGCATTAAAACATGATTTTATTGTTTTGTCAACTATTGGTTTTATCAATTCTTCTAATTTTATCAATGATAATTCGAGTTTTGTTATTCTGCTATTAATTGAAATATCAATTGAAAAGTTTTCATGTTCACTTAAATATTTTTTAGCATTTTCAGCTTCAATTCTCAGTTTCTGCATATCAAAATTATTTATTTTTAAATTTTGATTATCAAAGAAATTTTCAATCCAATATTTTACTATTTCATGGTCAAAGTCATCACCTCCAAGGTTTGTATCTCCATTGGTTGATAATACTTCAAAAATACCTTCATTAATTTTCAAAATTGAAATATCAAAAGTTCCACCACCTAAATCATATACTGCTACTGTTTGATTTTGGTTTTGTTCAATTCCAATTCCATAAGCAAGGCTGGCGGCAGTAGGTTCATTTATTATTCTCAAAACATCAAGTCCTGCAAGTTTTCCGGCATCGCGTGTTGCCTGACGCTGTGCATCATTAAAATAAGCTGGCACTGTAATTACAGCTTTTGATATTTTATTATTCAATTCTGTTTCGGCAATATTTTTTAGTTCTTTTAATATATAAGATGAAAGTTCAACAGGTGTATAATACCTACCTTCAACCTCTATTTTTACAAGACTATCATTATTGTCGTCTATTATTTTATATGATTTTGTTGTAATATTTTCTACAACATCTTTATATGATTTACCCATCAGTCTTTTTACTGAAAATATTGTATTTTGAGGCTCTTCAATTAGGTGTTTCTTTGCTTTATTGCCTACTATAGTTTGTTTATTTTTGCCAAGATATATAATAGATGGTACAAGTATATCATCAAAATTGGCTTTCAAAATTTTTGGTTTTTTTGTATTTGAATCAATAATTGCAATTAAGCTGTTGGTGGTGCCAAGATCAATTCCCACTATTACATCTTCTTGCTTGAATGACCCATCTTTTATGTTTATCGGTATTAATGCCATTTTATTTTTGCAAAGATAATTTTATTTAATTGTTGCTGTTTTAATAAAAAATGAAAGATATTTACCTAAAGCAACAATTATTTATCAAATACGTTTGATATTTGCAGTAAAAATGAGAATTTTTGGACTTCTTTTAATTTTATTTTCATTTCAAGTATATAGCCAGGTAAGTGACGAAGAGTTGGCTGCTGAATTTTTAAATAACAGAGAATTTGAAAAAGCTTCAATTCTTTACGAAAAACTTCTCAAAAAAGACAATTCATCGCCATATTATTACATTAATCTGCTTACATGTTACATAGAGCTAAAATATTGGAATGATGCAGAAAAAATGATAAAAAAACAGGTAAAACATTTTCCTGATAATTATTTTTATAAAGTTGACCAAGGATACATTTTGCAAAAACAATTAAAAAATAATGAAGCCAGCGAAATTTATAACAACTTAATAGCCTCTCTCGAAAAAAATAAAAATGGAACAGTACAACTTGCTACTGCATTTCTCCGTCGTGATTTGCCTGATTATGCAATATCAGCATATATTAAGGTTAGACAAATATTAAACAATGAAAATATTTATTCAGAAAACCTGCTCGATTTGTTTGTTCTTACCGGAAGAAACAAAGAACTAATTGATGAATGTATAAAAAATCTGATAATCTCTGACAATAACTTTGATAAAACTAAAGAATATTTTATAAAATTATTTGACAATATAACAGATGTTGAATATTTAAAACAAAAATGTATAGAAAGCATTTCTAAGCATCCTGATAAAGTAATTTTTGATGATTTATTTATTTGGATTTTTATTCAAAATCGTGATTTTGCAGGAGCTTACAGACAAAGTATAGCTATTGATAAACGCGAAAAAGGCGAAGGTCGCCGATTAATTGAACTTGCACAAATTTGTTTATCAAATAATGATTTTGAAACTGCCGTAAAAAGTCTTAAATACATAATTTCACTTGGAGAAAACGGCAGTTATTTTATTAGTGCAAATTATGGATTGCTCGAAACCAAATATAATGTAATAACTACCGGTTACAATGACAGTGCAAATTATGTAAATTCTTGTATTGTTGAATATAATCAATTTTTTACAAAATTTGGTAAAACTTCGCAAACTGCAAGAAGCATTAAACAACTTGCCGATTTGTATATGTATTATCAATACGATTTGACTAAAGCTATTGCATTACTTGAAGAAATAAATACAATACCCGGTATTTCTGCAAGATTTGTTGCTGAAGCGAAATTACAACTTGGCGATGCATATCTTATAAGTGGTGATATTTGGGAAGCTCAGCTACTTTACAGCCAAGTTGATAAAGACTTTAAAGAAGACCCTCTCGGGCAAGAAGCCAAATTCAGAAATGCTCGTCTTTCATACTTTAATGCAGATTTTGAATGGGCAAAGGAACAACTTGATATTCTTAAAACTGCCACTTCGCAGTTAATTTCGAATGATGCTATTGAACTTGCATTGATGATACAAGAAAATACCGGTTTAGACAGTACAACTGATGCTCTTGAACAATTTGCAAAAGCCGATTTGTTGATTTATCAAAATAATTTAAATAAAGCTTTAGAAATTCTTAATATGTTTCCATTTCTTTTTCCAAAACACGATCTTGAAGATGATATTCTTTTTGCAAAAGCAAGGATTATGGAAAAAAAGAAAGATTTTGCAATGGCTATAAAATTATATGAATCTGTAATAAATCTTTATGGTAGCGATATTCTTGCAGATAATGCCTTGATTAATCTGGCAAGAATTTATGAATACAAATTAAAAGATAAGCTTAAAGCTAAAGAAACTTATGAAAAAATAATATTTGAATACAATAGCAGCCTTTTTTCTGTAGAAGCTCGCAAACGTCAAAAAATTCTAAGTGATGAGCTTGGAAGCTAAAAGTCAAAAATAATATTGTTTATTAATAACTCTCACCTCAACAAATGCACCATTCCGCTGTGAATTTCGTTTTGTAGGTCGTTTCTGCTGAGCCTAAGGTTAAAGAAATAAACTCCTTGTTCCGCTGTCTTGCCCGATATTGTTCCGTCCCAGGAGGTGTTGCCTTTATAGATTAATTGCCCCCAGCGATTAAAAATTTTAAGTTCGTAAGATATTATACCTATAACGCTTGGCTTAAAGACTTCGTTATTTCCATCTCCGTTTGGGCTGAAGGCATTGGGTATATAAACCAAAGGCTCGTAATTTATACATTCATAATTGCTGTAAACCTTTTTACCATTGTGTTCGGCTTGAATACGGTAGCATTTTCTGAGGTAACCAGATATAGTAAAATTTTCATCGCGATAGGGATTGAGCGGATTTGTTTGCTCTAATGCAAGATTTATTGCAAAGTCAGATGACGATTGAAGTATGAGATTTTGTTCTACTCCCATGCCTTGCGCTGCTTGATGTTCAATAATTGCAGCTTGGTTAAGCTTCAGGCGCTTTGTGGTGATATAATGAGGTTTTACTTCGTTAAGCGATTGTGTTAACTTACCACAACTGTCCACTGCTTTTACTTTGTAGTAAAATGCTTGTTCTCTGCAAAGCGAATCAATATAATTTGTATTTTCGGTATTTGCAATTATTTTGTATGACGTGCCTCTTGCAGAGCGATAAACATTGTAGCTTACGGCTGCTTGATGGCTTTGCCATTCAATTCTCAAATTGTTTGATGTATCAAAAGAAGCCGAAACTATTGCAAGACTATCAGAGGGCAAAATGCCTTTGCTTACAAAAAACTGCACCGAATCTGTACGAATAATGCAACCTGTATTACCATATAGCTTTTGTACTGCCCAGTAATGACCCGCTTTATAGAATGTATGGTAAATACTGGATGACAATATCGTATGCCAAACAGATGAATCGCTAAAAAGGTATTCTTTTTTAGTTACGTTAAGCGAAACTGTGTCGGTAATGGCAGCCGTAAAAGGGACACAACCCTGTACTACTGCTGTATTAAAGCCCGGCTTGGGTGCATCTACAACGCGAATGTATTGGTTTTTTACCAGTGTGCTGTCGCAATAGCCATTGCTGTAAAAAAGACTTACGGTATAAACGCCCGTTTGGGTGTAAGTATGTGTTGGTTCTCTGTCGTAAGAAGTACTCCCATCTCCAAATGTCCACACATATTTTTCCTGTGTGCCTTGTTTTAATTCTTTGGCAGAGCTTTGGTTGATAAACTTTAAAGGTAAGTAACGGCAAATTACAGTATCCACAGCTTTGAAAGATGCTATGGGTTTGGGAGGGATTCTTATATGAACTGTATCAATATACCATTCACCATAACCTTTACCTCTTGGGCTGTAACCGTGAACTTTAAAAGGATAATCGCCACTTTTAGTATAAATTATTTCCGGCTCAAATCCAATTATAGTATCTGTTTTCCCTCTTTCTTTCATAAAATACCATGTAAAATCTTTCATTCCACCACTTAAATCAGACCTGTTTTGAAATGAAACTTTTGCTTCACATGAATAATCATTTTTTGAATCAAGCCTAACAAAATCATATAAGAAATGTGCGGGTTCTACCCTTACAGAATAGGAACCACCATTTGTTTCAAAAGACTTGAATGATGATAAAAGTCCTTTAGGTTTGTTAGTTTCATTTAATATTAAAAATTTAATTCCATTCAAACCCCAAAAGTATTTATTTATATAAAGTATTGTTAATAAACCAAATGGATTTATTGAGATAGTTGGTTCAATGCCATAATCTTGAGTTTTTTGATGAAGTTCTAATACTGTTTCTGGGTTGAACGAACTTTCTTTTCGGTATTTCCAAGCTTTTAATCTGTGAGTGAATTGAAAATTTCTTTTCCTTTCTATCGAATCAATTTTTTGTTCTGTTTCCATAAAATATAATATAGAATCATTTGGTGAAAAAACAAGATCATGAATTTTATAATACTTTCCATTGGGCGATTTGTTAATTATGCCATCAATTGGTTGTTGAAATTTTAGAATTTCTTTAGGAGTAGATAATATTTTACCATATACCGGGTCAATATCTACATAAAATAGACCACTGTAATTAATCAAATCTATAGTGATTTGAGATGTATCAGTTCCTAAAACAGCTTCTAATGTAAAAAATAATTTATCTTGAGAAAAGTTTAATTTAACGAACTTAAATTGTATTCTGTAATTCCTTTTATTAGGTTTAATAAAAATTGGCTCTTTAAAAAGAGTTGCAGGGTTTGGAAGCAATATGCTATCTTTTAATTTTAAATTTCCATCATATAAATCTAAAATATATATTTTATCATCACAATAATCTCCACTGAATCCTGATAATATTCTATATTTATAATCTGACACCCTACTTATACTATAAATATGGTGTTTAGTATTTGATTTTTCAATAATTAATTTGTTTTTTTCTAATACCTCAATGCCATTAGAAGAAACTTTTATTTTCTGCAAATAAAAACCGTTTTTAAAATTCTTTAGTGTATCAAACAAATAACCATTTCGTTTTTTATAATTTTTATAATAACGCTCTATCTCAGAAAATCCTAAACCATATTGAAATGTATCGTAAAAATTAATCAAATCATATATGCTGTCGTTTCGTTGAAAAAATGAACTTGATCTATAATATGGTACAAATACGATTGAATCTCCATTTTTGATAGTTTTACTTTTTGAAAAACATTTAACATTAAATACATTATGAAACATTAATGCGTTTCCATTACTTCTTGAAACTATAGCTCCAGCGCTACCATTATTAAAGAAATTTAAATTATGTTGTTCAATTAATGTAGAATCTTTGAAATGAAAAATATTATCGCTACCAATACTCCAATAAGCACTAGTTTGTGAATAAATATTCTTACTAAAGCAAACAGAAAATATTATTATAATATTTCTAATTAATTTAACCATTTAACTATTTTATTGTAATATAAGTTTACTATAAGCCGTTTTAAAATCGGTCTGAATTACAACACAATATACACCACTTTTAATCTTTAATTCTTTCAAGTTTATCGATAATACCTTATCTAGTAAAGCCACATCATAAATTAATTGACCTTGAAAGTCATAAATTTTTAAATAGGCATTTTCATTCCATGTATTATTTATTAACTCAATTGTAACATTATTTTTTGTAGGATTAGGATAAAAACTAAAAAAATCTTTAATTAAAAATTTTTTAACTTTAAGATTGGATGTTTTCATTATTCCAAGTTTATTACATGTTGTTTCACAATCTACACAATCTGAATTTTTAATATTTGGATGATCACATTGTGGCGATGGGTGGATGTATGTAATATTCGGATGACTTAAATAATGAAATCTCATTCCATCAAAACTCTGTGAAACAATTCTCAAATTAACTTCTGTTGACGATGTTTCGTTAAAAATATTGCTTGAACAACCATTTGTTTGTTCATTACAAGGGTAGACAGGGGATGATGTACAAGGAGGCAATACCGAAAAAGTATTTCTACTATATTTCTTAATTGTTGAATTAACCTCCATATTCGGAATATCATCTAACGAAGCATCTTCTTCAACTTTAATATCATATACCTGGTCAATAAATGAGTTACATGTAATATCTAAATGATTGTTGTTGTTAAAGAGGTCAATTGCTATTATATGAGGACCACACAAAGGACCAAGCCCGGCAGTATTGTTAAATGTATTATGCCTTATAAACGAAGTTTGAGATTGGTCGGGTGAGGCAGATTTTATACTTACTATATATTCTAAATCATGCTTATATTCATTGTCAAAAATTCTTACTCCACTTGAATTTATAAATGTGTTATCAAATATTTCTATATTATTAAGAAATGTATTTGGGAAAAAATCATCATAAGTTGCAGAACTAATTTCGAATTTATTATCAGACACAACCACATCCAGAGCATTTTCAATATAAATACTATTGGCACAATTTGTAAAATTAGAATATCGACAAGCTATTTTTTCGGCTAAATTACCAGAGTTTGAACCGTAAAACTTAATTCCATATCCTAAGTTTATAAAATTATTACTTCTCTGAGTGGTTAATGGATTTGTAAAACAATTATCAGGGCATTTGCCATCTTGACCTACACAACATTTATCTCCATCCTTAGAAATCGAAAAATTTGATTTTATTGAATTTATTCCTATTCCTCTTTCACTGGCATAGTCTATATTATTTTTATAATTATAAAAATTACATCCACCAATATTTAAAGCACCAGTATAAAGTTCTTCTAATTCAATATGTGCTAAATTGCTTGTTGGAAATGTCAAATTATCGTTCCATTCAAAATCACATGTCATAATATATGAGGCATTTGGATAATCATTATCATAAAAATCTGATATTCGGATTCCTTTTTTACAATTATAAAATTTAGAATTTCTAACCCTAACTACTCCGCCACCATAATAAGTATTTGGGGCACAATTAATGCCGATTTCAGCATCGTAGATTTCAGAATTTTCAATATTTACTTTTCCAATATTAGGATATATTACACCTGTCCACTGGCTATTTGAGCAATTTCCGTTAGGATCAATTGTAGGATATGTTAAATATTGTATTTTAGTAGTACCATGCCAATAAGTTTGAAGTAATTCTATTCCTGCCCAATTAGTGCCTGACGGTTTTAATTTGCTGTTTGTCATTGTCAATGAGTGAGGTGTGCCGAGAATTCCTAAAAGTCTTATTAATGAATAGTCACCCATAAAAATTATACTATTTGTAATGATAAGATCCCCGTTACTAACTAAAATTATTGAATTTGAATTCATTTGTAAGTTTGTTAAACCGGATATTGTTAATATTGCTCCGTTAGTTACTGTTATACCTTCACGATAGTCATAGTTTGGCAATAAATTAGATGGATGATTTAATATATCCCAAGTAGTATTTGAATTAATGGTAACTGGTGTCCCATACACATCCAACCCCCAAACCAGAGATAACATAAGTAAAAAACTAAGAATTAAATTTCTGTGAACCGCACCCCCTTGATTTGACCATAATTGTGCATGTATGGGGGGGGGCAATTAATTGATTTTTAGCAATTTGCATTGTTTGTGTTTTCATTTGTTTTGTTTTAGTTTGTGAATATTTAAAAAGTTATAACAAAAATAATCACGTTTTATTAATATGCAAATGACTTATTAAAAATTTTTCTGATAAAATCACTTATATTTAAATTTTGTTTGGTTTAAGAGTTTGATATGTGTGTGCAAAATTCTAGGAGAAGTTAGGTTTGGAGACTAAAACAAAAACACTATTCTCGAAAGAACATTTGTACCTGACTGAGGATATACAAAGCTAAAATCCTTTCTGTTATTATTTATTATTCCGCTATAAGTATATCCATTTGCTATATAGCTTTTGTTTTCAATATTATTAATCATTAATCCTATATTTATATTTTTAACTTTTGATAATTTAAACTCATATTGTAAAATTATATCGTCAACCATATATGGTTCAATACTTCTACTCTTGGTTTGAGTATTATCAAGATACTGGCGACTTACAAATTTTGTATTAAAAATAATTTTTAAATTTTTTTGGGTTTTTAATATAAAATTAGACCCGATAATGCAATTGGGCGAAAGTACCAAATTAGTATTTTCATATTTATTTTTTACCTGTCCGCCATTTGTCCAATCATCAACATATTCATTAAAGGTTTTAATTTTATTTTCACTTAATGACATATTAAATTTCCATTCAATCATTTTATTAAACTCTATTTGTGTTTCTATTTCAAAGCCAAAACGGTAGCTTTTATCTATATTAATTCTTGTATAGCTACCCACATCATTTATTTTACCGGTAAGAGCAAGCTGGTTTTTATATTTCATATAATATGCTGTCAAGGTATAAAATAATTTATTAATGTTATTTTTATATCCAGATTCAAAATTATCAAGATATTCTGGCTTGGGTAAGCTACTACTGCTTGAATTAATAAAATCATCTCTTACAGGTTCGCGACTTGCTCTGCCATAAGTAAAATAAAGTAAGCTATTTTTGTTTATTTGATATTGAACACCAGCTTTTGGGTTTAAAAATAAGTAAGTTTCATTTTGGTTTTTAAAATTGCCTGAAGTATTGGGTCCATACCATTCGTAATAAATATGCCTTAGTTGAATATCAGTAAAAATAAACAAATCTTTACGCAATTTATATTGCATTTTCCAGTAAATATTAGCATCTGTTTTATAGCTATTATTACTGTAGTACCTAATGTTTCCTTCTTTTTTATTCATTAATTCATACCATACTATATCGCCAAAATGCTTTCCATAATAAAAATTAAAACCTCCGCCTATTATATTCTCTGTTTTAGCCTTTGAACTATTGTAGGAAAAAACAAGACCAATAAATTTATTATCAAGCCAACGTTGTCTTATTAGATCAGAATTATAATACTTAATTCCATTCCAAACAGCGGGAGTATCAATATAATTGACTAAGTCAGTTTTATACTCATAGTTTTCATAATATCCTTTTCCTGCTGTACCATGAAGTGCGAAATTTAAAAAACTGTTTTTATTCAATTTAATATTATAAATTATCTGTAAATGGCTTTGAATGTAATTATCAGTTTCGTTTTTGTAATTATAGTAATTGTATCTTTTTGGATTTGAAATTTGTAATTGGCTTGCATGAAGACTATCATAGCCTAGAAAATTAATAAGAGAATCTGTCTCATTAATATTATTATTAAATTTTACAAGCGGTACTCCATTCCATGCCTGATATGTTTTTTCTTTACCTGAAAAAAGCAAAATCTGAAACAGTCTTTTTTCTGTTTTATGCCCGGTGGTAAAATAAAATGATTTCAAATCTGAAAATGCTCTATCTATAAATCCGTCGCTTGTTACACTTGATAATCTGCTTTCTGCATACCAGTTATTTTTCATTTTGCCGGTAGCTATTTTTACTGTTTGTTTTTTTGTATTAAAACTTCCTACAGAAAAAGATATTTTCGAGTAAGGAATTTCAGAAAATTTATCAGTTTTCAAGTTTATACTTGCACCAAAAGCTGCAGCACCATTTGTAGATGTACCTACACCTCGCTGTACTTGTATATTCTCTGTGTTTCCTGCAAAATCAGGCAAATCAACCCAATACACTGTTTGCGACTCTGCATCGTTTAGCGGAACACCATTTATTGTTACATTTATTCGTGTAGCATCAGTACCTCTAATGCTTATTCCTGAGTATCCAATTCCTGTACCTGCATCGCTTGTATTTACAACTGAAGGTAAAAATTGCAATAGTGTAGGTACACCCTGAGCAAAGTCGCGATTTTCAATTTCTTTTTTTGTAAGAACTGTATTTGTAGCAATATTTAAGCCTCCACTTCTTGTAGCAGCTACAGTTATTTCCTCTATATCATAGGCTAATGGTTTTAAATAAACTTTAATAAATAATTCGTCTGGATTAACGGCTGAATAATATGTCTTAAATCCATCCTTGCTTATAAATAAATTAAACTTTCCGCTTTGATATAAAACAAATTCAGCTAAACCATTTTTGTCACTAATTTTTTTGTGTTGCTCATTTTTTGGAAATAAATATTTTATCTCCACAATAGCGTTAGGAATAGCCGAAGAATCTAATTCACTTAAAACTTTTAAGCTAATTGTTTTTTGTGCAAAAAGGCTAATGTTGCCTAAAATCAGAATAAATAAAATTGCTTTTTTCATATTAAAACTTTTTAAAAAAATCTTTTTTTAGGGATTGTTAAAAAAGAATGTTACTTACATTTCCTACGACGGCATTACCCGCATCAGGTTCAATGGGTATATTCTCAGCCTTAATATTATTTAATAAAAAAGCACCCCTTTGTCAAAAAAAGACAATGCAAAAGTAGGATTTATTAATTTAATTTATAAAAATATATATTTAATTTTTTAATACGTTTGTTTTGATAAGGTTGTTGGAGAAATGGTTATTGTTTAATTGCATGTAAACCTATTTTAGGGCATGACAGTTCAACTCTTTTTTAGTACAAAGAGATATTCAGCCTACTTTGCTGAAGCCTTACGATCGCCGCGTTTTACGAATGGGCGAAGAGTATATCCTGAATAAATTTGTCTTGGTCTGCCTATAGGTTGTTTCTGCATACGCATTTCATTAAACTGAGCTATCCAGCCAGGCAATCTGCCTAATGCAAATAATACTGTAAACATTTCAACCGGAAATCCCATAGCTCTATATATTATACCTGAATAAAAATCAACATTCGGGAACAATTTCCTCTCAATGAAATATGAATCTTTTAAAGCTGTTTCTTCAAGTTTTTTGGCTATTTCGAGTGTTGGGTCATTTATTCCTAATTTGTTCAATACTTCATCGCAAGCTTTTTTAATTATTTTAGCTCTTGGGTCAAAGTTTTTATAAACTCTGTGGCCAAATCCCATTAGTCTGAATGGGTCATTTTTATCTTTAGCTTTATCTATCCATTTTGTAACATCTCCGCCATCAGCTTTTATTTTCTCAAGCATTTCTATTACTTCCTGATTAGCTCCACCATGCAGTGGCCCCCAAAGTGCAGCAACTCCGGCGCCTATTGATGCGTATAAATTTGCGTTTGATGAACAAACCAGCCTTACTGTAGAAGCACTACAATTTTGCTCATGGTCGGCATGTAAAATTAATAACTTATTTAATGCATCAACCATTACAGGATCTATTGCATAATCTTCTGTAACGTGTTTGAATGACATATTAAGAAAATTAGATACATAATCAAGTTTATTTTTTGGATAAATAAAAGGATGTCCAAGTCCTTTTTTATAAATCATTGAACATATTGTTGGCATTTTTGCCAATAAGCGATATACGTTTAATTCTTTTACATCTTCTGATTGATTTGGTTCTATACTTTCTGGATAAAAAGACGAAAGTGATGAAATCATAGCAATAAGTTGTCCCATTGGATGACTTCCGGTAGGCCAAGCATTAAAGATATTTTTCATATCTTCATTTACTATTGTATGTCTGCTAATATTAGTTTCAAATTCACTTAACTGAGCAATATTGGGCAATTCACCTTTTATCAACAAATATGCTACTTCAAGAAAAGTAGCGTTTTCGGCAAGCTCTTCTATCGCATAGCCTCTATGACGCAAAATGCCTAATTCTCCGTCAAGATATGTTATATCGCTTTTTGTTGCTCCTGTATTTTTATATCCAATGTCGAGTGTAATAGCTCCTGTTTTTGAACGCAAATCTGAAATATCAATTCCTATTTCTTTTTCAGAACCAATTATTATAGGTAATTCAGTTTCTTGATTTTCAATTACAATTTTTGCCGTAGAGGTCATGTGATTTTGTGTATTTTTAAAAAGTTTTACAAATTTAGTATTATCAAATAAATTAAATTGTTTAAAACCCTAAAATATTTAATATTTTTTCAATTAATCAAAAACCAAATTTTAGTATGCCATTTATTTGAATCCGTAATTTGTTCTTTTCCTACAAAATGCTCTCTGATTATTGGTTTTTTTATTTTCAATTTATTGTTTATAGAAAAATTTTGTAATGCTTGTTCGGCTTTGTAAATGCCAAAATTTCCACCATAGTAATTCAGATAAATTGCTTTTTGTTTTTCAAATTTCATCATTCCAAAGTCTTCGCCAAGCGTTGAATCTCCTTCTATGGGTACTGCTGCTGCAACATTATACACACGGTTTATATCATCCGGCTTGTAAAGTAATGAAAGATTTTTTCCTGTAATTTTAAAATTGCAGTTTTTTGCTTCTTTTTTAATTTTATCAAAATTTTTATTAAAAAAATCGTTGAGTTCTTCATATTCTATAGTTTTTCTAATATACCCAACATTTTTTTCTTCAAATTCACTTTCTTTTATTTTATAGCCAAAATATTCTTCTTTCAGTATTCTGTACTCATTTTCCGAAATTACATTGAGTTGCTCCAAATTCTTAGTAAGTACATTTTCGTAATGTCTTTCTACAAAAAAATTAAAAATTCTTTTGTAAAAAGGATTTGATCCTTCAAAGTGAAATGTTACTTTAGTATTATTCAATTCGGGCTCTAATGATATATAGCCATTTACAAATATTGGCTTTGGTTTTTCAATAAATATTTGATAATCTATTTTTTTTAAATCATCAATTTTTAATATTAATATTTTGCCTTCTTCGCCTTTTTTATTTTTCCAAAGCAAATACGATTTTTCTTTACCATCTTCTACACTTGCAATTGTATGAAACTGATTATTGCCTGTTAAAAACTTGTTCCAGTTTTTCCAATTTTCAAAAAACAAAACTTGTTCATATACCAAGTCTGAAGGTGAGTTGATTATTAAAGATTTTTCGAGTTTATAATTTTGAGGGAACAAGAAACATGCGCCAAGATAAAGTCCTGAAGTAACAATTAAAAAAAGTATAATTACTTTTATAATTTTCATTCTTTAATTAATAATTTTTTATAATAATTACCGAATTACAATATTGATAATATTTTTAATTATAAATGCCATAAATTTAGTCACAATAAACTTTAAGTTGTTTAGTATTAAATACTATTTTATTTTTTCAATAAAATGTGTACCCAAACTATTCTTTCTTTTTAATGCGGCATTAATTATTATTTTTGAAGTAATGATAAGATTTCTTAATTCAATTAATTTTTGAGATTTCTTATATTTAGTCAATAGTGTTTCTGCTATTTTTTCTGATTTTTCAATTACACTAAGAGCCTTTTTAAGTTTGTCTGCATTTCGCACTATTCCTACATATTTCCACATTATATTTTTAATTCTTTCTGATAGAATTTCTATTTGACTTTCAGATTTGAGGTTTTTCTTTTCTAAAGTAACCTCAGTTTCAAAATCAGAATCTACAAACTTTAACTTATCAAAGTTGTTTGAAATATGCCTGAAAGCCGAATCAGAAAAAACCAATCCCTCTAAAAGGGAATTACTCGCCAGTCTGTTTGCACCATGTAAGCCAGTACAAGATACTTCGCCAAGAGCATATAATCTATCAAGGCTTGTTTGCCCATGAAGATTGGTTGTAACTCCACCGCAAATGTAATGTGCAGCAGGTATTATAGGAATAAGTTGTTTTGTAATATCTATACCCAAACTTAGGCATGTACTGTATATCGATGGGAAATTTTTTATCAAGCTTTCACTTTCAAGATGAGTTGCATTGAGGTACATACAATCAGATTTTTGCTTTTTCATTTCGCTAAAAATTGCTCTTGATACAACATCTCTTGGTGCAAGTGAACCTTTTTCGTGGTATTTGTTCATAAATGGTTTGCCATCAGGCAATGCCAATTCTGCCCCAAAACCTCTGAGTGCTTCACTAATTAAAAATCCATTTGCTTTTGGGTGAAAAAGTGATGTGGGATGAAATTGTACAAACTCCATATCATTAATTTTAACTCCGGAATTATAAGCCATTGCTATTCCGTCTCCTGTAGCAATAGGTGGATTTGTAGTAATTTTATATACCTGACCTGCTCCACCGGTTGCAAGTATTGTAATTTTTGATTTGAAAAAAATATCTTTATCTGATTTTATATCCCATACAATAGAACCAACACATTTATTACTTTTTTTTACAAAATCTAATGCAAAATGATATTCGTAAAATGTGATATTTTTATTTTCTTTTGCTTTATTAAGTAAAATATTTTCTACCGCCATACCAGACCTGTCATCTACATGAACAATTCTGTTATGTGAATGTCCACCTTCTTTACCCAAATCAAGTTTGTTTTTTTGTGATAAATTAAAATTAACTCCCATTTCATAAAGTTCATTAATCATTTTAGGAGCTTTTTTTACAACCATTTCTACTGCAGATACATCACAATGTCCGGCACCGGCTTTTAAAGTATCCTGTATATGAGATTTAAATGAGTCTTTTTCCCCATAAACACCCGCAATACCTCCTTGTGCAAGTCTTGTATTGCTTTCTGCACATGCTGCTTTTGTAACAATACACACTTTACCAAGTTTAGCTGCTTTAATTGCAAAACTAAGACCTGCAATTCCACTACCAAGTACAAGTATGTCTGTTTCTATTATAGTCATTAGTTAGCTTAAATCCAGCATTAATTTTATAGGGATATAAGCCTTTGAAAGAATTGGTTCGTCAACTTGTATTTGATATTTCTGTTGCGATGGTGTATTTATTGATTTTAAAGCATCAAGAGTTTTTTGTAAAGAAATAAGTTTCATGTGACGGCACATTATACATGGTGTTATAAATTGCTTTTCGGGAAACATACCCTTTAGTGTAGCTCCAAGATCGCACTCTGAGCCAAGAATAAATTCTTTTGAACTGCTTTTTTCTACATAATTCAAAATATCAGAAGTGCTGCCTACTATTCCTTTGTTTTTATTAAGTGTTGATTCTACTGTTTCTTGCGGAACTTCCCAGTGTAATAGTAATTCTGCATTTGGATTTGCCATTGTCAAACTTTCAATATTTGTTCTGAATTGCTCATGAACTTCGCAGGTGCCGCTCCATAATATTAAATTTTTATCTGTTTCTGTTTTAAACTTGACAGCAAGATTTTGACCCATAAATTTATCTGGGATAAAAATCAAATTTTTGCTTTCAAAAGATTTTGCAATTTTAACAGCATTTCTCGAAGTACAACAAACATCACATTCTGCTTTAGTTTCAGCATAAGTATTTATATATGCAATTACTGGAACTCCAGGGTTTTTTTCTTTTATTTTTCTTACTTCTTCGCCTGTAATGCTTTCGGCAAGTGAACATCCAGCATTATCATCGGGGAGCAAAACTGTTTTACTTGGGTTTAGAATATAGGCAGTTTCGGCCATAAACTTTACACCACAAAAAACAATATAATCAGCATTAGTTTTGGTAGCAGCAACACTCAATCCTAACGAATCGCCAACAAAATCAGCAATACCTCCTTCTTTTTCTTCAATCTGAAGTTCGGGTGTCATGTAATAATGCGATAATATAACAGCATTATGTTTTTTTTTCAATTCTCTGATTTCATCAATTAGAGGAAGCAGTTTTTCAATGTATGCCGCGCTTGCCCCGCCAGTCATAGAAGTATATTTTTTAATAAAATTTTCTTTCATTTTTTTTTAAGCATTATTTCAAAACATTTGGCAAAATTAATAAATCAGAATAATTTTGTCCTTGATTATTTTTTATAAATGATATCGGAAAAACAGAAACTATATTTAATAATTTTTTTGACAATTTCTTTCCTTTCATACTCCGTATATCTATATACTTTTTTACCATTTAAGCAAGACAAACTATCTGAACAATGTGTAAAAGGTATGGATTTATGGCAAAAATACAATTGTAATGCTTGTCATCAGGTATATGGACTTGGAGGATACCTCGGACCTGACCTTACAAATGTTTACTCAAAGAGAGGTCCTGAATATATTGCTGCTTTTCTAAAGTCAGGAACTCAAATTATGCCTAACTTTCATTTAACAGACGAGGAAGTAAAATCATTAAATGCGTATTTTGAAATAATGGATAAAACAGGAAAATCAGACCCACGAACATATAAAGTAAATAATGATGGAACAATTGAATAATGATAAAATAACTACTCCCAAACTGTTTATTCTTTCGGGATTATTTCTTGTAGTTATAGGTCTTTTGTTTGGAGTAATAGGTAGTTTTCAGTATATAATTCCCGGACTTTTTAAAGAGTCTTTATCTTTTGAAAGAGTAAGACCACTGCATGTATCATCGGTTATTTTTTGGATAATAATTACAGCTGTTGGTGGTGCCTGGACTTATTTACTTGAGCATACTCAAAAGAAAGTTTTTTCGGTTTTTTTAATAAAAACACAGCTTATTCTTTTTGTATTTACATTTTTAGCAATAATTGTTTCATATTTATTAGGGATATTCGGTGGTAGAGAATATTGGGAATTCCCTCCACTACTTGCATTGCCGATTGTCTTAGGTTGGATATTATTTATTATTAATTTTATTAAAACTCTTAAATCATTGAAACATCAACCTGTGTATGTTTGGATGTGGTTTACTGGCACTGTATTTTTCCTTTTTACATTTTTAGAATCTTACCTTTGGGTATTTCCTTACTTTAGAAACAATGTAGTGAATGATATGACTATTCAATGGAAATCTTACGGTTCTATGGTTGGTTCGTGGAATATGCTAATATACGGATGTAGTATTTTTTTGATGGATAAAATAAGTGGAAACAAAACTTATGCACGTTCAAATATTGCATTTGCTTTATATTTTACAGGTTTATTCAATCTTATGTTTAATTGGGGTCATCATATTTATCTTTTGCCTACTCACAATTTTATAAAGCATATAAGCTATCTGGTAAGTATGACAGAATTGTTTATTATTGGAAGAATAATATACAAATGGAACTCAACTCTTACTGAAACTAAAAAGAATTTTTACCGTTCATCTTACAGGTTTCTTGCTGCTGCTGATGCTTGGATTTTTCTTAACTTACTTTTAGCTATACTTATGTCAATTCCTGCTATCAATTTATACACTCACGGCACTCATATTACGGTTGCACACACTATGGGAACTACTATTGGAATTAATACTATGCTTTTGTTGGCTATAGCCTATGATACTCTAAGCAATTCGTGTTATAGTTTTGAACCATATAAAAAACTAATGAAAAATGGTTATTGGATAGCAAATTTTTCTTTATTTGTGTTTTGGATAGCTTTAATAATTGCTGGCATATTAAAATCAAAATGGCAAATGAGTGAAGAACAAGTTTCGTTTGCAGAAATGAAAGAAATGCTGAAACCATATTTTTATGTGTTTGTAGGCGCCGGCATTACTCTTGCAACAGGATTGATTATGGTTATTTTTCCATTAATTAAAAATCAAGTACTGTGTATTATTAACCCTCAAATGAAAGAAATAAAAAAATCTGAGCTTTAACATGATTAATCTTACTAAAATTTTTCATTTTGAAATGGCTCATGCCATTAATAATTTTCCCGGTGTTTGCCGATATATTCATGGTCATTCATATAAATTGCATATTACAGTGTCTGCAACACACGATATTGAAAAATACATAGATTCACCGGGATATATAATTGATTTTAAAGATTTGAAAGATATTGTTTATAAAGAAATTATTGCAAACTTTGACCATAAACTTGTAGTATCTAAAGATTTTATAAAAAACAATCAAGGAATGGCATCACAAGGCAATATTGTATTGTGGGATGCCGAACCTACTGTAGAAAATATGCTTGTGTATATAAGAAAAAAACTAATAAAAAAACTACCAACTCATATTAATCTAACAAGCTTAAAGATTTTTGAAACTGCTGATTCTTTTGCAGAGTGGCATATATAAATATTATTTATTTACAATTAATTTTTTATTTATAATTTTACCATTTATTTCATTTTGAATTAAATAAATTCCATTTTTGAAATGTTCGGTATTAAATTTACATAGTCTTTCATTAATATATTTTGAATAAATTAATTTCCCTTGCATATCATAAATATTTAGCTTTGAATCTATATGAAGATTTGATATTTCGAAAGTAGCACTTGCAGGATTGGGATAAATATTAATGTAAGGTGTTTCAATATTTTCAATTCCTGAAGTAGGGCTAAGTTTCACAACCCAATAATCACTATTACCTTTATTTCCACTTACATCTCCATTGTTAGATTTTGTATAGCCAGCTATAACAAATCCACCATCTGTTGTTTGTATTATTGAATTTGCTTTTTCTTCTCCACTTCCACCTAAACATTTTTGCCAGTCAATATTACCTGAACTGTTTAATTGTATAACCCAAAAATCAAATAACCCATTATTTCCACTTACATTTATATCTGTTGAAGTTGTAAAACCTGTAAAAACATAAGCACCACCTATGGTTTGTGTCAATGAATACGAAGTTTCAGATTGTGTTCCCCCAAGGCATTTTTGCCATTGTATATTTCCTGCCGAATCTAATTTTAGTACCCAAAAGTCTCCACCACCTATATATCCTGCTACATCATAATTTGACGAAGCAGTTGAACCTGAGGAAATATACCCTCCATCGGATGTTTGTTGTATGGAACTAATTACATCTGCCAAATCACCTCCATAGCATTTTTGCCATTGTATGTTTCCTATAGAATTTAGTTTTACAATCCAAGCATCAGTACTTCCATGGTTTCCGCTTACATCTCCATTGTTTGATAAAGTACTACCTGCAACTATATATCCGCTATCATTTGTTTGTTGTATTGAATAGGCTACATCATCAAAAGCACCACCTATACATTTTTGCCACTGTAATACACCATTTGATGAAATTTTTATTACCCAAAAATCAAATTCTCCATGATTACCATACACATCTCCGTCATTTGATTTTGTAAATCCTGTTATTATATATCCGCTATCTAAAGTCTGCTGAATTTCCCAAGCAGATTCATCATTTGAACCTCCATAACATTTTTGCCAGTCTAGTGCACCTGAATATGTTAATTTAACTACCCATAAATCTTTTGATCCGTGATTTCCACTTATATCATCATCATTTGAGCTTGCATTTCCAACAATAACAAACCCTCTGTCTTTTGCTTGTATAATATGAGTTGAAATGTCTGAACTTATTCCTCCTAAGCTTTTTTGCCATTGTATAGCTCCGGTGCTTTTTAGTTTTACAACCCAATAATCTTCAGATCCGTGATTACCACTTACATTACTATCATTTGAATTTGAATACCCAGTAACTATATACCCGCCTTCAAAAGTTTGCTTAATATCATTTGCATAATCCAAAACCGAACCCCCATAACATTTTTGCCATTCAATATTAGCTTGTGCATACAGATTTGTTAAATGAATATTAAAGAGTGTTACAAATATTAATAATATGATATTTTTCATTTTTATGTGAAATTATTAAACAAATATTTAAAAAAAGTTTAGATGTATAAAAAATAATTAATTGTTAGAAACTAATCAAAAAGTTCGCTTAGCCAATGTTTTTTTCTATGTTTATAATAATCGTTACTATGATGATGTTTATAATCTTGAAAACTTTGTTGCGATTGTTTATTAAATTGATTGCTGTTTTCGTTTGAAACCGCTTTATCCATAATTTTATCAAGTTCGCCTCTATCAAGCCAAATTCCTCTACAATTAGGACAATAATCAATTTCTATTCCTTGACGTTCAGACATTACTAATTCAACATTTGTACAAATTGGACACTTCATATTTTATTAATTTTTTTCAAAAAAAGGTAAAAAACATGATTTATTTTTGTTTTAGTTCAATTAAAGTTATTTCGGGTAATATTCCAAATCTACCAGGATAACCGATAAAACCAAATCCCCTGTTTACATAAAGGTATTGTTCATTGTAACTATGTAAATCAGCCCATTCGGGATACATGTATTTTATCGGACTCCATTTAAAATTTCCAAACTCAACACCAAACTGCATACCATGAGTATGTCCGGCAAACATTATATCAATATCCTTATACTTTTTTAAAATTTCTCCACGCCAATGGCTAGGGTCGTGAGATAATAGTAGTTTTACTGGCAAATTTTCCATATCATTTACTGCTTTTGACATATTGCCGTATTTTTTAAACTGCCCTCTGTTGCTCCAGTTTTCTACTCCTATAATTCCTATTGAATCATTTTCTTTAGTAATTTTTATGTTTTCATTTAGCAAAAGTTTCCAACCTAATTTTTTATGTATATTTTTAATATCTTCAAGATTTTTTGCTTTAGTCTCAATATTTTCCCACATTATATAATCTCCATAATCATGATTTCCTAAGATACTGTAAACTCCCATAGGAGCCTTTATTTTACTGAAAGATTCTATCCATGGTGTCATTTCGGAAGCTTCATTATTTACAATATCTCCTGTAAAAAATATTATATCCGGATTTTGTTCTAATACCAAGTTAATCCCTCTATCTACAGCCTTTTTGTCCCAGAATGACCCTGAATGTATATCGCTTATTTGAACTATTTTAATTCCATCAAATGATTTTGGTAAGTTTTTTAAAAATATTGTTCTTCGTCTTACTTTGTAATCATAAGCTCCTTTAGCAATGCCCCAGCAAAATGCGGAAATAAGACCTGCACCAGCAAAAACTCCCGCTTTTACTATAAATTCAGAACGACTTATTCCTACACCAGAAACAGGTTTTGAAGTTGAAAAATAATTATAAATTAATTTGAAAAACCTTAAAATATCGTCAATAAACAAAAAACATATCCAAATAAATTTGCCTAAATACTGAATTGATATAATTGTGAAAATGATAATTCTTAAAGTCCAGAATTTGTGAACAGGCAGTAAATTAAAAATAACTACCAACACTACATTTATAGCACTTATAATCAAAAATGTATTTTTTAAAATTTTCTGTACATTATGACTATATCCACTAATTAATATCTTAAATCCGCTATAGATATAAAAGTCAATTAGTAGAAGTATAAAAGTTATACTAAAGAATATAATCAATTTTGTAAACACCCTATTTTGCTCTTAGTGTTTTTCTAATAATATTATTTACCGAAAAATATCCAAACGCACCACCGCTAATATTGCCTGAAAGATTTGAAGGTGGCGATGAGAATGGACTTCCATCACGACTTGTTTGACTTTGTACTGATGTAAGAAAATTATAAAATGGTTTTGAAATAGCCCATTGTTCAAAAATTATAGAATCACCATACCTGAAAGGAAAAGGAAAATCATTGCCTATATATGTTCCATCTACTAATATATCTTCATTTATCATATAAAAATCTTTATTAACAAGCGTATCATTTTGATAGATATCCCAACGATAGCAATCGCCAGTGCCTGGTTTTTCCATTACCCATTCCCAAAGATAATATCCCTCGGGCAAAAACGCTCTTTTGGGATACCAAATTGCTTTTACAGAATCTACAGGCTCTTGAGGTCGGCAGGTTTCAGTTGCAGAGTAAGTTTTTCCTTTATAAATTACTTTCAAAGTATAACTTAATCCTACTTTGCATGGATTAATATTTTTTGATAAATAATATCCTAAAGAATCATACACTAATGTGTCGCTCCTGCCGTTGCCTTCTATTATAACCAAAGCATTATCAACTTCAGGCAATATAAGTGAATAATAATCGGCTGTTGTTCGTACTCTTACTTTGAATGGTACACTGTCATTACTTATATTTGATTCTATTACCGGAACAGGACCAACTGTATTAAGATTTAATATTACTTCATCGCGGCAAGATGTTATAAATAATATTGCAAGTAATCCAATTGTAAAATTTGATATTATTTTTTTCATGTTTATGTTAAAATTTAAAATTCCATGTTATTGAAGGCACCCATCTGAAAAGAGCAATTTGCTCTGTAATAGGTATTCCTGTATCAATTTCTTTTTTATCATCTCCTTTTATTTTTCTAGTTCCGGTAATTATTGAATATGGGTTTTTCCTGCCATAAAGATTATATACCGACAAATTCCATGAATTTTCAAAAATTCCTTTTTTTCGTTTTTTGGGATAATAATTTATACCGGCATCCATACGGTGATATGCTGGAAATCTCTGCGAATTACGCGGTCCGTAAAATGGAACTAACTTACCGTCATATTCCCATCTACCTTGAGGAAAAGTTACCGGATTGCCTGTAGTATAAACAAAATTCAGATTTACATCCCATTGTTTATTTAATTCGTAGCTTGTACTAATGGTTAAATTATGAGTACGGTCTGTGTTAGATGGATATGCTTTATTGTTATTTATTCCATTAATTTTTCTCATAGATCGCGATAAAGTATAACTTACAAATCCTTTAAAATTTCCTTTATTTTTTTTGATAAAAAACTCTGAACCATAGCTCCAACCCTTACCTGTAAGTAATTCGCCATAAACGATATCATTTAAAAACAAAACTGCATTATCTCTGAAATCAATTTGATTTTTCATCCATTTATAATAAAGTTCTACAGAGGTTTCCAAACCTAAGTCAAAATTTTTAAAATAGCCTGCTGAAATTTGATCAGAAATTTGTGGTTTTATATTTATGTTTGATGGTATCCACTGGTCAGTCGGTAGGGCTGTACCAGAATTTGAAGCTTGTTGTAAGTATTGCAAAGTTCTGTTATAAGATATTTTTATCGCATCGTTTTTTGTAAAATTATAGCTTGCACTCATTCGCGGTTCTAATCCGCTATATGTATTATAAATTGAATTTTTCTTGTAAGTCAATGTATCTGTTACCTTTGGTTCTGCACCTACGCTATCATAACTGAATTTATATTCTTTGCAGCTGCCCAAATTATTAAGTATTGAATATCTAAGTCCGTACCGCACTTTAAATCTTGTATTAAATTTATGCTCATGCTCAGCATATATTGCACTTTCAAGGGCTTTGCGTCTATCCATTTTAATTTCATTTTTTAAAAATGATTCTTTAGTTAGTGGTTTTATTTCTCCTTGATTAAAATTATGATGAGTAATAATTCCTCCAAAATTGAATTTATTTGCAGGATTGTAATACCATGAAAAATCTGACTTAAAGCTAAAATCTCTTATTCCTTGTAAAAATTCGAGATTTGTGGCTTCTGAGAAATTTAATTTAAAATAATAATCAAAATCGCTGTAAATAAAAGTTTGATTTGAAAAAAGTTTTTTGTTGAACAAATGATTCCACCTGACTGTGGCTGTTTTATTTCCCCAACTGTTGCCAAACAAACCTGCAAAATCAAACAAATCTCTTCCAAAATATCCCGAAACAAATAATTTGTCTTTTTCACTGAGCTTATAGTTGATTTTTGCATTAAAATCATAAAAATACAACCTGCTTTTTTTAGCTCCTTCTACATTTGATAATGGCAAAAATATATCTGCATAAGAGCGCCTGCCCGAAACAATAAACGATGATTTATTTTTAATAATTGGTCCTTCAAGAGTTAGTCTGCTTGATAATAATCCAATACCACCGGACCCGGTATATTTTTTATTATTCCCTTCTTTCATTCTTACATCAATAAGTGAGGACAGCCTTCCACCATATTGCGCCGGAATACCGCCCTTATATACATCCAAATCGCGAATAGCATCACCATTGAAAACCGAAAAAAATCCTAATAAGTGAGAAATGTTGTAAACTGTTGCTTCATCAAGTAATATAAGATTTTGGTCTTGTGTTCCGCCACGTACACTAAAACCTGAATTTCCCTCTCCGGCACTTATTATTCCGGGAAGCATAGTTACAGTTTTTAGTATATCTATTTCGCCAAAAACAACCGGAATACGCTTTACCGATTGCATATCGAGCTTTATTACACTTATTTGTTTATTTTCTGTTTTTGATTCTTGCTGCTCTGCACTAATTACCACTTCATCTATATCTGTTGATTTTTCACTTAGCTCTATATTTATAGTAATATTTTTATTTAATGAAATTGATTTTTCAATTTCATTATATCCTACATATCTAATTAATAGTTTTAAATTTCCTTTAGGTACTGTTATTGAATAAAAGCCGTAAGAATTAGAACTAACTCCGTTTGTAGTTCCTTTTACCATAATTGTAGCACCTGCAAGGTCTTCGCCTGTTTTTTCATCTGTTATTCGTCCGCTTATTGTGTAGTTTTGTGCCTGCAGTAATATTGTAGTGATAGATAGAAAAAATAAAAGAATTAAGGATTTTGTTTTCATTATGAGGCAAAATTATTTCTATAAGAAAACTGAAATTTATTGTTTAGATATTTCAATTAAAAAATCAGACTAAAATTTTAATGTGAGTTTAAAATTAATTTATATTTTAATTAAAGAATTTAATATTTTTTATTTGCAAGTTCAAATAATGACAGATATAAAAAAATGGATTCCAAATATTATTACACTTTCCAATTTGGGTTGTGGAATGATAGCATGTTGGATAGCAGCCCGAAACATTCCTGATTTTTTGCAAAACGAATCACTAATAGAAAACAAATGGCTTATGGTGTCTCCATCGCTTTTTATTTTTGCTGCAGCAATTTTTGATTTTTTAGATGGTTTTGCTGCAAGAATACTCAATGTAAGTTCTGACTTAGGCAAACAATTAGATAGCTTAGCAGATATTGTAAGTTTTGGAATTGCTCCTTCATTTATAATTATTGCTTACAGTTATTTGGGTGATTATTCAGCTTTTGGATTGTTTTTAGGAATTTTTGCTGCCATTCGTTTGGCAAAATTCAACAATGATACACGTCAGTCTGATTCATTTCTGGGATTGCCTGTCCCAAGCTCAGGATTGATAATTGCATCTCTACCGTTTATTGACAACACTGGTGTTTTAGCTTTTTTGCATAATTTTTGGATAATGGCAATATTGATAATAGCACTTTGTCTTTTAATGATTTCTGAAATTCCTTTGTTGGCACTTAAGTTTAAAAATTTTAAATTAAAAGATAATATATTTCGATATATTCTTTTGTTGATAGCAACTGTACTATTAATATTTTTTGGTTTCCAAAGTATATCACTAATTATTTTTACATATATTTTAATTTCAATTATTTCCTTAAAATTTGAGTTAATAAAATAAAGAGTATTTGCCGAAACTAATTAAACCTATGTTTGGGTAAAAGACAAAATTGCTATATAACCAAAGCTTTATTTCTCTCAATAACAATTTATCTGTGTAATAATCTACCTTTGTTTAATTCAAATTAAACTGAAAGAAAACTATAGGCAGAATGACTCAAAAAGAAGAAGCATACAATGAAATCGCAAAGTTGGTAGAACGCTTTACAGAGCAATACAACAGCTACAAAAAAGCCGACTATAACGAAACGCTGACAAGGCGGGACTTCATTGACCCTTTCTTCAAAGCACTCGGTTGGGACATTGACAACAAGAACGGTTACGCAGAAGCATACCGTGAAGTTATTCACGAAGACAAAGTAAAAGTTGGTAAGGCAACCAAAGCACCTGATTATTCTTTTAGGTTGGTTGGAGGCAAGCGATTGTTTTTTGTTGAAGCCAAGAAACCCAATGTTGTAGTTAAGGACGAAATTCAGCCAGCTTATCAGGTTCGCAGATACGGTTGGAGTGCAAAACTTCCTATTTCCATCATCACCGACTTTGAGGAGTTTGCAATTTACGACTGCACCAAAAAACCTTTGCCGACAGACAAGGCATCTGTTGCACGCATCAAGTATCTCACTTTTAAAGATTACCTTAACGAGTTCGATTTCATTTGGGACACTTTCAGTAAAGAGAAAGTTCTCAAAGGCAGCTTTGACAAGTTTGTACAAAGCGACACTTACAAAAAAGGAACAGCAACAGTTGACAAAGAATTTTTGCAATCGCTTGACAGTTGGAGAACTTATTTGGCAACTTCCATCAGCCGCAACAACAAGCAACTTGATGAAGACGAAATAAATTTTTGTGTTCAGCAAACGATTGACAGAATTATTTTTCTGCGAATTGCAGAGGACAGAAGTGTTGAACCTTACGGCACTTTGAAAGAAGCAATCAAAAGCGGAGAGTTTTACAAAAATCTTTACCGACAGTTTGAGCAAGCAGATGACAAATACAATTCGGGTTTGTTTGATTTCAAAAAGGACAAAATCAGCAAATCGCTTGTCATTGAAAACAAGATTGTAAAAACAATTATCAATGAACTGTATTATCCTGAAAGCCCTTACGAGTTTTCGGTTTTGAGTGTTGAGATTTTAGGCAGTGCTTACGAACAGTTCTTAGGAAAAGTAATTCGCATTACGCCAGGACACATTGCAAAGGTTGAGGAAAAACCCGAAGTGCGTAAAGCAGGTGGTATTTATTATACGCCTCAATATGTGGTAGAATACATTGTAAAGAATACCGTAGGAAAACTGGTTGAAAACAAAACACCGAAAGAGATAAGCAAAATAAAAATAGTTGACCCTGCCTGCGGCAGTGGCAGCTTTCTTATCGGTGCTTATCAGTATTTGTTGGACTGGCACAAAAACTATTACACCGACAACGGTAAAACCTTACCTGACGGCAGGCGGGTTTCAAAAGGAAGTAAAAACAATCCGCTTACACCCGAAGGCAACTTGACCACAGCAGAGAAGAAAAGAATTTTACTTAACAACATTTTCGGAGTTGATATTGATGTGAACGCAGTTGAAGTAACCAAACTTAGTTTGTTGTTGAAATGTATGGAAGGAGAAACCGAAGCAAGCATTGCAACACAGATGAAACTCTTTCACGAAAGAGTTTTGCCAACGCTTGATGAAAACATTAAAAGCGGAAACAGTTTAATTGACACTGATTTTTATGATGGACAAATTGATTTTGGAGAAGAAAAGAAAATAAAGCCGTTTAATTGGCAGAAAGGTTTTTCGGGTGTTTTTAAAGAAACTATTGTTGAGCATGAATTAATGGCATATCATGTAACATGTGTAATGCATAATACCAGAACATCACAAAGGATGGTAGAATATAAGGTAAAAAAAGGAACACCCGAATATCTTACAATAGATGAAGAGGAAAAACTGGTCAGTATAATTTGTGATATAATATGCAAAGATAAATTAAGAATATTAGCTTTAAATATATGTGCTGATCACTTGCATTTTGCCATTGTTTGTAATCCTGAAAAATTAACAGCAATAGTTGGAAAATTAAAGTCAGTTTCTGCCAGAGAATTCAACATCTGGCGGAAAGCAACAATACCGATGCAGTCACAGAACCCGTCTCCTACTCCGACACAGTCACCTACAAGGGAACAATTTACTAGGGGGCAATTTACAAGGGGGCAATTTACAAGGGGGCATGCCCCCTTGTTTGACATCACATCTGACCCCTTATCAACAACAGATACAAGAGGCGAAACCCAACATTCGCTTTGGGCACAGAAGTTCAACAGAGTAGAAATTGAATCTGACAGACAATTTGATAATGTAATTGAATATATAAACAACAACAGATTTAAACACGAACTAAAACCTCTTAGTAATGAAACTCAAAAACTAATTGACAACACTCTCACTTCTTTTGATGATGCATATAATCCTGAAATAATAAAGGGAGGTTTTGATTGTGTAATTGGGAATCCACCTTACGGAGCAAACTTTAGTGAGCAAGAAAAAAGCTACTTGCTTTCAAAATTCAGAAATCAAAACTATCAACTTGACAGTTATTTGATTTTTCTTGAACAATCTATAAAAGCACTTTTAAAAGAAGATGGAAGATTCGGAATGATTATTCCTAATCCTTGGCTTACAAACTTGTTTCAAAAGAATTTGCGGAAATTCATTTTTGAAAATTCAGCAGTTAATGAAATTGTTCATTTCAAGCAAGCGGTTTTTCCTTCGGTAACTGTTGATACAGAAATTGTAATTCTTTCAAACGTGAAAGTAAAAAACAATGAAGTAAAAGTTACAGTAGTTGAAAAAGGAAATTCACTTCTACATGACATGCATACAGTCATTAAGCACAAGCAAAAAGAATGGGTTGAAGGAAATGGAGAGGTTGTAAATATTTTTCAAAGTGAATCTGACAAAGCATTATTCATGAAAATTCTTAAAAACACAAATCCTCTTGAAGAATATTTTATTATCAATGTCGGCATCAAACCTTATCAAGTTGGAAAAGGAAAACCAAAGCAGACAAAAAAAGATGTTGACGAAAGAATTTTTGACAGCGATAAAAAAGAGAATAAACTTTTCAGAAAGTATTTAAGAGGAAAAGACATTTATCGTTTTATAACTTCGCCTTTAGAAGAACGCTATTTAAAATTTGGTGAATGGTTAGCAGAACCAAGACCAGCAGCAAATTTTGATGCTCCTGTAAAAATATTTATGCGGCAAACAGGCGACAGTTTAATTGGAACTATTGATACAAAACAATTTTTGTGTTTGAATAATATGCATGTATTAGTTCCAAAAGAAACCACAAAATCCAATGCAAAATATTTTTTAGGAATTATCAATTCCAAACTTTTGAATTGGTATTACCAAACTCTCAATCCTGAAAAGGGAGAAGCCCTGGCAGAAGTCAAGAAATCAAATGTTGCACATTTGCCAATAAAATTGGCTGATGCCAAAACTCAAACTGAAATTGAAAAACTTGTTGAGCAACTAATAAAACTGAACGAAGAGAAAGCAGAAGCAACTTTGCAAACCAAAATTTCTCAACTGCAAAGCAAGATTGACTACTGCGAGGAGAGAATAAATCAAATCGTTTATCAACTTTATGACTTGACCGAAGCAGATATAAAAATTGTAGAAGGGAAATAGGAATACGCAAAATTTTATCCTGCACCATCTATTTTTGAACTAAGCAATACTTTGTTGTCAGCTATTAGTTTTACTATATAAAATTCATCGGTATATACAGTATAATCAAATTCAAAATTTAATTTATGTACTCCTGGCAATTCGTTTTCATTATAATACAATTCTCTTACAAGAGTACCTTGTGGGTTGAACATTGCAATATGAACTTTAGTTGAAAATGGAAATGAATATTCAAACATTCCCCCAATAGTTTCCTTTCTCTCGGGTTTGGTGTACCCACTGTATGTTTCCCTTATTTTAATAATACTTGGTATCGGTTTATTGGTTATTTCGGCTACAACTTTTATTAATTTTATCCGCGAAGCAGAATCGTAGCCAATTATTTCTAGCAAACTTTTTGATTCATCTGCCACACACCATAAAGCTTTTTGCCCTACAGCATCATAATATTTATTTTCATTTATAAATTTTGCTGTTTTTATAAGTTTACTGTTTTTATTTTCTATGAAATGATAGCTTAATTTTTCATTTCCTGCCATGTCGTATGGTTCGGTACACATACCTTTGGGTTTTATAGTTTTTTTTACACCATTATCAAAATTTACTATCAAATTTTCTGTTAATATAAAGTTTTGATAAGCACTATCTGATGGCTCTATTAAATCACCGGTTTTTAAAGAAATATTGAATTTGCTACTAGTTTTATTTTTAATTTCAATTATTACTGGTTCAATGTAATGAGTACTTTCACTATTATATTTTATCTTTACTTCAATAATTTTTTTTGTTGTAGCCTCATTGATTGAATAAGTTGTTACATTTTGTGCTCCAACAGTTTTTACAAACAAGAAAACTATAAAGAATTTTATACTTTTTATCATAATTTTTTAAATTAAAACGATTGAGTAACTTATTAAATTTTGCAATTTTGTAAAAACATTTTTCAAATAAATATTTTGAAAATGATTTAGGTAAATTTGATACAATAAATATGAAAATATTATTAACGGGTGCCAATGGTTACATAGGAATGAGATTATTGCCTGTATTGGTAGAAGCCGGACATGATGTAACTTGTGTAGTAAGAGAAAGCCGAAGGTTTGAACTATCAAAAACTCTATTGTCTAAAATAAGCGTAATTGACTTTGATTTTCTAAACACTCAAAATATTCAAAATGTATTTGGTGGTAAAACTTTTGATGTAGCATATTATCTTATACATTCACTAAAAGATACATTTAAAACTTTAGAGCAATTAGAAAAAAAATCAGCCGAATGTTTTATAGAGGTAGCAAAACTTACACATGTAAAACAACTTATATATCTTGGAGGAATAAGCAATTCAAGTTCATTGTCACACCACTTAAATGCTCGAAAAATTGTAAAAAATATAATTGAACAATCAGGAATAAATTATACAATTTTTGAAGCTGGAGTAATTGTAGGTTCTGGTAGTGCTTCGTTTGAAATTATACGCGACTTGGTTGAAAAACTTCCGATAATGATTACCCCCAGACTGATAAATACCAAATGTCAGCCTATTGCAATACGAAACGTAATTAATTACCTAAGTAAAGCTATTCTAAATGAAAAAGCCTTTAACCATACATTTGAAATTGGCGGACCAGATGTGCTTTCTTACAAAGAAATGATGTTGCAGTATGCAGAAGTAAGAAAATATAAAAGACGAATTTTTACTTTTCCTTTTATTACCCCAAAACTTGCTTCTTACTGGCTATATTTTACTACTTCTACAAATTTTACTATAGCTCGCCAACTTGCCGAAAGCATGAAAAATGATGTAGTATGCAAGGATAATTCTATCCGTGAAATAATACCACAAGAAATGATTTCATATAAAGATGCAATACAACTTGCTTTTGAAATGATAAAACAAAATATGGTTGTATCTTCATGGAAAGATGCTTCAACAAGCACCTTAAATCATCTTAACATAAATGAATACATTGAAGTCCCTACACACGGTTGTTTTAAAGACAGAAAATGGCTTGAAATAAAAGCAGATGATGTAGAGACAGTAGCTAATCGTTTTTTCGGAATAGGTGGTGAACACGGTTGGTATTATGCCGATATTTTGTGGCGAATACGAGGTGGTATTGACAAAATACTTGGCGGTGTTGGCTCAAAAAGAGGAAGAAGAAATCAGGAAGAATTAAAGCCGGGAGATGCCCTTGACCTTTGGAGAGTAATACTTGCCGATAAAAAAAATTATCGTTTGCTGCTTTTTGCCGAAATGAAAATGCCAGGCGAAGCATGGCTTGAGTTTACTATTATCAAGTTAAATGAAAGGTATATTCTTAAACAAACTGCAACATTTCGCCCCAGAGGTATAAAAGGCAGAAATTACTGGTATTCAATGTTGCCTTTTCATTTTTTTATTTTTAATAATATGATAAGAAAAATTGCAGGTGTAAAATAATTTGATATAAACAAAAAAATGCCAAACAATAAATCAAAAAACTTTTTATACGGCTATTCCTATGTAAATGGAATTAAAATGTATTATGAAATATATGGGAAAGGTAAACCTCTTATATTAATTCATGGAGGATGTTCTACCATCCAATCTTCTTTTGGAAGAATTATTTCGTTATTTTCAAAAAACAGACAAATAATATGCGTTGAGTTACAAGCTCACGGACGAACAAGTGACCGTCATACTCCACTTTCCTTTGAACAAGATGCTGATGATGTTGCAAATCTTTTAAAAAACCTTAAAATTAATAAAGCTGATTTGCTTGGATTTAGTAACGGTGGAAACACAGTTTTACAAATTGCAATAAGACATCCTGAAATTTGCAATAAAATTATTGCAGGATCTGTTCTTTTAAAGCAAAATGGAGCTTTTCCACATTTTTGGGAGTTCATTAATAATGGAACTTTTGAGCAGATGCCTAAAGAGTATAAAGAAGCTTTCTTGAAAGTAAACCCTAATAATACAAAACTTAAAAACATGTATAAAAAATGTGCTGACAGGATGAGCAACTTTAATGATTTTTCAGATGAGCAACTACAATCAATAAAAGCATCTGTACTGCTTATTAATGGTGATAAAGATGTTGCAACAAATGAACATATTACTGCTATTGCAAAATTAATTTCTAATTGCCGACTTGCCATAATCCCTGGCGGTCATGGGGAATACATTGGAGAAATCACAACTTTAAATCCAAATTTCAAAACAAGCGAATTTGTAGTTCCTTTGATTGAAAAATTTTTAGATTTAGATTTATAAAGTTAAATACAACTAAAAATAATATTATAAATTATAGTTTACATTTGCCCTATATTTAAAAAAAAAGTGAGAAAAAGATTATTCGTAATATTGATGGTGTTATGTTTAATTGTACCTTTCACTACATTTTATATATTATTTCATTATCAAAAAAAACAAGTTAAAAGAGAAATAAAACATAGAATGATTGAAGGAATTAGCAAAAGCGAATTGGTTTTATTAAAATTCACATTGCCTCAAACTCAATCATCACTTAACTGGGAACATTCAAAAGAGTTTGAATATAATGGACAGATGTATGATGTAGTAGAAAAAAAATTTAAAGGAGATACTATTTACTATTGGTGCTGGGCAGACAATAAAGAAACAAAACTCAACAAACAATTAGATAAACTGTTACTACATGCTTTAGGTTGCAATACGAACAATAAAGAGAACCAGAAAAGGTTATCAAATTTTTATAAATCTCTTTTCTTTGAAAAATTTTCCATTATTACACAATTTTACCCTCCGAATAAAAATAAACAAAAATCAATATGTTTTATTAATTATATTTCATTATCAAGCCAACCAAAGGTTCCTCCTCCCGAACTAAGTTAAATAATAAAAATGATTCAATTCTATCTGACTGTTTTCAAGTAATAGGCAGAAATTTTAATTTATTTAACAATTTAAAAAATATAAAAAAATACAATGAAAAAAACATTAATAATGTGTTTATTGATGAGCATTTGTATAATCACATTTTCTCAAACAATAACAATAAAAGATAACGAAACAGATAAACCTATTGAAGGTGTTATACTGTTGAGTGATAAGCCTAAAGCGTTTTCAATAACAAATGCAAAGGGACAAGCCAACATTTCGGAATTTAATAAAGCTGAAAAAATAAAAATAAGTTCAATTGGCTATAAAAATATAATGAGAAGTTATTTTCAGCTTCAAACTTCAAATTTCGAATTACGGTTAGAACAAACTAACTTTAATCTCGAAGAAATAGTAATATCGGGTACTCGCTGGAGGCAGTCTTCTCCTGATGTGCCATCAAAAATCATTAAAATAACATCAAAAGAAGTAGAATTTCAAAATCCACAAACTGCAGCCGATTTATTAGGAATTTCGGGAAAAGTTTTTATTCAGAAAAGTCAGCAGGGCGGCGGTAGCCCTATGATTAGAGGTTCTGCAACAAATAGGTTAATTTACACAGTAGATGGTGTGCGAATGAATACTGCAATTTTCAGACGGGGAAATATTCAAAACGTAATAAATCTCGACCCGTTTGCAACTGAATATACAGAAGTTTTGTTTGGCCCGGGTTCAGTAATTTACGGCAGTGATGCAATTGGCGGAGTAATGAGTTTTCAAACATTAACACCACAGTTATCAATGACTGACAAGCTTCTAATTACAGGCAAAACAATTGCACGGTACTCATCTGCAAACAATGAAAAAACAGGTCATTTTGATGTAAAAATAGGTTGGAAAAAATGGGCAATTGTAACAAGTTTTAGTTCATGGGATTTTGACAATCTTAGGCAAGGAAGCAAAGGTCCTAATGATTATATCAAAGATATTTATGTTCAAAGACAAGACAGTACAGATGTTGTTATAAAACAAAATGACCCTTTGCTTCAGATTCCTACCGCTTATTCACAGTTTAATATGATGCAAAAAATACGTTTTAAACCCAATAAAAAATGGGACTTTCAATATGGGTTTCATTATTCAGTTTCTTCGCCTTTTGGCAGGTATGACAGGCTTACTCGTTTTAGTAAAGGAACAATACGATACGCAGAGTGGAATTATGGACCTCAAAAATGGATGATGAATAATATAAGCATAACACACAACGGAAATAATATTGCTTATGATGAAATGACAATTCGTTTGGCACAGCAATCATTTGAAGAGAGTCGTATTGACAGAACATTACATAAAGTTAACAGAAATACGCAAACAGAAAATGTTGAGGCATCATCAATTAATATTGATTTTAATAAGAAAACTAATTCAAAAAATACTTTATACTATGGTGTTGAATATGTTTTTGATAATGTGTTATCAGTAGGAAAAATAACCGATATAAAAACCGGAGCAGAGCAAAAAGGACCTTCAAGATACCCGCTATCTACATGGACTTCTATTGGCGCTTATCTTAATGACCAATACAAGTTATCTGAAAAATTACTTTTTCAAGCAGGTGCAAGATACAATAGATTTATAATTGACTCTGATTTTGATACTACATTTTATCCATTTGCATTTACAAACGCAAATGTAAATAATAGTGCACTGACAGGTAGTTTAGGTTTTATTTACAGACCTACTAAAAATTGGGTAATAAATGCTAATGCAGGAACAGCATTTAGAACGCCAAATGTGGACGATATAGGTAAAGTTGCCGATTCTGAACCAGGCTCGGTTGTAGTTCCTAACCCAGGATTAAAAGCAGAATATGCATATAACTTTGATTTTGGTATTGCTAAAATATTTAAAGATTTGCTTAAGGTTGATATATCTTGTTTTTATACAATTATTAATAATTCATTAGTTCGAAGAGATTTTCTTTTTAATGGACAAGACAGTATTATATTCAGCAACCAAATGAGCAAAGTTCAGGCAATACAAAATGCTGCAGTAACAAATGTGTATGGTTTGCAAGCCGAAGTAGAAATAAAACTTCCATCAGGATTTTCATATATTTCTGATTTTAATTTTCAAGCAGGAAAAGATGAGTTAGATGACGGTACTAAAAGCCCATCAAGGCATGCACCCCCGTTTTATGGTGTAAACAGATTGCGTTTTAAAAAAAATAACCTTATGCTCGAATTAAACACTATTTATCAAGGAAAAATGAGTTTTGACCAACTTCCGGAAGATGAAAAAGCCAAAGTTGAGCTTTATGCTAAGGATGCAAACGGCAATAATTATGCACCTGCATGGCATACTGTTAATTTTAAAGCTTTTTATCAGTATTCCGAAAATTTGAGCATAAGTAGTGGAGTTGAAAATATTACAGACCAAAGATATCGCCCTTATAGCTCCGGAGTTTCTGGTGCAGGAAGAAATTTTATTATTTCTTTAAAAGCTAATTTCTAAATTTTTTTATTAAATAATCCCGTTTGCTTTTCAAGTATTTGGTTAGTAGGCGGGATTATTTCTTTATATATTAAATGAAATTTTTATTTAAAAAAACTTTTTATTACAATTTCAAAATCATTTTCTAAAGTATAATTTTTGGCATATCCAAAGTTTACATTATTTACAAATTCTGAATTTGTAATTTTTGATTTATCAAAAGTTTTAAAAATACCTGTTTTTATTTTTGGTAACTTATTGTTTTCAGTAGAATCTGCGTATCCAACCCATGTATATCTACCAAACAAGACCCAAAAACATTGTTTAAATCGTAAAAACCGACAACTAATAAATAACATCCAAATTGGAAATGTAATAATTAATAATAAAGATAAAATTATATCAAACAATCTCTTCTTATACAGGATTGTTTTGTTTACAAGATTCAATTTTATTTCTTCGGTAAAATATTCACCTTTTTCATTTTTTGAGTGACTACCAATAATAAAGCTGCTTTCTTCAGGAGCAATTTTATATCTAATCTTTTTCTGTCCTAATTTTACCATCCATTCAAGGATTTTTTTTGATGAAATACACTTGCCACAAAATACAATTTCATCAATTTTATAAATTTTTATTATTTCTTTTATATCTTCAATTTTTCCAATAGTTCTTTTGTTTTTTTCTACTTCGTTTACATTTACAATACCAATACAGTTTACATTGTTTTGCGATTGGTTGAGTAAATCAAATACCCTATTGGCTTCTTCTCCATCTCCTGCTACCACAATGTTAATTAAATTATTAGACCCCAGAATAAATTTACCGTTTTCAAAGTAATTTGCAATTAATCTTGTAAATGTCATTTCAACTATTGCACACATAGCTCCAAGAATAATAAGTCCCCTTGAAAAGCGTAAATTTTCGGGAAACAGAGCATATACAGCAAGTATAGCAATAGTGCCAATCACAATTCCTCTAACTATTCTTTTTAATGTGTAAGGCTTATTATATCCCAAACCAATATATGTAAAAACTACCCAAAACAAAACATAATATGGTATGTGAATTATCATTAGTTCAATGGGGTATTTCTTAATATATTTAATATGAATTTCCCAATATGACTTGAGTATGTACATGCCGCCATATAGCAATATTAAATCAAGCAGTAGAAGCCACGATCGTGAAAAAAATCTAGATATTAATGCTGCTGAAGCACGCAAGTATATAAATGAATTAATAAGGAAGATAAAAAAATCAGATTTTGTACCTTTGTAATGTTTTCGTGCAAAAATAACCATAGCCTGATAAAAAATTTTTACATAATTGGCACTTCCTTTTTTTGTGCTTTCACCTTTGTAATGGATGATTGATGTTTCAGGAAAATAATAATTATAATAACCTGATTTAATTATTCTGTATGATAAATCAATATCTTCACCATACATAAAAAAACTTTCATCAAGCAACCCGGTTTTGCTCAAAGCATCTTTTCTTATAAACATAAAAGCTCCGGCAAGAACTTCAACTCTATTTGTTTGGTCTTGAGGTAAAAAACCAAGATGATATTTGCCAAATCTTTTTGATTTCGGAAAAATCTTATTAAAACCAAACATTTTATACAATGCAACCTGTGGTGTTGGCAATCCTCTTTTTGACTCAGGCAAAAAATTTCCGCTTCCATCAAGCATTTTTACTCCTAACGCTCCGGCATCAGAAGTTTTTTCCATAAATGCTATGCATTTTTCAAAGCAATCTTCTTCAACTACCGTATCAGGATTTAGTAGTAAAATATACTCACCCTTTGATTTATTAATTGCTAAATTATTTGCTTTAGAAAAACCTGAATTTTCTTTATTTTCAATCAGGTTTACATTGTCAAATTTTTCTTTTAGCATCTCTACACTGCCATCTACAGAATTATTGTCAACAACCCAAATTTCACAATCTATACCTTTTGCTGATTTTAATACAGACTTAAGGCACTGTTCAAGAAAGTACTTTACGTTATAGTTTACTATAATTACCGAAAGCTTCAATTATGATATTTTATGCAAAACTATACATTTCATTAAAAAATTATTGATTAATCATTTTTTTTGAATTATTAGCTAATATTGTATCCTTAAGTTTAATAAAATATGTTGTCTGTAAAAACGGTTTCAGAACTAAGCTCACAAGGTATTACACCTGATATATTATTTTGGGTTGGGTGTGCAGGTAGTTTTGACCAAAGAGCTCAAAAAATCACAAAATCATTTGCTAAAATTTTACAACATTGTAATATAAATTTTGCCATATTAGGAACAGAAGAATCTTGCACGGGAGATCCTGCCAAACGTGCAGGAAACGAATTTTTGTTTCAGATGCAGGCAGCAAACAATATTTCTGTATTAAATGGGTACAATATAAAAAAAATAGTTACTACATGCCCTCATTGCTACAATACTTTTAAGAATGAATATCCTCAACTTGGAGGAAATTATGAAATTATACATCATACTCAATTGCTTAATGAACTTATTGAAAGTGGAAAATTGCGTTTTGAAGGAGGTGATTTCAAAGGAAAAACTATCACTTATCATGATTCATGCTATTTGGGAAGAGCAAACGGAGAATATACTGCACCTCGAAATGTACTAAAGGCTTTAGACAGCAATTTATCTGAAATGAAGCGTTGCAAAAGCAATGGATTTTGCTGCGGTGCCGGAGGTTCTCAGTTGTTTAAAGAATCAGAAAAAGGAATTTCAGAAGTAAATATAGATAGAACAAATGAAGCATTGAATACGGGGGCAGAAATTATAGCTGTAAATTGTCCGTTTTGTATTACTATGCTAAGTGATGGTGTAAAAAATACAAACAATGAAGAAAAAGTAGAGGTGCTTGATATTGCTGAATTGGCAGCTCAAGCCCTTAGACTTTAAAAAATATTTTATGAAAACGGGGTTTGTACCTGTTATTATTTTTTGTGCAGTTTTTCTTGCAATTTTTAATACTTATAAATCAGTACATTTTTTTAATAATAACGATTTTCCTTATGATGCACGCAATATCTATTTGGCAGGTATAATTTGGTTAAAAAAGTTAAACCCTTATAATGACAGCCTGATAAAAAATGAATGGATAGAAATTTCTAAAGTTTCAAATTTTATATCATTAAAAAAACCAGGATTCCCTCAGTGTGGAATGATTTATCCTTTCTGGTCAATTCCAATGTTGTTTATTTACTTTACACACAATTGGCTTATGTCTAGAGTTATTATTTGGATTATTAGTTTTTTACTTCTTTCGGCAATAATATTTTTTGCACACAATAATTTTAGTCAATTTGGATACAAATGGTGGCAAATACTACTTTTTATTTTGTGTTTTAAATCTACAATAACTGCTTTAATTTTAGGTCAGCCTATGCTTTTAAGTATGGCTGCAATTATGGCAATGTGGTATTTTTACCATTATGATAAAAAATTAATAAGCGGATTTTTACTCGGAATAGCTTATTCTAAAGTTACATTATGCCTTCCATTTATTATATTTTTTGCAGTTAATAAAAACTGGAAAATTCTTTTTGTTTCTTTAATATTTCCAATTTTAAGTTCTATAGTTTTTTATATCATTTCAGGAAACTTATACATATACGAAATGTTAAATAACATTAAACAACAAATGAATATAAACTATGCCGGTCACTCAATTTCATCTATCAATACAAATCTTACAGAACTTGGTATTTTACTTAATTATTTTGCAGGTACAAGCTATATGATAATTGAAAAATTTAATATTTTAAGTTTAATTTTAAGTTATATAATTCTTACTATATACTATAAGAATCATAAAATTGATTCTTATAAATATATAGCTTTACTAATTCTCTGCAATTTTTTGTTCAGCTATCATCTTATTTACGATTGTATATTATTATTATTTATACTACCAACAATTAAAAACCGCATTTTAGCATTATTTTTATCAATTCCTTTATTTCTTCCATTAAATGGATTATTTAAAGATGCCTCTTGGCTACATTTTCACCTTCCGGTTGTAATTATGGTTTTAATGTTATATGTACTGTTTGAAGAAAATTTGAAAAATAAATTTTCATATTAATCTTAACTTATTTTATAAATTTAAGATTAGAAGGAATTGAAATACCCATTACTAAATTGAGTATAGTTCTTGAGCCTAAGAGACCTTTTTTGCTGCCATTGAAACCTGGCCTTTGCCCAAATTCAAAACCGTAAGACATATATGGTTTATTTACAAATTTAAATAATACTCCTGTTCGCCAACCGGTTCTTACATTTGAGTTGTTTTTTATATTAAAAGTTGTTCCATCTGCAAATTTCAAATCCTGATAGCTTAAAACTGGTGCAAACATTAAATCAAAATAGAAATCGTAGAAACTGTAATTTCCTCTTGTTTTTCTATAACCTTCAATTTTTACTTTCAAATTTCTTATAGATTTAATACTCAATCCTCCAAAAACAGCAACTTGACGCATTTGAGTATATCCATTATAAATTGGGCTACCATGTATATCATCACTGTAACTTCCAAATTTTACTACTTCATTTCCATTTTTTGCTTCCCATGTTTTTATTGATTCGGCTTCTCCCATATCTACAGCAGAATTTAAAAAATACAGACCACCTCTTACCCCAACTATACTACGTACTGTACCAGGTACCATAATATATTTTGTAGTTGTAGTTTTATAACTGCCGGAATACGATGTGCTTGACGAAATTACTACTTTCACAGATTTCTTTTTGAGTTTATCTATTAAATGAAAACAAACTGATGGTTCAATATATGTATATTTACTAAAGCCATTTTTTGGATATGGCAAATTCTTATCAGCATGTGAACGTACATTCATATCCAAATAAGCTTTGCGGAAGGTAATATTACCTGAAAATCTTTTTTTAAGCATTACATCTGCTCGTAATCCAAAACCTATAGTTGTGTTTGTTCCCCAAAATTCTGAATAAAATGGATCAATATGAAATGTTGTGTTTTTTATTTTGTCGGGTTCGTCATGCTTAATTTCATAGCTCAACCTTTGAGAAAATGCCAATGTGCCTGAAAAGGCTAATAATAGTGTAATTATTTTTTTCATATTTTATTTTTTTTTAGATAAGACTTATTAATTGAAAATGGTAAATAATATTTTATTAAACTTTGATAAAACTTTCTAAAATACTTTCAAATATTACTTTTCCATCTGTGTTAAACAAGTCTGAATCAGCACATCTTTCAGGATGAGGCATCATTCCAAAAACATTTTTGTTTTTATTGCAAACTCCAGCAATGTTGTTTAAAGAGCCATTGGGGTTTGCTCTTTTGTCAACCACACCATTTTTATCACAGTAGTAAAATAAAACCTGATTATTATCTAAAATCTCTTTCAATGTTTTTTCATCTGCATAATAATTTCCTTCACCGTGAGCTATTGGTACTTTTATTATTGTATTATAAGTAAGTTTGTTTGTAATGGCAAGCTCTGTATTTGCGGGTTTTAGATATATATTTTCACAGATAAATTTAAGCTTTTCATTTCTTAATAAAGCTCCGGGCAACATACCTGCTTCGCAAAGAATCTGAAAACCATTACAAATTCCCATAACGTAACCACCTTCATCTGCAAATTTTTTTACAGATTGCATTATGGGGCTGTATCTTGCTATTGCTCCACTACGCAGATAATCTCCATAAGAAAATCCTCCGGGAAGGAAAATAAAATCGCAATTATTAAGATTTGTATCTTTGTGCCAAAGCTCTGTAACTTCAGAATTATCTATACCCTGTAATACATTTATTAAGTCATGGTCGCAGTTTGAACCCGGAAAAATTACAACGCCAAATTTCATGTTACAAAATTAATTGTTTGTATGCATTAATTATAAATGAACCATACTTAAAAATTTAACTTTGATTAAATAAATTCCTTGTTACTTATTAAAAAAAACTATTGATTTGAATTTTAATAAACATTAAAAATGTTATCTCAGGCTGTATTTATTATTATTTTAACAAGCGGAATATTTTGCTTTTCAAAAAATGCAGGTAAAATAAGGCGTAATATTTTGCTTGGCAAAAACTATAACCCCGGAACATCATTCAGTGAAAGATTGAAAAACATGAGTTTAATGGCTCTTGGGCAGAAAAAAATGTTTGATCGTCCGTTTGCTGCAATCCTTCATTTGCTTGTTTACTCAGGTTTTATTTTGATAAATATTGAAGTACTTGAAATAATTACAGATGGTATTTTGAATAAACACAGGGTATTCAGTAGTTTTCTTGGCAATTTTTATTTTATAGTAATTGGCTTTTTCGAAATACTTGCAATTTGTGTTTTAGTTTCTTGTGCTATTTTTTTATTGAGAAGGAATGTTGTTAAAATTTCACGATTCAATAATAAAGATTTAGATGGTTTTCCAAGAAAAGACGCTGCAATAATTCTTATCACAGAAATAATAATGATGAGTGCTGTTTTGATAATGAATGTATGTGATATTGAATTACAAGATAGTGCAAATCTCCCAATAAGTTCAATTTTTTATAACTCATTAATTAATTTGGACAATAGTATTATTCATATTATAGAAAGGACAGCATGGTGGACACATTTTATAGGAATTATTCTTTTTCTTAATTACATACCTTTTTCAAAGCATTTTCATATTATTATGGCATTTCCAAATACTTGGTATGCTAATTTAAAAGCAAAAGGTATGTTTGAAAACATGGAATCGGTAATACAAGAAGTTAAGTTAATGCTTGACCCTACTGCTACTGTACCAGAAGGCTATGAAGCACCAGCAAGTTTCGGTGTAAAAGATATAAAAGATTTGACTTTTAAAAATTTAATGGATGCATATTCGTGTACTGAATGCGGAAGATGTACATCAGTTTGCCCGGCAAATATTACAGGCAAAAAATTATCTCCACGAAAAGTTATTATGAGTGTAAGAGACAGACTTGAAGAAACCGGTAATAATATTGATAAATACGGAGTAGAATATGATGATAACAAAAATCTTCATGATTATATAAGTGCCGAAGAACTATGGGCTTGCAATACATGTAATGCTTGTACTGAAGCATGTCCAATACAAATTAACCCTATGGAAGTAATTTATAAAATGAGACAATATCTTGTTATGGAAAAATCAGAAGCTCCGGGTGAAATTAATATTATGTTTAACAATATTGAAAATAACGGTGCCCCCTGGCAATTTTCAGCAATGGAAAGAGATAAATGGAGTATTGAGAATTAAAGAAACTATTTGTAAAAGCTATTGATTTGAGGTAAACTCATTATCTTTTTACACTTTTCAATATTTAGTGATTTTTCTACATAGTCTATTACTTGTTCATAGGTTTTTGAACGGTCAATATCAACCTTATCAACCGAAGATGTTACTATTACTACAAACACATTATCTTTAAAGTTTAAAGTTTTTATTGCATTAAGAAAATCCCATCCATTCCAAACTGGCATATTAAGATCGAGCAAAACCAAAAATTTCTCTTCAGGTTTTGCATTACTTAAAAAATCAAAAGCAAGCTTACCATTCAAAAACATAAGTGGTTCTGAGTCTAAACCACTCAGTTTTGCAATTTGAGTATGTATAAATATTACAACTTCATCATCGTCAACTAGTAAAACTTTTAGCATATCTTTTTTCAAAAGTAAAATTATTAAATAAATATTAAGCGTGTTTTATATCATAGTATTATAAAATTTTGAAATTTGTTTCATTTGTTTTAGTCTCAAGCAAGCATCAAGTGTAAGTATTTTTTCAACAAAATCAATAACAATTTTATATGATTTTGCTTTAATATGGTCTGACAAATCAATTGATGAAGTCAGAATAACGATATAAATTTCTTTTGAATAATTTTTACTTTTCAAGGCTTCAAGAAAATCCCAACCACTAACCATTGGCATATTAATATCAAGAAAAATTAAATATGATTCATCGTCATTTTTATTTGCTTCAATAAAATCTAATGCTTTGTCTCCGCTATTAAATCCTACAGGGTCATCGCTTATTGTACTTCTTCTTACCATCATTGTATTTACCATTATAAATACATCATCATCATCTACTATTAATACTTTTAACTTCATCAGTTTAATTATCTTTAATTTGTTCTGTATTTTGTACTATATCTCTTATTATTACATCAAGTTCATCTGCAGATTTTGATATATTTTTAAGTAATTCTTTCGCATTCATTTCATCTCCCTGATAGTTTATCAGCAAATCTACCAATCCCATTATACGTGCCAATGGGGCTCTTACTATATGAGACTGAGTCCATGCTATTTCTCTAAGTTTGATATTTTGCTGGCTAATTGCTTCTATACTTTCTCTAAGCTCGGTTATATCTTGCATTGCACCAATCACCCTCGTAGGATTGTCTTCAGTATCATAAATTGCAAATGCACGGTCTAGTATGTACTTATATTTTCCGTCAGCACACAAAAATCTGTACTCAAGCTGTAATTGTTCTTCTTTATGCTGAAAAAATAATTCGATGTGATTACTTACTTTTTCTAAATCATCCGGATGTATTTTATCTTTCCACCAGTTTGCCATATTTGATACTTTGTCGGCTATATATCCAAACATGTGATACATACTCATATTGTATTGCATTGTATCATTTAGTACATCCCAGTCCCATATTGTATCGCTTGTTGCTTTGGCAAGTATTTCATATTTGTTATTACTTATTTTTATTTCATTTTGGCTAATATTATTTTCCAACAATATTCCTAAAAACTTAGCAATCCTTTCTATCAGTTCAATTTCAAGTTTATCAATTTTTTTAATTTTATTATAACAAATCACAAAACCTCCTAATGCTTTCCCATAACTTTTTTGTATAGGTGTGGCTACAAGACCTTTTATATCAAATTTTACTGCTGTTTCTATCAAATGATTCCATTCCTTGTTGTTTTCAAAGTTTTCAATAATCACAGTTTCAGAATTTGAAATAGCATAATTACATGGATATTCAATTTGCTCTATAGTTTTTCCTTCTATTATTGAAATTAATTCTTTAGGTACTTTGCTACCATTTACCAAAGATTTTATTGTATTGTCTTTCTCTATTTTTAGTATTGTGCAATATGAATCTGGTATTATATCTTCAATTTTGCTTACAAATTTTTCTAAAACATTTTCAAAAGAAATAAGCGGATTGGCATTTAGCTCAAAAATCTCGTTTTCTAATGCCAGAATATTTTCATTCATTTTTTTTAAGGTAATTTCATTGCCTAAAACCAGTCTTGCTTTTCTGTTTTCGAATACAATTTCGGCACTGTTTAATTCTACTTTTATAATTCTGCCTTCCTTAGTAATATGATTATTTATAACATTATATGTATCACTCGACTGGTTAAGATTAATAATTTCTTCTATAACTTTATTTTCATGTTTAAGCCTTATATCGGAAATTGTCATTTTTAAAAATTCATCTTGAGAATAGCCATACAATTTTATTGTAGAAATATTAACACTCAGAAACTTTAATGTTTCAACATCATAAACCCACATAGGGCTTGGGCTCAAATTATAAAGTTGCTTATATTTCTGTTCAGATTCTTCAAGTTGATTTTTTATTTTTTTTCGTTCAGTACTATATGAAATACTTTTAATAATATTGCTTGAGTTTAACTCATCTTTTATCAAATAATCTGATGCACCAATTTGAATTGTTTGTGTGCCAAACTCTCTGTTATTGTAACCTGTAAGTACTATTACGGGAATTTTTGAAGCTTTTTCTACAATGTCTGATACTAATTCTGCACCATTTGCATCGGGCAAAGAAAGGTCTAATAATATCACATCAAAATTTTTGTATTCTGATAAACATTCAATTGCTTTACTATATGTTTCAGCTACTACAATCTCGCCTATTGTTTTTTGACCACTCAAATATTCTTTTATTAGCAATTGATCTCCTAAATTGTCTTCTATTAACAGTATTTTTATATTATGCTTTAAATTACCTAACATGTTTTCAATATTAAAATTTATTTTATAAATCTGTTTTTTAATTTTTTTACATTGCTTTGCTAATTGTAAAGAAAAATGAAGTGCCAGTTCCCGGCTCAGATTCTACCCATATTTTACCATTATGCAATTCTACTATTTTTTTACAAATAGCCAGTCCTATTCCTGTTCCTCTTTTGTCGCTACCGGGTACTGCTCTTTGAAAAATTACAAATATTTTTTCATGAAACTTTGGGTCAATCCCTGTACCATTGTCACTTATGCAAAATTTCCATTGTATATCTGTTTCTTCGCAAGTAATATTTATTATCGGCTCTTTTTCATCAGGAGTGTATTTTAAGGCATTGCTTATCAAATTTTGAAAAACTTGACTAATTGATGTCTTTATTGCAAATATTTCAGGCAATTTTCCGTAGTTAATTTTTGCATTTCTTTCAGTTATTGCATTTTTGTTAAGGAAAATTATTTCATCTAATATTTGATTTAAATTCACTACACTCAAATCATTTCTGTTTTTACCTGCTTTTGAATATTCAAGTAAATCATATATTAGCTGTTTCATTCTTGTTGCACCATCTATTGCATGTTTTATATATTCTTTGGCTGTATCGTCAAAAGTATCATTGTACTTTTCATCTAATAATTTCATAAATCCACTAACCATTCTCAATGGTTCTTGCATATCATGTGAAGCAACATAAGCAAACTGTTCAAGTTCGGCATTAGATTTTTCAAGAATTTGCGACTTACGTGTAAGTTCTGAGTTTAACTTATTAATTTCATCAATTGTTTTATATCTTTCTGTAATATCAGTAAGAAATGACTGATAATTTCCATCTGACATCAGTTTTACTCTTACTTCTATATTTTTTTCTATATCATCTTTGGTTTTTAAAACTCTTTCTGCAATTGTTACTTTATCTTTTTTTATGATTCCCAAATTAATCGGTTTTTCAATTAGGTTCTTTGAAGTAATAAGGTCTGATACTTTCATCTTAAGTAGTTCTTGTTTAGTGTATCCAAGCAGTGTGCACCCGTATGTATTGATATCAATTATGTTTAATTGTGGATCGGTTATTAAAATTGCATCAGGAGCTTGTTCTACAAGAGTTCTGTAATATTCTTCTTTTACTTTTAGTTTAGCTTCGGTGTTTTTATGTTCACTTATATCTAATCCCATACCAATCAAGCATGGTTTTCCATCATATATATATTTATAACCATTACAATAATAAGGAATATTTATTTTGTCTTTAGTATAAAAATAAGAGTCAATTTCATCGTAACCATTTAAGAAAACTGATTCTATTTTTTGTTTTATTTTTGGTTTTTCAGTTTCATCAAAAAAGTCAAGAGGACTCATCAATTTCAACTCTTCACAACTGTATCCTGATACTGTTTCGAAATTTTTGTTCCATAGTAAAAATTTTCCATTTTGATCAAATAAGTAAAATGTACCGGGGAGGCTGTTAATAATTGATTCTGCTTTCTTTTTTTCATTTTCTATTGCGATGTTTGCTTTTTTAAGTTCATCAATATTTGATATTAAAGCTATTGAACCTATTATATTGCCAAGCTTATTTATATATGGAGAGCCATTTATCATTACACATTTTGGCTTTCCTGTTTTAGTATAAAGAGTTATTTCATAGCTGCTTGATTTACGATTTTTTCTTTCAATATTTATCTCTTTTATTCTTTGCTTATCTGATTCTCCATTAATAATTAAATCATAAGCTATTTTCCCTATAAGTTCATGTCGTTGATATTGTAATTCATCACAAAACTTATCATTTACATACATTATTTTATCGTTATCGTCAACAATAAGGAGGCTTTCGTTCATCTTATTTACTATAACATCCCATTGATGTTGTGGTGAAAAATCGAGTATTTTAAATTTTAAAACTGCAATAAATGCAGAAATTGAAAAAAGTGTAGAAAGGGGTGCGCCTAAGGGTATGTCGTTTTGAACAGAAAATAAAGGTAAGATAATTTCAGTAGGTACTCCAATTAAAAAAGGAATTAAATATCCTAATAATAAAATTAATGAAGCTTTTTTTACATCACCTTCTTTTACCTTAAAATATGATATACACAATAGTATAAATATTGCTAAAGCATTTGTAATTATACAAAAATAAATTATTGAGTTTGCAAGTGTAGTTGCTGGTGTAAATATCCATTGCCAAAATTGTGATTGTACAATACTGTATGAATCTAATCTGGCTGAAACAAGTAAAACACATATTACATTAGGAAAAATCAGTAAAAAAAAAATTGAATATTCAGAAATCCATTTAATCCAACCATTAATATTTATTAAAAAATAAATACCTAAAGGAAAAACAATGATTGAAAAAATATTTGAAATCATATTCCATTCAATAGCTGTTTGTTTGCTTTCACTCAAATGTGTAAATCCTGAAGAAAGTTGCCAAAAAGAAATAGTAAGAGCAAATAATGAAAATATAAAATTTAGCCAGGTAGATGGTAATCTTACAAAGACATATAAAAAAATTAAAAAGTTAATTATTGAAGGTATTAGAGCTATTAGAACCAAATCGGTTCTTCCAAAATCAAGATTTAAATATTTTTCTATCAAAAATTAAATAATTAGCTAAGCAAAATTAATTAAATAGAATATTTACTTGCTAACTAACTAAAATATTTTTCCACTTATGAGCCGCGGCGTGGTATATTTGGTACACCTATGCTGAATTTTTCATTTTTCAGTTTTGAATATTCTAAATGATTTTCTTTCATTTGTTTGTTTTCAATTCTTTGTATATAGATTTTTTCGGCAAAATATAATGCACTTGTAAAAGATGATATATCAGCTATCCCTTTGCCAGCCAATGAATATGCTGTTCCATGGTCGGGTGATGTTCTAATAATTGGTAATCCTGCTGTAAAATTTACTCCTTCTTCAAATGAAATATATTTAAACGGAATTAATCCTTGGTCATGATACATTGCAAGTACTGCATCAAACTTAGCAAACTGGTTATTTCCAAAAAAACCATCGGCAGAGTATGTTCCCCAAACCTCTATTCCCTTATTACGAGCCTCATTTATTGACGGATTTATTATCTCTATTTCTTCTTTGCCAATTTCTCCATTATCACCTGTATGTGGGTTCAATCCAAGTACAGCAATTTTTGGTATAGCTATTCCAAAATCTTCTTTTAAGCAATTATTCAAAACCTGAATTTTTTCAATTATCAATTCCTTTGTAAGTATTTCAGATACATCTTTAAGAGGTACATGTTCAGTAACAAGTCCTACTCTAAGAACATCAGAAACCAACATCATTGAATATTTTTTACAATTAAATTGATTTGCAATATATCCTGTCTGTCCATTATAATTAAATTCACTGTTTTTTATAGTTTGCTTGTCAATTGGTGAGGTACATAATACATCTATTCTGTTATTTTTCAAATCATCAATTGCTGTTTTTAATGATGAAAATGCAAAAGCCCCGGCTTGTTCTGATGCTTGCCCGGGCGTAATTGTAATCTCACTTTCATAACAAATTTTAAGATTTAATTTATTCGGTTCACATTCTTCTGTGCTTTTTATTATTTTATAAAATGGCTTATCAGTTAAGTTTAGTAAGTTTTTGTAGTATTTAAAAACCTGTACATTTGCATACAATACAGGTATAAATTTATCATACATTCTTTCATCTGCAAAAGTTCGTAAAACTATTTCTGGTCCTATACCATTAATATCTCCCGAAGTAATACCTATAATCGTTCTATCCTTCATATTTCAAGTTGCAAATTTCAGTTTTTTTATTATAAATTAAATGAATATTTTACCACTTTATCAAAGCACTTGCCCAAGTAAATCCACTGCCGAAAGCTGCAAGACAAATCAGGTCTCCTTCATTTACTTTTCCTTGTTGCCATGCTTCCGACAAAGCTATAGGAATTGAAGCTGCTGTAGTATTGCCGTAATTCATTATATTATTAAAAACCTGATCATCTCTAAGTTTCATTGTGCGTTGTATAAACTGTGCTATTCTAAGGTTAGCCTGATGTGGTATTAATAAATTAATATCTTTAGATAAATAGCCATTTTTTATTAACGCTTCATTTATTACTTCTGGAAATCTTGTAACGGCATGCTTAAAAACATTATTTCCGTTCATAACAGGATAAAATCTTTCAGCATTAAATGGTTTTCCTTTTTCGCTTGTACAACACCTGTCTTTAGCCATAAGTTCTTCTGCATGTTTGCCTTCACTATGTAAATGAGTAGATAGTATTCCTCTGTTTTTTTTCTCTGATGCACTAACTACAGCAGCACCTGCACCATCTCCAAATATTACAGAAACATTTCTTCCACTTGTTGAAATATCCATTCCGGTACTTTGAATTTCGGAACCAATTACAAGTATATTTTTGAACATTCCGGTTTTTATATATTGATCAGCTATACTAAGTCCGTAAACAAATCCCGAACACTGATTTCTTATATCCAAAGCTCCAATTGTACCTAAGCCCAATTGTTCCTGCACTAATACACCGCTACCTGGGAAAAAATAATCAGGTGATAACGTACAAAAAATTATAAAATCAATATCTTCTACATTTATGTTGGCATTTTTTATAGCAATTAATGATGCTTTGACTCCCATACCGGCAGTTGACTCTGTATCAATATCAACCCAGTGGCGAGTATTTATACCTGTACGTTCTACAATCCACTCATCAGATGTGTCCATTAATTTTTCAAGATCTTTATTAGTTACGCATCTTGGAGGCACATAATGACCTAACCCTGAAATATATGATTGTGGCATTTTTGTTTTGATTTTTTTATTGAAACAAACCTACAATTTTTTTTATTCATTAAAAAAGCATAAGTAATAATACCTATGCTTTTCTGTAAAATTAGTAAGTAGTGATTTATAATTTAGCTTCAGTTTCCCAGCCGTCTTCGGTTCTTTTTATTGTTAATCCAACATCACAATAAATACCGTTTAAAACTAGTGGGAGTCTTGAGTTATTGTAGCCTATGCTTCCAAGATACTCATAGGTATCTTTTTGTGTTTCGAAAAATCTTTTTTCAGATTTAGGATTTTGAGTTTCTTCAACTTTATTTTCCGTTTCAATTTTTTCTTTTGAGTTAAGCGAACTTTTTAGTTCAACAACTCTTGCTTTTAGCAATTCAATAAATCTTTCATCAGCATCTGCCGGTACTGTAAGAGTAATTATTTTTTGATTATTTTTTCCAAGCCAATATCTCGATCTACAACTACTGCTGCAATATTTTGCATCATTTCTATTTGCTATAAATTCTATCCCACAGCATTGGCAAACTGATTTGGGTTTAGCATATAAATGTTTTTTGTCTGAGATTATTTCTTCCATTGTTGTAGTATTTATTTTAAAATATCTAATTACAAAGGTTGTTTAATAATATCAGTTATTTATAACGCTTAATAAACAGGTGTTTCTTTTATTGGACGCAGAAAAATTATGTAATAAAAAAAGCGGTATGATAGATTTATACCGCTTTTTTTTAAATTTTTTAATTAGTAAAATTTATTACTAATTTTTGGGAGTTGACTCAGGTGTTGTTTCTGGAGTTGTTTCTGTTTTCTTCTTGCAACATGATTTTTTAGTACTGCAATTTGGTTTTGCAGATGCTTCATCACTTTGTTTTTTACAGCAATTTTTCTTTTTACATCTTTTTTTCTTTTTACTGCATGACGCTTTTTTATCATCATCGCAATTTGAAACACTTGATGTTTCAGGCTGATAAGTTGATGTAGCCATTACGTCAGAAACAAACATACAACCTAACGATAAAGCCAATACTAATACTATCTTTTTCATATTTATATTTAATTTAATGTTTCAAAATTATACTTTTTAATTCGAATTAGCAATTATTGTTTTGCCACCGATTGTTTTATCATTTAATTTTACAGAAATATTATAATTTTTCGGCAAAAAAATATCTACTCGTGAGCCAAATTTAATAAAACCCATTTCTTCGCCTTGTTTTACATTTTGGTTTTCTTTTATATACCAGCAAATTCTTCGTGCAAGAGCTCCGGCTATTTGCCTGAAAAGTATTTTATGACCACTTTTTGTTTCTATAACTGTGGTTGTTCTTTCGTTTAATTCACTTGATTTTGGGTGCCATGCAACAAGATATTTTCCGGGATGATATTTAAAATATTTAACTATGCCTCCAACAGGATTTCTGTTTACATGCACATTGAATGGTGACATAAAAATTGAAACTTGTGTACATTCAGAATTTAAATATTCTTTTTCAACAACTTTTTCAATCACTACTACTTTGCCATCTGCAGGTGCAATTATGCAATCTTCACATGCAGTAATTTTACGAGTTGGGTTTCTGAAAAATTGCAAAACAATTATTAATAAAACTAAAGAAAATAATAATATTGAATTTCTAAGCCATAGGTTTGATACATATCGGTCCGTCAAAAAATTAATAACAACAATAAATATTATTGTTATTAAAATTGTTACAAAACCTTCTTTATGAATAAACATATTAAAAATTACTATTTAAAATACCCCACGTAATTTTTGAGTACTTGCAACTTTATCAATTGCTAATATATAAGCTGCTGTGCGCATACTTACATTATATTTTGCTGATGTTTGAAATACATTTTCAAATGCCTGCTTCATTACTCTATCGGCACGTCTATTTACTCGTTCTTCAGTCCAGTAATAACCTAATCTGTTTTGTACCCACTCAAAATATGAAACAGTTACACCGCCGGCATTTGCAAGAATATCAGGTACTATATTAATTTGTTTTTTAAATAAAATATCGTCAGCATTACTTGCTATTGGTCCGTTTGCACCTTCTACAATTAGTTTAGTTCTGATGTCATGTGCATTGTTTTCGGTAATTTGATCTTCCATAGCCGCAGGTACAAGCAAATCAACTTCGAGAGTAAGCAACTCATCGTTTGTTATTCTATCTGCATTAAAGCCTTCTAATGTACCATTATTTTTGCGAACATAATTTAATGCCTCTTCAATGTTTATACCGTTTTTATTATAATATCCACCGGTAATATCAGATATAGCTACTATTTTTAAACCAAGCATTGAAAGTAATTTTGCAGAAATTGAACCTACATTTCCAAAACCTTGAACAGCACAAGTAGATTTTACAGGATCCATTTTCAGTTTTGCCAATGCACTACGTGCCGAAACCATTACGCCACGCCCGGTTGCTTCTACCCTTCCTAATGAACCTCCTAAAACAAGTGGTTTACCGGTAACTACCGCCGGACTAACTACTCCTTTAATTTTTGAATATTCATCCATTATCCATGCCATTGTATTTGCATTAGTTCCCATATCAGGTGCCGGAATATCTCTGTCAGGCCCAAAAACATCTTGCATTGCAACTGTATATGCACGAGTAAGTCTTTCAAGTTCACCTGCACTCATATTACGAGGATCGCATTTTATTCCTCCTTTAGCTCCTCCATAAGGTATTCCAACTATCGCACATTTCCAAGTCATCCATGCAGCAAGTGCTTTTACTTCGTCTAATGTAACATTTAATGAATAACGGATTCCGCCTTTGCTAGGTCCCATACTTGCAGAGTGTACTACCCTTATACCTTCAAATACCTGAAGTTTACCATTGTCAAGGGTAACAGGCAAACTTACCACAACTACTTTTTGAGGATTTATTAACATATCGTAAGCGGTTTGGTCAAGACCTAAAATACTTGCAGCATGAGAAAATCTCTCTTTCATCGAATCTAACGGATTAAGATGTTCGTTATTTTTTTGTGACATATATGTAATTAATAAATTAAGATATTGTTCGGCAAATTTAATTTAAATTCCCTCTATTCAACAAATTTTAAAAATACTGAATATTAAATCAACTGAAAAAAGATAAATACTATCCAAGCTGTAATTAACATGGCATCTATACGGTCTAATATTCCACCATGACCAGGAATTAGATTACCTGAGTCTTTCACATCTAAACTCCTTTTGAGCATAGATTCTACAAGGTCGCCAATAATTGATGATATTGAAATTAATGCTCCAAGAATAATATAATGATGAATTAATAATTGCGAAAATCCAAAATACAAACCAATAGAAACTGCTATGGTAAGCAAAAAACCTCCAATACTTCCTTCTATTGTTTTTTTGGGTGAAATTCTGCTTAACAAAGGTCGTTTTCCTATCCACCTACCTATTAAATATGCAAATGTATCGTTTGCCCAAATTAATATAAATACTGTGAGAACAAGAATTCCATTATATACTAATTCGCCATTTTCAAGAACAAGCCTTTTGTATCCAAGACCAAACATTAAACTCAACGAAAAACATAAATATATCCATCCTGTAATCTGTTTTCCGATAACATCAAATGGATTTTGGTTTTTGTGAAATAATTCATTTACAAATGGAACCAAAGCAAGAATAAGTAATGCCCCGAGTATTTTTGGAGGTATAAAAACAAACTGCCACAGTGCTGTGATTGAAAATATTATAATACCTGATATGATAAAAATAGCTTTGTGTGAAAAAGAATATTTTGAAAGTACTAGTCGAGAATATTCAAAAAGTGCAAGAAAATTAAATAAGAAAAATAATGAAAATGAAGCCCATGTTCCCATTAAAAGGCAAGAAATAATTATACCTATATATACTGTTCCTGATATTGTTCTTAATGTAAAATTATTCATTTTTATAAATTTTATTTAAATAAAATATAATTGCACAACTTGCTACAAAACTCAATATTACAAAATAAATCGGAAAATTCGCATCCTGATTTGTTAAAAAATTATCATATCCTTTATAATATAAATATTTGCCTATAACTGCTAAACTATTATTTAAGAAATGAAAAAATATTGAAGCCCAAATTCCTTTTGACCAGATAACAAAAACTCCAAGTAAAAAAGATATTGTTACCATTGGCACTAATTTATAAAACTGCAAATGAAATAAAGTAAATATTAATGCTACAATTAGTACTGACTTGTAGTATTTGCCTGTGTAACCATAAAAAATATTCAATAATATTCCTCTGCAAAACAATTCTTCTCCTACAGCAGGTATTAATGCCATAATAATGATATTTAAAATTAAATCAGAAGATGAATTCATTGTAAGCATTAATTCGTATAACTTATTATTTTTAGCTTCTAAATCTCTCAAAAAACTTTCAATTGATGATAAAGCCGATGGTAATTCTAATGAAGAATTTATTTGAACTAACCAACTTATCAAAGGCACTGAAACTATCAATAATATCGGTATAAAAACTAAAAGTTTAAAGTCTAAAAACTTGTTTAATTTCAAATATTCAACTGGCTTTTGTTTTATCATATATGAAATTACAAATGATGAAAACACAAAAGAGCCAATTGATACAATACCTTGAAAAATTCTGATAGCATTTATACTTTTAATATCTGCATTTTCATTTTCAGATACTGCCATAAGTTCTGTAATATCTATACCATATATGTTTTTACAAATTATTCCTGCAAGCATTGTAAAAACAAATAAGTTGATTATTAAAATACCGAAAGCTATTAATATTTGAGAAATAAATTTATAAAGAGGCATCTTTTAGAAATTATTTTATTATTGAATAAAAATAGTTTTTTACTTTTTGATAATTCAGTTATGTTTTATCTGCTCAAATACATACTTTTCACATTATAAATTTCTCTGAAATTAGGATCTTTTGTATCTTTAACAAATAGTATAGCTTCGCCTGTAGATTTCATTTCGGGACCTAATTCCTTATTTACTCCCGGAAATTTATTGAATGAAAAAACAGGTTGTTTAATTGCAAATCCTTGCAAATCCGGCTTTATATTAAAATCATTAAGTTTATTTACACCTAACATAACTTTAGTAGCTATATTGATATATGGCACTTTGTAAGCTTTGCAAATAAAAGGTACAGTACGTGAAGCTCTCGGATTTGCTTCGAGGACATAAACTTTATCATTTTTTACGGCAAATTGAATATTTAGCAACCCTTTTATCTTTAAGGCAAAGGCAATTTTTTTGGTATATTCTTCCATTAGTTGCAAAACATTGTCTGACAAACCAAATGGAGGAAGCACAGCACTTGAATCGCCGCTATGAATGCCTGCAGGCTCTATATGTTCCATCATTCCAATCATAGTAACATCAGTACCGTCACAAATACTATCTGTTTCCATTTCTTCTGCTCTGTCAAGAAAATGGTCAATCAAAACTCTATTACCTGGCATGTCTCCAAGAAGATTAATAACTGCTTGTTCAAGTTCTTCATCGTTTATAACTATTTTCATACCTTGACCTCCAAGAACATAAGACGGGCGAACAAGCACAGGGTACCCGACATCTTTAGCAACTTTCAAAGCTTCATCGGCAGACTCGGCTACTCCATACAATGGATACGGAATATTCAGTTCCTTTAATAAATCTGAAAATCTTCCTCTATCTTCCGCTATATCCATATCTGAAAATGTAGTTCCAATTATTTTTACTCCATTAGCTTCAAGTCTTTCAGCAAGTTTTAATGCAGTTTGGCCACCCAACTGAACAATTACACCTTCGGGTTTTTCAAATTCAATCAGTTCAAAAAGATGTTCCCAGAAAACCGGTTCAAAATACAATTTGTCTGCAATATCAAAATCTGTACTTACAGTTTCCGGATTGCAATTTACCATTATGGCTTCAAACCCGGCTTCTTTTGCTGCCAAAATACCATGTACGCAGCTATAATCAAATTCTATTCCTTGTCCTATTCTGTTTGGTCCGCTACCAAGAACTATTATTTTTTTTCTATTACTTGAAATGCTTTCGTTTTCGCCATCAAAAGTTGAATAATAATAATTTGTTTTTGATTCAAACTCGGCAGAACAGGTATCTACCATTTTGTAAACACGGTTTATACCAAAACTTTTCCTTTTTGAATACACCTCATCTTCTGTACAGTTTCGCATAGCATAAGCTATTTGAAAATCACTAAATCCTTTTTCTTTAGCTATCTTCAATACATCTTCGGTTATATTGTTGATTGTATATTTTGAGATAAGTTTTTCTGTTTTTACTAAGTCATAAATTTGCTCAAGAAACCATCTGTCAATTTTTGTAATTTTTTGAATAGATGTTATAGGAATTCCTAATGAAATAGCGTCTTTAATATGCCATAGTCTATCCCAACTCGGATATTCAAGACTTTCGAGTATCGGGTCTAATTTATGCAAATCATATCCGTCACAACCAAGCCCTTTTCTTATTGTTTCAAGGCTTTGACATGCTTTTTGTAATGCTTCCTGAAAACTGCGACCTATTGACATTACTTCTCCTACAGATTTCATTTGTAGCCCAAGATTTTTGTTTGCTCCTTTAAATTTATCGAAATTCCATCTTGGTATTTTTACAATTGTATAATCAATTGCAGGCTCAAAAAAAGCAGATGAGTTTTTAGTAACAGGATTTATTAATTCATCTAAAAAATATCCTATTGCAAGTTTTGAAGCTATTTTAGCAATTGGGTACCCTGTTGCTTTTGATGCAAGTGCAGAAGAGCGACTTACTCGTGGATTAATTTCAATTGCTATTAATTCTTCATTTTCAGGATTAATTGCAAATTGTACATTACAGCCGCCTGCAAATGTGCCAATATTTCTCATCATCTTAAAAGCGGCATCCCGCATATTTTGGTATGCAACATCGCTTAAAGTCATAGCAGGAGCCACAGTAATGCTGTCTCCAGTATGAATTCCCATTGGGTCAAAATTTTCAATTGTACAAATTACAGCAATATCATCTTTGTCATCACGCAATAATTCAAGTTCAAATTCTTTCCATCCCAACACAGCTTTCTCTACCAAAACCTCATGAATTGGAGATGCTTCAAGTCCGTTTTTCAATGCTTGGTCAAGTTCAGATTTATCCCATACAAATCCGCCTCCTGTTCCTCCAAGTGTAAATGAAGGACGAATAACTAAGGGATAACCGATTTCCTGAGCAAATTCTTTTCCTTCTAAAAATGAATTTGCTGTTTTGCTTGGTGCAATTGGTACATCAATATTTATCATCAATTGCCTGAATAATTCTCTGTTTTCAGTTCGGTCTATAGCATCTATATCTACTCCAATAATTTTAACATTGTATTTCTCCCAAATACCAAGTTCTTGTGCTTCTTTACAAAGATTAAGAGCAGTTTGTCCGCCCATAGTTGGCAATACTGCATCAATCTTACTCTCTTTCAGAATATTTTCTATGCTTTCACATGTAAGAGGCCATAAATATACATGGTCTGCCATTACAGGGTCTGTCATTATTGTGGCAGGATTGCTGTTAATTAATGAAACTTCAATTCCTTCTTCCTTTAAGCTTCTTGCTGCCTGGCTTCCAGAATAGTCAAATTCGCAGGCTTGTCCTATAATTATGGGTCCACTTCCAATTATTAAAACTGATTTTATGGAATTATCTTTTGGCATTTAATAAAATTGTGCAAATCAACAAAATTTACAACGGGTAAACAAATCTATATTCTTAAATTTTGTAATTTTCAGCCATTAAAAAAAATATGAAAGATAATTCAATAACATTAAGTGAAATTCAAATTTTGGTTGATAACTGGATTAATGATTTGGGTGTAAAATATTACAGCCAGCTTACAAATACTGTAATACTTATGGAAGAAGTGGGTGAACTTGCCAGAATCATGTCAAGGAAATATGGCGAACAATCTTTTAAAAAAAATGAAAAAAAATTGAACCTTGAAGATGAAATGGCAGATATACTTTGGGTTTTGGTATGCCTTGCAAATCAAAATAAAATTGACCTAACAAAAGCTTTTTATAAAAACATAGAAAAGAAAACAAAAAGAGATAAAAGCCGACATAAAAATAACGAAAAACTTAAATAAATTTACGCTTCTAAATTCAATAAAACCTCTTATAAAAACTTCAATCCGCTTGTCATTTTTCTAATGTACGTTTACATAATATATTATAATGACAACTATAATAAACAAATGGATTTTAGTAGTAGTGCTGGTTTTAACTACAATAATATTTGCTTATGCAGACAATAAGCCTAAGAAAACAAAACAAATAGAAACAAAAGATACTTTAGTTTTTGAAAAACTTCACGATGATACTTTGACCTTTGATGACAGAATATACGATGATACTTTAATATTTGCCGAAGATGAAATTACATATCCAAACTCTGATAAAATTTATTATAATAATAATAAATCCAAATCAGATGAGATAATAAATAATGAAATAAAATTCAGCGTATCGCAACATTATTTTTCAAACAATATAATAATAAAAACAAATGATAACGATGAAAAAATTTACGATATATATATTGTTTCTTCTGAGGGTAAAATGGTTTTAAGCTCAATATTTCAAAAAGAAATAACTCTTAATGATTATTTAAAATCAGGCATTTTTTATATTTATTTAAAAAACGGTTTGCTGTCTTCTTTCAAAAAAATATTAATAAAATAAAGAAAATGAATTATTAATTTTACAAAAAAAATTAAAAGCATGAAAAATAATAAAATAATTATTGCATTAATTGTAGGCTTTGCTTTTGTATTAGGCTGTTGGTTTTTGAGTAATACATTTCTTAAAAAAAACCAAACAGATGACACAATACAAGTAACCGGACTGGCAGAAGAAAATTTCACATCAGACCTTATAGTTTGGTCATGTACATTTTCGAAACAAACAATGGATTTGAAAGAATCGTATAAAGCATTAAAAACTGACAGAGAAAAGGTAATAGCTTACATGAAAAGCAAAGGTGTTGAAGAAAATCAATTGGTTTTTTCATCTGTTTCTACATATTTAGACTATGAATATATATCTATGCAAGGCGGAGAAAGCCGCAAAGAATTCAGAGGGTATATGCTAAGTCAAACAGTACGTATAGAGTCTAAAGATGTAGAAAAGATTGAAAAATTATCACGCGAAGTAACTGAGTTAATAGATCAAGGAGTAGAATTACGTTCAGATTCACCTCAATACTTTTATACAAAACTTTCGGCATTAAAAATAAAAATGGTTGCAAATGCAACTAAAGACGCAAGAGAAAGAGCTGAAAAGGTTGCATCAAACGCAAAAGCAAAATTAGGAAGGCTAAAACAAGCTGATTTAGGGATTTTTCAAATTACTGCACAAAATTCTACTGAAGAGTACTCTTGGGGAGGAACATATAATACAAGTTCAAAAGAAAAAACGGCTTCAATAACAATGAAACTAAGCTTTAGTACACACTAAAGGTTTGAAAAATGATAAGTGCAATAATAGTTGACGATGAAATTGCAGGACGTGAAAACTTATCATTTCTTATAAATGAATTTTTACCTGAAGTTAAAATTTTGGGTAAAGCCGACTCAGTAAAAACGGCAGTTGAAATAATAAATAAAACCAAACCTGATATTGTTTTTTTAGATATTGAAATGCCTGAAAAGGATGGTTTTTCATTAATATTGGAAACAAATTCTGTAGATATTGAAATAATATTTACCACAGCACATGCCGAATATGCACTTAAAGCCTTAAAAGCTAGTGCAATTGATTATCTTCTAAAACCCATTGACCCAACAGAACTTCAAATTGCAGTTCAAAAAGTTATTTCAAAAAAAGGGATAGGACAAAAAAAGTTAGAAACTTTTATGAGTCATATTGGGGGTTCAAAAACTCAGCCACAAATAGCCATTAGCACTCTTGAAGGAATAAATTTTATTAAATTGTCAAACATTATATACTGCCGTGGAGATGGAGCTTATACATTTTTCAAACTCAAAACAGGCGAAAGAATAATTGCTTCAAAAAACCTTAAAGAATTTGAAAACTTGCTTTGTGATGGCGATTTTTTCAGAACTCACAAATCTTATGTGGTAAATCTTGCCGAAATTAAAAAGTTTGTAAAAAGCGATGGTTGCTATGTTCTTATGTCAAACGGCGATAAAATTGACGTTTCGAAACGTAGAAAAGAAAATTTTGTAAAAATGCTTTCAAAATATTGATAATAAGTGATAATTTTCTATTACAGTAGTGTGTCTTTACATACCTCTACAATAATAAGTCACGAATGCACAAATTGATTTTCACTTATCGGTTGGCGTCCCACCTATCTCAACTATAATTAGCCACGAATGCACGAATTGATTTTCACTTATCGGTTGGTTTCTTAACCAACCGAAATAAAATAAAACCACGAATGCACAAATGTTTTTATTAAAAAATCTATAACCTATCAGGTCGTTTCAGACCCATTCCCTTAGCGGTTGGTGTCTTCACCCACCGCAAAAAAAAACCATAAATGATTTTAAATAAAAATCCCAGAGGGATTTAATATTTATAGAACAAAATTGTTATAGAAGTTCGACCCCGAAGGGGTCGAATATTGTTGTATCATTTTCTATAAATATTTGAACTCTCTGAGTTCCCTGCTTTGTTTCATGCCCTCACGATGAATAAATATAAAAAAATTAACAAATACTTGCATATTAATATTTTATAATTACATTTGTTGTAAGTTTTATTAAAAACAATGAAAAAACTTTTAATTCTTATAATTCTTGGGTTGTCATTAATAATAAACAACTGCAAAGACAAGGATGAAATAATACGGCACGTTGACCCTGAACTAAAAGCATGGGGACTTTACCAA
>JADLGN010000006.1 GCA_020849295.1 Bacteroidia bacterium
AAACCCTTTATAGAAGATATTTAAAGATAAACTTTTAATAATATAAACGTAAAACATAATAACCTAAGTAAAAAGCCCAACCTAAAAAAGGCTGGGCTTTTAGCGGGTCGGACGGGACTCGAACCCGCGACCTCCGCCGTGACAGGGCGGCATTCTAACCAACTGAACTACCGATCCGTTTTATGAGACTGCAAAAATATAATTATTTTTATTATTGGCAAATTAAAAAATTGTCAAAAAAAATTAATTTTAATTAACTCCATTTTTCAGGTCGCATTTGAGGGAAAAACAACACTTCCTGTATGCTTTGCTGATTGGTGAGCAACATTACAAGTCTATCCATACCTATTCCAATACCAGCGGTGGGAGGCATTCCATATTCCATAGCTCGCAAAAAATCTTGGTCTATAAACATTGCTTCATCGTCACCTTTTTGACTAAGCATAAGTTGGTGCATAAACCTTTCTCTTTGGTCAATGGGGTCATTAAGTTCACTGTAGCAGTTTGCTATTTCTTTTCCATTTATTATTAATTCAAATCTTTCGGTAAGATTTGGATTGTTTCTATGCTTTTTAGTAAGTGGGCTCATTTCAATCGGATAATCAATTACAAAGGTTGGTTGGATTAGTTTGCTTTCTACAAGTTCGCTAAACAGTTCATCTATCATTTTGCCTTTACCCATTGTATTATCTACATGAATGTTGTTTTTTTTACAAAGATTTCTTAATTCTTTCTCATCCATATTTAGTATATCTTCGTTGGTTTCTTGTTTTATAGAGTCTGCAATACTTATTCTACTAAATTTTTTTCCAAAATCAATTTCTTTTTCTTCAAAATTTACTATTGTATTTCCTGTAACTTCTTTAGCAATTTTACAAAGTAACTCTTCGGTAAGATTCATCATCCAGTTATAATCTTTGTATGCTACGTAAAGTTCCATTACTGTAAATTCAGGATTGTGAGTGCGGTCCATTCCTTCATTTCTAAAATCTTTTGAAAACTCAAATACTCCGTCAAATCCGCCTATTATCAATCTTTTTAAATAAAGTTCATTGGCAATACGAAGGTATAAGTCCATATCAAGAGTGTTGTGGTGAGTAATGAATGGCCTTGCTGCAGCACCTCCAGGAATTGGTTGCAGAATAGGAGTTTCTACCTCAAAATATCCCTTTTGGGTAAAAAAATCACGCATTGCATTAAATGTTTTGCTCCGTTTTATAAAAATATCTTTTCTTTCTCTATTCACAATCAAATCTACATAGCGCATACGATATCTTTGTTCGGGGTCTGTAAAAGAATCATAAATTATACCGTCCTTTTCTTTTGGTAAGGGTAATGGATTTAATGATTTTGATAGTAATTTTATTTCTGATACATGAATACTTGTTTCGCCGGTTTGCGTATTGAAAACATAGCCTTTTATACCTATAATATCGCCAATATCTATCAATTTTTTGAACACTTCGTTGTAAAGACTTTTATCTTCACCCGGGCAAATTTCATCGCGGTTTATATATAGTTGAATTCTGCCTTCAAAGTCTTGTAATACTGCAAAAGAAGCTTTACCCATTACTCTTATTGACATAATTCTGCCTGCTATTTTTACATTGTCAAAATTCTTTATTTCATTATTGAAATTTTCAAGAATATCTTTTGATGTTGTATTTGTTTCAAACAAGTCTGCCGGATAAGGCTCTATCCCCATTTCTCTTAGCTTTGAAAGCTTTTCTCTTCTTTGTATTTGTAACTCGTTAAGTTCCATTTATTATTTTTTTGAAAAAGTTCTGCGAATATAATATAGTAAGCAACTCTTTTAATAATAGCTTCATCTATTTATCATCTATTTTGAGTATTTTTGAGATAAATTATTTTGAGTATAAAACTTTTAAAATTATTAATTTGTTTTCTAATTTCTTTTAATGCTTTTTCTAATGAAGATGAAAAACTTCGTTTTGTTGAAAATAAGGGTCAGTTTGAATCGAATGTATTGTATAGGGTTGAGCTAAATGCAGGTTATATTTTTTTAGAAAGAAATTCAATTACCTTTAAAATATTTAGCTATGATGATTTTTCAAAATCTCATAGCCATCCTCACAATACCGGTTTTGAAAATGATAACATAAATGGCCATGTGTTGAAATATAATTTTGTAAACAGTAATAAAAATATTGGTGTTTATGGCGAATTACCATTTTTTGAAAAGTATAATTACTTTTTGGGTAAAGACAAAAGCAAATGGGCTACTGATGTACAAGTTTTTAAGCAAGTTGTTTATAATAATATTTATAATGGAGTTGATTTAAAATTATATTCAAAAAATGGGAAACTAAAGTATGAATGGATAGTAAAACCTGGAGCTGATATCAAAAATATTAAATTAGAAATTAATGGTGCTGATTCATTAAAGATAGGAGGAAACAGCTTAATTATTAGTACAAGTATTGGCCAAATTTTTGATAAAAATTTGAATTGCTGGATTAATAAAAAAGATATAAATAAAAGCGATATTCCTATCAATTGCAGTTATGAATTAAAAAATAATATTTTGAATTATAAAGTTGATGAAAAAAAAATTGATGAATATGAAATAACTATTGATCCTATTTTAGTATTTTCAACTTATTCCGGTTCAAAGGGAGATAATTTCGGATTTACTGCAACTTATGATTTAAATGGAAATTTATATGCAGGAGGAATTACAGATAATACACATGGAGAATTTCCAGTAACTACCGGAGCTTTTCAAACAAAATGCAAAGGTGGAAATGCAAGAGAGCCCGTAAATTTACCTTGCGATATTACTATAAGCAAATATGACTCATCTGGAAGAAATTTAATTTATGCAACATATATTGGAGGAAGTGATGATGACTATCCGCATAGCATGGTAGTAAATAGCGATACTGAACTTGTAGTATTCGGTACTACATATTCTAAAAATTTTCCAATGAATAATGAAGGTTTCGACACTACACACAGCAACAAAAACGATACATTCTTTTACACAGATATTGTAATTTTTAAATTATCAAAAAATGGCAACTCCTTACAATCTTCAACTTATTTTGGCGGAACAAAAAACGATGGACTTACTGATATAGCAATAAAATACAATTATGCAGATGAATTCAGAGGAGAAGTACTTACCGATAAAAACGATAATATTTATGTAGTATCAAGTACTAACTCAAACAATATTCCTACTGTAAATGCAACAAAATCTGCAATTGAAGGACCTGCTGATGGTGTTTGTATGAAATTTTCTAAAGATCTAAAAAACTTGTTATGGTCAACATATTTTGGTGGTAATGGTAGTGATGGTATTTATAGCCTTGAATTTGATAAAGATGAAAATATTTATATTGCAGGAGGCACATTTAGCACTAACTTAAAAACACATTCAAACGCCTATACTAAAACAACCAATGGAGGTATAGACGGATTTGTGGCAATGTACAATAAAACTTCATTTTCGCTTGATAAACTTACTTATTTTGGCACTGGAGCATACGATCAGATATATTTTTTGGAAATAGATAAAAAAGGAGATATTTATTGTGCCGGTCAAACAGAAGGAGATATCACCGCGTCAAGCGGAGTTTACAGTAATTTGGCCAGAACCGGGCAATTTATAATGATAATGAATCAGGATTTATCAAAAGTGAAAAAACAAACAGTTTTTGGAGCAAGAGTACATAATCCCGAAATATCTCCATCAGCCTTTTTAGTTGATTCATGTGGTAGTATTTATTTGTCAGGATGGGGGTCTTCCATACACAGAAACGGTACTACCAAAGGCTTGCCAATTACATCAAATGCTCTTCAAACAACTACAGATAATAATGATTTTTATCTTGCGGTATTTGGCAAAAATTTAAGTTCATTGCTGTATGCTACATATTTTGGCGGAAATCAATCCGGAGATCATGTTGATGGCGGTACAAGTCGTTTTGATAAAAGAGGTGTTATATACCAATCGGTTTGTTCAAGCTGCCCACCTATCCCGGGAAGTACAATTAGCGATTTCCCAACTACTTCAAATTCTGCCTTTCCAAAAAATGTGAGCTGGCGATGTAGTAATGCGGCTTTTAAAATTGATTTTCAAATAAACAATCTTGTACAAGCAGATTTTTTGCCTGATACAGTTGTATGTGGCCCTGCTGACATTCAATTTGTAAATAAAAGTACGGGTAATGGCAGATATATTTGGAATTTTGGAGATGGAAAACAATCAACAATTTCAAATCCATCTCATTCATTTGATAAAGAAGGAAATTATACTGTAAAACTTATAGCAATTGACTCTAATACTTGTAATAATACAGATACTGCGATAAATAACTTATTGGTATTAAAGCAAAGTGAAGCTGATTTTGAAATTAAAACATTTAAGTGTAGCAGTAAAATTGAAATTATAAATAAAAGCAATAGTTATGAAACCGCAGACTGGAATTTTGGTGATGGCAGCACATTTACAGGTAATGAGCCAAAATTTTATGAATTTAAAAAGGCTGGTTTATACAAAATAGAGCTTATTACAGATAAAAGTAAGTTATGCCCTGATACAGCAATATTTGAAATAAACATTGAAGGGACTCCTGAAGATAAAATTATCCCAATAAATGTATTTACTCCCGATGGGGATGGGGTAAATGATTGCTACAAATTTGATGGAGGGCTGAATGAATGTTCAGAAATTGAATTAACAATATATAATCGCTGGGGACTTAAAGTTTTTGAAACAAAAGATTTTTACGAATGTTGGAATGGTAAAATTTTCAATAAAGGAAAACTATGTCCCGAAGGAACATATTTCTATATTTTCAGGTACAAAGGACTTTTGCCTGATATGCAAGAATACATTGAAGGAACAGTTACGCTTATTAGAAAATAAATATTTTAGGTCATAGACTTTAAAATTCTGTTTATTTCATCCGAATCAAGTTTAAGTTCTGTTCCTGATTTAAAAATTAATTTACCTCGCTTTGTTTTACTCAATTCTATATTTTCAAAGTTTATATAATGATTTTCGGTAGCAATCTTAAAGTTGCTATCTTCAAGTACGTTAGTCAAATCAACAAAAGATTTATCTGTTTCAAGTAATGTATAGTCATTGAAATGAATACAGCAACCGCGTTCTTTATTTACAATATAGTCAATTTGTGATGGTGAAACAAAAGTTAATCCCTTATTAGTAGTAATTGGGATTTTAGTAAATTTACTTTGCAGTAAATGACTTGCAATTTCAATCGCTTGACCGGTTTTTTTACTATTGCCTGAAAGTTTTAAAATTGTTTTCTCAAATTCTTCAATATCTATAGGTTTATAAAGCACGTTTATACCTGAGTATTTCAAAGCTTTTACGGTGTATTCGTCGTATGCGGTAATAAATATTACATCAAAATTTATATTATCAATTTGCCTTAAAATCTGAAATGAATCGCCTTCTTTAAGAGCAATATCAAGAAAAGCAATATCCGGCTTGGTTTCATTAATTATTCTTATTCCTCCTTTAATATCGCTTGCAGTACCACATATTTCAATATTATCAATAAAATTTTCGGTAATTGCTTTGAGCACCTCTATGCTTTTCAATTCATCGTCAACTATTACGGCTCTTTTCATTCTTTTTCTTCGCTGTTTTTTGTTATTATTGGCAACGAAATTTCAACTCTTGTTCCGCAAGCTTCATTGTTTGAATCAAACAAATCAATAACTTTAGGTCCTACAATGTTTGTTGTTTCGATGTTTAATAAAGTCAATCGGTCTTTTGTAAGGTTCATTGCAGTGCTTTCGTGGTGTTTGAGTCTTGCTTTATTCAATTCAAACGATTTTTTTCTTCCTATACCATTGTCTGTAATAATACATTTAAAAATATCATTCTCATCAAAAATTTCAATACAAAGTTTTCTATTATCAGGCTTTGGCAATAAGCCGTGTATAATAGCATTTTCGATATACGGCTGAAAAACCATTGCCGGTAAAAAAGATTTTTCGGAATTTATATTTTTGTCAATTTTAATTTCCCAATCAAGTGTATTTTCCATTCTTAGACTTTCAAGTTCTAAGTATATTTTTAACCATTCGTATTCAGATTTTAGGCTTATCAATTTATATTTTGAGTTTTGCAAAATCATACGCATCAGGTTACTGAATTTTGTAAGATAATTATACGCAACTTTGGGTTCTTTTTTGAGAATATAATATTGGATACTATTTAACGAATTGAATATAAAATGAGGATTCATCTGGCTTCGCAGTGCTTTTAGTTCCATTTCGGCAAGTTTGCTTTTGTAACTTTCGTCTATTATTCCGGTTCTCCATTTTATTATTAATAATATTATAATCAGTAATAATAAAATAATTAAAGTATAAAACCACCAAGTTTGCCAAAAAGGAGGGTCAATTATTATTTTTATAATATAAATGTTTGATGAACTTTGCTTTTCGGATATTGATTTTACTTTAAAAAAATATTTTCCGGGTGTAAGTTTTGTATAATAAGCTGTGGTGCGGTTTCCCGCATTTATCCAATTGTCGTCATATCCTTCAAGTTTGTAAGCATACATATTTGTATTTGCCGACAAAAAGTTTAGTGTTGCAAACTCGAATGATATTAAATTGTCATTATACTTAAGTTCAATAAAATGTTCCCCGTTTTTATCAGTAAGTATTGGGAGTTCGGCATCTATTTTTTTAATACTTGTAATAATAGTTTTAGAAATCATTTTTTCTTCAAACACCTCATCGGGCTTAAAGTAATTAAACCCGTTAACACCTCCAAAATAGTAGATACCTGAACTTGTTTTGCAATATGCCCCTTCGTTGAATTCGTAACTTTGAATATAATTTTTCAATCCATAATTTTTAATTTCACCTTTATTTTTATTAAAGCTCGATATACCTCTGTTGGTAGAAAGCCAGTAAGTATTTTTATGTTTCAGTATTCCATAAACCGAATTATTGCTTAAGCCTTGTTTTTCGGTAATATTCCGGAATTTCCCATTATTAATATTTATAATAAAAAGTCCGCTACCATAAGTACCAAGCATTAAAGAGTCTTTATCTGTTTTGCAAATGCTCATTGCATAATTTTTGCCTGTTTTTGAATTGTTGTTTTGAAGTTCAAAAACTTTGAATTTTCTATTTGTTTTGTCAAAAATCTGAAAACCCCCTCTGAAACAAGCAATATATAGGTTTTTTTTATCATCAGATTCTTCAATCTGGTAAACTGTATTATTGTTTGGCACATTTTCAAAAGCTCTGAATACTTCAAATTTATTAGTATTGCGGTTGTATAAGTTTAAACCATTAGCCGTACCAATCCATAGGTTTAATTGGCTATCTTCAAAAATACATCTTACAGTATTATTGCTTATTTCAAAACCTATTGCTCCTTGAATGTGTTCAAATTTGCCTGTTTTAGGATAAAATCTAAACAAACCTGCATCACGAGTTCCGAGCCAGTAATTTCCACTTTTGTCTTTTAAAATGGCTCTTACCATTTTGGTTTCAATGGTTTTGTCTTTTACAAGCGGATATGCAAGTATTTTTTCATTTAATGGATTAAATTTTATTAAACCCGAACTAAGAGTACCGAGCCAAATGGTACTGTCATTTTCTTCATAAATATAGTAAACATTGTTATTAAGCAATGTGTCTTTCCACCTGAATTCTCTGAAAAGATTAAACTTTTTTAACCTTTGGTCAAAGCGGCTAAGCCCGTTTATTGTACCTATCCATAGTGACCCGAATTTATCTATCAAAGCAGTTTGGGTATTATTGTCAACCAAACTTTCTGGATTCTGTGGATTGTTGCAGTATAAAATACTGTTTTTATCTTTTATTTTAAAAATACCGCCAAGTGTTCCTACCCATATTTTGTTTTCAGCATCGTTTTTTAATAAAAATGAAATAAATCTTGTTCCTTTTGACTTGGGGAGCAATACTCTCGCTGCCGAATCGCTTCCTCTAATGTATTCATATACTCCTTTTCCATAAGTGCCAATAAGAATTTTTTGTGGTTCGGGAGTTAACACTGATGAAATAATCTGGTCAGAAATATTTTTTAGTTTTGGATTAATGCTTAATAAAGCAGAAGAAGGATTGTACTCTGCAAGTCCTTTGCCAGTGCATAACAGATAATTTCCAGTAAACTTATCTTTAACTATACTTTTTATCAAATTGCTTTTTAATCCGGTATTTTGAGTATTAAAAATTCTGAAGGTTTTTTTAGCGGTATCAAATTTAATAAGCCCGGTTTCTTCTACACCAATAAGGTAAGAGCCGTTTTCATCTTCACTTATACATGTAATTGGTTTGACAATTTCCGGATTTGTTGTTGGTTTATAAAATTTAATTTTTTTAAAGCTTGAATTTTGCTTGTTCAAAATACACACTTCGCCATTATACAAGCCTAAAATAAGATTAGCATTGCCATCTTCATACAAGCATGTAATATAATTATCGGGCAATGAATTTTTGCTTTTTGGGTCGTTTCGGTAGATTTTAAAATTATAACCATCATATCTATGAAGCCCATCGGCAGTAGCTATCCAAATAAATCCGTCTATGCTATGTATAATACCGGTAATAGTACCTTGTGCAAGCCCATTGTCAATAGTAATATTTTGAAATCGAATAAGGTCTTTTTGAGCTTGTGTAATATGCCCAATTAGAAACATTATTAAAAAAGGTATGATTTTTTTTAGCATTTATTTTATTTGCTCTACCTCTAAAGGCAATCATACAATTTTAATAATTGTAATTCAATTATTCAATTAATATTTTCTCATTCCAGCTTATATTTCTTGTTTGGATTGAAACGATGTAATAACCGGCTGGCAAGTCGGCTAAGGGAATATGGATATTATTTATACCTAGCGAAAGCTTTATTTGTTTTATGGTTTTCAAACATTTACCATCGGTATTGTAAATATTTATTGTGGCAAAATCTTTTTGTGAAGTCTCTAAAACGGCTGTAACAGTTGTTTTTGTTGGATTTGGATACAAGGTAAGTTGTTTTGAAATTTTGTTTTCTTTAATGTTATAAACTGCTTTTGGATTTATTTCTTTCTCATTTGTGTTTACAGGTTTAAATAGTGAGTTGTTTCCTCCTACGTAATACTGGCATTGTGGGAAATGAATTATACTGTCGGGATTTTTCCCGCAGTTTTTAATAGCATTTTCTCTTTGAAGCTGGCATAGCCAATAATCGGTATGTTCTATATATTCATCGTTTGCCCAGTTTTGCATTGCACTCCATTGTATTTGGGCATTATCGTTTTCGCCTTGTAGGTGATATACATCGCCCTTATCAAAGTTAAAGAGATTTTTCAATTCAATTGCAATATAACTTGTGTCTTCATCTACGGCTGCAATCCATTCGTTTTGAGCATCTATCACAGTTACGAAATGTGGCAAACCAGTCTGCGATTGCAATAATGTGGTATCATTACTTATAAATGTACCAAGTGCTTCCATCATTTTATTTTCAATAAGGTTTATGTAATAATAGTCTTCTTCGCTGTAAGGCGATGTATAGCTTACCTCTGTAAGCAATTCAGCCCAAAGATTAATCATATATGGATAATCAGGATTTTCTACATTATACATATTGTAGAGTATAGTACCTACTGCAAGTTGAAGATTTACTTCATTAAAATGTGTAGTACTTATAACTTTTGAAGTAGCTATTGTTCCATTGTCATTGCCTGTTCCGCTACCGATTACACATCTGTTGGTTTGTTCGGCAGTAAATTGTGAAAGGTTAATAATAGGGCTTGTGGGTATGTTTACACATTGGTTTATCAACATACTTCCAATCTTTAGTTTACATATTAGATTATAGTTTTGATAGCCGCCGGGAGGTGAAGAACATAATGTGGTTGGCACATTTATACCATCCCATAAATTATTATCAGCCCTTATGATACCGCCTAAAGGGACAAAATGTGATGAACTTCCCGAGAGAGCTAAGTTTCCGGTACCGACTTTATAACTTAAATCATTATAACCGCTATTTAAATAATGTTTTGTATTAGATAAAACTATTGTATTCTTATTGTTTAAAAAACTTACCCTGCCTGCTTTGAAACCCAGAGCATCAGCAAGTATTAATGTTCCGCTTTTTATATTTATTCCATTGCCATTTGCCGAACTTGGCAAGATATTGTGGATTCTGCCGCAATTGAGTACAAGGGTACCACCCCCTGTAAAACTTACTCCGTTTATATTATCAAAATAATCGGCTTTGTTTATTACAAGTTTTGATGATGAATTGCCTGTGAAACGTGTAGCATAGTTTAAAGCACCATGCACTTTGGGGCTGTGAAATATATTGCTGCCAGTACTTGCTTTTATCTCAATACCGATAGTGTTGTTTATGCTTTCAAAATTTACTAATGTTGCACCTTTGCCTTCTGAAAACAAAGCTCTTTGAGCACCTGCAACGCTTACGTTTTTAAGGATAAGCTGATTGCCACCATAAGTATTAAATGAATGGATACCCTCGCTTACGTTTTCTACAATTACATTGTCAATTTTGTGTTTCTGACCCCAAAGACAAATACTGCGTGCCGGTGATGCTTGCTCGGCATAAAACCTAACCCTATTAAGATTTACTGCCGTGCCTATGTTTATTAGTGCATTGTTGCCTAAGGCGACAAAGCCATCGGTAATTTCAAATGTTGATTGTACATTACCTGCAGGTTGTATATTATCTGTCCAGAATACAGCCCCTGCGGGTACTTCCATAACGCGGTCGTTATTATTTGCTCCTACAAATCTTATTCGACTGTTGTTCCCCAACATAATATTGTTTTTACTGGTGGTATTAAAAACCACATGACCGCTGCCTGCCGTTCCACCCTCAAAGGTAAAAGTAGCATTGTCATGTACGTTTAAGGTGCCCTTGATTTCAAGAATGGCATTATCACCGTTTAGAATAATGCGGCTGTTGGGGAAAATGTCCAATCTACCTTCAATAATTAATTTAGAATTATTATTGACCCTAATAATAGAGGGTTGAGATGCAACCGTATTATTGTTAATGGTCAGAATGGAATGACCTTTAACAATCATTGTAGCCTTGTCAGTTCCAACGACATCTCCAATTTCAAGCACACCTGCATTATGCACATTTATAGTTTCTGCACATACATTTGCAGTAATGTTATTACTTGGCTGTGGGTCTAAAAATGGGTCATCTCTAAATCCGCTTACAACTTGAGAATTATTTAAAAACAATGTGCCGTTATTTAAGTTTAAATTGTCATTTAAGTCGAAATAATCTGGAGTAATACCTCTTATATTAAAAAATCCATCATCATTTGTAATTTGAGTAACATCTAAATCTTTTGAAACAGATTCATCTCCCTTAAAAAATAAATCTGCAAATGATTTATCTACTGGTTTATAAGTTGGAAATGTAATAGTTTCTTCTCTCTTTATTACGTCTGAGTTAATGAATTGACTAAGAGGATTGGCTATAGAAGGTATTCGGTTTTGTGTAAACACGTTTCTAATTTGGCTTCTTTGGGAACAGTCAGATATTTTAACGAGTTCATTTGCATATTCTTCTATGTCCTGCAAAACATTACTACTTATCCAAAAATTACCCTTATTATTTAGTAAAGGCTGACATATTTGTGCAAATGTAAGACTTACACCATCCGTTTGACCCGCATCCCAAACTCCCGCATCATTCCATTCTGGTGCGGTAGTATTTGGTGTTGTTTCACCATCAAATAAATCAACCAAAGCACAAGCTATATTCATTTCTGATGCCATACCAGTGGACACGGTATTTTCAAATTGTGCAGGGTTATTCCGATTTCGTTTTACCCTTTGGGTAATTTCTTCTGGAGTCTGTGTACCCCATAATCGATTTTCATAATCTATACCTCTTCCTTCAAATCCTGCTTCGCCATCATAGCCCCGTGTTGCTATATCCATTATTTGAGCAAATCCTTCTGCCCATCCTTCGCTCCATGCTAATTTAACATTAGCACTATTAAACCACAAACCATGGTCTTTAAAGGGCAATTGCATATTGAAAGATTTATCTTGTAAATGCCACATAGTATAATGACCAAATTCATGATAAGCTGTATTTTCTGCATCATCCTGTGAAAAATCTCTGTAAATTGCATCTTTGCGTGAAAAATTAGTTAAAAAATAGGACGAAGTAAGGGCTGCTGCTGCAAGACCAATTTGATAATTAATAAAAATAGTAGCAGCACTTACTCCTATGCTACCTATCATTAACGCATTGCTTACCGGACCTGGTAACATAAAATTGCTCCCATCAGTAAATCCAATTGGTTTTCTCATAATGTGAAGAGGATTTCCATTAAACAGATTAGGTACATTGGTATGAACAAATTGACGGCATTGGTTGGCAAAGTGTAGCAAGTGTGGTTTACAATCTGTCTTGTCAGGTCTCAATGTTCCCAAATTCAAAGGACTTTCCTCTCCATTGTTATATTGCCATATCCAGTTGCCTCCACGTCCTATTACAGATTCTAAAGTTTTTCCCAAGCGGTTTCTAACTTTGATGGTTTCATTTTGTGTTACAGACTGTATCACCACATACAATTCCAATTCTCCGCTTTCAGGCTGATTTATTCCCTGAAAATTTTGACAGGTATTGATGCCAATGGAAAAATTACCCTGATTATCAGTATATCCTGCATTAAGAAAATCATCTCTATTCCAACCCCAGTCCTGGTCCCATATTTCAACTCTAATACCCGTTATAACCATGTCAGCATCGGGTAAATTATTGTCCCTATTCATAAATGCTACTACATTTCCACTTATGGTTCCTATCCATTTTTGCTTATTCACTCCACAACCATCTCTTTTGTGTAATTGTGAATTTCCTATACATTCACTACTATCCATATCCGTAATATTCATCATGGGTATCCTATATGGCAATCCCTCTATTGATATATAATGCTTCAAAACAGAATCATTGTTAAAGTCTTCATCCGAAACATCGCTTTGAGGTATCGAATCACGGTCAATAAAAACTCTTAAATTTGTTAATAGTCCTTGTTCAGGTGAATCCCAACTTCTTTTTAATATTTCAAAGTCATATTCGTTCCAAACTTCAATTGTGCCGTAGGTTGTGAAGTAAACATAAACCATCTTTTGTGAAATTAAGTCACCTACAGAATCTCGTATTTGCAAATAAATATTTCGAAAAGAATATGGGAGCAAATCATGATTATAAGTAAACTGAACATATCCTTCTATGCTGTCGGTTGGAAAATACAATCCGGTATCAGGTTTATTGGTAGTGGAACTTACCAACCACGAACCCGTGCTTCCTGAGTTCTGTGTTGCTACTTCATAATAATAGCTTGCCTTTGTCAGCCCAATGGTATAATCAAAAAAGGCTGTATCCGTAAATTTAAGTTTGTAGCTAAGGGATATGGTATAGCTGTTGTCTAATGTTATTTCTTGTGAAGGGATAGTAACATTCCATGGTTTCACTTCTTGGTGTGAGGCAAATAGATTACTGGCAGTTACAATTGCCAAAGAAAATAAAAATTTTTTCATAATAAATGTATTTAATGGTTAAATTGATTACTGAATTATTTTAAACCTAACAAGGTTCCATACTTGGTTAATATCAGGAAATTCTTTACGCACAATTCCTATATTCTTTGCTGTATAAAAATAAGTAGGTTGATTTTTATAAGCCCTGTTACACATATCATATACTTTTACTACGTTTTCAAAATTAATACCAAAAACATTTAATAAATTAAAAATAGTATCTATTTCAGACCATTTAAATGCATCGCAAGAGGAAAATCGTTGACCTGTCTTTAAAGGTAAATTAAGCAAAGTGCTGTTTTCTGAATTTATTGGAATAAAATTTTTAAAGCGAAATAATTGAACATTTTTCCCATAACTACTAATTACAAAGGCATAGTCCTCATAAATTTTCTCTGATCTAACATAACAATATATATCCTCCCATTTTTTTTTGTTAAAGTTATCATCATATAAATATTTAAAATCAACACTATCCACCCAAAAACTATCTATATTTTTGGTCTTTTCTTCTTCATATACCCACCATGTACCTTTTTGGTAAAGTCCCCATGCTTTTAGTTCAGGGTCAACGTGCCGTATTATTTCATCCTTGTCTTTGCAGTTGTTTATTATTAATGACAACCCAAGAA
>JADLGN010000007.1 GCA_020849295.1 Bacteroidia bacterium
TTATCGGAAGATAAGCAAAAGCAATGCGAACACGCTTTTGTATATAAAATCTTACACGACCACACAGCCAAAAATGTTTGCGAGAAATGTCATTTAGTGGTCAGTCAGTAGCACTGCCCGCTAACGTGATGCAGATTGCCGAAGGTGGCAAATACGAAGCACAAAATTTCAAACTAAAATAAATGTATAACCGAAGTACAACAGTTCATTTCAGCACTACACTGCCACTTTTGGCAATATGCTGTTATGTGCCGTTTTTCTTCACAAATCAATAATAATATGGGATATTCTTTTTATTTAATCAGTAAAGAAAAGCGAATAACAAATGAAGATTACGCTATTGCTCTACAAAATTTAAGCCCATTCAATTCAAAAGGAATGGCTGGTATGATGCCTTGTGATGTTAGCCACGATAAAACTAAACACTACATAAGAGTTAGTGGGTCATTTGGTGTGTCAGGAAAATATGCAGAGGGTTTTGTTTTAAACCTTTTAATGAATCTACTTGATTTGGGATACAAACCAAAAGTGATTAGTCGAGATTGTGAATATGGGTCAGATGAAGATTGGGCTTGGTTGGATTCGCTGTCTTAAAATGGCACCTAACGTATCGGGGCTTTGCGTAGTAGCCCTTAGCAGAAACTTAAAATTAACCACGACACTTGATATGGCTATTACGCAAATCCTTATTATGTGTCGTTAAATTTAGAACAATGGAAAAATATTTAGTAAGAATAGAGTTCAGGTATTCTGATGCACCAGAAACAGAAGATGGAAGCACTTCAAAAAACAAAATGGTAACTATCGGTGTATATGATACATTTGAAGATGCTTGCCAAAACGGAAACAATTTGTTAGAAGTTCTTGAAAACAAATTTGAATTACATCAATTCCCTGATGGACGTAAGGCATCAAAAGAAAGGTTTAGTAAAAACGGGGGTTGTTTTGGAGGTAAAAATACCTTAGTAACAAACTTGGCATATTTAAAAACACCTTTTGAGTTTTATGCGAAAATAGAAACTTTGAAATACAGTCCTATTGATGAGGTTATTGAGAATGTTGTTAGTGCATCAAAAAGATACAGAAACTATAAAATAGGTCTGCTTAATGGCACCTAACGTTTTGCGTGTATAAGAAGTGCAACTAAAACTTAATTTGAAATACAAAACTTGAAAATATGATAAAAAGATTTATTGAAAAACTGACCACATACCTTTTACACAATCAAATGAAAAATTCAGTTCAAAAAAAAGTTATTAAATCTTGTGAAAGATTCAAACTTAATCCAATTACAAATAATACTAGTTGGAGCGTCTTTTTGGCATCAATACCAAACCCTTTTACAGCACTTTTAGTTGCCAGAATAGAAAACTGCAACATACATTTACTCTATGGCAAAGTAAACAATTTAGAAAATTGGTATCTTAGCTGTGAAAAACGAAACTTAACCAACCTACCTTTAGCCGCAAACTTAACTGCTGTACAAGCAATACAAGAAACAATTAAAAAACTATTTTAACAATGACTTTAGATTATTTAGAATACATACTCTTAAAATTGCCGATATCTAGTGAGCATTTAAAAAGAGACCCTCAACTATCTGTAAAACTTGATATCGAGTTTGTAGAATTAAGCAAACTAAAAAAACGAGAAATTGCGCATTTGCTGAGTAGTTTAAGACTTCCATTTCATTTTGAAGTGATAAGCACCATTGGAAAAGACGTAATCACCACAACAAGATTGTATTTTCACGATTATCCAACAAACAAGGTTAAAAAATCAACCGACAACAAAATAACTACTCATCTTTTATTACCAGTAATAGAATTCGAACTAAATAAGTACGCAACTAAACAGGAAATAATGGAAAAGCTTTTAGATGCGCATATTTTTGTTAATTCTGAAAAAATGGTGATTGAAGCCAATGGAACAATGTTAGAAAACACGTGGAAAAAATTAGAAATATTATTTGGTGACACTTTATTAGCCGCAAAGGTGAAAACTCCAACTAAAGAATTAATAGTATTTGGTAATTTATCCTCTCTGATTAATGATATTATGGCTCTGCTAATAATTAATGCTACTACATTACAAGTAAGAATTTATTTACATCCAATAACAATTTAATTAATTAAAAAATGAAAAATTTACTTATCTTATTTTTAACTTTATTTCTTAGCATAGCCGCATCCGCCCAAGTGTCTATGCATCCACGTCTTGATGGAGGAACTACCTACACAGACAGCACTCATGCAGAGATATTAGTTAACGTTATGTACAAAAGTTTGAGCGGAATTCCAGTTACTGTAGCAGTTGTTGGCGGTTGTGATTGCATGGAAATCACCCACACAAATTATCCTGATATTGTGGGATTTATTTCAATAATTTTAACTAAGCCAATAGGTAATTATTACCACTACTTAGATTGTATTTTTACTGATGCCGAAAATAGACAAGAAATACTACCACTAATTATAATTGGCGATGTAAAACAAACCTCCAATCCACGCTAATGAACCAATTAAATTTTTCATGCTGTGAAAATTGTTTTATAAAAATTAAAAAAATTTAAATAAATATGAAACAGTTAATTTTATTTTTAAGTTTATCGCTTTGCATAATTACAAATGCACAAACAAATTTTCAAGAAAATTGCCAATTTAAATTACCAATAGATACAATTGGTTGTTATACACAACCAAAACAAGATTTGCAATTAGAGCATATGCCAAACTATTGCCGTGAATATTTAATCATTGGAGAATTAATAAATAATTGTGATACAACAATTAAATTCAAAAAAGATTTTGTATTAAAGCTCTCAAAAAATACACATATACCTGCGGAATTGCCGAAAAGTTTACTGCCGCATAGCAAATTTACAATTGCTTACATGGTTTATTATAACGAAGATAATCAATTTAGTGGGTGGATTAGAATAATACCAATTCCTTTACCACCACAAAAAAAGAATAACTTTTCACTTTATAATTTTGAATAAAAGATGCAGCTAGAAAAATTATTATATACAATAGCAATACAGGAAGCAAATAAAAATTTTGAAGGTAGAAGAATAATACTTATTAAAAGGATTGATTTACGCTATTACAATATTTATTGCGCCGATAACATTTCACAAGATTATTATGATGATGAAAATAAAACCGAAATGTTTATTATTGAAGATAAAACTATAGAAAATTTAGCCTTAGATATTAGCAAACTAGAAGAAATTGTCAGCTTTTTTAACGCATTTGAAAAAGTTTTTTTCCCTATTAATGCGTTAAAGGTTCTTGCCATGCATAAAATAAAAAACATACCTCATTGCAAAAAGACGGGGGAAAAAATTCTTATGAAAGATTTAAACTTGGTTCATTTAAAAAATTTAATTAAATATCGACAAACTGCGTTTGAAAAAGTAAAAAATGTATTATCAAAAAGTTGGCAAGATGCAACATTAAATGAATTGATTTTCGATAATACAGGTGATTGCAATGTAATAAAACAAAAAAGAAACCTTTTGTTAATGGCTGAACTTGAACTAGAAAGACGGCAGCTGGCTTTAGAATAAACCCAAATTATGAAAAAAATTCAATCCAAAAATAAAGAGTCAACTAAAAAAGCTTCTGGACCAGAAGCTCTATTTAAAGCAATTACAACCGTTTACAAACCACCAAACAAAAAACCTTATGAAAGAAATTCAACCAACCAGTCCAGCATCATCTGCAAAACCTACCGGCAAATTAATGGATTATTTAGTTAACGAACAAAAAAAAGAAAAGCGATTAAATTCCATTTGGCCGGAAATAGCAGCACCAATTTTCCACCAATTGTTAAAAATCAAAGAAGAATTTGCGCCAATTTGCCATATTGCAATAGTAAAGAGGCCTAACAACACGATTTTAGGGCAAATAATAGTTAAAAGAAGCAGTCTTCAAGACTGCTTCAACAAATCTTTTGAAACTTTAAAAGCCGAAATTACAGAACGTGCCAACAAATTAATGTTACCTTGCTTAGATAAAATATCTGTTCAACACAATTTGCCTTTGTCGTTAGCATTGGATATAACTGCAACCAAAGGATAAAAAAAATAATTAATTATAATCAACTCTGCAAGGTTTTTTCTCGAAAATTAAAAAATAAGAATGATATTTCCTTGCATGTTCCTGATTTTTCCAAACACTACCATATGGATTAATTCTAGTATTAGCAACCAATACAAACAAATCTCTCGGATAAAATCCAAGCTCAATAGCTGTTTGAACAACAAACAAATGCGAAAAATGATTTTTCCCTCCTGATACGGTGTCTTGGCATTTAAATACTAAAATTCCATTTTTTGCTAGTATGCGGTTAAATTCAATTAAAGAACTTTTGTAATGTTCCTTTAATTCTTCAAATGAGGCATATGCGCCAAACCTTTTGCTAATTATACTACTACCTTCCTTGTTATTTTTATAATTTTTCCCACCTATATTGAATGGTGGATCAAACATAATGCTGTGTAGTGTATCATTTTCAAAAGGTAAATTGCGACTATCTGCTTTTAATATGGTATCATCTAAAGGTTCTATATCCGACCTAACTATTGGAATAGGAAGATTTTTCCAAAAAGCGCCTTTAGAATATGTACAATCTAAATCAAAAACCTCTATTTTATAAAGTTCCATTATACTTTGAATGGCTTCAAAATTGCTATAAACTACTGATTTTATTATTTTACCCATCTTTTTTACACAAAGATACAAAAAAAAACATTTGATTACAAATTTTTATGAAACTTATTTTAAAAACCCTGCTTTTATTATTATCTTGTGTACTCGCACAAGCACAATGTGATTTTGTATTAACACAAGATAAAAAAGAATGCTTAGTAAAGCCTATCGATAATGCTTGCCTCGTTCCATATTCTTTTAACTGTGCTTCAATAACAATTATTGGAGAATATAAAAATATGTGCAATGAATCGATTATCATGCCAGAGCAAGTTTCTTACCAAATTGCTGAAGATTTTGAAATTGCGATACCTTTGCCAATGGTTTTAACACCGGGAGAAAAATTTGTATTTTATTTTATAATCAATTACGATAGTTTAAATAACAAATGGGTACCAAAACTATGAAAGTAAACGAAAAATGCACCAGAAAAAACTGCCCTGAAGTGCTTAAACATCCAAATAAATATCTTTGCGAATCTTGCAAAAAAGAATTTATAGAGTATTTAAAAGCAAATGGCGCACACAAAGGAACACTAGAAGAGTTTATAGATGCCAGAAATGAATTTATTAGTACCCCCAAAAGTTCCAAAATAACACTTGACGAATTTTTAAACAATCATACTTAATTTGCTATGGTTTGTCCTGAATGTAATAAAACAATGCAGTTGCGCAAAGATTGTCAATACAAATGTTATTATTGCCCTTCTTGTGATTTAAAATACAATATATAAAAAAATTAACGAAGTTTATATTTCCCACAAAACAAAAGATAGCGGGACAAATATCAGAAATAAAAATAAGAAAATTAATTTCAAAATTAAAAAAAATAAATAACATGTTTATAAACCTATTTAAAGAAATTAATTGCATTGAGCCATTGCCCGGATATGCAAATGATTTTAAAAAAATCAGGTGCTTGAATGAAGAAGATAGAGGAGAAATAATCAAAACAAAAAACAATCTTATAGGAATCTTCATATCTTTCAGAGAAGAAAAAAAAATTGTCTTGCTTTTATCCGAAGAATTTGGCAAGTTGCGATTTTTTACAGTTCAATCAAATTTAATTATTCACTAAAAAAATCTTAAAAAATGATTAAAAAAAATTCAGAAGGTAACACAATTGCAGTAATAAAACTTCCTAATTTCAGAGTAAAAAAAGGAGTTTTACATGCAACATCCACTGGTATTTTAATACCGAGTACAATCCCCGTTAGAAACAAAGTAACTAACAAAGAAACTTTTGTACCATCAGAGCATGCACATTTTGCATTATTAAACAATGTTTGTGAAGATCAAAGCAACAGTTTTCGAATTTTCTTTGGCAAACCCAGCAATATTCAAATAACTAAGCAGCCAAAAAAAAGCAAAAAAGGCGATAATAACCAACAACTAAATGAAACATTTCCAACATTTGTTGTAACCAGTACTTATGCTATGCCGCAACCTTTGTTTCCAGCTAGAGTAAAATTAGGAACACTTGAAAACTCAACTAACAACGATGTTTTTATAAAATTAATGCTTCCTACTTATGCAATTACCAAAGAAGGCGAAAAAATTACTGTTGACCCAGACTATAAGGAATTTCGGTTTAATACTAGCGGCATTAAATTGAACCCCAATGAACAAGTGGATTTTGAAGCTGTTTACAATTTAATATGCAAACTTTCTGGAATTATTGATGAAGAAAAAATGATGCGTGAAGAAAAAAAAACAGGCATTAAAAATTTTCAAAACATAAATTACTATTACAGAGGTATCATTACGTTTATACAAAAATCGTTTCCAGCCCTAGATTTTCAGTCTCTTTATTTAATTGAAGATCAAATTTATGAGCTTTTGATAGAACAAAATGTGCCAAACTTCAAAATTGCTGAAACAAGCGAATTAAAAGTAACTGCTCCAGAAATTGATATTACTGAACTTCCAGTTGCCACAAAATCCCCAACCCGTAGTAAAAAAAATTCAAAAATTAAAATTTAATTGATTACAATTAGTGGGGGATCAAATTCCCCCACATTTTTACCATGACAATACAAAGCCAAACTTTACCAGAATTGATTATTCATCATCTTGACGAAGAACCAATCCAAATTAATGAAGACACAGCATCCAGTCAAGAAGAAGAAGTAGAATTATCTATTATGCAAGAAAAAATAGAATTACAAGGAATTCTTAAAAATCCTGCAGAAGAAGTTGAAAAAGAAGATGTAGAACTAAGAATAGAAAATTGTAAATCAACAATTGATGAAATACTCGAAACATTTTACAAAATGAATGCTTTTAGTGCTGCAGATGAAGCACAGTCTCTTGAAATTCTTAATTCAAGTATCTTAGAAGGAAATTTTGAAAATATAAATGAAGCTGATTATTCTAACGAAAAAAAAGCAGAATTTGCTATATTTCTATTTATGGCATTTCTATTTGCTTCTGAAATAGATGTAGAAATTAATGATGAATTTATATCAAAATTATCTGAATCTATTAATAGTTTATATAAAGTTACTTTTCCGGATCAATTGCTAGAATTTATGATTTTTTATACGCAAAATGCTTTTGCTCCAGTTTGGCAAAATATAATTCAAAATTCTAAGTTATATTCTTCAGAAACAGTTGTATATATTCATAATGAAGTATTAAAAAATGAAATTTTAAGTTATTTATATAAATCAGAAACTTTAATTAATTTTAATATATATTTGTTAAACCCATCGAATGATTGGGCAAATAAAGGCGATAATGAAGCTGTAAAAATAGTTTTAGTTCCTTTCGAAATTGAAAAACTAATTAATGATGTTTTATTCAAATTTGCAGACTTTCAAAAATTAAATTCTGTGTATTTCTTTGGAATTCAAAGTTTAAAATCACATTTTGAAAATTTAATAACCACTATAGCGAAAGAAAGCGAAATAATTTTTGAAGCATTAAAAAAAGTGCCTGATTTAAAGGCTAAAGAAGGATTATTTAGATCAATAGATAGATTAAACGAATTAAATGAAGCTCATTCAAAAAGAACGGCTGAACTTGTAAATATTGAATTAGAAATGGATTCAATGATAACAGAATACAATAAGTGTTCCAGAATTGTCTTGAAAAAAACCAATAAATTGATTGCTGATTATGATTATATGCTTAAAAATAATGTGGTTAAATTTAACACAAATGAAGACAGTGCAGATTTAACTTCAAAACATCTTTATTGTCGATTAACAAATCTTTATACTGGTGAAATAAGTATTGTCTTTTATTATAAATATTTGGGCAATATCAATAGAATGTTTGGAACTATGGTATTGATGAAAAATTCATTGCTATCATGTTTAGCAACAAATCGAATTAATTCTAGAACTGAAAATACAAATTTATCGTTTACGATAAAAAGAGATGTAGTACCACATGCAAGCGGAAATTCAGGATTTTGCTTAGGAAAAAATAATTACAAAATCATTGCTAAAATGCTTGAACAAGAAAATATTTTTAAAGTCTCAACAACAATATTGCAAATTTTGTCTGCAGTAAATCCAAATGATCATTGGGGGGAAAAAGCATTTGAAAAATTCTACGGCCTAAACAACAAGCAAATTTCACTAGTTGAACAAATAAACAAACATCCTAAATACACTTTGTTAAACGATGTAAATATAGATTTAACATTTAAATTTTTAAATGAACAACTATACAAATCAATTATCAACAGCATATTTAAGGGAAAAAAGGCAAAAGAAATAGTACTTGAAAACATTAAACAAACTCATGATTTTTTAACATTTCATGATTACGAATTTACAATAAATATTTTAACAACCTTAATACAAGAAAATAATTAAAAATGAAAAAAAGCAAAATATTTTTTATGCCAAATGTTTCTGATAGTTTGGCAACCATGCACGAAAAAGCACTTAAACTAAGTACTGAAATAATGGCTTATTTATTACTTATCCCTTGTAATGATGATCAAGAGATAATGCCTCCAACAAGTCAATTTAGTTTCAACATTCCACATGGAAATTTTACAAATTTTATAATTCCTGCAATTTTTGTTCCAAAACAAAACAATAGTTCCGCCAACGTGAATTCAGAAGGAATTTATAAAACATCTACCAGCAAAGATGTAGATTCATTTGCTAATTATTTAATTAACGCAAATTTAAGAAGTTTTATAAAATACATCAGTGGAAGATTTCATTCTCACCAAAACTTTTCGCCCAGTTTCTCTGGCAAGGATATTGAGCAACATAACGCAGATGTTAATAATGGAATTGCTTTTTCATTTACAACATCTACAAATGCATTTAAAACACCAAACTTAACTACAAACATAGATGCAAGGTTAGCATATAAACAAGTTTACAAAATATCTGTGCCTTATTTCTATGACGAAGCTGGGCAAATAACAGATATTCCAACTATTATTCAAACTGATGCCCAACAAGGAACTAATTTTGCAACCTTATGTGCCCCAATAGACAACAACACAAAAACATTGCAGTATTCTGAATTTGTATTAGTTGCTGGAAACGGTGTCATTGAAGTTCCAATAGAATTAGTTAATTTTGTCAACGATCCAGTTATAAATTGTTTCTGCAAAGTAAAAATAGGTAAGAACAGTAAAGCAATTGTTGATTATGAAGTAATATCGGAAGAACCTATCGACACAAATTTTAATTCAATGTCAATCATTAAGGATATTAATGGTAAAGAATACTCATTTCCCAACATTCCTATAACAGATGCGTATTTAAACGAAAAAATGACAATGAAACACATTAGTCAATACACTAATAAGAATCAATCAATCCAAAGCCCAATAGCCAACGCTTTTAAAAAAAATAGAACAAATAAATTTCCAATATGAGTAAAGATAAAACAATAGCCGAAACTATGCAAATTCTAGGTTTGGACAAAGTTATTAACCCAGAATTTATTAGTGCAAAAGTGAACCAAGTGTACACATTATTACCAAACATATCCATTGGTATAATTGGTGTAGGAGCAACAGGTGGATTTGCAGCATTAGGTCTTAGTAAAACACTAGGAAAATATGCTGAAAATATAACTTGCTATGATCCAGATACAGTTAGTTTGTCAAATGTTGATAATCAAATTTATGGTGCAATGCATATAGAAATGCCAAAATGTACCGCATTAAGTCAAATAATAACTGGACTAGGGCATGGATTTTTACCTGTTTGTATTAATTCTAGAATTACAGAAAATAGTTTTTTACCTTTTGATATCATTTTATTAGCAATTGATGATAGAGAAATGAGAATAAAAATTATTGATTCAATTTTAAAATTTAGTAACCGCGTAAAATTTGTTGTTACTGGTGGAATTTCTAATATAATACCTAATCGAATTGAACTTAGTGCAGAAGCATTTTTAATTTCTCGTTTTGCACTTCCGAATTTCTTAGACAATTTAAAAAATGATAAAAATGCAAACATTCAATATGAAACAACTTCTTGTACAACTCCGGGAGCTGTTTCTATAGCAATGTCACTTGCAGGAACGTATATTAAATTAGTTATGCAAGCATATGCATTTACAACAAATCAAATCGATAATTTATCTCATTTCACACATCAAAAAATCAATTAACTATGGCTATTTCATTCAACAAAGTAGGAAATCCAATTAAATTTCCCGGCGTAATCGACAGAAAACCAATTGCTCTTACTTATGGTTCAAATGCAACAGTTACAATCTATGAACCATCTACAAAAACCGTTTTAGAAGTTATAAAAACTTATTTAGATAAGTATAAACTAAATGACTTAAACAAAATCTTGGACAACACTCTTGAATTAACAACTTTAGTTAACGATACAATAATAACAACTATAAAAAATGTTGATCCAGCGTTAACAATCGAAGATTTTACAGGAATTCAGATACAAGCGAGTTTTTCAGACAATAATTAGGAATTAAAAAAAACAATTTAAAAAAAATTAAAAGTTATTAACAAAGATTAAAAGGTATATTTTATGGAAAAAAAATATTGGATCGCGGATTTTGTAGAAGAAAAAATAATTTATTCAATTCAAAAAACCTTCCCTGATACATGGGAAAAAGAATTAGGGTCGCTTAAAGCCGCGATAGAAATAATTAAAGAACTTTCAAAAACCGCAACTTACGAAATTAATGGAGAAATACCCGCAAACCTTATTTCAAGACAAGAAATCAGGACAATTCCAGACAGCAATTCTCCAACAGGAACACGAGAAGTAAATGTAAATATGATAATAAATTTACCTGTGAAAACGTTATTAAACAATTTATTAACAATTATTCAAACTAAATTAAACAATGAAAAACCAAGTATTTCAGATGATGCTGATGTTTTGCCTAATGCTGGCAATTTCTTGTTCGAATCCACCGAAGGAATTGAACACAAAGCAAATCAAACCAACTGATTTTAGTATTCCTTTGAAAACCGATTCAGTAAGTATTCCTAAAAAAGAATTTAACCAAGAAATTAAAAAAGAACCTAAAACTACTAATAAAGTTGAAACAGAATCTTCATCGAACCCTCCTGCAAAGGCTGAAAAAGATTACGATAGGATAATAAGCGATCTTAGACAACACGCTAAAGTATTAAACGCACAAATAATACGTTGCGAACAAGAAGGAGAACGTTGTGCACAGGAAGTGGAAAGGTTAAGAAAGCAGATTTCAACTCAAGAACATAATAATTCACCAAACACAATTAGTGTATATACAGTAGACAAAAAAGACGGTATATACGCTATTTCAAGGCGATTAGGAGTTTCTAAAGAAAGGCTTATTAAGCTAAATCCTAAAGTAAATTGGAAAGCATTAAAAATCGGGCAAAAAATTAATTATTAAACATATGACATTTAAATTGCCAAGATGTGATACATGCGTTGTGTTTTAAAATTTTAAGAAATGCAAAAGCAAAAAAAAATTAATTCCTTATTAACACAAATTATCAATACCACAATGAAAATACTTGCTGGATTTTTATTAATTTCATTGCTAACGGCGGTGGCACTTAATCCAAGTATCTCAATAGAATTTAAAACAGAAACAACAAAAGAAATTAATATAAATTTTGACACGCAACTAAAAATAAATAATAAGTGTATAAATGAATATGCACCTATTATATACAGAAAAATACTAGAAATGCATTTTAACAATGTACCTCACCCATTACCATCAGTAGCAATTGCTCAGCTTGCTTTTGAGACGAATTTTTGTCAAAGTCAATTATTTAAAAAAGCTAATAATTGTTGTGGATTAAAAGCAGGAAATAATTGGAATGGAGAAGTATATAAAGCTTATGATGATTGCAAAGATAAACGAAATAGAAAAATTAAATGTAAGTTTAAAAAATTTAAGCATTTAGAAGAAAGCATCGATGCTTATTTTAAAACACTCCAAGCAGAGCGTTATAAAAAACAAAATATTTTTTCACATACAAAAACATTAGATTATGAACAACAAATCTTGGGCATCAAAAAAGCTGGCTATGCGACAAGCTCAGAATACGCAAGAAGAATTAACCAATTTATACAAAAACATGAACTGTACAAATATGATATCGAATACAGAAACGCAACATTACACAACGAATGATATATTAAGAAATACAGCTTTAGCGCTTTTAAAAATAAGTTTTGCAATACTTTTAACGTTTATTTTAATTGCTTTAATATTTCAATATAACGTTGATGAAGCTGACATGGAGTTGCCAATCAGTAAAGAGCTTTATGTAGGCGCTATTGAGGATACAGTTGCGTTAAATATCATCGACACTACGAAAGTACCTAAAATAAATTTAATCGCCTCCAGCGGTGTTAAAATACCCTTCTACGGGCAAAAATACTTTAGGATAATTATCCAACCAGACCCAAATGCTCCATTAACACAATTATACAAATATTTAACAACACCAAAACCCCATTAACACAATGATAGCAGAAGAAAATTACACACCACAAAGTTGCATAAAGCAAATTTTGAATTTTAAATTATATATTTTAGTTAAATCAAAAAATAGTAGTCAAAAATATTATGTTGATTTAGCACACTCTACAGAAGAGAAAATTGAATTTGTAAATTTTAAAAAGTATCTAACTCCAGAGCAAATTTTACAATATATAGTTAAAAACAAAGATGGGTTTGATGTTGTAAAAAATCTAAAAGAAGATATAATGCTTTCAGCTGGATATCTCATGAAAGACCTCCCAAACAATATTGAAATCGATGTCAAAGCAGTGCCCACAATTGCAATTACAAATGATGATGATTTATTCCAAAGAGTTTATACTGTAGTGTTAATATCACCAACAAAAGGACCATATTTTCTTTGTCGTGCAGCTACTTTAAAACCAGATCCCAGCATTGGTACTGTTTTAACAGAAACAATAGATTTTTATCCTGAAGGCAGTATTGATCCATTGCCAATTTGCTACCTATCTAAAGAACCAGACATTGAAGATATTTATGATTTATTAGCAACTAACGAAGATATGCAAAAATTAATAATTTATGATACTATGTTAGAAGAAAATGCTACAACACTTATGGAATTTGGTGAATTTAGGGTTTATGAGGTGAACCGACTTATGGTAGTTTCGTTAGTTGATGACATAAAATCTTTAAAAACATCTATGAATCATAATAATCCTCATAAGGAAAATTTAAACAAAATTTTAAATTTAAATTATTTTCCATTATTGGCCAATCTAATTTTATATTCTTGGATAAGATCGTCTGAAGAAACAAACGAAATTGAGCTTTTCATAAACAACGAAATGAATGAAAATTTAACCAGAGCATTTCAGGAATTTAAAAAAATTACCAATATAAATACGCTGAATTCAGAACATTTTTACGAAAATTTAAAAATTTCAAATTCTACACAAGATTTAAAAATGTATCTAAACAGAGCTTTAGGGGTTTTAAATTTTACCCTAAAAACATCTTCTTCAAATCTATTAGTAGATGTACCGTATATGGAGGCAACTATAAGCACTTTAAATAGAACTAAAAAATTTATAGAAGAAAAATTAAATGAATCTAAAACCAATGTGGAAAAAAATAATCCGTATACTGAAGTTGCTGAACTCCCATTCTGATATTAGTTTTGACATAGAAACAACTTCACTTGATTACTGGAATGGTGAATTATTATTAGTTGGCATAATGTTTAATAATAAAAAATTTATTATTAATTTAGCACCAAAAAATAATACCCCCAAAACAATAGAAAGGAAAATAAACGTATTAAGAAAGTTTTTTACTATTGTGCGAGATAAAAATCATACTTTAGTTGGCAGCAATATAAAATTTGATTTAGTGTTTTTGCATTTTAAAGGCATCGATACAACAAAAGTAAATGTTTTTGATACAATGATAGCTGCACAGGTTTTAGAAAGAGGAAAAGAAGAAAGATTTGGTTTAGATAAGCTTTTAAAAAGGTTTTTAAATTTAGATATAGACAAAGAAGAACGCAAAAATTTTGCGACTGGAATAATTACAAAAGAAAGTTTAAGTTATTTGTTCAATGACATAAAACATCTCGGCAAACTAAAAAACGTACTTGAAAACATTGCTGTAGAACAAGCATCGGAAAATTCTTTACAATTAGAGAATAATTTAGTCAGTTGTTTAGCCGATATAGAAGTTGAAGGGCAAATTCTAAATACTCAAAAACTTGAACATTTCATTAATGAAAATAAAGCAAAAAAAGAAGTTTTAAAAAATGAATTTGTAAAAATGGTAAATGGTGATGAAACATTTAATATAAATTCACCTATCCAAGTAATAAGTAAATTAAAAGATTGTGGTATTTTGTTAAACTCAACTAATGAATTAATTTTACAAACCTATTTAATTAACTCAAAGGACGATAATAAAAACAAAATAATTACTAAACTATTAGAAGTTAGAGAATTGGAAAAACTTTGTAGTACTTATGGCGACAACCTAATAAAAAAAATCCAACCTGATGGTAGAATAAGAACAAATTTTAATCAATTGTTTACAAAAACAGGAAGACTTTCTTGTGGCGACATAACTCAATCTGTAGTTGGAAAAGATGGCGAATATCTTAAAAGCAAAAAAAAGCTTAATTTAGGAATTAATTTCGCAAATATTCCAGCAATTAAAGAATTAAGAGCTTGTTTTACAAGCACAACAGGAAAAGTAATGACAATTGATTTATCTTCTGCTGAATTAGTAATTTTGGCTGATAAATCCAAAGATAAGTTGCTTACAGCATCTATTACAGAAGGTTTAGATTTACATAGCTTATTAGCTACAGAAACTTTTAAAATTGTTTATAACAATCCTAAATTTATCGTTTCAAGTACAATTAATGAAAATTTAAGAAGATTGCATAAAAAAGTTCTATTTAGTATAATTTATGGCGCTGTAGCATACAGAATTGCCGCTTTATTAAATATACCAATAAAAACAGCTGAAACTGTTTTTGACATGTTAAAAGAATTATTGCCAGACATGTTTAATTATTTAGAACATGTTGTAGGAAAAACAATTGAACTTGGTTATTGTGAAATAAACCAATTCAGCGGAAGAAAAGCATATTTTCCAGAATTATTAGAACTAAAACAATTTGGTCTAAAACATCCTAATATGCAAGAAATTAGAAGACAATTATATAATTTAACAATTCAAGGAACAAATGCAGACATGATAAAGCAAGCGATTGTAGATGTTACAAAAACATTTCCATATTATGAGTGTAGAATAATAAACACAATTTACGATGAAATTGTAATTAAACTACCACCCGTTGTTCCTGATGGATTGCCAGAAGAAATACAATTAGTTATTCAAAATGCTTGCAACAAATATTTATCAACACTACAAATGAAATCTGCCTTTAAAGTAGATAACTTTTGGTTAAAATAACTTACTTCAATGACTTATACAATTATAATTATTTCTATTGTCGTTTGCACACTAGCATTTGTTTTAGGTGCTGTAACATACAATAACCAATCAAGAAAACTAAAATTATGGGGAATTTTATTTGAAGGTGCTCAAGGCTTAGGAAAAATAATGTTTACTTCAGCATCACCTGCATTTTTAATATTTTCTATTGCTTTATCACTGTCTAAAGCAACCATATCTCACGACAAATTGACTGCAATAAATGCTGAAATTCCATTATTGGCTTTAATTATCATGCAACTTCTTGTTTGCTTTGCAGGATATATAATATTTCCATATACAATCATGGCAGCAAAAGATTTTGGACAACAAAGAAATGATTTCTTTGAAGAAGAATCAATTCTAAAAATGCAAAATAAAACTAACGATCCGGAAGTAGAAAAAAGAAAACAGAAAATAAAAAGGTTACGACTTAAAAAAGAAGCAATAGCAATTGGCATTATTCTTACTATCTGCTTTCTGCTAATAAAAGCTGTTTATAATAATGAAACTATTCTTCCAAGTATGGCGTTTGGAATATCTACTGTAATTAGTTGCATTTTCTTATATATTGCGTATTTAGCAACTTGTTGGATTTACAAAGGAGCTTTAGTATCAGAGGTTATTGCCTGTATTATGTTAGGTATGCTAGTATTTACTGTATATGGACTAGACATATATTGGGATTATCACAATAATTATGAATACTACATGATATTTAAATATCCATTATTAGAAGTTGATTACACAACTGCTGTTCAAAATGGTTCAATGAGTGCTTTAGCAGCAAGTCTAAAATTAAAAGAATTTACAGACCAATGTTATCAAGCATTTTTAGCTAATATGAGCGTTACAATATTTATGATTTTGTTAGATCTAGTAGCTGGTGTAATTTCATCTATTAATGGTGAATTTCAATCTATAATTACTTTATCTGCAATGAAAATAACAAATGCAGTAAATAAAGAAATGGCTGAAATTGATGTACTTACAGACGCTCAACCAAAGAAACCAACTTCAACGGCAATAATACCAATCCATAAATCTGGCACAAATACCGATGATGCTGACGATGATACTGAAGATTCAGATGCAGATAGTATCAACATATTTGGCCCAAACCAATCGGGGCAGTCGAGAGGACTGATTTAATAAATGAAAAAATAAAATTGATAGCTCTGTGGCTGCCCAAAATATTTAACCACTTAGATAAAGAAAAAATTGAACATTTAATTACTAAAGTAATAAACCAAGATTATGTAAATACTGTTAATTTAGAAGCGTTAAGTAATTTATATAATGCTGTTACTAATAATTCAAAACCACTGCAAGATTTGGCATTTATAGTCGAGTTTTTGCTAACCCAAGAACCTTATTATGTAACAGCAGACCTTTTCTGTACTCAAACTATATACAGAACAAAGGAAGAATTGAATATTTCTATAAATACAATTTCTTGGTTACTTGCTGGATTGTTAAAAAAGTTTGAATTTCAGTACAGATTAAAAAATAGATTAGTTTCCTCAAAAGCATTTAATTCAAAAATGGCTAGTAAAGGAGTGATAGAACAAATAATAGATTTTTTATCGGAAACTGGAGAATTTACTCTTAGCGATTTAAGTTTTAAAAAACAACAATTAGAAAACACAAAACTTAACTATTATGACAGATTAATAGCATTTTTAATAAACATTGATCGCACAAAAGAATTAAGACACAAACAAAAATTAGCTAATTTATTAAGTGAATTAGCTTTAGTGTTAATTGAATCTAACATAAATATTAATTTTAGTAATTATGAATTTATGGAAAAAGAAAATTTGAGATTAGCTGCTAACTTAGAAGATGAAATAAACGAGCTTTTAAATATTGATACCCATGCTGCCAACATTGTGTCAAATGTTAATGATTTAAAAGCCAGATTAAATTTTTTAAAAAGAGAACAAAAAAAAGCAGCAGAAACTATAGAAGACAGGCATAGGTATGCTACATTAAGGCAACTTGAAGCAATGATCTCAAAAATACAAGAATTTTGTGATGCAAGAAATGCTGATAAAGAAAAATTAGTTAAGTATTATATTGGACAATGTTCGAAAACATTAAACTTAACTAATGACGTTATAAACGAAATTTATGAACTATTAATTGGATTACAAAAAAGAACAAATAACATAAACAAACAAAAAACTTTAATGCATCTAATTTCAGAATATAAAATTATTCCAGATGATTTTAGTGTTGATATTGTTACAGATACTGGAGAAAGTCAAGATGTATTAATACGTTTGTCTAGTGTTATGAACAATGAGATAACAGACATCGAAATTCCTAATAATGATGACTTTTCAAAAATAGATTCTTTGATAGCATCATTGAATAAAATTGAAAGTTATAATATTGAATTGGAAGACATTTCAACAAAAACACTTTTACCTGTATTGAAAGAAAGCATTAAAATTCTTAAAGATGCTGGTTTAAATGTAAGAAACAAATATTACCGAAATATTTTCAAAGAAAATTTAACGCCGGTAAATTATCCAATTATAACGAAGCAACATAAAGTAAATTCCAGTTTAAACACATGGAAGAAAAATTAACAAAAGATAAACTTTGGGAAATAGTAACAAAGAGCGAGGATATTAATAAGATAATAGCAACTGCTTTAGTGATGTACGAGAAAGATATACAAACAGAAAATTTGCAGGCTCCAAGTATTACAAATTGTTTTATTAGTTCAAAAGTTACAACAATGACTGAGGATGAGTTAAAGCAATTTGTAATAAGTTGGAGAGAACTATTTAGAAATTTGCCTAAGAATTTAAATATTGGTATGGGCACGTTAAATAAACAAATAGAAAGAATGAAGTTGTTTGTAACAAAGGTAAGTAGTAATAAAGAAAAAATAATTGCTGCAACAGAAAATTATATTAATGATTGCATACAACATAACAGGATAAGCAAACTTCCAGAATACTTTATTCTAGAGCAGCAGAAGGGAAATTTAGATAAGGCAGATTTAACATTAAGTTTATTATATGAATTTATGATGCACAGAAATACAACAACAATAAACAACGAAATAATTTTATAATGTCATTTTTTGAATCTAGATTAAAATATTTTATCAAAAATAAATTAAATATAGACGAAAAAAAATTAAATTGCATACCATTTGATAAACATTTTCCACAGTTAAGTAATTATGTACCCGGATTAATTAAGGGAACATATTATGCAATTACAGCTTTTTCAAATGTTGGTAAAACTCCATTAACTAAATATATGTTTTTGAATATTCCATACGAATATTATAAAAATAATGTTGGAAAACCAAATGCAATAAAACTTAAAATTATTTATTTTTGTTTAGAAGAAAGTAAAGCACAATTTTACGATAGTATAATACTTAGTAAATTGCATGAAATTTACAATATTGATATAGACTTTCATACATTAAATTCTTATATCAGTAGTAAGCAAATAAGTGTTGATACGCTTAACAAAATAAAACAATTAGAACCAATTATTAAAGATATGGAAAATTGTATAGAAATAATATCACATATAGATACTCCTACAGGTATACATAATTACATCCTAAACTATGCGGCAAATAATGGTAATTTCTACTTAGGAAATACGCTTACTACAAAAGATAGTGATTGGGATAATTATAAACCTATTGAAAGTAACGAATTTGTAATTATTGTTACAGACCATATCAATAGCTTGGCAACCGAACCCGGTTGCAATTATTTGAGTGAGTCAATGCACCGGCACAGCACAGATTATATGACAAAAATAGTTGTAAATAAACTAAACTATATAGTTTGTGATGTTCACCAACAAGCTTTAGAAGGTGAAAATGCAACTTATGCAAAACACAATGAAAACGAAACTTCAATAGCAACGTTAGGTGATAATAAAAGAATAGTAAGAAACTATCATGTCCTATTTGGTCTAAACATGCCATCACGATACGGAACATCGATTACAAAAGATGGTTATGATCTTAGAAAATTTAAAAACAGTCTTAATTTTAGAACTTTGTTAATCCATAAAAACAGATTTGGACCACCAAATATAAGAAAGTCATTTTGGTTTAACCCTACAGCTTCTAAATTTACAGAACTACCAAATCATACACAAATTAATTATGTTTTTTTCACCTAAAGCCCCTAATTTTATAAAACCGGGGAAAAAAATTTTTAATCCACAAATGAATAATACAAATAATAAAAACACAATTGCAGCAAAAGCTTTAAATACTGCTTTATTTCAACCATATTCTATTGGCCCAAATAATCAAAGGCAAAAAAACGATTTAACAGTACTGCAGCAGATGTTATTTAACACAACAACACAATATGTTGAAAATGCCACAATTAATGATGATGGAAGTGTAAGACAATTAACCGAACAAGATGTTAAAAATATTGAGAATTTAATATTGAATTGTATTACTGGCTTTAGTATAGCCATTGAAACACTATTGAAAGTTAAACCACAAATAGAAGCTGAGGCAAAATAATTAATAACAACTAATTAAAGAAGAAAATTAAATTAATGGAATTTAAAATTGATACTGTTGTTATAGATACTATAACAAGAATCAGTGCTAACGAATATGCTGCTGCCATAGCAGACAAAAAAAATGCTCGCGCAGAATGGGAAGATTGGGGTAAAAGTGCATACAATTTTTATCGTGCTTTTGAAGAATATAAAATAGCACAGCATGTAATCCTAATTTTAGGTAGAGAAGGTTCAGGAAAAACCTATGGTATTAAAAACCTGACCCCCGGAACTTGTTATTACTTTAATGTAGATAGAAAGAAAATTACCTGCACATTACCCAAAGAACAAAAAGCTCTTTTCGGAAATCATTTAGAAGAGAAGCCCAAAAAATTAATGTCTACAGTAACCAAATATGATCAAATCTTAAAAAGATTAATAGCTTACAAAGAAGGGCATAAAGATCCAGATGGAGATATAATTAAATTAGCTGCAAATCCAATAATATTTTTATTAGGACATTTACACGATATTACTATTGCTGGTCAAGGTGAGAATATAAAATTGGCAACAATGCGCACATTTGGTCAATTAACTACTAAATTTGCAATTGCTGGAGAAGCCACAAATATTTTGATAGTTGATAAAATGATTGGACCAAGTGGCTTACCAATCTCCAAACTTAGAACACAAAGTCTAGGATTTGATATAGCAAGGTCTGAAGAAGATTTATTTGAAACTTTACATATAGACAATGATTTACAAAAAGTAGCAAATAGAATTTATGAAGTAAATGGCGAAACTCCTGATTCGGTAATCCCATATTTACAAAATGAAACCACTAGTTCTAATAAATAAATTAACTAAACATTAAAAAAATTACCACAATGCAATCAATTTTCGGAACAAAAGTATCTAGAACAGAATTTACTCCAACTTTTTATACTGGAATAGCGAATGCACTTCCAATAGCAATTAATCCAACAGTTGAGGAGTTGGAGAACATAACAGAAGGAAAGATAAAGTTATCAAAAATTACTTATAACAAACCAGCAATTCATGTTTGGTATAAATTAGTAATTAGAAAAGAAGCTGATGGCAGCTTAAAAACCCTTATGAAAACAACTCCAACCGAAGAAAATGAATTTGTTCATTACGTTAAAGGGGTTATATTTGTAGAAAATTTATTTACAGCTTCAGATAAAGGTTCTTGGAAAGTAAATTTAAATTTTATGTTAAAAGAATGGGTTAATGCAAATGGAGAAAACAAATTCCCTATTTCACAAAGTAAAATATCAAATTTACAAACCATTTACAATGTGCCGGTAACATTGTTACCGGCAAAAAAAGGAACTCTTGAATTAATTTCATTTTTAAGCAATTGGTTAGGAGTAGAATATATTGACAGCATCGAACCATTTGAAGTAATGCTTCAAAATGGATTTCGATGTATTAAAGAACTAGTTTATAAAAATCTAAACACTAAAACCAATCCTGACGGAAGTGAAAGAACGCCCGAATTTGTTGGAATTGGTTTAGGAGTTAGTGAAAACGATTATGTAAACCAAGATGTATTTAGCAATAAGTTTTTTACAGCTGGCAAGCCTGCGCCAAAAAGTTTTATTAATGATTTTGAAAAATGGAAATGCTATGAATCGCTTGAGTTAAAAGAATTTGGTTTGATAAAAGAATTAGTTGGAAAAAAGAATGATGGTTTAAAACCACCTTCCAAAGATGATGACTTGCCATTCTAGATAAAGTAGGGCTCCTTATAACGAAAATTTTAAGGGGCCCTTATTTTAGAAGAA
>JADLGN010000008.1 GCA_020849295.1 Bacteroidia bacterium
ATGAGTATATATTTCGGTGGTCTTAGAACTGGAGTGTCCTAATAGAGACTGTATGTATCGCAAATCTACACCTTGTTCGAGTAGATGGGTGGCAAAACTGTGGCGTAAGGTATGTACACTTCCATGTTAGTTTTTTAAATATTTTTTTACAATATTTTTTAGAGTTATAAGTGTAAACTTATTTTTGTACAAGACAGATTAAACACACACTAAAATTAATCTGATATTACAATTTAATCTGATATTACAATGTATATTAAGTGTTCGCTACAAAATAACTTTACATATTTCTTCGACAATTGCAGGGTCTAGCAAAGTTGTAGTGTCGCCAAGATTTTCGGTTTCTCCTACTGCTATTTTTCTTAATATTCGTCGCATAATTTTACCTGATCGTGTTTTGGGCAATCCATTTACAAACTGAATTCTTTCTGGTTTGGCAAAAGAGCCTATCTCTTCTGAAACCAAATTTGTTATTTCACTTTTTAACTTTTCAAAATCTTTAGTTTCATTACTGCAAATCACAAAAGCATATATTCCTTGCCCTTTAATATTATGTGGGAAAGCAACTACAGCAGATTCAATAACATTATGATGCAAATCAATTGCATTTTCTACTTCGGCTGTGCCTATACGGTGTCCTGAAACTTTCAAAACATCATCGGCTCTGCCGGTAATTCTGTAATACCCATTTATATCGCGAATACAGCCATCTCCGGTATAATACATATTTTTATATGTGGCAAAATAATTTGTTCTGCATCTTTCATGATTGCCGTATGTTGTTCTTAAAATTCCTGGCCATGGAAATTTGATACACAAATCGCCACTTACATCATTTCCTTTTAGTTCCTCACCTTGAGTATTTACAATTGCAAGCTGAATACCTGGCAAAGGCAACATTGCAAAACTTGGTATAGTTGGAGTAATACCAGCCAATGGGCTTATCATAATACCACCTGTTTCTGTTTGCCACCAAGTATCTACAATTGGACATTTCCCTTTTCCAATATTTGTATTATACCAATGCCATGCTTCTTCATTTATTGGTTCGCCGACCGAACCAAGTTTCTTTAATGTATCTAAATTTTTTCCATTTACAAACTCAATACCAGCCTGCATTAATGACCTAATAGCTGTGGGTGCTGTATATAGTGTGTTTACTTTATGTTTTTCTACAACTTGCCAAAGTCTTCCGGCATCAGGATATGTTGGTATTCCTTCAAACATAAGACAGGTAGCACCTGTAAGCAAAGGTCCATATACAATATACGTATGCCCCGTTACCCAACCTATATCTGCAGTACAAAAGAAAATTTCGTTTGATTCGTATTGAAAAACATTTGCAAACGTATATGAAGCAAAAACCATATATCCTGCAATAGTATGTACTACGCCTTTTGGTTTACCTGTACTTCCACTTGTGTAAAGTATAAAAAGCATATCTTCTGCATCCATTATCTCTGCTGCACAGATTTTATCGGCTTTTTCAAACTCATCATGCCACCACACATCAGTTTCATTATTCATTACTACATTGTTTCCTATTCTTTTATAAACAATCACCTTTTTTATAGTATTACAATTTCTTAAGGCTTCATCAACTATATTTTTCAATGCAATCAATTTATTTCCTCTATAAACACCATCAGCAGTAATAACCATACTGCATTGTGCATCTACTATGCGGTCGGCTATACTTTTTGAACTGAAACCTCCAAAAACTACCGAATGTATAGCGCCAATTCTTGCACAAGCAAGTATTGCAACTGTAAGTTCGGGTATCATTGGCATATAAATACAAATTCTGTCTCCTTTTTTTACTCCGTTATTTTTTAAAACATTTGCAAACCTGCAAACATCTTTATGCAATTCTCCATAGGTTATATTTCGCGTTTTCTCTTCAGGATTATTTGGCTCCCAAATTATAGCTGTTTTATCCTTTAGTTTTTCCAAATGCCTATCGAGGCAATTTTCTGTAATATTTAGCTTAGCACCTTTATACCACTCTACTTTTGGTTCAGTAAAATTCCACTCGAGTACTTTATCCCACTTTTTATGCCATATAAAATTATTTGCAATTTCAGCCCAGAATTCCTCAGGATTTTCTATACTGTATTTATAAGTTTCTTTGTATTCTTCAATTGATTTTATCTGATAATTCATATATTTTATATTTAAATTTATTTTGTTTTATTAATCTTTACAATAATTATATATTCGAGAATTAAATCTTTTTACTATTCTGTTTGTAATTGCTAAATTTTTAAACTCTGAATCGCTAGTTAAATTTCTAACAAAAATTGGTTTATCTTCTACCGGATTTTGCATTTTATAATTATATAAAATAATGCCAACAGTTGAAGCACTTCCTAAATCATAAACTATGTTTCCTACTTTTGCTATAAAAATAAATTCAAAATTTTTATCATTTTTAAACGAATCGAGTTTTGTGCTAAGTTCTTTTTCATCTATAAAATCGACTTTGCTGAATTTATAACTAATTGCAAATGCCTTTCGCAATGTAAGATAACTGGTATCCTTTCGGTTTTCTATTACATACAAAATACCTTTGTTCAGTTTTTTGCAAAAGTTTTTATCAGATTCTATTATAGTATCTTTTTTCACATTATTCTTTTCCCAAAAAATATTTCTCAAATAAACATTCAGACAAATTGCTACCGGAGCTTTGTATAAATTAAATCTTGATGAAAGCGGATAAAAAATACTTCCTTTTATTGTTATAAAATCGTTTGGTGTAAAACTGATACCTGTTTCTAAATAGTTAAATATTTTGTTTTGAGTTTTTATTTCATAAAACGATTTGCCACTTGAAGAACTTTGATCTAATACACTTTTGCCATATTTGAATAAATAGCCTGAATTAAAAACCGAAAAAGCTGAAAAATTCTTATTCTTAAAAATACTGAATTCGCCGCCAATGCCTAATGAGGCAGTTTTCCATATAATTTCACTAGCATTGTATTTGTTTGAGATTTTTAAGGTAAACAAATTTATGGGAGAAATTACTTTGATATTTTTATTTATATAATATTTGGGGACTACAGAAAACGCAAAGGATTGCATACCATCAAATGAGTCTCTTTTTTCAATAGGCACACTACTGCAAAACCCTAATCCTGTGTTAAGTTCAAATTGCGGATATGCATTAATAAAAATCATAAAAAATGAAATAAAAATCAGAATCTTTTTTTGTTCCATTACTGAGTTCAAACTTATAATTTTGCAATCAAATTATTTAATAAGTTTTTACAATTTTCTTATTCAATTTTATAAGCGATAGCAAATAGAAATTTATTATTAAAAATACTTATAATTTTAAATGTTTGACAAAAGACAGATTACAGATATTTTTTGGGATTTAGACCATACAATTTGGGATTATCCAACAAATGCCAAATTAACAATTTTTGAGCTTTTTAGTAAATATGGTTTATCAGAATTTACTTCACATAGCCCTGAAAAATTTCATAAATCATATTGCAAACACAATGATATTGCTTGGGAAGATTACAGAAATGGCAAAATAGATAAACTTACTTTGCGAAAACAAAGATTTAGTAATACTTTTAAGGAATTAGGAATTGAAAAAGATGAATTTCATGACATTTTCGAAAATGAATTTGTTGAGTTATGCCCTACAAAAAGTAATCTGATGGCGGGATCATTTGAAATGCTTGAATTTTTAAATGAAACCTTTAGACAACATATTATAACAAATGGTTTTAAAGAAACTCAGGAAATAAAATTAAAATCATCAGGTATTACTCACTTTTTCAAAACAATTACAAATTCTGAAGATATAGGTGTACAAAAACCTAATACATTAATTTTTCAAGCAGCTTTAAAATCAGCATCAGCACAAGCTCAAAATAGTGTGATGATAGGCGATAATTATGAAGCTGACATAATTGGAGCATACAATGCCGGACTGAATTGTATTTATTACAATCAATTCGAAAAATCAACTGAAAATATTCCTTATGAAATAGTTGTTATAAATGATTTGAGAAAAATAGGGAGTTTATTTGTTTAGTATTTTAAACTAATTTTTTAATCTAAATTAACTTTTGTAAGCCCTCTAACTGCATTGCTCAAGAAAATTTCACCGTTGCTTAGTTCATCAATTTTTAAAGATTTTTCTACTACATTATATTCAGCCTTATTTATAATCATCGAAGTTCTGTATGTTCCGTCAACACAGCCTTCACTTAATGGAGGGGTATAATAAGTATCTCCTTTTTTTAAAAATATATTTGAATTAAGTGATTCACAAACATTACCAAATTTGTTTAATAGAATAATTTCGTTCCAGTTTTGTTTTTTCATTTCTAAAGAAGCCATTACATACAGTAATGATGAAGTTGATTTTATATTTGAAAAAAAATTTATTGGTTTGGTAGCTTTTAAGTATAAGCCTGCTTTATAAATTTTTGAAGCATTATGAAAGAAATTCTCTGTTTTAATTTCAAAATCAATTTTGTTGTTATCAGGCAAATAGCCTCCTGATGAATTCCTATAAAATGTAAATCTTACTTTTAAAATTTTACAATTGTTTTGATTATAAATTTGCTTCAACATATTAGTAAAAAATTCTAAAGTCCATTCATCTTTCCAATCCATTTCAAGCAACTGAGCAGAATTTTTATTTCTCAAATAATGCAAATTGTAGTTTTTGCATACACCATTTTCTAACAGAAATGTATCAAAAAATCCATCGCCATATAAAAATGACCTATTTGTGTTTGAGTCAAAATTCATTTTAATTATTTAAAAATCTATTATTAAATTTTATTAATTTTAAATTTATTAACGATTGCAAAGTAAATTTATTTGAATTTAAAACCAAATTCGCTTTTCTAATTTTGGGAATTTTATTTCAAAAAGAAAACCAAATTTCAAATAAACAAAACTTAGTTTATTAATACTAGGCACGTAAAAAACATATTTTCAATAACTAAGCAAATTTTAAAGAACAATATAATATTTTGGCATATCAATTGAAAATAGCATTTTCAACTACTAATTGAATTTGTCATTTTTTGATACCCAGGTTTGATAAAGTGATAAATACTAACTTACTTACGGTAAATTAGGTCGATTATTAAAAGCTCCGTAAATACGGAGCTTTTTTTATTGTTTTTTAATTTAAAAATTATCTTTGCTGCTTTTATATGGATATTAAAGTTTATAAACCTGCAAACAATGTAAGAATAGTAACAGCAGGCTCTCTTTTTGATGGACACGATGCCTCTATAAATGTTATGCGAAGAATTATTCAATCAACAGGTTGCGAGGTAATACATTTGGGTCATGACCGCAGTGCCGAAGAAGTTGTAAATACAGCGATAGATGAAGACGCCAATTCAATAGCACTTACAAGCTATCAAGGCGGACACAATGAGTATTTTAAATATATGTTTGATTTGCTAAAACAAAAAAATGCTGAAAATATAAAAATTTTCGGTGGTGGCGGAGGCACCATTCTACCACAGGAAATAAAAGAACTTATGGATTACGGGATAGTTAAAATTTATCACCCAGACGATGGAAGAAAAATGGGATTGCAAGGAATGATAAATGATTTGGTTAAAAAATCTGATTTTGATTTATGCGATAAATTAAATGATGAAATAGAAAATTTTAATGTAACAAACCATAAGGATATTGCCAGATTAATTAGTATTGCTGAAAATAACCCTGAACTATTTGCAAAAAATAAAAATTTAATTAAAAAACACAGCAAATCAAAAAATGCAAAAATTCTTGGAATAACAGGTACAGGTGGTGCAGGAAAATCTAGTATAGTTGATGAACTTGTAAGAAGATTTCTTATTAATTACAACAATATAAATATTGCTATTCTTTCAGTTGACCCTTCAAAACGCAAAACCGGTGGGGCATTATTGGGTGACAGAATAAGAATGAATGCTATAAACAACAATCGGGTATATATGCGAAGCATGGCTACCAGGCAAAGTAATCTTGCATTGAGTAAGCATGTTGATGATGCTTTATTTATACTAAAACATGCCGGATTTGATTTGGTAATTCTTGAAACTTCAGGTATAGGACAAAGCGATACTGAAATTACAGAACACAGCGATTTTTCTCTATATGTAATGACTCCAGAGTATGGTGCGGCATCTCAATTAGAAAAGATTGACATGCTTGATTATGCAGATATAATAGTATTAAATAAGTTTGATAAAAGAGGAGCAATAGATGCACTGAGAGATGTTAAAAAACAGTATCAGCGAAATCATCGTTTGTTTGACCAAAATATTGACACAATGCCTGTTTTTGGCACAATTGCTTCTCAATTTAACGATCCGGGAATGAATAATCTATATCTATCTATTATCAAAAAAACAGGTATTTTATCAGATGGCAATACTTCTTTGAATAATGAACTTACAGGTGAGTTAAGTGAAAAAATTTATATAATTCCACCTGAGAGAAACAGGTATCTGGCTGAAATTGCCGAGAACAACCGAACTTATGATAAATGGGCTATTGAACAATGTAATACTGCACAAAAACTTTATGCAATTAGTTTATCTATTTCACTTTTAAAAGAAAAAGATGAAAATAAAAACAAAAGCATTGTGGGTGAATTAGAAAAAACTTATAAAGAATTAAGTAAAAAATTAACACCTGAGAACTTTGATCTATTAGATAGCTGGAACAAAAAGCAAAAAAAGTATAAAAACCTTGAGTATAAGTTTGAAGTAAGAGGAAAAGAAATATGCATATTAACTCATACAGAAAGTTTGAGCCATATTTCTGTTCCAAAAATTGCTTTACCAAAATATGAAGGTTGGGGAGATATTTTAAAATGGCAAATGCAGGAAAATGTACCCGGCGAATTTCCTTTTACAAGCGGATTATACCCTTTTAAAAGAGAAGGAGAAGACCCTACAAGGATGTTTGCAGGCGAAGGCGGTCCCGAAAGAACTAATAAACGCTTTCATTACGTAAGTAAAGGATTGCCAGCAAAAAGACTTTCTACTGCATTTGATAGTGTAACACTGTATGGACGTGACCCCGGTAATCGCCCTGATATTTACGGAAAAATAGGTAATTCAGGGGTAAGTATCTGCTGTCTTGATGATGCCAAAAGATTGTATAGCGGCTTTGACCTTGCAAGTCCTAAAACATCTGTTTCAATGACAATAAATGGACCTGCACCTGTTTTACTCGCATTTTTTATGAACGCGGCTATAGACCAGCAATGCGAAAAATATATAATCAAAAATAGTCTTATTGAAGAAGTAAATAAAAAAATAGAAAACATATATCACAATCATAAAGGATCCCTTAGTCGCCCGATATATCACGGTGATTTGCCAGAAGGTAATGATGGATTAGGAACATTTCTGCTTGGTGTTACAGGCGACAAAGTATTACCTCTCGAAATTTATAACAAAATAAAATCTGAAACATTGTCGCAAGTTAGAGGTACTGTTCAGGCAGATATTCTAAAAGAAGATCAGGCTCAGAATACTTGTATTTTCAGTACAGAATTCGCACTTAGATTGATGGGCGATGTTCAGGAATATTTTATTGAAAATAAAGTAAGAAATTTTTATTCGGTATCAATTTCGGGTTATCATATAGCTGAAGCCGGAGCAAATCCTATATCACAACTTGCATTTACACTTGCCAACGGTTTTACCTATGTAGAATATTACATAAGTCGAGGTATGAATATTAATGATTTCGGTCCTAACCTGTCATTCTTTTTCAGCAATGGAATAGACCCTGAATATGCAGTAATAGGAAGGGTTGCCAGAAGAATTTGGGCAAAAGCCATGAAATATAAATACAAAGCAGACGAAAGAAGCCAAATGCTAAAATATCATATCCAAACAAGTGGCAGAAGTTTGCATGCACAAGAAATTGATTTTAATGATATAAGAACAACCTTACAAGCTCTGTACGCAATTTACGACAATTGTAACAGCCTTCACACCAACGCTTATGACGAAGCTATTACTACTCCAACCGAAGAAAGTGTAAGAAGAGCTATGGCTATACAACTTATAATAAACAGAGAACTTGGTTTGAACAAAAACGAAAATCCTATGCAAGGCTCATTTATTATTGAAGAACTTACCGACTTGGTAGAAGAAGCCGTATTGCTTGAGTTTGAAAGAATTTCAGAAAGAGGCGGTGTTCTTGGAGCTATGGAAACAATGTACCAACGCTCAAAAATTCAAGAAGAAAGCCTGTATTACGAAACATTGAAGCACGATGGCAAATACCCGATTATTGGTGTAAATACATTTTTAAGCAGTAAAGGTTCGCCTACAGTTTTGCCTAAAGAAGTAATAAGAGCAACTGAAAAGGAGAAGAAACAACAAATAAAAACAATAGAAAATCTGCATAAATTTAACTCAGCAAAAAGTACTGAATTCATTAAGAGACTTCAAATAGCAGCAGTAAAAAACGAAAACGTTTTTGAAGAATTGATGGAAACAGTTAAATATTGTTCTCTTGGCCAAATTACAGAAGCTTTGTTTGAAGTAGGCGGACAGTACCGTAGAAATATGTAAAATAGTTTTTTTCTGGCTTGTTATATTCTTTAAAAAATAATTTTTAACTTGAATTTCAAAATAAATATATATTTGCAATCGATTATGGATTTGATATAATTTTCAATAATTATAACGAATTAAAAGGGAATCAGGTGAAAATCCTGAACATTGCCCGATGCTGTAAGTTCTTAAATGTGTTTTTTCAACATTGCCACTGTCTTATAAAAATAGATGGGAAGGCTGAAAAAAACCGAACAAGTCAGAAAACCTGCCGTAGTCTTTATTTTTTTGATACTTTCGGGAACAAAAGATTAAAAAAAGCCTGATATTAATTATTATTAGTCTTTTTTACAATCTTAAAATTATCAAAAAAACTTGAATGTAATATATTAATAACATGTATAAAAAAACAATTCTTTTAATTTTAATGGCAAACTTTGTCATTTCGGCTTTTTCGCAAAAAGTAAGGTTTAATATTTCGACTTTTGAAACAGTAAAACTTCAAAAAAAAGGGTATTACAATGGTGATGATATGCAAAAAACATTTGTAAATGGGCATTTTATTTATCGTCTTAGTTATGATTCGGTATGGAAATCATGGTCGGGTATTGCAATAACAAATCACACAGACACAATAACAAACAGCTACAATAATGAGTATAGCAGTATAACAGGGCAAGGGTACAATGGCTCAAAAAATTATGGAGTTTGCTACAATTCAGGTACAATTATTTGTACTGAACCTACAAAACTATTAGGTTTTTATATTTCCAATACTACATACACTTTTAACATAATAAAAAGCGGGTCTGCTTTTTCAAAAAAATTTGGAGGTGTAAACGGAAATGATACTGATTGGTTTAGGGTAAAAATTGTTAGCTTTTACAAAGGCAAAAAGAATGATTCTTTGTATCATTATTTAGCAGATTATAGATTTAGCGACAACTCAAAAGATTATATTTCAAAAAAATGGGAAAGAGTTGACCTATCTGTTTTTGACAAATTTACTGATAGTTTGAGAATAAGTTTTGAGTCAACCGACAATGGTACTTGGGGAATGAATACTCCTGCATATATGGCTTTTGACGATTTCAATTCATCATCAAAAATGAATGGATTTTTAAATTTCAATGATACATTACTTTATAAAAACGGAAATGTATGGAATGGAGAAAAAGACACATCAGGCGGATTTGATTTTAATGGAATGTATTTTGAAAATAATTACAATACAAAATGGAATACATGGGGCGGATGGGCAGTAAGTAAAGATAACGACACAACAAAATCAGGTTTTGATGCACAGTATTCATCTATCACAGGTCAAAAATTTATCGCTGTATCTTATGGAAGAAGCGTTATAAAATTGCCTCCTCAATTAGAGTATTTAACTTATAGAGCATTTTATTTTTCAAATAATTCATATACTTATAAAACAATGAAAAACGGAGATGCTTTTAGCAAAAAATTTGGAGGTATAGACGGAACTGACAAAGACTTTTTAAAACTAAATATTATAAAATATTATGAAAATGAAAAATGTGATACATCAGTAATTTACTTAGCAGATTATAGAAATTCAATTAAAATTTTAAGTAGCAATGAAATTAAAACTGGGTTTAATTTATATGGTGTAAAAAGATTAGAATTTCAATTAGAATCAACCGATAATGGAACTTGGGGGATGAACACTCCGGCTTACTTTTGCTTGAGAAGTATTGACTATGATATAAGTATAAACAAAAAACAAAAACTAAAAATGATGGTTTTTCCTAATCCTGCAAATGAATTTTTAATAAGTAGTATTTCATATTTTGATTCATATAAAATTACAGATATAACGGGTAAAGATGTAACTTCTGAAACAAGCAGAGAATCAAATAAAATTGAAATAAACAGACTGTCTAAAGGAATATTTTTAATAGAAATATCAAACGGCTCTGAAATATATTATTCGAGGTTTGTAAAATAACAAGCGTATTTTTTAAAAACCCTTACTTACATTTGCCGTAAGTTTTGAAAAACATCAAGTATCTTTTTTCATATACGGCAAAATACAAAGTTTATAGGTATCGCTTTGCTGTTTTCAATATTCTTGCGTCATTATTTGGAGCATTTTCGATAATGACTGTTGTTCCATTTCTTAAAATTATTTTTAACAGCGATACTACAAAACCAAGTGTAAATATTGCAAATGAGAGCTTAACCGAGCAGGTTAACAATTTTTTAAAAATTCAAATAAGTGAATGGGGTAATTATAATTCTTTGTTAATTTTCTCAGGCTTATTAGTTTTAATGTTTTTTCTAAAAAATCTTTGTTTGTATATAGCATTTACAGGGCTATCGTATATGAGAGCCGGTATTTCAAAACAATTAAAAAATGATATTTACTCAAAATTGCTTAAACTGCCATTGTCGTTTTTTTCAAATGAACGAAAAGGCGATGTATTAGCAAGGGTAACCAATGATATAAAAGAAGTAGAATGGAGTTTTATAGGTGTAATAGAAATGCTGCTTAAACATCCGTTTATGCTTATAATTCCATTTAGTTTACTATTTTATATAAGCTGGCAACTTACAATTTTTGTAGTAATAGTGCTACCAATAAGTGGGTATATAATTAGTCGTTTGGCAAAAAAACTGAAATCAACTGCCAAGCTTGGAAATGAAAAACTTGGTGAAGTAATTTCAATATTTGAAGAATCTATTAGTGGAATTAAAATAATTAAAGCATTTAATGCACAAAACATTACTAAAAATAATTTTGAAGAAAGAAATAATGAACACTTCAAACTAAGCAGAAGAGTATTAAAAAGAGAATACGCCGCATCGCCTCTAAGTGAATTTATGGGTTCTATAGTAATAAGTGCCATACTTGTATTTGCAGGAAGATTAATAATAAACAATAATTTTGGGCTGAGCGGCGAAATGTTTATTATGTATATTGCAATGTTTAGCCAATTAATTCCTCCTGCTAAAGCACTAAGCGAAAGTTATTTCAGACTCGAAAAAGGTATGGCTTCTATGGATAGAATTAATGAAATATTAAATTATCCTGAAGGGATAAACGAACAAAGCGGTTTACATAAAGTTGAAACATTAAATGATAGTATTAGTTTCAAAAACGTATCGTTTTCTTATAAAAATGATGTAAAAGTTTTAGATAACATAAATTTAAAAATTAAAAAAGGGCAAAAAATAGCCTTGGTTGGTAGCTCAGGTGCGGGAAAATCAACACTGTCTGACCTTGTTCTTAGATTTTATGACCCAACATCAGGTACAATTTTATTCGATAGTACAGATATTAAAACTTTGTCGCTTCGCGAATATAGAAACAAAATGGCAGTAGTAACACAAGAACCAATTTTGTTTAATGATACTGTAGAAAATAATTTGAAACTGGGCAATCAAAATGCAAGTATTGAAGATATGATTACAGCAGCTAAACAAGCAAATGCACATTCATTTATTGAAAAACTTGAAAATGGATATCAAACAAATATTGGTGAAAGGGGCGGAAAACTTTCAGGTGGGCAAAAGCAAAGACTTACAATTGCAAGAGCTATTCTCAGCAATCCCGAAATTCTTATTCTTGACGAAGCTACATCAGCATTAGATTCAGAATCTGAAAGGCTGGTAAATGAAGCTCTCGAACATCTTATGGCAAACAGAACTTCTATAATTATAGCTCATAGACTTAGTACAATTCAAAATGCAGATATGATAGTAGTAATGGATCATGGAAAAATTGCAGAAACAGGCAATCATAGTGATCTTATTAGTTTAAAAGGTATTTATTATTCACTATACAAACTTCAATCTTTAGGATAAAATAATAAAAATGGAAATTGAAAAATTATCTGAACAAAATCACTGGGAATCTATCAATTCGCCTGCAAACACAACTGAAAAACCAACAAAAAAATCCAAAAAAATATTTAGAATTTTTACTTATAGTTATTCTGCAAAATTGCTTTGGGATGTTATATTAACAAAATATATTAAAAAAGACCGGAATTTAACAGTATTAGAAGTTGGCTCAGCCCCGGGATATAATCTGGTAAAATGGCATAATTATTTTAGTCATTCACCTTATGGTGTTGAATATACTAAGTCAGGAATTGAAGTTAACAGAAATCTTTTTAGAGCAAACAATCTTAATCCTGAACACATTATAGAAGCTGATTTTTTATCTGAACAATTTTTGAATGAATATTCTGAAAAATTTGATTTTGTATATTCGATGGGTTTTATCGAACATTTTGACGATCCGGTAAAAATTATAGAAAACCATCTTAAAATTCTTAAAAAAGGAGGCATACTTTTTATAAGTATTCCAAATTTACTTGGATTATATAATATAATTTTAAAAAATTTCTATCCCGAAATTTTAAAAATTCATAATCTTGAAATAATGGAAAAAGATAATTACATGAAACTTTTTAAAGTGCAAAAGGATTTGGAATTTTTGTATTTTGGTTATTCTGGAACTATAGATTTAAATATTCTTCAGTTCGGCAAATACAAATTTTTGAGTAAGGTAGTCCATTATTTTCAAATGATATTAAATATTTTTTGTAAAGTAATTTTTGGTAAAAAGGGATTTGAAACTCAGTTTGCCAGTCCATATTTAGTTTTTGTAGGTAGAAAAATTTAAGAACCTTCAGCCCTTTTTAATCGGTCATTAATTGCAAAACCTAATCCTATTTGCGGAAAATTTTCATACACAATTAGTTCAAAACCCTTCTTGTCAAGATTTCGCATTGAATCAAATAAGTTGCAGGCAGATTCATCAATAGAGCCGTTTTCAGACAGAATTATTTGATTTTTTTCAGGTAGAAACTTAAGAAATTCTTTAAAAACTAAAGCCCCTGTTTTTTCACTATTTATTTTGGTTATATCAATATTTGTTAAATTAACAATAGGGGTAAAAGTAGCATAATGTTTGTCTAATAAACCCGGCGAGTGTGGTTTGGAACTTGATGAAATATTAATTTTTACTTTTCCGATGCAATTTTCAATTTCTTTAATATCTACACCTCCATATCTGAGTATTGCAGGTTCTTCGGGATTTTCAAAAAAAACAATAGTTGACTCTAATCCGATTTTGCATTTGCCACCATCTACTATAAAAGATACCTTGTCAGCAAGTTGTTCGTTTACATGCTGAGCAGTAGTAGGGCTTACATATCCAAAAGGATTGGCACTTGGGGCAGCTAATGGAAATTGCAAATTATTTAAAATTTCTAAAGTTAAATTATGATTAGGAACTCTAAGACCAACAAATGGCAAACCCGAAGTTACTATATCCGGTATTGATTTTTTTTTGGGGAGGATAAGTGTTAAAGCACCAGGCCAAAATTTTCGGGCTAATTTTAATGCTTTATCAGGAAATTCATTTACATAATAATATGCACTTTCAATACTTGGAATATGAACTATGAGAGGGTCAAAAAAAGGGCGATTTTTAATTTTAAAAATTTCTGCTACCGATTCAGTATTTAAAGCATTTGCAGCTAATCCATATACTGTTTCTGTTGGTATTGCTACTACTTTTCCTTCATTAAGTAATTTTACAGCATTCGATATTTGCTTGGCAGTGTTCAGAAATTAAACTCCTCTTCTTTTTAGCTTAAATTTATCAATTTTATTGTACAAATGGCTTCTTTGAATATCTATCTCTTGTGCAGTTTTTGCCACATTCCATGCGTTTTTGCGAAGTTTTGTATCAATAAAAACCTGTTCGGCAAAATCTTTAAAATCCTGAAACTTTTCATATTGATTAACTAAGTCTTCAAGATTTACAGACTTTCCGCCCATTGGGTTGGCAAATGTTATTACATCAGACTCCGTAATTTTATCACCACATAAAATTACAAGCCTTTCAATTACATTTCTTAATTCTCTTATATTGCCACCCCATGTAATATTTTTTAGTTCTTGCATAGCCCCTGAAGTTAATTGTTTTTTTGGAATTGCATTTTCTTCGCATATATCAATTACAAACTTCTCAGACAGTAGAGGTATATCTTCTACCCTTTCATTAAGGCTTGGCACATGAATTAATATCACACTTATTCGATGATACAAATCTTCTCTGAATCTCCCTTCATCAATTTCTTTTTTAAGGTCTTTGTTTGTAGCTGCCACTACCCTTACATTTATTGAAATTTCTTTTTCTCCCCCTACCCTTGTAATTTTATTTTCCTGCAATGCCCGTAATACTTTAGCTTGAGCAGAAAGACTCATATCTCCTATTTCGTCAAGAAAAATTGTACCCTCATTTGCTCTTTCAAATTGTCCGATTCTTTGTTTGAATGCCGATGTAAACGAACCTTTTTCATGTCCGAAAAGTTCACTCTCAATAAGTTCAGTCGGTATAGCAGCGCAGTTTACTTCAATAAAAGGCATATTTGCACGATTACTTTTTTCATGAATCCAGCGTGCAACAAGCTCTTTCCCCGTTCCATTCAATCCTGTTATCATAACTCTTGCATCTGTTGGAGCAACTTTTTCTATTGTACTTTTAATTTTAATTATTGCTGGCGAGTCTCCTACAATCTCACGTGTTTTAGAAATTTTGCGTTTTAAAACTTTCGTTTCAATTACCAGATTATTTTTTTCGCAGGCATTTCTAACTGTTATAAGAAGTTTGTTTAAATCCGGGGGTTTTGAAATAAAGTCGTATGCCCCTCTTTTAGTTGCTTCAAGTGCCGTTTCAATAGTTCCGTGTCCCGAAATCATTATAAACGAGGTGTCGTCTGAAATTCCTTTTACTCTTTCAAGAAGTTCTAAGCCATCAATTTTTGGCATTTTTATGTCGCACAATGCAACATCATACTCTTCTTTTTTAAGCATTTCAAGTGCTTTTGCTCCATCTTCGGCAAGTTCAACATCGTACCCTTCAAAAGTTAAAATTTCTTTTAAAGTATCTCTGATACTTGCTTCATCATCTACTATTAATATTTTGCTCATAATAAAATTGTTTTTAAAAAAAATGCAAACCTATAAGCCGGATTCTGTAATTTTAAGTTAAAAAAAACTAAAAATACCCGTCATTTATCTATGCGACCTACCCTCTATGAGTCGGGCACAATCCCGTATAATACCAGCTATATTAATCTCACAGTTTACATGGTCTTTCAACGTACAAGGTTTTTTCCAATTGCACATCGCTGTACAATGCGTGGGCTTTTACTCCTCGTTTTCACCTTTTCTACTTTTTTCAAAGTAGTAGTTTTTTTCTGTAACACTTTCTGTTTTCGGTTTTCATCTCCGAAACCTCTTATTTCTAAGAGTGTACTGCTGTTTGTTGTCCGGACTTTCCTCTTCTGTTTGGCAAAAACCAAACAAAAGCGACGAGTCAGTTTGCAAAGCAAAGGTAATTAAAAATGTATAATATAAAAGACGAAATAAAAAAAATTATTTTAATAAAAATCATTTATGCTATATGCAAAAAATAAACATACAACATTTTAATTTTGCCAAATGAAATATTATGAAAATATTCTTGAAACAATTGGAAATACACCTTTAGTTAAAATAAATAAAATAACTGCCGATATACCCGCTCTTGTTCTGGCAAAAATAGAAACATTCAACCCCGGAAATTCTATTAAAGACAGGATGGCATTAAAAATGATTGAAGATGCTGAAAAATCCGGAATGCTTAAACCGGGAGGAGTAATAGTAGAAGGCACAAGCGGAAATACAGGTATGGGACTTGCCATTGCTGCTGTTATTAAAGGCTACAAATGTATTTTTACTACAACAGACAAGCAGAGCAAAGAAAAAGTTGACGCACTTAAAGCTTTTGGAGCAGAAGTAATAGTTTGCCCAACAGATGTGGAACCGGAAGACCCAAGGTCATATTATTCGGTTTCGAGCAGGCTTGAAAAAGAAATACCTAATGCATGGAAACCAGACCAATACAATAATATGAGTAACTCTTTAGCTCACTATGAACAAACCGGGCCAGAAATATGGGAACAAACTGAAGGGAAAATCACAGATTTGGTTGTTGGTGTTGGTACTGGTGGTACTATAAGCGGAATAGCAAAATACTTAAAAGAAAAAAATCCATCAATCAGAATTTGGGGAATTGATACTTATGGCTCAGTGTTTAAAAAATATAAAGAAACTGGTATTTTTGACAAAAATGAAATTTACCCATATATAACAGAAGGTATCGGCGAAGACTTTTTGCCTGCAAATGTAGATTTTGGTTTGATTGACCACTTTGAAAAAGTAACTGATAAAGATGCAGCAATAATGACAAGACGAATTGCTCGTGAAGAAGGAATCTTTGCCGGTAACAGTGCCGGAAGTGCAATTGCAGGATTGATACAACTTTCTTCTAAATTTAAAAAAGGTGATGTTATCGTTGTGGTATTTCATGATCACGGGACGAGATATTTAGGTAAAATGTTTAATGAAGACTGGATGATAGATAGAGGATTTTTAGATAAAAAGACAAAAAAATATGCTATAGACCTAATTGAACAACATAAGCACCTACCATTGGTATGGCTTAATGAAAATGCTAAAGTATCAGAAGCTATATTATTAATGGAAAAATATAATATATCTCAAATGCCTGTAAAAAATAAAAATGGTGATTTCATCGGCAGTTTAAATGATAGTGATTTATTTGCTAAAATAATTAAAGATAAAAACTTAATGAATGATGAAATTAAGAACCTGATGCAAGCACCATTTCCAAATGTAAAAGCAAACGATACTATAGAGTTTGTTTCAGGGTTTTTCAGCAAAAATCAGGCAGTACTTATTACAGACCTTGGAGGTAATACACATATAATAACAAAATCTGATATTATTTCAGCTATTGAGTAGTTAGGTGCAAGCGTAGAAAGACGACAAAATAACCGACAACATATCCAGTACAGATAATTTTATCGGCACTTAAAATTTAATTCACCTTAGACTGTTGAAAACTTTTAAGGACAAAATTTGTCCCCGAGTTTATTAAACATTACTTTTGGACAAAATTAGTCCTCAATGCCGCTAACAAAAAACATGATTTCTTCGTTTGGTGAACAACTGCGTTCATTGCGTGAACAAAAACAGTTGTCATTACGTGAAGTTGCCACAGAAATCGGAATAGACACATCTTTGCTCGGAAAAATAGAACGAGACGAAAGACAACCAACAAGAGAACAAATAAAACTTGTTGCCAAGTTTTTCAAATTTGATGAAAACAAATTAATGAGAGAACATTTGAGCGACCAACTAGCATACAAAATAATAGAGGCGGACGCAGATATAGACATTTTAAAAGTTGCTGAACAAAAAATTGAATATTTAAAAACAAAAAAATAATATGAAAGTAGTTTCATTATTCGCAGGTTGCGGTGGTTTAGACCTTGGTTTAATAAAAGCAGGGCATAAAATTGTTTTTGCAAATGATTTTGACAAGGACTGCCAAATTACATATGAAAAAAATATTGGGAAACACTTTTGGCTTGGCGATGTAAAGCAATTAGATACAAGCATACTACCCGAATATGATATTCTCACAGGGGGATTTCCTTGTCAAGGCTTTTCAGTTGCTAATTTATATAGAGAAGCTTCTGATAGTAGAAATGAACTTTATTTACAAATTGTGAGAATAATTTCTGAAACAAAACCTAAATATTTTTTAGCAGAAAATGTTCCTGGTCTATTGAGTCTTGGAAAAGGAGAAATTGCAAAAATGATTTTAAATAATTTTAAAAATATTGGTGTTGCAGACGGTTTTTCAGGTTATGATGTAAAAATGTACCTGCTAAATGCTGCGAATTACGGTGTTCCGCAGGGCAGAAAACGTGTTATTTTTCTTGGTGTATCAAACGAAATTGAAAAAGAAAAAAGAGAAATATTGTTTCAAAATTTTCCTCCTAAAAAAACACACGATAGTAATGATCCTAAATTAAAACCATTTAAGACTTTAAGAGAGGCTATTGGAGATTTACCTGAACCTAACACTAAAGAAGCCGAAAAAATATTAAATCATTATGGCACTAAGCATACGGTTAAGATTAATGGCTATATGGGCAACAGAAAGCTTGACTGGGACAAACCCGGACCGACAATGGTAGGAAGAGGCGGAGGAACAGGAGGTCCTGTTATTGCAGTACATCCTAATTGCAAAAGAAGATTTACGGTGCGAGAAACTGCAAGAATTCAATCTTTTCCTGATAATTTTGAATTTTATGGTTCAGTGTCTTCGCAATTCCGACAAATTGGAAATGCTGTTGCGGTTGACTTTGCAAAACACTTAGGAAAAGTTTTAAAGGATTTTGAAGACGGTAAATTAAAAAATAAAAAAGCAACAAGTAGAGTTCAAGCAGAATTACAACTGGTTTAGTCTTGTAAAAGCTTTTTATATTTTAAATTTTCCATTTCTTGCATTTTAATTTTGATGCTATTTTCATCAAAAAAATTATCGAAGGACTCTTCAACCTTGAAGTCAACATGTTTTATTAATAAATCTCTGTCAACTCTTATTGAATTTCCTTCCCATCTATTTATTATCATATTCGAATAGCCCTCTTTTGTATCGACCAAACTATTGTAAACACTTTCAACAAAAGACTTGTTACTGATTAGATACAATTTCAATTTTTCGTGTTCTTTAATGTAAATAATTACATCTTCCTTAAAAATTCCAGAAAAAACAATTTTCCATCGTTCTAAAAATATTTTCCATTTCCCATCTGCCTTTATATAATCAAAGAATTCCCCAAGTTGTTGTCTGGACCCTCTTCCAATTTCATATTCTCTTTTACCAATAGTTTTGTTAATCTTACTTCTCCTTTCACCGAGTGCTAAGAACTCATCGGGCAGGATACCTCTAATAATAGATGCAAATTCTAATGCTCCGAAATTAATTTCTTTGTTATCAGATATTAAAGACTTAATAGAAACCTTATAACTTGAATTAAGTTTTGAATCATAGAAAATAGCATCACCCTTTTCTCTGAAATTCGAGCAAATTTTTGCTTGAACTTCTATTGGCAATTTTTCGTATTCATTTTTACTCAACAGAGTAGAAATTAAAGGATCCTTTTTAGGTAATGCATCTGAAGTATTTCCGTGACCTAAAAGTGCAATCCTATTCTCTATCGCACTAGCTGTAGACTTTTCTTTATAAATCGCAGGATGATTAATATAGTTTTTCCAATCAAATAAAATTAACTTGGCAAGTTTGGACGCCATTGTACCATTTGACTTAGCATCTTTAACCAACCCAGTAATTAATTTTTTAAATGTTTCATGGTTAGCAACAGGGGTTTTTTTCAACTTTCGATACTCGATGTAAATAGCCTCCGGTATAACTGGAAATTTAAGTATACTATCCATAATTAATCTTTAAATAATTCACTAACACTTACTTTAAAAGCTTTTGCGATTTTTTCAACCACAGTAATAGAGACATTTCTTTCCCCTTTTTCAATACTTGGAATATAAGTGCGGTCTAAATCTGCTGACAAGGCCAACTTCTCCTGTGACCAACCTTTTTCAATACGCAACAGCTTGACCTTTTTACCAAATTTTTTCTTAATATCCATTATACAAAGGTTGTAATATGTAGACAACTATACAACGGACAACTGTCAACACATATAATGCGATATTTCAAACTGTAAAACCCGAAACGCCAGCACCTAACAGCACCTACCCAAAAGTGGCGGGTTCGTGCTTCGTAAGACAGTTTTGTGTATATTTGAACGGCAGGTCTCCGAATAAAAGTTGGCAGGTAAAACGCCACCTTCGGGTAGCTGCAAACCGTCAAACTGTCTAAAAACTCAAACTTTTTCTTTATAAAATGTGGAATAGTTCCGTATCCAAAAAAGAGGTATTGATTGAGATATGTAGTATTTTTATACCATGAACTTCATACAAGGACA
>JADLGN010000009.1 GCA_020849295.1 Bacteroidia bacterium
AGAATCTTTTGAACAATTTTTTAATAATTTTCAGAACTTTTTCTCCTTTTCCAAAAAATCATTTTTTGTTCAACCTTTTTTACTTTATTTGAAAAAATAAATAGAGTTTTTAGACAGACTGACGTTATGGGCAATGCTATTTGACGGCAGTGCTAAATGACACGGACTGACTTAAACCAAACAGACGACAACTAATTTGACCAGTGGACAGACATATAAATACGACCATTTCGGACAGTTTCGGCTGACTGACTTGCCGACCTGCCTACCGGACAGGCAGGCACGACAGCCCTACGCTTCGTGTTTTAATTTTTTTGCCCCTGCACAAAATATTTTGAACTGCGAAGCAATCACGAACACCTTAAAAAATAATAATGCCGTGAGTAAATTCTTTGGCAGCCCGCAAACGGCACATTTGCAAGCCGCACAAGCCGACCCACAACCCAAGCTTGTAAAAGAGCCGTTTTTTGCCATCGCTTTATTAATACCTTTTACTATAATCCTATCTTAGCGGACAATTAAATGAGAAATGAAGCTCAAACAAGAAGAGATTTAATTGACCCGGTTTTACTTACACTTGGGTGGACTAATGATTTGGTGAAAGTGGAAGTTACTCCCGGTGGCACTGACATCATTGACGGAAAACCTAAACGCAGAAAAGGAAGAAGTGATTATTTATTGTGCCTTCCGGTTTTAGATGGACATCCACCTTTACCCATTGCAGTTTTAGAAGCGAAGAAAGAAAACAGTCCGGCAACGCTTGGACTGCAACAAGCGAACACTTACGCCAAACGATTTAATGTTCCGTTTGCTTTTTCAACCAACGGAAGATTGTATTCTGAATTTGGTTTGGACAAGGGAACAATCATTGAAGCCGACCAACTCAATAATTTTCCGACACCGCAAATGTTGTTGGAACGCTATCAATCTTTCAAACACATTGAACTGAAAAGCGAAGCGGCAAGAGCATTGCTCATTCGCTACAAGACAGGCGAAGCCACACGATTTTATTTTCAGGATGCAGCCATCAGAGCAACGCTTGAAAACATTGCTCAAGGCAACAAGAAAGCAATGCTTTGTCTGGCAACAGGAACAGGGAAAACTTTTATCGCAAAAGAATTGCTTTGGAAACTTGCGAAAGCCGGACACATACGCAGAGCACTGTTTCTTGTGGACAGAGACGAGTTGCGGACACAGGCACTCACACACTTACAGGGAATTTTTGGTGATGATGCACAGGAAGTAACCACAAGCAACCCGAACACCAATGCAAAAATTCTGATTGCCACTTACCAAACTTTGAACATTACAGGTGACGATAAAGAACCTGCCTTTTGGAAAAAGAATTTTCCGAAAAACTTTTTCTCTCACATCATTATTGACGAGTGCCATCGTAGTGCGTGGGGAAACTGGAGCATTGTTCTCACTGACAATCCTGATGCAATTCATATCGGCTTGACTGCAACACCAAGAACACTGACAAATACCAAAGGAGAAGAAGCAAATGCTGATGCTGACGTAACAGCCAACAACATACGCTACTTTGGTGAACCCGTTTACGAATACAGCATTGCAGACGGACAGAACGATGGCTACTTAGCCGCTTGCGAAGTAATAAAACGCAAACCCGACATTGATTATCGTTTGCTTTCAAAAGATGAAATCAAACACAAGAAAATCTCTGATGCTTATTCAGGAGGTGCAGTTGCAGAAGATAAAATTGATGATGTGTATTCATCCAACGAATTTGAAAGACATCTTTTGTTGGACGACAGAATTCACAGCATGTGCAACGACTTGTTTCAGTTGCTGATTGAAACCGGAGGAGTGCATCAAAAAACAATTGTGTTTTGTGCCAGTGAAATTCATGCCGACAAAGTTTCAATCAAGTTGAACAATTTATATTTTGACTGGTGCAGAGCCAACGGCACTTCACCAAAAGAAATGTATGCCTTCAAATGCACGGCAGCAAGCACACAGCCATCAAGCAAAGAATTGATTGCCGAGTTGAGAGGTTCAAGCAATTCTCATTTCATTGCAACAACTGTTGAGTTGCTGAGCACAGGCGTTGATGTTCCCAATCTGAACAATGTTGTTTTCTTCAAGTATATCAAAAGCCCGATTAGTTTTTATCAGATGGTTGGCAGAGGAACAAGAATTGGTGAGCCGAGAGGAAGCAAGATGATGTTCCGTTTGTATGACTACACCAACGCAACACGACTGTTCGGACAAGATTTCATTTCAAAACCTGCATCAGAAAAAAAAGAAGGTGGCGAAGGTGGAGACCCACCACCACCGCCAGTTATTATCCGTGTGGCAGAACAACAATTTACCATTGAAATAAAGGACGAAGGCAAAAGCATATTGTGTGAGGAAGACGGCAAAGACGTTTTAGTGCCTTATGAAATTTATAAAGAACGGTTGGCTGCGGCAGTGAGTGAAAAAGTTTCTGACCTTGAAACTTTGCGTAACACCTGGGTGAACCCGATTGAACGCAAAGAGTTGTTGAATGAATTGCCCGGTGGCGAAAACGCTTTGCGATTGGTTCGTGAACTGGAAGAAGAACAGGAGTGCGATTTATATGATGTGCTTGCACAATTGGGCTTTGGCTACATACCCAAAACAAGAACAGAAAGAGCCGGTGGATTTTCTTTCAGAAATAAAGATTGGTTGAAGCCATTGCCCAACCCAACAAAAAATGTGTTGACTGCAATTGCCGGACTGTTTGCCAAAGGCGGCATTGAAGAATTGGAATTGAACGAACTCTTTGACGAACACGAAGTAAAACAAAACGGTGGCTTTGATGCTTTGATAAATCTTCCTGAGCAACCCGGCTTTTACATTAACCAAACTAAACTGAGATTGCTTGCATGATGGAGAAGTATCAATTTTCAAAAGAGACAAATCTCAAAGACAAAAAATATTTTCAAATTGAAAATGGAATTTGGACTGGAGCAGAGCCGCCATTCAAGTCAATCAAAATATTACGCAATACAAACTTTGATGACTACGGATATTTTGATTTTGGAAATGTGGCAGAGATTGAAATTGAAGCAAAACAATTTCCGAGAAAAGCAATTCGCAGAAATGACATTCTAATTGAACGCTCAGGAGGTGGACCAAATACACCCGTTGGCAGAGTTTCACTTTACGATAGAGAAGATGATGTTTTTTCATTCAGCAATTTCACTTCACGATTGAGAATTGTAAGTGATGAAATTGACCCTGAGTTTATTCATATTCAACTTTTACATTTCCATTGGAACAAGCACACTGAGAAAATTCAAACTCAAACTACGAACATCAGAAATCTTGAATTTGATAAATACACCAAACTCAAACTTCAACTTCCAAAATCTAAAGCCGAACAAAAAAGAATTGCAGCAGAATTAAAATCAAAACTGAATTCTGTAAATCAAATGCGGCAAGCCGCATTAAAACAAAAAGAAGCAGTTGAAGCATTGCAAGGTGCTTTGCTGAGAGAAGTTTTTCCTTACAAAGAAGGTGAGGAATTGCCAAAGGGTTGGAAATGGGAGAAGATTGGGAAAATCTGTAAAGTGCAAGCTGGTGGAACACCATCAAGAGCAGATATGTCATATTGGACAAACGGCACAATCCCTTGGTTGAAAACAGGCGAAATTGTTTTCAATGAAATAAATCAACCAGAAGAATTTATTACGCAAAGTGGATTGGATAACTCATCAGCGAAATTAATTCCGCCACAATGTGTTTTGATTGCTTTGTATGGTCAAGGAAAAACAAGAGGCAGAGTTGCGATAAATAATTTTGAAGTCACAACTAATCAAGCTTGTGCCGCAATCATTCCACCAAAATTCCTTTCCACCAAATATCTCTTTTACTATTTATGGGCTAACTATGAAATATTAAGGGATTTGAGTTCGGGCAGCAATCAAGATAATTTGAATGCTGATTTGGTAAAAACATTTAGTGTTCCTTTTCCAAATGATAAATCAGTTCAAGATGGAATTGTAAATATCATTTCTGAAAAAATGAATTCTCAAATTAAATTACAACAACAAACCTCCACCCAACTTGAAGCCATTGAAGCCATGCCGGCAGCGATATTGAGAGAGGTGTTTGATTTTAATGTAAGGACACAGCATGCTGTGTCCCAGTAAAAATAGATATGCCCTACAACCCCAATATTCATCATCGCAAATCTATCCGTTTGAAAGGATACGATTATTCGCAGGCGGGGTTGTATTTTATTACCATTTGCACCCACAACCGGGAATGTTTTTTCGGTGAAATCGTAGGGGCAAATAATGATTTGCCCGAAATGATTTTGAACGATGCCGGAAAAATTGCAAATGATTGTTGGTTTGAAATACCACAACATTTTCCGAATGCGGTTTTGCACGAACATATTGTTATGCCAAATCATGTCCATGGGATTATTGAATTGACGGACAATGTAGGGGCACGCCATGGCGTGTCCCTACCGGACAATACGGGTAACACCGCAGGGACATCCCATGGGATGTCCCTGCCACAACAACCGAATACCAACCAATTTGGGAAACCAATTGCCGGTTCGGTTTCCGTAATTATCAATCAATACAAATCATCAATAAAACGATGGTGCAATAAAAATGGTCACGAATATTTTAAATGGCAATCACGATTTCATGACCATATAATCCGAAACGAACAATCCTACCAAATCATTTCGGAATACATCATAAATAACCCTGCAAAATGGCAGGACGACAAATTTTACAAATAAAAATAATGGCAAAGCAGAAGAAAGAAAATAACGGCAAAGCAATAACCTCAGTGGCTTCAATGAACAAAGCCATAAAAGGTATTTGCAATATTTTACGGAGAGACAAAGCAAAGGGAGCAAAATTGTATGTGCCCGAAATAACCTGGCTTTTCTTTTTACGCTACTTGGATTTAAAAGACCAACAGGCAGAACAAAGAGCAACCGCATTAGGGCAATCGTATGAATCTGTTTTGCCTTCACCTTATCGTTGGAGAGATTGGGCAGCACCTTACGACAAAAGCAAAACGAAAGAAGAAAGTGTAAGCAACAAACTGCAAGGTTGGAAACGCTTTGAGTTGGATAATGCCGGAACAGACACTTACCTGAAATTTATTAATGAAGATTTGTTTTCGTTTCTGAAAAAACTGAAAGACAAACCCAACGCAAGTGACTTGCAAAAAGTAATTTCAGAAATTTTCATCAACAAGGAAAAGACAGTAGTTGTCAGCGTTACCAATATGCAGGATGTGATTGACAAAGTGCAGGAGTTGAGCAATGCAAAGATTGACGACCAACACATGTTCCCAATCTCACAGGCATTTGAAGGACTGTTGCCGAGTTTGGGAGAAAAGAAAAATGACGGAGGACAATTCTTTACACCACGGGAGGTAATTCGTTTGATTGTTGATGTTGTTCAACCGCAGTTGGACAAAACTATTTACGACCCTTGTTGCGGGACAGGAGGATTTTTAATTGAAGCATACAAGCATTTAATCAACCAGACACCAACGCCAACACAAATTGCTTCACTGAAAAACGAAACATTTTTTGGAAGAGAGGATGCAGACGAAGCCATTCCGGTTTTGTTGGCAAACATGGCTTTGCATGATATTGACTTACCAAGAATTTGGCACGGCAATACTTTGACAGGTGCAGTAACATTCGGAGATTTATTCAGAGGAGCACCCAATCAGTTTGATTTCATTCTCACTAATCCGCCATTCGGAAGCAAGGAAGGAAAAGCAGCACAGGCACAGTTTGCATACAAGACAGGCAAAGCACAAATTCTTTTCATGCAACACATCATTGACAGTTTGGCGGACAACGGTATTTGCGGAATGGTAATAGATGAAGGCGTTTTGTTTCATACCAAGACAGCAGCATACAAACAGACGAAAAGAAAATTGCTGAATGAATGTGATTTGTTTTGCATCATCAGTTTGCCCGGTGGCGTATTCGTAAACGCAGGTGCGGGTGTGAAAACTGATTTGCTTTTTTTCAAGAAAGGAAAAGCAACAGAAAAAGTTTGGTATTACGACATGACATTGGGTGATGATTTCAGAGCAAGAAAAGTGAACAAAGGAAACCCACTTGAATACAAACATTTTGAAGATTGTTTGAATCGTTTGCGTTCACCGCTTGACAGTCCTGAAAGAATCAGTGAACGCAGTTGGTTCATGACACGAAAAGAAATTGAAGACAAACAATATGATTTGAAAGCAGTGAACAACAACGCACCGGACTTTTCCGACAAGCGAACAACAAAAGAACTTTACAAGATAATTGATGAAACGCAAAAGGAAATTCAAAATGCTTTAACCGAATTGATGAAATGAAAAAGGAAGCAAGACATCTTTATGAAAAAGCAATTGATTCATTGACAATAAGCATTGAACTGTTTAATCGTCCGAATGATTGCGGAAGAATTCATGGTGTTTTGATTTTTCTTGACCACTCATTTGAAATGCTTTTGAAGGCATCCATACTTCACAAGGGAGGAAAAATAAGAGAGAAACGAGCAAAGGAAACAATTGGGTTCAGTGCATGTATCAGAAAATCTTTCAGCGATGCTGAAATAAAATTTCTGAACGAAGAAGAAGTGTTGACACTTCAAACCATAAATGGTTTTCGTGATGCAGCACAGCATTACACACTTGAATTATCAGAACAACTTTTTTATTTCCAAGCACAGTCGGGCTTGACTTTGTTTCGTGACATAACAGAAAGAGTTTTCGGTATTGACTTGAAATTAGAATTGCCTGTAAGAGTGTTGCCGCTTTCCACTACTCCACCAATGAACATTCAAGCATTGTTCACACATGAAGTTGAGGAAGTGAAAAAATTATTGCAACCAAACAGCAGAAAAAAATTGGAGGCACTTGAAAAACTTCGTGCATTAGCAATCATGGAAAATTCTATTCAGGGAATTGAAACACAACCAAGCGATGCTGAATTGAAATCCTTGATGAAAAAATTGAAACAAGGTTCTGCATGGAATCAAGTATTCCCCGGAACTTCAACAATAAATTTCACAACAAATGGTTACGGACCTTCTTTGGATTTGAGAATAACAAAAAGCGAGGAAGGAATTCCATTCACCCCTGTTCCCGAAGGAACTCCGGGTGCAGCAGTTGTAGCAATCAAACGAGTGAATGAACTTGACTATTATTCACTTTCTCTTACCGACATTTCTGAAAAGCTTGGAGTTTCAACAAACAAGTTAGGAGCAGTCATTCAGGAATTAAAACTTCAAGACGATTTGACTTATTTTAAAGTTATCAAGATAAAAAGTTCAGAGTTCAAGAGATATAGCATAGCAGCTTTTAATGCTTTGAAAACTGAAATTCCAAAAATGGATTTGAAAACAGTTTGGGAAAAAAACAGACCAAAAGTAAAATGGGCTAAAGCAAAAGCAGTAGTCGCATGAAAAACCAAAGCAGCAGTCACACACATTTGCAAGCCGCACAAGCCAACACACAAACCAAAGCTTGCAAAAGAGTGTGCCTGCCCAACCCAAGAAAGAATTTCAAAATATTTTTTCCCTTGCTCTTAAAAAAATTAAACCACCCGACACACAAGCCGACAATGCAGACAGCAGACACTTATAGACACGACAACTGGACAACTGAAAAAGAAGCACATGCCCATAACAAGGGCTTGCCAAAAGCGGGGGTGACGAGCTTCTATGACGGTTTTGTGCTTAACCGAACTTATGTTTTTCAAATGAACGGCAGTGCTGAAATTCCCCGCCTTCGGCAAGCCGCAAAACGTTAAACTATCTCCCGCCAAGTCGGGAACTCATTTATTCTTGTTAACAATTTGAGTGTGAATAAGTTGTTGATGTTTTTCTTTGCTACTATTTTGATTTTCAGTATATTTATGCCATGAAATTTATAGCAGGTAAAAATAGAAACCAATTAGAGTTTTTTTGTTTAGAGCAGGCAGTTGATGCTTTCTGTGATGTTAGACTTATAGACTTGTTTGTTGCAGGACTTGATTTAAGTATGACTGGGTTTAAGTAATAAACTTAAAACTCTTCTTAAAAAAAACTCTCTTAAATTTCTTTTATTCCTCTATTTTTGGACTGAATTATGAATTCAAAAAGAATTTTTAGACGAACTGACGTTACGATGAACAAAAATGACCATACATTTTAACAAGAAAATTAATTAAACTCGCAAAATGGTACTTGAAAAAATATACAACGAGAATTGTTTAATTACAATGCGTAATATGCCAGACAACTATGTTGATTTTGTAATTACATCACCACCTTATGACGATATAAGAAATTATAATGGATATCAATTTGAATTTGAAAAAATTGCAAAAGAATTATTTCGTATTACAAAACAAGGAGGAGTAATTATTTGGGTTGTAGCTGATGCAACAATTGACGGAAGTGAAACAGGAACTTCATTTAAGCAAGCTTTGTATTTTAAAGAAATTGGATTTCGTCTCCATGATACCATGATTTATTATAAAAATAATCCAATGCCCCAAACAGGACATAGGTATCATCAACATTTTGAATATATGTTTGCTTTTTCAAAAGGAAGTCCTAAAACATTTAACCCAATCACTGAACCTACAAAATATCAAGGACTTGCTAATATGAAAAACAGAGGGCAAAAGGGTACCCTTGACTATGAAAAAGTAGAAAGAACAACTGAAAAGAAAGTTGGTAATGTTTTCTTTTATTCAATTGGAGGTGGCATTTCTACAAAAGATAAAATTGCCTATAACCATCCTGCTATTTTTCCCGAAAAACTTGTTGCAGACCAAATTAATACGTGGACTAATGAGAATGATTTAGTTTATGACCCTTTTATGGGAAGCGGTACTACTGCTAAAATTGCACATTTATTAAAACGGAAGTGGATAGGTTCTGAAATTTCTAAAGAATATGTTAAGATTTCAGAAGAAAGATTAAAAGAACATACAATGAATAACTTATTTACTGCAATATAATATGAATTTAGTAGAAAGAGGTTCTCAAACAGCAAAAGACGGCTTTAGAAACGAAGATGATATTGTAGAAAAGTTTAACAATTGGAAAAAAGATAAAGATGCTCAAGCATGGTTAATCTTAATGAAATACAATCTTTCAGAAATTGAGTATGTTGAATCTATAAAAATATCTGGATATAAAACTGATGTTCAAGTACAAGTAACCATAAAACTCAAAAAAGCAATTGACGTTGAAAATTTACAAGTTAAATTAGTAAGCAACCCTAAAGGTTTTAACCAAATTGATAAGCGATGGGTTGACAAATATACAGAATTGTGGAATATTCCTTTACCAGTTGTTTCAATCCTAAAGAGATATACAGGAGAAGAAAAACCTACAATCAAAAATCCTATAGACAAAAGAAGAATGTTTGCAAGTGAATTTTCTGAAGATGAACAGAAAATTATTTTAAAATGGTTAAAGAAAAATCAATCTTTAATTGTTTCAGACATATTGAAAGGACGAGGGAAATTTGCAGCAGAATGGATGTTGGTAGCTCAAAAAGTTGACAAAAACGCTAGATGGATACTTAAACCAATGAATTTTTGCATGAACTATTTCGGAAACGGAGAAATTGAAATTACAAATAGAGGAAATTTTAAAATAGGACGAATTACAATGCAGAGAAAAGGTGGTGATGGTGGCAGAGAAACTGCAAAAATGCTACAATTTAAAATTAATCCAGCAGAATTATTTAAAAATGAATAAAATGTACACTGTACTTAGGAAACATTCAATAAGAGTTTTAGTGGGTATTAAAACATTCTATCCAGCTCAAACTTCGGTGCTGGTGGACAGGATTGTAGCCCGCAATCGCTTACTGCATATAGTCTCAACCGTTTTAAGACACTCAAACTTTAAAGTGATTTCTTAATTTTGTTTTAATGGAGTGGCTTAAAATTGAAAATATGGTGTTTGATATGCATATTTTTTAGTAATAAACCTAAAAACTATTCTTAAAAATACTCTCTTAAATTTCATTTATTTCACTATTTTTAAACTAAAATTTGAATTTCAAAAAAAAGGTTTTTGACTTGCCTCGTATATAGGGAAACTATACTTAAATAGAATACTAATTAATTTTTAAAATAAATAAATGAATAAAATTGTTAATTTTGCAATCATACTTCTTGAAATTTAATGGAAACAGCAATAATAATTTTATTTAGTATTTTGTCTTATATGCTTGGGTCTTTGCCAAGTTCTATATGGCTAAGTCGTGTTTTGCACGGAATTGATATTAGAGATTACGGCTCTGGAAATGCAGGTGCAACAAATACATTTAGGGTTCTCGGAAGCCGTACAGGTTTAATGGTATTAACACTTGATATTGTAAAAGGAATTACCGCTTCAAGTCTTGTATTATTTTTAGGTAGCATTGCTCATGGAACTGAAAGATATATAAACATTCAACTTTTATTTGGTCTTTGTGCAGTTTTAGGACATCTTTTTCCAATTTACGAAAATTTCAGAGGAGGCAAAGGAATTGCTACTTTACTAGGAATGGTAATAGGTATTAATTATATTCTCGCTCTTTCATGTATCGCATTATTTGTAATAGTACTTCTTGTAACCAGATATGTTTCGCTAAGTTCTATTCTTGCAACTATTTCGTTCCCAATCATTGCAATTTTTATATTAAAGAAAGATGAACCATTATTAATAGTTTTTGGAATTGTAGCAGTATTTATTGTTATTTTAACTCACCAAAAAAACATCAAAAACCTATTGGCTGGTGAAGAAAATAAAGCAAATTTATTTAATCGTAAAAGATAATGTACTTTAGCACTGAAACCGAAAAACATAGCTTAACTTCAATTCTCGATGAAATGTTGAGAACTTCAAAATTGATATTATACAATGATGATGTAAATACTTTTGATTGGGTCATAAAATGTTTGGTAGAACTTTGCAAACATACACCCGAACAGGCTGAGCAATGCGCTATAATTGTACACTACAAAGGAAAATGCAAAGTAAAAAGCGGAATTTACAGCGAACTTGAAAAAATTTGTTTAGCATTATTATCAAGAGGGCTTTCTGCCAAAATCGAAGAATAGTAATTGAATTACTTGACTTTTCTATATATTATCCGTTTATCATACCCTTATCTCTATTTCTAATTTATGACATACAACCATATTGAACATATTGAATTGGTAGATATCGAATCTCCTGAATTTATTGCCTCTTCATTGCATCTACTCAAGAAGAATAATTGGATAATTAAAAATTTCAATTATGAAAAACTTGAAGCTGAAAAATCTGCAGATGATTATTTTAATTGCAGATTTAAAATTGAAATAACTGATAACAATGCAACTATTGAATGTGTCTCAGAAAAAAATAATTTTCATGCAAAATCAGAACTCGATAAATTTTTAAACAGTTATAAAAATTTCTTAACATCAACAGAATTTGATGCCATTGTTAGTGAAATTAAGTATCATTATTTCCTGAATAATCCAATTCAACTGGACGAAGAAGAAAACGTAAAAGTAGAAAATAATGTCCTAAGATTTTACAAAGGTCATAAAGTAACTTCTATTATAATTTTATTAAATGTGATAGTATTTGCTGTTATGGTATTTTCCGGAGTTGGTTTGTTTATGCCCGAAACAGCAGATGTAATAAAATGGGGAGGAAATTTCAGACCATTAATTTTAGACGGAGAATGGTGGCGATTGATAGCATGCACATTTATTCATATTGGATTATTACATATTATTTTTAATATGTGGGCACTATATAATATTGGAATTGTAATAGAGCCAATGATAGGAAGTGGCAGGTTTGTTTTTGCATATTTTGTTTCCGGAATTGTAGCAAGTTTAAATAGTATTGTATGGCATTATGCTACACCAAGTGCAGGTGCATCGGGTGCTATTTTTGGAATGTTTGGATTATTTGCTGCATTGCTTACTACAAACCTACTTGAAAAAGGTTTTAGAGTGGCAATGCTCAAAAGCGTAATGCCGATGATAATTTTAAATCTTATTTTAGGTACTTCTGCAATGATAGATAACGCCGGACACATTGGTGGATTACTTGCAGGCGTAGCGTGTGGGTATCTATTCGCTTGGCACTATAAATTCCCACAAAACAAAATAATTAATTTCCTTTCCTTTATTATTCCTGTTTTAATTACTGCAATATCTGTTTTTATAATTTTTAAAAAGCTACCTAATCCTTACAAAGAATACCAAACAATAATGGCTAACATATACAGCTATGATTCAAAAGCAATTGAACTCGAACAAAACATTAACAATCCTGATTCATTAAAAAAAGCTGGTTACTATTGGGACAAAGCAATTGAAGAAAATAATAAATCAATGAAAATGGAATTTAACAAAGAAAACACAGAGTTCAATGAAAAGTTAGCTTATTACTTAAACCTAAGAAAGAAGCAACTTAGATATATAAAAGACACAAGCAACAAGCAACTTTACAATAGCATTTCAAAAAGCATTGACTCTGTAATGAACAAAATAAAATTTAGCCAATAAACGGCAAATAATTTAATTTCGCTGTATTAAAAAAATGAATCCGCAGGAACTTAAAGAACGTACAAAAATTTTTGGTCAAACTTGTACAAAATTGGCTTTGGTTTTACCTCAAAAAAACTCAATGTCAGAACATTTGAGAAAAGAACTACTTAAAGTTTCATTTGATTTACCAAGCAAAGCAAGAAATTTACTAATTGGTCAATCAACTCATAGTTTTGTAAATAAATTATCAGAATGTAGCGAACTTGCAAATAGGTGTACATATATTCTTGAATTTATTATTGATGAAAATTTAATGGAAACTTCGCTTGTTACACCATTAATTGATGAAAGTAACTCGCTTATTAATTTATTTTATAATGCATTTAAAACAGTAAAAGACAAAATTGACAGTTGATAAAAAGCATTATGCTTAAAAAACTCGATTTTTATATTATAAAGAAATTTCTTACTACATTTTTTGTAGCTATTGCGCTTTTTACTTTAATAATTATAATATTTGATGTAGCAGAAAAACTTGATGATTTTGTTGAGAAAAAAGCACCATTAAAAGCTATTGTAGTAAATTATTATCTTAATTTTATTCCTTTTATATTAAACCTATTCAGCCCATTTTTTATCTTTCTTACTGTCATTTTTTTTACTTCAAAACTTGCCGATAAATCAGAAATAATTTCAATGATTGCATCTGGAGTTTCGTATAATAGATTGCTTAGACCTTATATTTTAGTAGCTATTTTATTGGGTTTATTTTCATTTGCACTTAATGCCTGGATTATTCCTAAAAGCGATAAACAAAGGGTTAAATTCGAAAATAGATATGTAAGAAATGTAAATGATGAATATAAAGAAAATATTATAAGGCAAATAAAACCTGATGTAGTAATGTCGTTAGGTAGTTTTAACAGGATGGATAGCACCGGTTTTAACTTAAATATTGAGTGGATGAAGGATGGTAAAATCATAAAAAAGCTATATGCAGACAGAATAACATGGACTAAAAACAAACAAAAATGGAGATTATTTAATTACAGATACAGAATTTTTAAAAAAAACGGAAATGAACAAATAATAACTGGTGAATTGCAAGATACATTGATACCATTTAATCCAAGTGATTTTTTTATTAGAGATGAAGATGTACAGTCATTCAACTTGAGCGAACTTAATAAATTTATTGAACTTGAAAAAATGAGAGGAACAGGCAGAGCATTTTTTTACAAAACAGAAAAATACAGACGATATGCATCTCCTTTTTCGCTTATATTATTGGCTTTTATTGGAGTATGTGTATCAAGTTCTAAGAAAAGGGGTGGTATTGGGATAAACCTTGCAATCGGATTATTTATTAGTTTTGCATATCTTTTTTTAATTCAATGGTTCATTTCTTATGGAAGCAACGGAAGCATGTACCCTATTTTAGCAGTTTGGCTGCCAAATATAATTTATATTCCGGTTGCAATTTTATTTTACATAAAAGCTCAAAAATGAAAAAGTATTTATTTCCTTTAAATTTTGCTTTGATTATTTTATTTGTTTTTACTGAGAAAACAAGTGCACAAAATATTTTTAAATCGAAAATTAATCAACAGATTTGGGAAGCCAAAGACAGAAATGACGTAGTATTCACAAAGCAAATTTTAAAAAAAGGTACTAAAGAGCAAAAAAACATTGCACTAAAAGGATTGATGAGTTGGAATGATAATGAGTTTAGAAAACCAATTTTGAAGATACTTAAAAAAGGTAATACAGAACTTCGAATGTCGGCTCTTGAGGCAATTGGTCAAAGCAGAGATTCATTTTACATACAATATTTGATTAAAGTTATTAATAAAAAAAAGTATAAAAAAGTGAGAAAACAAGCACTTGTTGCTCTGGGCAAGTGTATTACAAACTCTCATATTGAAGTTTTAAAAGAAATAAAGAATAATAATACAGAAGGATTTAGCGAATGTTTGTATCGTGCATTGCTTAAAGGTGTATCATTGCCTGAATTTACAAATATTATGGTAATTATGCTAAATAGTATTGATAAAGAAAATGTATTTTATTCTGCAAATTATCTGGCAAGAACAAAGAATAACTTGAATACAGAAAATTTGCAAAAAGTATTTGAAGTAATAAATAAAAACATAGATAATGAAATATTAAATCCATTATTGATAGCAATAGCAAAGAGTAAATCAAATAAAATTGACAGTTTAGTGATAAGAGAAATTTTTAATAAGAACTTAAAATCAGATAATTTGTCAACCAAAATAAGTGTATTAAGAGCTATTTCAATTAGCAAATTTTACTTTGATCCAGAAAAAATAAATTTGACTTATGAAAAAAACGATTTACCTCAATTGCAACTTGCAGCAAGTGAAATTGTAAAAGCAAATTGTAAAAATTTAAATTTATTCAAACCTTTTGACTATTCTCCGGCATTGTTAAATATAATTGATAATCAAAAATGCAAAAACACTGTAAAACTAATAGAAACAGGCACATTTTATGATAAAATATGGCATTTGAAATCAATAGAACATGACTATACAAAATATCAGGAAATACAAAATATCTTGTTGCAAAGTACAAATCCGGCAATAAAAGCTGCTGCAACAGAATCTCTTATAGCTTGTGCAAACTCAAAAGGTTTTCCGGCTGCATTAAATGATGATTTTATAGAAACATTAACCCTACTGATAAAAGACCGCGATGTGGGAGTTTTAAGCATTATAGCAAATTCATTTATTGAAAATAAAATAACCAGACAAACAAATTATAATCTTAATGAGTTTATTGAACTGTTTACTGTTACGTTGTCAGAATTGATTTTACCAAAAGAAATAGAAGCATTTACTGATATTAGCAAGGCAATATCAAAAATGAAAGATACAGCATTTGTAAAACCAATTTTAGAGTGGAATACCCCGATAGATTGGAAATACATTGAAAAAATATCATCAAATCAAAAAATAGAAGTAACAACCAATAAAGGAAAATTCACAATAACCCTTAATGTAAATGAAGCTCCTGGTTCTGTTTCGTCAATTCTTAAACTTGTAGAAGAAGGTTTTTATAATGATAAATATTTTCATAGAGTTGTTCCAAATTTTGTAATTCAAGGTGGATGTCCGCGTGGAGATGGTTTTGGGAGTCTTGATTACAGCCTGCGAAGCGAATTTTCATCAATAAAGTATAATACAGGCACTGTTGGACTTGCATCGTCAGGTGCTAATACAGAAAGCTGTCAATGGTTTGTTACACATTGTCCCACTCCTCATTTAGATGGAAGATATACTGTAATAGGTACAATTGATGAAGGAATGAATGTAGTAAACAGGATTGGAGTTGGAGATAAAATAATTTCGATAATTAAAAAATAATAAAACTTGAACAAAAATAATAAGAGTATTGCTATTTGGCTATTGAGCGGATGTTTCCTTATTTATATAATGGTAGTAGTTGGCGGACTTACACGGCTTACTCATTCCGGTCTTTCAATGGTAGAATGGAGTGTTACAGGCTCGTTCCCTCCTACTAATCAAAATGATTGGCAAGCACTTTTTGATAAATATAAAAATTCGCCGGAATACAAATTGATTAATTTTGATTTCACAATAGATGATTTTAAAGAAATATTTTGGTTTGAGTATATACACCGACTTATAGGCAGAATTTTGGGGATAGTATTTGTTTTACCTTTTGCATATTTTCTAATGAAGAAAAAAATTCCTGATGGATTTGCCAAGAAACTTGTATTTCTACTATTGATTGGTGGCTTACAAGGATTAATTGGTTGGTATATGGTAAAAAGCGGATTAGTAAAAAACCCCCAAGTAAGTCACTACAGATTAGCTTTTCACCTAATAACCGCATTTATTACTTTTGGGTTTACATTTTGGTTTGCTCTTGATTTAATTTATCCAAACAAACAAAGTAAAATAAATAAAAACTTATTAAAATTAATTATGGTTTTTATGGGCTTTCTTGTATTGCAAATAGTTTATGGTGCCTTTGTAGCCGGCTTAAAGGCAGGCTATATCTATACTACTTATCCTAAAATGGGCAACGAATGGATTCCAAGCTTAATTACCGAGCAAAAACCTATTTGGCTAAATTTTTTTGAAATGCACGCCGGAGTTCAATTCTTACACAGAATTATTGCAATTATATTATTAATTATCTCTGTAATTATTTATTACAAATCGAATAAATATAATATTTCAAAAAAACAGAAAAGAAATATTTCACTTATTCCGTCATTATTGTTTTTGCAATTTATACTCGGCATTTTCACACTTATTTTTTCAGTACCATTATTTTTAGCTATAACTCATCAAACCTTAGCGTTTGTTATATTTTCTGTAGTTCTATTTAACCTTCACAGTTTAAAAAATTACTAATTGTACTTTATTAAAAATATTATTTAAAAGTATTGTTTACTTTGATAAATTAATATACTTTTGCAACCTTTAAAAAACGCAGTAGATGAACTTAATTAAAACAATAGAAAACCAACAATTGCGAACTGATATTCCTGAATTTTCATCAGGTGATACAATAACAGTATATTATAAAATTAAAGAAGGTTCAAAAGAAAGAATACAGCATTTTCAAGGTGTAGTATTACAAAGAAGAAATTCTGGTATTGCTGAAACTTTTACAGTTCGTAAAATTTCAGGAGGAATTGGAGTAGAAAGAATTTTCCCTGTTCACAGCCCTAACATTGAAAAAATAGAACTTAACAGAAGAGGTAAAGTTCGCCGTGCAAGATTGTTCTATTTAAGAGAAAAATCAGGAAAGCAAGCTCGTATAAAAGAGAAAAAATCATAATTTAGTTTATTAATAAAATATTAATACCATTCCCTTTGGGCAATGGTATTTTTTTTATTTTTTTAAGGAGTTTTTCATAATTTCATTAATCAAAGCAGTATTTGCTTCACCTTCATTTTTTATTTGAATAAAACTTCCGCCACCATAAATAGATATGTTTTTTAGAAACTCAATAGCGTCAGCATTTTTGCCAAATCCAATAGAAGAAGTCAGTATTTTATAATCTCTGTAGTATTCTTTTGTTAGTTTATAAATATTTTTCGGTTTAAAATTCTCTGAATTAAACAAACCGTCAGACACAAGAATTACCTGATTATTCCCATTTTCAATAAAATTTTGTTTTGCAAATTCATAAGCTATTTTCATTCCCTCACTTCCATACGATTGTCCCTTTGCTTCGAGGCTATTGATAATTGAATATATTTTTTCTTTATTACTCCCATTTTCTGTTTGCATTAAAATTTTAACCTTTCCTGCATAAGTAATAATTGTAACAATATCGTTTTCTCTTAATACTTTTACCATTTCAATCACAGATTTTTTAAGCAAAGGTAATTTTTCTGGTTTGTCCATACTACCTGATACGTCTATTAAAAAAACTATATTATTATTTGCGTATTTTTTCTTGTTCAAATTACCGTTTTCATCAAAATCATTACTCATCTCTATACTGTCAATTTTTATAGAATCTTTGTCAGATTCTTTTACCAGAATAACATCTTTTTCTATAATTTTTTTGTCTTTGTAAATTTCGTCATATTTTTTTCTAAGTTTTTCAATGTCATCTTCAACTTCCTTTGTAGGATTATCAATTATGATTTCGTTTTCTCTCTCTTTTGAGGGGGATTCTTCTTTAGTTTGTAGTGGTTCTTCAAGTGGAAAAAGTTTAATAACAAATTTTTTCTTGTTTCTGCTTACAAATATTTCCGATTCATTCGTTTCGTAACCGCTAAGACCTACTGTTACCTTGTATTTACCATTAACAACATCATCAAATTTTACTTTTGTACTTGGAGAAATTTCAATTAAACGACTTTCAAAATTATTTTTCAAAATTAAATTATAACCACTCAACCCTATTCCTGAAACTGCATCTTTAACCTCTATTTCTATATTACTTACTGATGGCGATGGTTTAGTTTCCCCCTCCATTGGCGGGCAATTCATAAGAGCATCAGAATGAAAATCATTAATTTTTCCTTTTATTGAAAGAGTAATAGGAGATGACATTGTACTTGCCCAAATTTGTACATCTTTTCTAAAAAATCCCCTCGAATGAGTAAAATAAATAAGTTTAATAATTGTTGTCTGACCATTTACTATATAATTTTTAGGAACTATTACCTGCATATCTTCAGCATATCCGATAGGCAGAAACATAAACTTATCTCCGTTATTTGTAAGTTCGAAAAACGCAGTATCGTTTTTCCACTTCTGAACTACTCCAAAATCAAAAATTTTAGGATTTATATCAATTGAATTTTGAGCTGATACTTTACCGATTGTTATAAGTAGAATAATTATATTTACGAGGTATTTGCCCACTGTTGCTAATTTTAAACGTATAATTTTACAGTAAAGTGTATCATTATTTAGTTTTTTCATTATCAACAAAACTGAAACCGCTTGTGTAGTTATTATTATTTTTCAGGTCAAAATAGTTTATTTTTATTTCATTATTGCTTTTAACTATCTGCGATATACTAACTGTTGAAACCATTTCATTTTTTATTATCAAACTATTATTGGGTTCTTCAGGGCTATATTTTTTATGAAAATTCAAAATATTTTCTTCAATTGTTTCCAATGAATTATTATTAATAAATTCATCAAACATCACTATTCGTATTTTTCTCAATTCATTATTGTATAGCATTACAGACGACCAGATATAATGCTTTCTTGCATCACGTTGAATAATATTAATTTTACTGCCATTCCATACTATTTCATGTAACTTAATTTGATTACTATGTTGTAAAACAATCATTGTAAATGGCTCAATTCCCTTAAAATTATAATTAATTATAAATTGGTTTAAATTATTAAAATTAAAAAAATCAAGTAATACTAAGCCTCTGCTTTTTCTGTACATTTTTGCCGATTGATGTGCCTGAATGGCGCCATTAAATAGGCAAACGGTAAATTTATTTTCGGCAATAGCTATCCAAGTTCCTCCTTTTTCAGGGTCTTTTGGGAAAATAACATTTATATGATTTACATTGTAATTGCTGGGTAATAATGCAGTTTTTCTACTGTATTTTTCGTCTCGGTTGTGAGTTAAAATAAAGTTATTATTTTGGGTAGGGATATAAGTGAGTGTACACATTGCAGCTAATCAATCACTTTATATTATTTTTTCTTTTGAATATTCTATACATGCTTTAACAAATTTTACAAAAAGAGGATGAGGGTTTTCTACAGTACTTTTCAATTCGGGGTGAAACTGTACTGCAACAAACCAACGATGTGATGGAATTTCAATTATTTCTACTAGATTTAAGTCTTTATTAATCCCAGAAGCAATCATGCCGGCTTTTTCAAGGTCTTTTAAAAACTTGTTATTTAATTCATATCTATGGCGATGACGTTCACTTATTTTATTTTTGTTTCCGTAAATATTGTATGCTTTTGTACCTTTTTTCAAATCGCAACTATAAGCTCCAAGTCTCATAGTCCCTCCCTTAGTAGAAATATTTTTTTGTTCCTCCATTAAGTCAATTACCGGATATGGAGTATTTTCAAGCATTTCTGTTGAATGTGCATTTTTAAGTTTTAACTCGTTTCTCGAAAATTCTATCACAGCCATTTGCATTCCAAGGCAAATTCCGAAAAAAGGTATATTATTTTTTCTAAGGAAATTTACAACTTCAATTTTTCCTTCAATTCCACGACTGCCGAAACCAGGGGCAACAAGTACACCATCAAGGTTTTTAATTTTTTCATGCACATTTTCAGGAGTAAGCATATCACTATGAATTGTTTTTACATTAACCTTGCAATCATTTTGAGCTCCTGCATGAATAAATGCTTCTATTATTGATTTATATGCATCTTGCAATTCAACGTATTTTCCTACAAGTCCAATTGTAATTTCGTTATTCGGATGCTTTACTTTTAGCAAAAAATCTCTCCATCCATTTAATACTGGCTCATTTTTTAATGGAAGTTTTAATTTTGCAAGAGTTACTCTATCAAGTTTTTCTTTAAGCATCATTAATGGAACGTCGTATATTGTTTCTGCATCAATTGATTCTATAACTGCATTTTGACTAACATTGCAAAAAAGCGCTATTTTGTTTCTCAATTCCTGATTGAGCTTATGTTCAGTTCGGCAAACAAGAATATCAGGCTGTACCCCAAGTTCTTGCAAGTCTTTTACAGAGTGTTGTGTTGGTTTAGTTTTTAATTCTTTTGCAGCTTTAAGATATGGGATTAATGTAAGATGAATAATACATACTTTTTCTGAGCCTAACTCCCATTTCAACTGCCTTACAGACTCTACAAAAGGCAATGATTCTATATCTCCAACCGTACCTCCTATTTCTGTAATTATAATATCATATTTACCTGATTCGCCAAGCAAAAGCATTCTTCTTTTAATTTCATTTGTTATATGCGGAATTACCTGTACTGTTTTACCAAGATATTCTCCCTTTCGTTCATTCTCAATTACTGTTTGGTATATTCTTCCTGTTGTAACGTTGTTTGCCTGCGATGTTTCTATGTTCAAATACCTTTCATAATGTCCAAGGTCAAGGTCTGTTTCTGCACCATCATTTGTTACATAACATTCTCCATGTTCGTAAGGATTCATTGTTCCAGGATCTACATTTATATATGGATCAAATTTTTGAATAGTTACAGAATATCCTCTTGCTTGCAAAAGTTTGCCAAGTGAAGCTGAAATAATTCCTTTCCCGAGAGATGATGTAACCCCGCCAGTTACAAATACATATTTTGAATTTCGCATATTTTTTTATTATGGTTTAATTATTTTAAACCATATATTACGGGATGCAAAGTTATTAAAATTTATAAGTTTTTTATTTTTTAACTTATCAATAATGTATCAACAATAAAAAATTGCTTAATAAACAGCCTGCTATTTTTCTAATTTCTTTTTTTGTTCGTCGCCTTTTTTACGTTGACGTTCGGTTACACCGGTATATCTTCTTGGATACTTTTGTATGTCCATAGCAAGTTTATTAAAATTTTCAATAGTGGTATTTAGTTTGGTATATAACTCATCGCTTTTTGCTAATTTTCCTATTGTGCCTTGTCCTTTATTAATATTTTCTATAGTTATCGAAATTTCATTAATAGCTTTTTTAAGGTCATTTACGGTAGATTCAAGTTTTATTCTATTTAGTTCTTCTGTAGTTTGTTTTATATCGCTCAATATTCCGTTAATTTTTGGAGTTGAATTTTTTAATTCACCAGTTGTAGAGCTTAAATCACTTATTATTTTATCAATTCCTGCATCTTTTGATTTAAGCATATCATCAATTGTAATTACAGCAGCATCAACAGTAGAAAGGGTTTTATTTAAACTCTGTAAAGTTTTTTTAATTTGATCATCAGAAATTTGGCTATTTATTTCATTTAATAAAATATTTATTTTGTCAGAAAGAGGTGCTATAAGTTTACTTACAGTTTTTGCCATTCCGGGATCTTTGTCTGATGATAAAGTATCATTTGCAGATGCAAATACTTTAGAGTCGCCCATAATTAACTGAAGTCCTTTTGAACCAACCATATCGGTATTTATAATTTTCATAACCGAATTTTTAGGGACTTTAATATTATTGGGTACTTTTATTTCAATAAGTAACTTTAGAGTTTTCTGGTCCATTTTAACATCGCTTACCTGCCCAACCTTATATCCGTTTATCAAAACAGGATTTGACCTATATAGTCCGTCTATTTCATCATAAGTAGCGTAATATTTATTATAGTCAGTAAACAGGTTTTCTCCTTTAAGAAAATTATAACCAAGTATAAGAATTGCTATTGTGATTGCTGTAATTGCACCTACTTTGGTTTCATTGCTGATTTTCATAAACTGATATTTTTTACTGCAAATTTACAGTTTTGAATACCAATTTCTGTAATTTCTAAAACCAATCATCATACTATGGGCTAATTTTTTTCTTCCTTCATCGGAATTTAAAAAATCAAGGTCATTAGCATTACTCAAAAATCCGCTTTCTACAAGTACACTTGGCATTGATGTTTTCCATAATACAAGAAAACCTGCTTGTTTTACTTCTTTGGTATGAATTGTTTTATTTCTAATAATTGATTCGTGCATGTTAGAAGCCAAACGGGCACTTTGCTCCATAAAAGCATTTTGATACAATGAAAAAATAATGTCTGACTCAGGTGAATTCGGATCAAATCCTTCATATTCAGAATTACTATTAAAATCTTTCTCTAAAAGAATTGATTCATTTTCTCGTTTTGAAACTGCAAGATTAGCGGCGGTCTTATGAGTTCCCATTATATAAGACTCAAAACCGTGAAATGCGGGATTTGGGTTTGAGTTACAATGTATTGAAATAAAAATATCGGCATTATTTGTGTTTGCTATCATTGCTCTTTGATACAATTCAATAAATATATCAGTTTTTCTTGTATAAATTACTTTTACTCCTTTTATACTATCTTCTATTAGTTTTCCTAATTTTAGTGAAATATCAAGAGCAATATGTTTTTCATAAATATCTCCATTACCTATACATCCTGGGTCTTTGCCCCCATGTCCTGCATCTATTACTATTGTTTTGATATTTTTGTCGCCGGCTTGCAAAAAAGTAGATTTAGAAATAGATGATTTTTCAATTTTCATCAATGCTTGTGAGGTATGATTTTTGTTAAAAAAAGGTTGAATGTTGAACAAAATTAAAAAAACAAAAAGTGAAGTAATTTTTCGTTTCGAAAAAAGAATATCAAACTTCTGCCTATTTTTTATTGTAAGCTGTTCTTCATTCCATTTTCTAAGACTAATAACTTTCATTTCTTCATCAACAAATTTTCCCCGAAACTTTAATTATTCTTTTTTTAAAGATAGTTTCGCGGTGATTTTTAAATCAAAGCAAAATTAAAACGATTAAATCAGTCATAATATTTCGCAAAGCCTCATTTTTCCATTGTTTGCTGTGGATACAGCTTGTTTTTGCCCAATTAATTGTACATGCTCAATCAAAAAAAACTATATCAGATACAATTAAGTTAAATAAAAATGATAATCTTGAATTTCAGGTTGATTACTCTGCTGATGATTCTGTAATTCTCGATTTACCCAATAAAACAGTTTATCTGTACGGCAATGCCAAAGTAGCTTATGGAAGTATAAACCTTGATGCAGGTTTCATTAAAGTTAATTTTGAAACAAAAGAACTTATAGCTAAACCAATTTATGACAATATAAAGAAACCTATACACTTCCCTCACTTTTCTGACGGTAGCGATCAATTTACAAGTGACAGTATGAAGTATAATTTTTCATCAAAAAAAGCATTGGTATATAATACCCGCACTACGCAAGGTGAAGGTTTTGTTTTTGGTGAAAAAACATATAAAGACCCTTACAACAATACCTATGTAAAACATGCAAGATACACTACCTGTGATGATTCGTTGAACCCTCATTTCTATATTTTGGCAAATAAATTTAAAGTAATTCCAAACAAACAGCTTGTTACCGGTCCGGCAAACTTAGTTATTGCAGGGATTAATACACCTTTGTTTATTCCTTTTGGGTTTTTCCCTTTACAAAAGGGTCAAAAAAGAGGAATTATTTTTCCTACTTATGGTGAAACTCAGGATAGAGGTTTTTATTTGAGAAATTTTGGATATTACATACCTATTGGTAAATATTTTGATCTTTCAGCCACAGCCGACTTTTATTTTAGAGGAAGTTACGGATTTCATTTAAGTTCTAATTATGCAAAAAGGTATAAATACAGAGGCAATGTAGGTTTTGAATTTATTCATAACAAATTTGGCGAAGCAGAAACAGGAATTATAATATCTGACGACTACAACATTAGGTGGAACTATTCTATGGATGCAAAAGCACACCCGGGACAATATTTTAATGCCAGTGTAAATTATCAGTCGCCTAAGTATAACCGAAATAATACTTTTCAGCAACAAACTATAGCACAATCAACTATTCAGTCAACTATAAATTATAGAACTTCATTGTTTAAAAATAATTTCAATGTAAGTACAGGCATGAGAATTATTCAAAATCTTGGAACTGAAATGGTTGATTTATCATTTCCTGAATTAAATATAAATATTCCTCGGATAAGTCCATTTGCTAATTTAAAATCTAAAAATCAAACATTGAAAAGTATAGGTTTGTCATATAATCTCGATATGAAAAATAACCTGATAATGAAGCAATATAACTTAACTCCTATTTTAGGAATTGAAAAAAATCCTTTAGGATTAAATTTACTTGACAGCTTGCGTAGCAGCATTATACATACTATTCCTATTAGCACTTCTTTTAAAGTTTTAAAATATTTTCAATTAAACCCATCATTTTCTTATACCGAGTTTTGGTATTTCAAAACACAAACATCAATATGGGATGAAACAAAAGATACAATAAGAAATATTTCGCAAAATGTATTTAGCAGGGCATATATGTTTAATAGTGCTATTTCATTAAACACAACATTATTTGGAATTGCTCAGTTTAGAAAAGGAAAAATTCAGGCACTAAGACATGTTGTTACCCCATCATTGAGTTTTGATTTGAGTCCCGATTTTGAAACTAAAACTAATGGATATTATTTTGTTCAAAAAGACACAAGTGGCATAATTGAAAAAAAATCAAAATTTGCCGGACTGGGTTCTGCATATCCTACAGGTAACAAAAGAGCGTCAATAGGATTTAATATAGGAAATAATATTGAAATGAAATGGAGAAAGACAAGCGATACAGGCATTGTAGTAAAAAAAATAAAAATAATTGAAATGCTCAATATTAATGGTTCTTATAATTTTATTGCAGATAGTTTTAATTTATCAAATATTGGTATTAGCGGAAGGTCATCAATTTTTAATGGTAAAGTAAATATAAATTATAATTGCCAGATTGACCCATATAAATACAGCAACCGCCGAATAAATGAGTATAATGGTTTAGGTAGAGTTTCATCTGCCGGAATTAGCTTAGGTACTAATTTGAATCCACAGGCAAGAAAAAACAAAATATCCAAAACTGCTACCGAACAAGAATTGAACTATATCAATTCATTCCCCCAAAACTATATTGATTTTAATATTCCTTGGTCTTTACAGTTGAGTTATAATTTAAGTTATAATCACTATAACCCAACTGTAACGAAAGAATTAAGACAAAGTTTTACTTTTAACGGTGATTTAAAATTGAGTCAGTTCTGGAAAATCGGAATTGCTTCAGGATATGACTTTAAAACTAAAGACCTTGCTCTCACCAAAATTGACTTTTACAGAGATTTGCATTGTTGGGAATTTAGTTTTGGATGGATACCGGTTGGTTTTATGCGAAGTTACGATTTCACTATACGGGTAAAATCATCTACACTGCAAGACTTGAAACTTAATAGAAGAAATTTTTGGTTTGATAATTAATTTACTTTATCCCTCTTTTATCAAGTGCTGCTCGGTATTTAGCTGCTAAAATACGATGTTGTGCAAAATTTTCAGTAAAGTAATGATAATTAGAAAAATCTTCTTTTGCACAGAAATATAAATAATTGTGTTTTTTATAATTCAACACTGAATCAACTGCACTCTTGCTGCATAACCCAATTGGACCAGGCGGTAATCCTAAGTTTTTGTATGTGTTATACGGAGATATTGTATCAAGAATTCCTTTTACACGGCTCATTTTGTTTATTCCGTTTGCATATTTTACAGTAGGATCAGCCTGCAAAAGCATATTTCTTTTTAATCTATTGATATAAACACCTGCAATTATTGGCATTTCTTCTTTTTTTACAGCTTCTTTTTCTACTATTGAAGCTAATATATATACTTCTTTAGTACTTTTAAAACCACAATCAGCAAGTTTTTGCATTCTCTCTGTATTCCAGAATATTTGCTGGTCTTTGATAAAATTATTGACTAAATCAGTTGGTTTCATTGTCCAGGGAAATTGATATGTATCTGCCCAAAACATTGCTAAGCAACTTTGACTGTCTAATGCCAATACTTCAAGTTTGTTTTTATCTAAAATAGTTGAGGCAAATTCAGTAGAATCTGCTTCATATTTTTTACCCAACAATCCAAAAAGTTCATTTTGATATACGTTATTCCCAAACCTAAAAACTACTTCTATTTGTTTACCTAATTTAAAAAGTTTAATCAAATCATAATTGCTCATTCCATCTTCAATGCTATACATTCCGCCATATACCTTATTTAATTGTAACAATTTGGCTGCTATTTTAAAGGTATATTCGTTTTTTAAACATTTATTTTTAAATAAATTCAATATTAAACTATCAGAATTATCATTTGATTTAATAAAAATTATAGTATGATTTGTATTGTTTTTATTAAAGATATTAATACCTGAAAATACTATTAATACTATAAAAATTAAAAATATAACAGTTAGATTTTTCTTAAAAAATTTCATTTATTTAATTTGTAAAATTATTAAATAAATAAACTACTTCAAATTGTTATTTTTCCTTTTAAAAACCGTATATGATTTTATTCAAAGAAACTGATTGGTTAGAGTTTAATTAATTATTTTCTGTATAATTTTTAAAATTATCAAGAATGGCTTGCCAACCTTTTTGTTGTAATTCTAATGAATTTATTGTTTCGGCATCAAAAATCAAAACTACTTCTGTATTATTTCCATTTGTATTGAAATTTATATTTACATTTCTTCCATCAGGAATTAAATAAGCAATTTTTTCAAACAAAATTATTTCAGTATATGTTGCTTCAAAATCAAAGCCGAAACTACCATCTTTTGCCTGCATTCTCGAATTCATTTTTCCTCCTACTCTCAAATCTACTGAAGCCGTAGGACACTCCCAATCATTGCTTGCAAAATTCCATTTTGTAATGTGTACAGGATCTGTATAGTATTCCCATACTTTATTAATATCAGATTCTATTACTGCTTTGATTGTAATTTTTTCAAATTTCATTATATGTGATTTTTTTTAAATATTCTATTCAACTAAAAGTTTGTTTACAGTATTGTTAGTTTTAATAAAATAAACACCTTTATTTAAACAAGAAATATTCAAACTTGTTTTATTTGATACAATATTTTCACTTAAAACTACTTTGCCTATTGAACTAAAAATAACTAATAAATTATTATTAAAGCTATTCAAATCAACACTAATGTTTACTATGTCTTTGGCAGGATTTGGATATATTTTTAATTGATTTTTTAAACTATAATCGGGTATTTCAGCCGATGTGTTTCCAAAAATTTTCGAAAATGTACTTGCATATTCATGAGATGTAAGATTGCAAGTATTTACAGCATCCCAATTTATTGACCAAGTCATCATACCTCTGAGATTTTTATAACCTCCACTTTGCATTAATATATAGCTTCCTGGCTTATTGCCATTTCCCATCAAATATTTTATTGCAGAAATAATTGTATCTGATTTAGTAAACCCCCCACCTGCTGCACTTGGGCAAGCCGGCAATGCTACAACAATTTTATTAGCAGGAATTCCTTCAAAAAATCCACCACTTGTATTGAATCCTTTTATTACAGCTTCTGTCATTGACAGAATAAAATCTGCTGTTCCTTGTGTATATACTTTCCCATCTAATCCTACCATACTCCCGCTATTATAAAGTTGCACCTGAAGTATTTCTAAAGAATCACGCATTGCATGAATTACCGGTAAATATGCTCCCCAAATTCCACCATAAGCAGCCATACCTCCTTGCACAAAAGCTGTTTCAGGTGCCATTGTAAGAATCAGTTTTTTACCTTTGTTTTTCCGATATTCTCCCATTATTTGTTTTATAGCATAAATCAAATTATTTATTGAAGCATCTATTGGAGAAGAAATAGTTCCACCTGTAACTGACAAAGAACTTCCTTCAAAGTCAATATCAATTCCATCGAAGCCAAAAGTACTTATTAAATTATTCATAGTTAATATAAAAGTATCTCGTTCATTAGTATTGTCTAATTTTATAGGAGCAGTTGCCCCACCTATACTTATTATTACTTTTTTTCCTTGGTTTTGCAACTCTTTCACAGCGTTAATAAATTCTGTTTTGGTAATTTTTTCAGGATTGAATTCCATCTTATAATCTGTGCCCCATGCAGGTACTGCAAACGCAATAGCAATATAATTATAATTACTGTTAATTTTATTTAAAGGGACATAAGGTGCACTTGTTATATCCCAATTATGCCAATATCCTACAAGAGCGGGGGTAGTATTTTGTGCAATAGAAACTAATGAAAAAAATGTAAGCAGATAGGTGTATAAATATTTCATATTAACTTTATAATTCGGCTAAATTAATAATTAATTGTTCATAATGAAAATGAATTGTAGTTTTGCCGAAAATAATGAAAATAGCTTTAATAGGGTATGGCAGAATGGGCAAAGCGATAGAAGAAATTGCTTTAAATTCAGGTCATAATATTGTAGGAAAATTTGATTTAAATGGTATAGAAAAGAGTGAGCTTGCAAAAGCAGATGTAGCTATAGAATTTACACAACCCGAAGCAGTAAAAGATAATATTTTAAATTGTTTTGATGTAAATGTACCAATAGTGGTAGGTACAACAGGCTGGTATTTGCATTTTGATGAAATTTGTAAAATTGCAACTAAACAAAACAAAACTCTTTTTTACTCTACCAACTACAGCTTGGGCGTAAATATTTTTTTTGAAATGAACAAGTTTCTTGCAAAAATGATGAATGAAAACAATCTTTATGAACCAAGCATTACAGAAGCACATCATATACATAAACTAGACTCTCCAAGCGGGACTGCCATTACTCTTGCCGAAGGTATAATATCTAATTTTAATAGAAAAAATAAGTGGATTAATAATATTTACCCAAACAATAATGAAAGAAATTCTTTTGATTTGGAAATTACATCTATAAGAGAAGATGAAGTGCCGGGGACACATACAATTACATACAAAAGCAAAATAGACGATATTATAATAACACATCAAGCACATAACAGATTAGGGTTTGCAACAGGTGCAGTAAAAGCGGCAGAATGGGTTGTGGACAAAAAAGGAATATTTACAATGAAAGATATGCTTGGTTTTAAAATTTAATAAAAGAAAATACTGTTAATGAAATTTATAAAAAATCTTATCCAAAAAATAAAAGAGTTTCCTTTTAAGACTAAGGTGTGGTATTCTATATGGTCTGTAATAAATGTCAGTATATTTTTACTATACATATTTGGCGCAGGTGCAAATGTTATTACTGCGCTTTTGTTTTTACTAATGTGGCAAGGAGCAGTTACATTTTATTATTATTACCGTTACAATTTAAAACAAGGGAAAAAATGGGGCGAATGGGTTGACGCAATTATGTTTGCAGTACTTGCTGCTACTTTTATTCGTTCGCTTTTTATCGAGGCATATCAAATCCCTACACCATCAATGGAAAAATCTCTTTTAGTTGGCGATTTTTTATTTGTAAGCAAAGTAAACTACGGAGCAAGACTACCAATGACTCCACTTTCAGTTCCATTTGCACACCAAACACTGCCTGTAATAGGAATGAAAGCATATTCAAATGCCCTAAAACTTCCATATTTTCGTCTGCCTGGCTTCCAAAAAATTAAAAATATGGATGTAGTTGTTTTCAATTACCCGTTTGAATTAGAAAACCCTGTTGATAAAAAAACCAATTATATAAAAAGATGTATTGGAATACCCGGCGATAACCTTAAAATAGTAAATGGAAATATTTTTATAAATGGTAAACACGTAAAAGACCCTATTAAACGTGAATACTCTTATAAAATAACTACTGAAGGAGGAACAGGTTTTAATAAAAAATTACTCGACAAACTTGACATTACTGACAAAGATCCAATTTCTGGCATATATTGGATGACTGATAAAACAAGAGATGAAATAAGCAAAGAAACTAATGTTACAAGAATTGATACACTATTAGAAAAACCGGAATTTCCCGGACAAACTTATCCTCATTGGCAAGGTATTTCATGGAGTAGAGATAATTTCGGACCTATATATGTTCCTAAAAAAGGTGAAAAAGTACCAATGAATGAAAAAAATTTCTGGATGTATAAATTGGTTATAGAAAGCTACGAACATGCCGGAAAACTTGAGCAAACAGGCGAAGGATTTACACTAAACGGAAATATAATTAAAGATTACACTTTTAAAATGAATTACTACTTTATGATGGGTGACAATAGGCATAACAGCGAAGATTCAAGGTTTTGGGGATTTGTACCTGAAGACCACATTGTAGGCAAAGCATTGTTTATTTGGCTTTCACTTAAAAGTGATATTACCAGAATAAATAAAATGGATGGCTCTGTAGAAGAAAACCGCAAAATGAAAGGTATAAGGTGGAACAGAATTTTTAAAGGAATTAAATAATTTTAATGTTTTGAAAATTGTTTTTTATGGTACACCACAATTTGCAGTTGCATCACTTAAAAAATTAATTGAACATAAATATAATGTAATTGCTGTTGTAACTTCTCCTGATAAGCCTGCCGGCAGAGGAATGAAACTTACACAATCGGCAATAAAACAATTTGCAATTGAAAAAAATATACCTGTTTTACAACCTACAAATCTCAAATCACAGGAGTTTACAGATGAATTATCAAAACTAAATCCCGATTTACAAATTGTAATTGCCTTTAGAATGATGCCGGAAAAGGTTTGGAATTTTCCACCTTTAGGTACATTCAATCTTCATGCATCTCTGTTGCCGGATTACAGAGGTGCTGCACCAATAAACAGAGCTATAATGAACTGTGAAAATGTTACCGGAGTTACCACTTTTTTTCTTAAACATGAAATTGATACTGGTAATATAATTTTACAAGAAAAGGTACAAATAAGCAATGAAGATAATGCAGGCACTTTGCACGACAAACTAATGAATATAGGTGCTGATTTGGTTATAAAATCATTACAAAAAATAAAAAAAGGCAATTATACAACTACTCCACAAAAAGCAGGTAATAACAATAAAATTGCTCCAAAAATTTTTACTGATGATTGCAAAATAAATTGGGAAAACAAATTAGAAAAAATCAGTTGTCAGGTTAGAGGATTATCTCCATATCCGGGAGCTTTCACTATTTTTAATGATAAAATTTTAAAAATCTACAAAGGAAATTTTATTAAAGGCAATACTGAAAATTCTAATGAATTTGAAATTACAAATGATAGAAAGCTGATTTTTAAAGCTATTGATGGTTGGTATTTCCCTGAAATTGTTCAACCCGAAGGCAGAAAAAAAATGAATATTCAGGAGTTTCTTAATGGCTTAAAATGAAAATTTAATATTTAAATATTGCATTTTATTTCATTGAGTAATCTGTCAGTTTTACCGATATACTTCATCACATATATTACAAATCTAACATCTACCCCAATCGAACGGCTATATGCCTCATTCCATGCATAGTCATTAATAGTAGCAGTATATGCTCTGTCAAAATTTACAGCAATAAGATTACCTTCAGCATCAAGTACAGGACTCCCTGAGTTTCCTCCGGTTGTATCAAGGTCGTACAGAATTGCTACAGGCACATCATTTTGTTTCTTATCAATAAGAACATCTGCCGCCTGAATGGTTTTATAAACTGACAGTATGTTTTGTGGAACCGAATAATCTCCCCCATCAATTGATTTTTCTAAAATACCCTTTATGTAAGTGATAGGGCTATTGTACTCCCCGTCTCTCGGCATAAAACCTCTTACATGACCAAAAGTAAACCTTAATGTAGAATTAGCATCAGGAATAAAAGTTTTGTCGTAATACTTCATTTTTATTTCAGTAAATTTAGGCATTAGCTCTGATATTTTACCATCTCTTTCTGCCTTTTGATTGTAAAAAACTCTATATTCTGTTTCTACAAGTTTAGCAAATTTCATCATAGATTCTGTTTGTTTGAAAAATTTATAAATGTCTTTATCAAACAAATCCCAAGAAAGTTTAGTGTCTTTGAGTTTTGATTTTTTATATAATTTATCTACGAACTTATTAATTTTTTCATCGCTGCAAGTTTCACCAAATTCTTTTTTCAAAAATTCAGGTTTGTTGTTTTCAGGCAATTTACACAGCTTAGTTAGAAGTGTTTTAAGATATAATTTATCTATTTCGGGGTCGTAAATTCTGTAATAAGATTGAAGATTTTTTCTCAATAATTCTCTATTGGCAAGTAAAACTTTTACTTTATCATCTTTGCTTAATATTTTATCAATTTCTACTTTTTGTGTATTGATAAAATGAGCAGCATAAAAAGTTCCTACACTATTATATAACTCAGCCAAAAGCATGTCTCTTTGTGCTGTTTCATGATTTTTTGAATACAAATTTTCGAGATTTTCAAGTACACCTTCGTATTGAGTTTTTAATTCGAGTGTTGAGCCAACAAAATTTTTAAGGTTTGTATTTTCTTCGTTTTTTAAGCTTACAACATTTGTACGGTTTAAGCCTTGAATTTTTCCTCTGTAATTTTTTGCAGTATTGGAGAGAGATTTTATATAACCTGCAATTTGAATTTTTCTTACTGCATCAGTTCCTGCCCATTTTTCCATTACATCAATTTTGTACTGATACCATTCAGAAACAAAGGGTAACAAATTATCTTTTTGATAAACCAAAAAAGAATATGGCTGATGGCGAAAAGTACGTCCCGGGTATCCTAATATAAACACAAAATCATTATCTTTTACACCGTTTTTGTTTATTTTCAAAAATTTCTTAGGCTTATATGGTATTCCATTTTCATAGGCTCTCACAAATGAAAAATCTGCATTATGTCTGGGCCACACCCAATTATCACTTTCACCTCCAAACTCGCCAACAGAACGTGGCGGGACATATACAAGTCTTATATCGTTCAATATTTTATATCTGAAAAGAGTATAAAATTTGCCAACAGACATTTGCGAAATTTCAATCTTTAAAGTCGGATATTTCTTTTGTTCATACGCTATTATTTCTTCAATATTAGCTTTAATTATATTATTTTTTAATTCATAGTTCATATTGCTGCCCACGCCTTTCAATACCTGCTCGCTTACATCAAGGTATGATTGAGTGATTTTGCAAGTCATCATAGTTTTGGCTTCAGATTCTTTATTTATTGCGTAATAGCCGTTTTCTATGTAATTATTCTCTTTAGAACTTAATGCTGCTGCCGCACCAAATGCGCAATGATGGTTTGTAATAATCAATCCCTCATCACTTACAAAAGAACCTGTGCAGCCGTCAAGTCTTACTAGTGCATCTATCAGGCTTGTATCAGAAGGATTGTAAATGTCTGAAACAGGAATTTTAAGACCGGCTTTTGCTAAATCAATTTTTTCCATTTGGTTAAGCAAAAACATTCCCTCATCAGGGTTTGCGGGTTTAAATGAAAAAAGATAAAATACTAAAAGAAACAACAAAACTTTCAAAATTTTCATGGGCGAAATTTCTGTTTTTAAATTCTATAAAACAAACGAAGCATTTATAAAATCATTCAATTCTTTGTTGTCGGGATTTTTAATTTGTTGTTTTGTTCCGTCCCACCATTTTTCACCTTTGTATATAAAGATAATATTATCTCCTATATCTAACACAGTTTTCATATCATGGGTATTTATAATAGTGGTTATTTTAAAATTATTTGTGATTTCAAGAATCAGTTCGTCTATAACTCTTGATGTAATTGGATCTAAACCTGAATTAGGCTCATCGCAAAATAAATATTTAATATCAAGTGCTATTGCTCTTGCAATACCTACTCTTTTTTTCATTCCTCCACTAAGTTCGGCAGGAAATTTTTTATTTGCATTTTCAAGATTTACACTTTTCAAGCAAAAGTTTACCCTATCAAGTCGTTCTTCCTTACTCATTTTAGTAAACATTTTTAGTGGAAATTCTACATTTTCCTCAACTGATGCAGAATTGAATAAAGCAGAACTTTGAAATAACATTCCTATATCTCTTCTTATTTCTTTAAGTTCATCGTAATTCTCAAAATCTAATACTCTGTTATCGTATAATATGTCACCATTATCAACCTTTATCAGCCCAACCATCGAACGCATTAATACGCTTTTTCCATGACCGCTTGCTCCTATTACAAGATTAATTTTTCCCTGTTCAAAAACTGCTGAAATATTTTTTAATACCTCTTTACCTTGAAACGATTTTGATATATTTTTTAGTTCTATCATTACAAAAGAAGTTCGGCAAGTAAATAATCAGATAATAAAATTAAAACAGAACTGTAAACAACGGCTTTTGTGCTGCTCTCACCTACTTCAAGAGCTCCTCCTTGTGTATAATATCCATGAAATGATGAAACTGAAGTGATAATAAAACCATAAGTAAATGCCTTTATTAGTGAAAACTGAAGTGTAAATAATTTAAAAGTCATTCTTGCTCCTTGAATAAACTGGTCAGCGGTAAGTACTCCAGATAATTGTCCGGCCACAATACCGCCAAGTTCGCTTAAAAATATAGAAATAATTACAAGAACAGGTACCATAAACATTCCTGCTATAATTTTTGGCAAACCAAGAAATGAAGATGTATTAATTCCCATTACTTCGAGTGCATCTATTTCTTCATTTATTCTCATAGTGCCAATTTCTGAGGCAATATGTGAACCTATTTTTCCTGCAAGCACAAGGCTTGTAATTGTAGGTGCAAGTTCTAATATAGTAGAATCGCTCACTACTGTACCAATTGTTGGTTTGGGTATTAATGGGGTTATTAGCTGATATGCTGTTTGAATTGTTGTTACAGCCCCCTGAAAAATTGAAACTATTATTACAATAGGTAATGAGCCTATACCAACCGATACCATTTCGGCAAAAACTCTCTTAATAAAAACACCGGTTTTTTCAGGTTTTGAAAACATACTTTTCATAAACAACAAGTATCGCCCGAATTGAAAAAAGAATGACATATTTTGTAAGAATTTGCAATATTAATCAGAAATTGATTTAATGTTTAAAATATCTGTCGAATAATTGAATACATTTGAAATCTAATTTAAATAAAACAAAATATAAATGGCTAAAGTATTAATAACAGGTGGTACAAGAGGAATAGGACGAAACCTAATAGAGAAATTTGCATCAAACGGTTTTGATGTAGCTACATGTTCAAGAAACGAAAATGAATTAAATAAACTAATCAAGCATGTTAATCAAAAATACCCAAGTATTGAATTTGTTGCATTACAATGCGATGTGTCTGACAAAAAACAGATAACAGATTTTGCCAATAATATTTTAAAAAATTTTGGCACTCCTGACATACTGGTAAACAATGCAGGTATTTTTTTACCGGGGACATTATCAACCGAGGCAGACAATGTTTTTGAAAAGCAAATTAACACAAATTTAGCTTCAGCTTATCATCTTACAAGGATACTTCTACCTGAAATGAAAAAAAGATTATCAGGATTTGTTTTTAATATGTGTAGCACAGCAAGTATTACTGCATATACAGGAAGTGCTTCATATTGTATAAGTAAATTTGCCTTACATGGTTTCTCAAAATTACTTAGAGAAGAGCTTAAAAACTACAATATTAAAGTATGTTCTGTAATGCCCGGGGCAACCCTTACCTCAAGCTGGGACGGAACAAGCTTATCAAAAGAAAGATTTATTGATCCTGCCGAGCTTACAGATCTGATGTACTCAATTTATAAAAATTCTAATACAATGAATGTTGAAGAATTAATAGTAAGACCTCACAAAGGAGACGTAAATGACACCAACTATAATGAATAGTTTTACATAAGTATTACTTTTATTTTACTAAAGGTATTTATAATTAAAAAAAATATAGTTAATATTGCCTCCCAAAAATAAATTATATTACATAAATGAAAAAAATTACTTCAATTTTAGTTTTATTTACGGCATTAGTTTTTGCCCAAAGTGCTACTGCACAAGAAAAAATCAAAAGCAATGATGGAGTTTATCCTTCTGCATCATTTTCTGACCCTATTACAAAAAGAGTAGAAAGCCAGCGTTTTAAAAAGGGTGAATATTGCGGATGGTTTAACCATATTAATGCTATTTCAACTTTAGTAAATCTTAAAAGTTATGTAAGTTTTTTAACAACTGACTCTACCTCAAAAATGGTTAGTTCTGACGGAACTTCATATTTCAACGGATGGCACCTTGCAGGTGTTACTTTAGACCCAAAAGAAGAAAATTTTACAAACGTAACTGATGGAGTTAATTTAAGTAAATTCAACCCATACAAAGTTGACTCTGTTTATTTCAGATATTTATACGTTAGAAAATTAGACAGTGCAATGGTTGGTCTTACAAAAGTAAAGGTTGTAGATACTCTTATTGTTAAATTTTACAACCCAATCAACATGAAGTACAGTACTTTTGGAAATCCGGTAGAAAAATATGGTGTACCAAACAATTTCACAAGAGCACTTGGAGGTGGCAGCAGTTCTGTTTATACTGAAAAAATTCCTCTTACAGATAATGACTCAACAACAGTAACTGCCGAAGGCTGGCGTTCAAAAGGATTTTTAGTTTCTATTCCTCCAAATGTAGCTTCTGCCCCTGCTGCAGAGGACAAAAATGCTGTTGCATTCAGTATATTTTTCAAACAGATGATTCAAAACAACCATGGTGATACTTTTGAAACAAGAAATGGATCTAAAATTAAGAATGTTATGAATTATTTTGGTTATTCTCTATATATGAATGAAGACCAAGGAAACCAGATTAATCAGGATGTATATCATAATAATGCATTCTATACTTTAAATAAACAATTGTATGGAGGAACTGTTAACGGCTGGGCAAACTATATACCGGGCAACGCTTACTATCAGGCAAGATATGTAAACGCTGCATTTCATTTATGTACACCAAATTTAAAAGTAACAGATATTAATAAAAACGGATATGGTTTAGGAAATATCTCTCCAAATCCATCAAAAATAAATAGCGATATAAACATCGAATTTTCACTTGGAGATGCAGAAACTGCTTTTATTACCATATCTGATATTTTAGGAAATGAAATAAAGAGAAGTGAAATTCAAAAATACAGTGCAGGTCATAATGTAATTACAATGAATACAAGCAATCTAAAGCCAGGTATTTATTTTTATACATTAAACACCGGCAATTTCAAAGCTTCAAGGAAATTTAATATAGTTAATTAATTTAGAATTTTTTAATTTTTATATAACTTAAAAAAAGCCATTCTTTCTGAATGGCTTTTTTATTTCACTGCGTTTAATTTTTAGTGGAATATGTAAAGGCAAAACAATTTTATAACTAACTATAATCCTTGTCTGTATTTTTTTATAAATAATGCTCCCAGATTTTTATGTGGCGGTATATAATCGTTGAATTTTGATAGAGTTTCTTTATTGTTGCCTAAACTTTTTTCAATATTTTTCCATAAAGTAGCCCAATTTATGTCTTTGCCATTGCGAAGTGTTTCATTAATTTGATAAACCAATTGGTTGTTTACAGTCATTGTGCCTATTTGTTTTGATGAAATGATATGACTTTCAGGGCTCACCTCAAGTACTTTGTTTATATTGCTAAAACCACCACAACTTCCAAGTACAACAATTGCCACATCACTATTTAATGCCTCAATTGTAGCCCATGCATAGTAACTGTGCCCACGATGAACTACAATTTTTGGCAAAAGCTTTTTCTCTGTAAGTATTTTTTCTATTTCTTTTTGCCCTTCGGCTTCTTTTTCAGGTCTGTTGGCGTATATTATTATTTTTTTACCTTTTCTGGGGACTATTTTTACATAATTGGGAAACAACTCTGTTTTCCATTCGGGTTTTTTGTAAAAATTGATAAAAGTTTTGAAACTATTTTTCCCGTCTTTATCATCATAAAACATTAACTGCTCTATGCAAGTATCTCTATTAAATAGCTGACTTTGTGTTATAGTTACAATATTTGAAGTGGAAATAAAATTTGAATCAGATATAGTTTCTAATAGCAATTCGTAAAGATATGACGCCTTATAATTTTCTTTGCCTGTAACGAGGTAATAATAGTTTGTTATTATTTGTTTTAGTTGTTTTTTGGTTGAATCATTTTTAATACTTCCATAAGTATCAGCTACAATTACGGCATTTTCAAGACTATTTTCATTATCTTCAAGTCCTTCGCAAAATTTTCTAAATATCTTTTCTTTTTGTTCTACACTCAAATTTTTAAAAATTTTGCCTAAAGTATTGTAATTGGCACACATTTTTATAAAAACTCTAAATTTGTACCAATTCTGCTTTTCTAAAAAATCAATAATTGTTTGCTTTTTAATTTTGTTTTCTAATCTGTTGAATAAACCAACAAAAGTAGAAGTATAAATTTCTGATTCGCCTAATACCATAATCACAAACAAATCGGTTTCATCATAATTTTTAATACTTGCAAATCTTGTTTCATCACTTGCTTCGTGCAAATCGTTTATTGTTCTAATTTGTTTGAGGCATATTTCCTGCAATTCTTTTTCAATAGTATATTTGGCAATAGTTGAGTTATTTTTTATTTTGCTATTCAGATATTTGATATATTTAAGTTGATTACTGCAAATTTTCTCTGCTGTTGCAATACTCATTTTTTTGTTAAATATATCTTCAATCATAGAATATGAACGGCTTTTCATGCCTTTTTCATTGTAAATATTTGAAAATAACAACATCCACTCATTTGTAGAAATTCGTATTTGTAAGCTAATTGAATTGTTTGAATACATATAGCCTTTTACTTCGCCTGGAGCATATTTTACAGCCTCAAGCAAAATATTGCCTGAATATGATTTTTCATTTATTTCATTATAATGAAGTAAAACTTCTGCAGGGTTAATTTTAATAAATTTGAGTAAAATATTTTCTGCAAAAGGTTTATTAAAATAAAAAGGAAGCATCTTTAATGAATTTATAGGATTGCTAACTAAAACACTAATAAGTTTATCAATATTTTTTTCGGTAACGCATCTATATGCAAGATTTAATTTGCTTTCATAATTTGAAACTAAAACAATATTAGATGCATCAATTTTTTCTAAAATATTTAATATACAAGTTAATTTTAATAATTTGGTTTTATAATCTTTTTCTTCAACTTCTGTAAAACTTAATATTTCATTAACTTTTGAGAAAATAAGTTGGTTAATTTTTTCATTAAGTTCTACATGATCAGTTTTTATTTGTTTGTCTTCAGCAGAGTCTATTAAATCTATTCTCATTTGCTCTGCTTTTATTTTACCAATTAAAATTTTGCTTGCTTCTTTAGGTTGAGATTGAACATTAGAAAAAATCAAAAACTGTATTAATAAACATGTAATTATTTGATTTAAGTTGGATATAAAAAAATTTAAAATCAATATTTAATAGTTTTTAATGAAATAATATTGCGAATTTCTTTATAGCATATAACAAAAGCAAATTATAAAATAATAATATATCTTAATTTTGTCAATTGAAAATGATACAAAAAGGGCTATTTATAGTATTTGAAGGTATTGATGGCAGCGGAAAAAGTTCGCAGGCAAAATTGCTTTACCAAAAGCTTTTAAGTAAAAATTATAAAGTACTTCTTACATCAGAACCTACAGATAACGAAATAGGAAAATTAATAAGAAAAATCCTTAATGGCAATAAGAAAACAGACTATCTTACTATTGCTGCCCTATTTGTAGCTGATAGAATTGAGCATTTGTGCAATAACGAATTTGGGTTGAAAAAACTCTACGATGAAGGCTTTATAATTATTTGCGACCGATATTATTTATCAAATTACGCATATAACAGTATGCATGTAAATATCGAATGGCTGATTGAAGCGAATAAAATTTGTAGTGAAATATTAAAACCTGATTTAAATATTTTTATAGATGTAAAAGCTGAAGAATGTATGCAAAGGCTTAAAAACAATCGCGAAGCCTATGAATTATTTGAAAAAACAGAAACATTAACTACAGTAAGAAACAATTACTTTAAAATTTTTGAGAAACTAAAGAATAGTGAAGAAGTTGAGATTGTAAATGGCGAGAGAAAAATTGAAGAAATTGAACTTGAAATATGGAATTTGTTAAGTAAAAAATGGAATTTTTAATAAGAGAAGCTAAAGTAAGCGATATTTCCGATATTCTGGCTTTGGTAAAAGAATTGGCCCTGTTTGAAAATGCTCTGGAAGAAGTAATAAATAACGAAGAAAAAATGCTTGAAGATGGATTTGGCAAAAACCCGATTTTTGGTTGCTATATCGCCGAAAACAATATTGAAACTATTGGGTTTGCGTTGTTCTATTACCGTTATTCGACTTGGAAAGGTAAGTGTATTTACCTTGAAGATTTATTTATAAAAGAACAATACCGCAAAACAGGTGTTGGGAAAAAACTGTTTGAAAAAGTAATAGAAAAAGCAAATTCTGAAAAATGTAATCGGCTAAATTGGCAGGTTCTGGATTGGAATATTAATGCCGTAAATTTTTATAATAAATTTAATGCAAAATACGACAAAAACTGGTGGAACGGATATATTGAACTCAATTGATTTTATATTTTTAAACAATGGAATAAATGTTGCAATTTTGCAGTAATAAAAATTAATAATTAAAAAATATGTTTGGAGTTTATGCAATTGGAATTTTATTTTTTATCATTAGTCTTATAGTAAGTACAAGATTAAAAAATAAATTTAAAAAGTATTCACAGATTCATTTGCAATCTGGTATGTCGGGGGCTGAAATAGCAACAAAAATGCTTAAAGACAATGGTATTTATGATGTAAAAGTAATTTCGGTAGAAGGTCAACTTACCGATCATTATAACCCAATTAACAAAACCGTAAATTTGAGTAGTGGTGTTTATAATGAAAGAAATGCTGCGGCCGCAGCTATTGCAGCACACGAATGTGGACATGCCATTCAGCACCAACAAATGTACACATGGCTAACTTTAAGAAGCAAACTTGTTCCTGTTGTAAACGCTACATCAAACGTAATGCAATGGATTATCCTAATAGGAATAATGATACTTGGCTCAACTCAAAATTCAACAGTATTGATTATTGGTATAGCACTTTTTGCACTTACAACCTTGTTTAGTTTTATTACTTTACCTGTTGAATTTGATGCCAGCAAAAGAGCCTTGGCGTGGATAAGTGAAAAAAATATTGTTAATCAATCAGAATATGAAATGAGCAAAGATGCATTAAAATGGGCTGCTCTTACTTATGTAGTTGCTGCACTCGGTTCTCTTGCCACTTTGCTATATTATATATCAATGTTGAGTGGTTCGAGAAGATAAAAATCATTTTATTTGATGCCTTTAAAAAGACATAAAGCATTAGTTACGCTTTCCAGAGAGCATCACCATGCTTTGCTTTTGTGCTGGAAAATAAACAAAGGCTTAGAAAAAGGTATTGAGGTAACGAGAATATATGAATATACTTCATGGTTCTACTCAAATCATTTGAAAAATCATTTTGCAATTGAAGAAACTGAGTTATTTCCTATTTTAGGTTTAAATAACGAAAATGTATTAAAGGCATTAAAACAACATAGGCATCTTGAATATATTTTTGAGAGTAATATTTTGTCAATAGAAAATTTAAAAGAAATAGCACAAGTATTAGAAAATCATGTAAGGTTTGAAGAAAGACAACTTTTCGAGGAAATTCAAAAAGCAGCCACAAATACTCAACTTGATGAAATTTTGAAAAACAGCAAGGAAATAAAATTTATTGATAATAATAAAGATGAATTTTGGGCTTGATGCAGTTAATTTGAAAGCAATATGAGATTATATATTTTAGTTTTTCTACTTTATTCGTTCAGTTCATTTTCGCAAAAAATTCACAAAATTTATTTAACATCAAAGACCGAAGACGATAAATTAAAAAAAACTCAGGCAATAATTCCTGTTTACAAATATGTAAACAACAAAATTGAGCCTTATTTCAATTTCGGGACTGACAATGATAAAAAACTCCAAAAAATAAATATAATAAAAATGCCTGATATGAAAGGGATGACAGATACTGCATATACTTTTATATATTTTTCAGGGACTGACAATAAGCAAAATTCGCCTTACCTTATTTCAATAATAGGCAATTATAAAAGAAGCCGCTTGCCGATTTATTTTTTTACCGACAAAAACAACAATCTAGACTTTACAGACGATGGAAATCCGGATATAATGCCTTTTGGAAGCGATACATTAATTATAAAACTAAAAAACAGTAAAATTGAAAATTCGGAATATGACGTAAAACTAAGCCGAATAATACCCGGTAAAAATATGGGGTATAAAAATTTATTGGAAGAACATTATAAAAAACACAGTGGAACAAAAAAATTTACCAGAATAAACAATTGCTACCGCGAACAAAGATATATTGTGCGTTCGGCAGATTTTAAAAATCTAAGCGATTCGTTTACTATTTGTGTAAAAGACATGAATGTAAATGCTCTTTTTAACGACAACGTGCAAGACCAGATTTATGTAGGACCATACAAACAGCCGATAATAAGCGAAGATTTGATTGAATACAAAAAAGGAAGAAAGAAAACAATTTTTGAATGGAATGAAAAAAAATATTATATAAGTAATATTGATGAATTAGGACATTGGGTTGAAATTACAGAATTAAAAGACCAAAAAACATACAGAAAACTAAAAAAACACCGCAAAGTTCCTAAATTTAAATTTACTACCGAAATGAATGAACATTATACATTAAAGAATTTCAAAAGAAAAAATATTTATCTTTATTTTTGGAATGATGATCTATACAGCCTTGCCCAAGACACTATTTATCTAAGAAAAATCCAATTAGAATATGGCAATAAAATACAAGTTATTGGTATGAATTATGGCGATGAACCAAAATCAATGCGTTGGTTTCAGCAGTATTATAAAATACCATGGATAATTGGAATGTCTAACAGACAAATAAATAAAAAATATTACGTTGAAAATCTCCCCAAAGGCTTTTGGATAGGCAAAAGACGATGGTTAAAAGCGAGAAACATTACTCCAAAAGAAATGTACGAAAACGCAGTAAAAAAATTCGGTAAATAATTATAATTACCTACTTATTACAAGTCTTTTTGAAATAGAATAATCTTTATTAAACACTTTTACACAATAAACTCCGTTGTCGAATTCAGATGTATTTACTTCCAGTATTTCATTATTAGTATCGGCATTGTAAATTACTTTACCTGTAATATCAGTAATACATATAGATGAATTAATTGGTATATTGCTAAAACTTACAAAATCTGCTGCAGGATTAGGAAAAACATTTAATAAGTTTTGTTCATTATTTAAATTTTTGCCAATGCTTGTTTGAGAGCCTAAATTGACTGTATAAATACGAAAAGTTGTAGTTCCTGACTTACTGAAACGTGTTAATTGGTAAACTTTATTATTAATAGTTTTGAAATATCTGTTATCAATCACAATACTTGCATCAATAGTATCATAAACAAACATTGAGTTTCCAAAATCACTTGAATACAGATTTATATCATTTGGTATTGATGCAAATACTTTTCCATCTGCAACAGCATAAATATTATTAATTTCAACAGGTTTTGCAGGAGTACCTTTTTTTGGCAATTTGGCAGTTATCTCTGTCCATGTTGAACCGGCATTATCGCTTTTATACAAAAATTGGTCGTTTGAGGGTTTAATTGCCAATATCCAGTTATTTTCATCTTTTGCCGAAAAAGTAAAAATTCCTGAACTTAATGATACTGGAAAAGTTATTGTTGACCATGTATTGCCTCCATCTTTAGTATAAGCCACATTGCTCGATGCAACTGCATAAGCAAAATTTGCCGACAATACTCTTACAATATTAAAAGCCTGTGAATTTTGAATAATACGTTTGTTACTCCATGTAGAGCCTCCGTCTTTTGATATACTTACTCGTCCTGCATAGTTTCCAATTAAAATAAAATTTCCAAAATTATCAATACTATAAGGCGTTTCATTGGGAACGGTGTCAGTTACCTTTGTAAAATTTTGTCCGCCATCATTAGAAATATACATGTTTTTGTATCCGGCATATAAAACCTTATTTGCACCAATATATTTTACAGCTTCCATCTGCGATTTTGAAATTTCGCTTGCCCAATTTTTACCACCATCGCTAGTAAATCTCATTCTGCTGCTATTATTTATTATTACCCCGTTTTGTTCGTTTGCAGGGTCAAAGTCGAAATACTTATTCATACTACCCCAAGTTTGACTATAAGCGTATTCGCATTTCAATTGCCATTTTGGAGCCTGTGATTTTGCAAATGTCGTAACCAGTATTATTGAACTAATTGCTGTAATTTTTAATAAATATTTTGTCATTTTTTTTAAATTTTAATTACACAAAAATTAAATATTGATTTAATGTTAAAAATAGTACAGATGTACTATAAATATAAACATATAATATATTTGCAAATATTGAATTTACTCAAGAATCTGAATATATTTTTCTGTTTTGTTATTTATGCGTTATTCGCAAAAAATTCTTATTCGCAAGAAATTGGTAAAGTATTTTTGAATGCAAATAAATATTACGAACAAAATAACTATTCATTAGCACAAAAAACATATTTGTCAGCATTGAAATTAGCCGAAAATGAAAAAAATTATATAATAATGGCAAAATCATCAAGGTCTGTAGGACTTTGTCATTACTACTTACGCGACAAAAAAAATGCACTTAAATGGTTATATAAATCAATAGATATTTCTAAAAAACATAATCTTGACTCCATTATACCCCAAACACATTATTTTATAAGTGTTATGTATATTGAAATTGCGCAAGAAGATTCAGCAATAAAATATTCAGATTTGGCAATAAAAACATGGTCGTTGGACAAAAACTTTGTTTATTTATCAAAAGTATATTCGGCATTATCAGATTTGCATTTAAATTTAACCAAAAATAAACAAAAAGCAGATTCATTAATTAGTAATGCTGAAAAGTATGCATATTTATCAGGCAACCAAAGCAGTATAGCTTTTGCAGAGATGAAGCGTTTTTTTTACTTTTATTTATTAGTAAAAGACTATAAAAAAGCTTTACCACATATAAACAAAGCAGAATATTATTACAAACAAACCAAAAACAACGAAGATATCAGTTATGCTATTAGTTTTAAAGCAAGCTGCCTTGCAAAACTTGGCGATACAAGTGCAGCTCAATATTTTTGGAAATGGTTTAAATTTAAAGATTCAGTTTTTCAGATTGAGAAATCTGCAAATGTGGCTAAGTACGAAACCATTTATGAAACTGAAAAAAAAGATGAAGAAAACAAGCTTCTTCAAAAAGAAAACGAACTGAACAGGTTGATTTTGCTTATAGTTGTTATTGTTTTTTTATTGATATTGTCGCTTGGATTATGGCTAAATATAAGAAATAACTTTAAAAAGAAACAAAATGAATTGCTTTTATTAAAAAAAATACAAAAAGACAGAGAAAGAATTGCCAGAGACCTTCACGATAATATTGGAGGGCAACTTTCTTATATTATTTATTCTCTTGAAAATATTAATAATGAAACCAAAACTAAAAGAATTGATATTGCAAATAGTATTACTATTTCGGCAAGAAGTGTAATAAACAATCTAAGAGAAACAATTTGGGCTATAAATGATTCAAACATTAATTTACAAGATTTTTCAGACAAACTAAAAGTATATACCCGAACATTATTTAAGCATAGTAAAATTCAAATTTCTTTTACCGAAAATATAATATTCAATAGAGAATTGAATTCATTACTTAGTTTAAATCTTTTCAGAATTTGCCAAGAAATATTAAACAATTCATTAAAATACTCCAATGCAAGTGAAGTAAAAATAGAGATAAAAGATGAAAATGATGAAAGAGCAATTACTATAACAGATAACGGAATTGGGTTTGAAATTAAAAATACTAATAAAGAGCAATATGGTCTGCAAAACATTAGAAAACGTGCTGATGAATTTGGAATTAAAGTAACATTAGAAACAGAGATAAATAAAGGTACAAAGTATTTTTTGATAGTATAATTGTACTATTTATAAATTAATTAATATACTTATATCTTTGTTTATAAGGGTGAAATTATGATTTATATAGCAATAGTAGAAGACAATAAAAAACTGTGCAATGCTCTTAGAAGTAATCTAAGCCGGTATAGCGAGTACGAGGTTTTGTTTACTTCAGAAAATGGTAATGAATTTTTAAAATTAATGCGAGAATCAAGAAAAACAATAATGCCAGATGTAGTACTAATGGATATTGATATGCCACTGATGAATGGAATTGAAGCGGTAGCTGAAGGAAAATTGCGTTATCCCGATACAAAATATTTAATGCTTACAATTTTTGACGAAGACGAAAAGATTTTTAATGCAATTAAAGCCGGTGCTGATGGTTATTTACTTAAAGATGAGCCAAGCGATAAAATTAAGGAAGCTATAGACAATTTGATGAAAAACGAAGGCGCTCCAATGTCGCCAAGTATAGCTCGAAAAGTACTTAATCTACTTACATCTGGCGTTCAAAATTTAAAAAAACAAGAACCTATTAAATCTCATTTAGAATACAATCTTACTACACGAGAAACAGAAATATTAACTCTATTGGTTGACGGATTTGAATATAAAGAAATAGCACAAAAACTCAATTTGAGTCCAAACACTGTTAGAAATATTATTACAAAAATTTATAGCAAACTACACGTCACATCACGTATGCAGGCAGCAAAAGTCTTAAAAACTATCTAAATTTTAATTCTTCCGCTAACTATCTGAATCGTAATTCGTAATACGTAATTTTTAATTCGTAATTCTCACCCTAACTTATAAACAAATTTTTCAACTCAATTGCTTCATCAGGTTTAATTTTACCTGCAAGCACAAGCCTGAGTTGACGACGGCGTAAGGCTCCATCATATTTCTCTCTTTCCAATTCTGTTTGAGGCGTAACTGTAGGAACAGGAATTGGCTTGTTTTCAGAGTCTAAAGCCACAAACGTATAATATGCATCGTTGCTTTTTATTTTTCTTCCTTTTGGAATATTTTCTGCCCAAACTTCTATAAACACTTCCATAGATGTATTGAAAGTACGGGTAATCCATGCCTTTATATTTACAACATCGCCAAGTTTAATTGGTTCTTTAAAAGATACAGAATCTACCGAAGCTGTTACTACTATTGAGTTTGAATGCTTTTGGGCAGCAATAGCCGAAGCTATATCCATCCAATGCAAGAGTCTGCCTCCCATTAGATTATTCAGGCTGTTTGTATCGTTGGGCAATACAATTTCTGTCATTACGGTAAGTGAGTCAATTGGGTGTTTTTTCTTCATTCTATCTAAAAAATTGCGTCTATTATTTTAAGTACTGCTTTTGCCATTTTGTTTTCTGTATCAGCAAGTGGATTTATTTCTGTAAATTCTATTCCTGCTGTTTTTGAAGATTCCATAAATATTTTTAACATACAAATGGCATCTTCAAGCATTATCCCTCCTTCTGATGATGTTCCGGTACCTTTTGATATACTTGGGCTAAGACTGTCAACATCAAATGAAACATAAATCAAATCACAATTTGCAAGATATTTTAATGTTTCTTTAGCAATTAATTCGGGAGTTTTTTCCCTAATTTCATCAGGTTCAAAATATTTTATATTATTATCCCGAATATCTGTCCATTCTGCTTCTTCAAGTTCTCTAATATCAATATATACCAAATCTGAAGGATAAATTTTGGGATGAATTTTTTTATCACCAAGCTCTATTAGTTTTTTCCAAGCAATAAAGTCTTCATTATTTATTTCATTTTTTTTTGACGAGCAATATACATCCCCAAGCAAAGCCCCAAGTGCCATTCCATGAATATTCCCACTGGGCGTAGTATAAGGTGAATGTAAATCTGCATGAGCATCAATCCATATTACACCAATATTTTTATTATAATATTTATTTTTAAAAGCAGAAATAGTTGCTATTGCATTACTATGATCGCCTGAAAATATTACAGGGAATTTGCCATTATCAAGACTTTTCTCAATTTTTATAAGTGCATTATTGCCATACTTTATAATGTTGTCAATATTTTTTGCCCATTTGGAATTGTCTCCGTTTTCAATTTTTTCAATTTCAGAATTTATTATTTCTACTTTATTATTTTTAAAAAAAGTACCGTTTCTGTCAAAATCTTCAAGCATTACAGCCGACGGCCCAAGGCTGGCTCCTCTCCTACCACATCCAAATTCTGACGATAATAAAAATATTTCTAAATTATGTTTCAAATTGATTGAGCAAAGGTAATACATTTATTTTAAACTCCATTTGCATTGAAAATCAAATCAAATTAATCTATTCTATATTTAATACTACTTGTCTCAACAATTCAAGTACAGCATTTGTTGTTTTTTGAATTACAGTAAATCTTGTACCACTGAATCTGTATTTTTTGCTTATTGTTTTGTTTTTACTGCTTACTGCTATCCAAACCAAGCCTACAGGTTTATCAATAGTTTCTCCACCAGGTCCTGCAATTCCTGATGTGCTTACAGAAAAATCAACTTCAAATTTTTTCAAAACTCCTTCTGCCATATGAATAACACATTCTTCACTTACTGCTCCTTGATTTGCTAAAATATCTTTTTCTACACCAAGAACATTTGTTTTAATTGAATTATCATAAGAAACTACTGAACCTTTGAAAAACTCTGAACTTCCTGGCACAGAAGTTATCAGGTGAGATATATAGCCTCCCGTGCAACTTTCGGCAGTTGCAAGTGTTATTTTTTTTTCTTTAAATATTTTACAAATAATTTCCTCATATTTTAAATCTTCATTTGATACTATATTTTTCTTTGGGAGTTTTTCAATTATCAAATTACAGTATTTTTTCAATTCTGCAATGAGCATTTCATGCTCTGATGACAAACCTGTTAACCTAAGTTTTACTTTTCCATATTCCGGCAAATATGCCAGTTTGATATGTTTTGGCAATTGGTTTTCTATTTCGCTTAAAGTATCAGCAATTAATGACTCTGCAATACCTGAAACTATGATAGTTTTATGTAAAATAAATGGCAATTTGAATTTTATTTTTATTTTATCAAAAACAAAATCATTCATAATTCCTTTCATTTCATCAGGTACACCTGGTAATACAATAATTGATTTTTTTTCTGTATCAATCCACATACCAGGGGCCGTTCCGTAATTATTAAATAGCAATTTACTGTTTTCCAATATATATGCCTGATTTTCGTTTGATGGCAGATAGCTAAAACCTATCTTACTAAACATATTTTTTATATGATTTTCTACTTCTTTATTTTTGATTAATCCAGTTTTAAAGAATTTTTGTAATGATGATTTTGTTATATCATCTTTTGTTGGACCAAGACCTCCGGTAATAATTACTATGTCATTTGAACTTAATGCAATTTTTAATGATTGATTAATTTGTTCTTCATTATCTCCAACTGTAGAAATTTTTGAAACCCAAACTCCCATTTCATTCAGTTTATTACACAACCAAACCGAATTGGTATTTACAATCTGACCGATTAATATTTCATCGCCAATTGTAATAATTTCAGCATTTACTTTCATTTTTTTACAAATGAAAACAATCCTAAAGTAATTTTTGTTAAAATTTTAAAACTATTAATATTAATTTCGCAACCCAAAATACTTAAAATGAAGAATCAAAAAGCAATAGAACTTGCTGATAAAATAATGGCAAAATCAGCAAAAGAATTTGATGCAGAATGGGTTTCTACAAACTTAAAAGCACTTAGAGAAATGGCGAAAGAAGAAGGCGATCCTGCTGTTGTTAAAATCTTAAGACTAGCTTATGAACATATAGACGAAAACGGAAATTTTAATATTGGGTTTTCGGCAGACCAAAATGAAGAAGGCGAAGAAGAAGAAGGACTAATAAGTGATCTCGATTATTTGCTTACACTCGTGCAGCGTTCAGAAAAAGAGAAGATACGCCAAGAAATAAAGGAAATGAAAACACTCCTACTCGAATTAAAATAAATATATGACCACTGAACAATTTGCAGAATTAAAGGGTAGATCTGACGCCCTGAGGAGGTATCTTTGACGTTGAACAGAAAGAAATACTGATTCAAGACGAAGAACAACAAACACATGCCCCCGATTTTTGGGATGACCCTAAAAAAGCAGAAAAATTTTTAAAAAATATCCGTTCAAAGAAAATATGGGTTGATGCTTGGAATAACCTAAAATCAGGCATTGATGATCTTGAAGTTTTACTTGAATTTAAAGAAATTGGTGAATCAAATGACGATGAAATAGAATTGCATTATCAAAAATTAATTCAAGCAACCGACGAACTTGAATTTAAAAATATGATGAGTGGCGAAGAAGACCAACTTGATGCTATTATCCAGGTAAATGCAGGTGCAGGTGGCACTGAAAGTTGCGACTGGGCAAGCATGATTGTGAGAATGTATGTAATGTGGGCAGAAAAAAATGGATTCACTGCAAATATTATTGACGAACAGGCTGGTGATGTTGCCGGAATTAAAAGTTGTTCAATAGAAATTAAAGGACAATTTGCTTTTGGTTACCTTAAAGGAGAAAGCGGAGTTCATCGCCTTGTTAGAATTTCACCTTTTGACAGTAATGCAAGAAGACATACATCTTTTGCCTCTGTTTATTCTTATCCGGTTATAGATGATACAATAGAAATAGAAGTAAAACCATCGGAAATTGAGTGGCAAACATATAGAAGCAGCGGTGCCGGAGGGCAAAATGTAAACAAAGTAGAAACTGCAGTAAGACTGAAACATTTACCAAGCGGAATAGTTATAGAATGCCAACAAGACCGTTCTCAGCTTGGGAATAAAGACAAAGCAATGAAAATGCTCAAATCTCAATTGTATGAACTTGAAATTAGAAAACGCAATGAAAAAAGAGATGAAGCCGAAGCAGGAAAAATGAAAATTGAATGGGGATCACAAATCAGAAATTATGTGCTACACCCATATAAACTCGTAAAAGATGTAAGAACAGGTTTTGAAACAAGCGATGCTTCAGGTGTATTGGATGGAGATATAACTTCCTTTTTAAAATCTTTTTTACTTATGTTTGGCAAAGCAGTTTAATTTTTGAAAATTAACATAAATTACAACTTTAATTTTTGCATTTTTGCGATAAAATAAAATCTATAAAATAATATGGCGGAATTTCAATTGGTAATGCCAAAAATGGGCGAAAGTATTGCAGAAGCTACAATAATTAGATGGCTGAAAAATGAAGGTGATATTATAAACAAAGATGAAGCTGTTCTTGAAATTGCTACCGACAAAGTAGATAGCGAAGTTCCATCACCATTCAGTGGCAAGCTAAGCAAAAAATTATTCAATGATGGAGATGTAGTAAGTGTTGGAGCAGCCCTTGCCATTATTTCTTCAGAAATTGACAATTCAGCAGAACCGGAAAATAATATTACTGTTGTAGAAACTCCAAAAGTAGAAACAATTAAAATTACCGAGACAATAGTTCAAAATAATTCAGTAATTGAAACCAGTGAAAATAAAGCAAGCGTAAATAATAAATTTTATTCGCCACTTGTACTTTATATTGCTAAAGAAGAAGGTATATCAGTAACTGAACTTGAAAATATTACTGGTACTGGCAATGAAAAAAGAGTTACCAAAAGAGATATTTTATTATACATAGAAAACAAAAAATCAATAGCAATCCCTGATAAACAGCCGGCTTTACAGACACAAGCCAAATCGCAACCGGTAGTTATTCAAGAGCCAATAAAAATTACAGCTTCTTCAGGTGATGAAATAATTGAGATGGACAGAATGCGTAAACTTATTGCAGAACACATGGTAATGAGTGTGCAAACATCGCCTCATGTTACATCATTTGTAGAAGCAGATGTTACCAATATTGTAAACTGGAGAAATAAAGTTAAAGATAAATTTAAAAACAGAGAAGGCGAAAACCTAACATTTACTCCAATTTTTATTTATGCAATTGTAAAAGCAATAAAAGATTTTCCAATGATTAATGTATCTCTTAATGGCGATAAAATTATTAAAAAGAAAAATATAAATATAGGAATGGCAACCGCATTGCCAAGTGGTAATCTTATTGTCCCGGTAATTAAAAATGCTGACACTAAAAGTCTTCTTGGGATAACTAAGGAAGTGAATAATCTTGCCGCAAAGGCTCGAAATAATAAACTTCTGCCAGAAGATATTCAAGACGGAACTTATACAATTACAAATGTTGGTACATTTGGAAATGTTCTCGGTACACCTATTATCAATCAGCCTCAGGTTGCAATTATGGCTACTGGTGCTATAAAGAAAAAACCCGCAGTAATTGAAACTGAATTTGGTGATGTTATTGCAATTAGACACATGATGTTTTTAAGCCACAGTTACGATCATCGAATTGTAGATGGCGCTTTAGGGGGGAGTTTTGTAAGGCGTGTTGCTGATTATTTAGAAAACTGGAATTCAGATTCAGAAATTTAGCCACAAATTTTATATTCAAAATTTTAAACGTTTATAATGTAGATAATTGTAATTATTTTTAAATATTATTTAGATTTCTTCTTGCATTAAAAATATTTTCTTCTACATTTGTTTTACTTTTTACCCACTTTTCTGAAGTTCAGAAATGCCTAATTAAAGAAAAAATTATATAACTATGAAAAGAAAGACAGTTAAAATTAAAGAATTTTTCAGTTCTAAAAATGAAAATTTCTCAAATTCTACTAATCAAAATACAACTACTTCTGCAGCTTACGAGTTATTCAAAAAAATAGAAAACAGTCGCAAATTTGCACTTTAATTTTGCACTTGTTTTTGATTTTTTAAATATTTCTTTAAAGAAAAACTTGAGTTAAACTTTTTTAAATTCAAATAATCGACAGATTTTATTTATTTAACGGAAATTTATTCATATTAATTTTTTATGCACCTAATCTTGCGACCTGAAAATGCGGCTAAGGGTAAAATTTATTTCCTTCATCTTGTTGTTGACATGCCTCTCGTCATTACAAGCTAAAAATTTTTCAAATCCGGTTATCACAAGAAATTATTCTAAAATTTCTTATTTAAATATTTTCAAATTTTCGGATAAAAATAAACAGATTTTAAAAGAAAACAACTGTTTATCATTAGCCAACTATGATATTAAGACAAATGATAATATCAAACAAAACAATAATAACTGTTATATTTTTCAAGATATAAGCATTGACGAAGACAATAAAATAAAAATACAATTAATAAACCCTGCCGAATTTGAATTTTCTTTAAAAAATTGTTTTTGCTTTAAAATTTCATATAATATCACTAAATACTATTCTGCATGTATAAATTGTAGAAAGTACATTTTTATTAGTACCTTTAGATTATAGATTTTCTTATAAACTTGATTTGAACGTTGCTTCAAATCTTTTTACCATTATATTATAAAACTTCAAAATTTTGCTTTTGGCTATTTGCAAAACTTTAAGTTTTCTGTGTTTCAATTAAAAATAGTCAAATCAAATCAAATCAAATAAAATGTATAATAAAATAAAAATAATAATAGCCTCTATTCCTATAATAGCTATGGCAAGTTGCCATAAAAAAACCGAACATACTTTTGACGAATCATTTTATACTGTTTCTTGCCCTATACAAAAAGATACAGTAATAAACAAAGAATACGTATGTCAAATACATGCTATATCTCACATTGAAATTAGATCACAAGAGCGAGGATATCTGCAAAAAATTTATGTAGATGAAGGAAGTGTTGTAAAACAAGGACAAAATATGTTTCAAATTATGCCTATGCTGTATGAAGCTGAAACCGAAAAATCAAAAGCAGATGCAAATTATGCAAAGATTGAGTATGAAAATACCAAAATTTTGTACGAAAAAAATATAGTTTCTAAGCAAGAATTAGCTTTATCAAAAGCTAAGTATGACAAGGAAAATGCTAATTTGGATTTATCATTAACCCATTTAAAACTTACAACTATTAAAGCACCATTTAATGGGATTATAGATAAGTTTCATGTTAGGATTGGGAGCCTAATAGAAGAAGGAGAATTGCTTACAACATTATCAGACAACAGCAAGCTATGGGTTTACTTTAATGTTCCCGAAGCCGAATACCTTGATTATTCAGAACGAATACGCAAAGAAGGAGGTCAAAAAGTAAAATTAATTATGGCTAATAATGAAATTTATAATCATGATGGGATTTTTGAAACAATTGAAGCTGATTTTAATAATGAAACCGGGAATATAGCTTTTAGAGCTACTTTTCCAAATCCGCAGAGATTATTAAGGCATGGACAAACAGGTACTATACTTTTGCCATCACACCTAAAAAATGCTATAATAATTCCCCAAAAAGCAACATTCGATATATTAGATAAAAAATTTGTATTTGTAGTTGATAAAAATGGAATTATTCATAGCAAACAAATTACTGTTGGTATAGAAATGCCTCACTTATACACTGTAACAAGCGGGCTAACAGTAAATGATAAAATTTTGATTGATGGGCTTAGTAAAGTTAAAAATAATGATAAAATTAAGACTCATTTTCAACCTTTTGAAAAAGTGTTATCCGATTTAATTAATCTTCAAGCTGAATAATTTAATAATCTAAGTAACAAAACAATGTTTCGAATATTTATTAAAAGACCGGTTTTGGCAATTTCACTTTCATTGGCAATTGTATTTTTAGGTATTCTCGCAATATCAACGCGACCTGTTTCACAGTTTCCTGAAATTGCCCCTCCACGTGTAAGTATTTTTATTGAATTTCCAGGCTCTAATGCAGAAGTATTAGTAAAATCAACTCTTACTATACTAGAAAGAGAAATAAACGGTGTGCCAGGTATGCAATATATGATGTCTGATGCTACAAGTGCCAGCGAAGCAACTATAGAAATTGTATTTGAACCCGGAATTGACCCTACTATTGCTGCTTCAAGAGTAAAAACCCGTGTTGACCAAGTATGGGCAAACTTGCCAGAATTAGTGCAAAAAGAAGGTGTAATTATTACTCCAATTCAACCAAGTATGTTAATGTATGTCAATTTTTTTAGTACTAAGAAGGAATTTGACCAAAAATTTTTATTCAACTACGCTAATACATACATAGTCCCCGAACTGCAAAGAATTAGTGGCGTAGGGCGCTCAGAGTTAGTTGGAAGTCGTGCTTTTGCAATTAGAGTTTGGCTAAATCCTGACAGAATGAGGGCTTATAAAATCTCTTCTGATGAAGTACTTAAAGCTATAGATGAACAAAGTGTTTTAGGTCGTCCAGGAAGAGTTGGTCTTAGCTCAGGCAAAAAAGCTCAATCTCTTGAATATGTATTTAATTATAAAGGATGGTATAATACGCCCGATCAATATAAAGATATTATTATTAAAGCTAATACTGACGGCGAAATACTAAGGCTAAAAGATATAGCAAATGTAGAAGTAGGAAGTGAATTTGTAGATATATATACAAATAAAGATGGACATGCTTCTGCATCGTTGGTTTTAAAGCAAAATCCAGGAAGTAATTCAAATAAAATTATTGATGAAGTAAAACTAAAACTTGAAGAAATGAAAAAGGACTTTCCCCCTGGTGTTGATTATGAAATTAACTATGATGTATCAAACTTTGTAAATGCATCTATCGACAAAGTTATACATACTTTAATTGAAGCATTTATACTTGTATCAATCGTTGTTTTTGTCTTTTTAGGAGACTGGCGATCAACTTTGATTCCAACCTTGGCTGTTCCTGTATCATTAATTGGTGCTTTTGTATTTATGCAAATGTTTGGTATAAGTATTAATCTTATAACATTATTTGCATTGGTTTTGGCTATAGGTGTTGTAGTAGATGATGCTATAGTAGTAGTTGAGGCAGTTCATGTTAAAATGCATGAAGAAAATTTATCGCCATTTCAGGCTGTAAAAAAGGTACTAGATGAAATAAGTGGAGCAGTAATAGCCATTACACTTATAATGACAGCAGTTTTTGTCCCTGTTTCCTTTATGACAGGTCCGGTTGGGGTATTGTATCGTCAGTTTGCAATAACTATGGCATCTTCAATTGTATTATCTGGAGTAGTGGCACTTACTCTTACTCCAGTGTTATGTGCTATGATTTTGAAAAATACACATGGACAGCCTAAACGCAAAACACCTATTAGCATTTTTATTGATTGGTTTAATAACAAATTTGAAAATTTAACAATTATTTACACTAAATTTTTATCGCACATAGTTAATAGACGAGTAATTACATTTGGAGCATTAATCATTTTTTCAATTTGTATTATTGGTATAAACAAAATTTTGCCAATTGGATTTATTCCAAATGAAGACCAAGGACAAATTTATGCCATTATTCAAACACCTCCAGGGACTACTCTTGAACGTACAAATGCAGTTTCTTTAGAACTACAAAAAATAGCAAAAGAAATAGATGCTGTAAAATCAGTAACTGCAATGGCAGGCTATGAAATTTTGACTGAAGGACGTGGCTCTAATGCCGGCACATGTTTAATTAATCTTAAAGATTGGTCAAAGCGTACAAAAACAATAAATCAGGTAATAGAAGAATTAGAGGAAAAAACAAAAAACATAGGTGCGGTAATTGAATTTTTTGAACCTCCCGCTGTGCCTGGTTATGGTGCATCTTCAGGTTTTGCATTGAGATTGCTCGACAAACAAAGTGATGTAGATTATCAAAAATTTGACGAAATAAACAGCAAATTTGTAAAAGATCTAAAAAAAAGAAAGGAACTCAGCGGTATTTTTTCATTTTATTCTGCTAAATATCCTCAATACGAAATTTCAATTGATAATGAGTTGGCAATGCAAAAAGGAGTTTCAATTGGCAAAGCAATGGAAAATTTGAATATTCTAATTGGAAGCACTTACGAGCAAGGATTTATTAGATTTAATAATTATTATAAAGTATATACGCAAGCCGATCCTGAATTTAGAAAAGACCCAACTGACATATTAAATTTTTTTGTAAAAAATGATAATGGCGACATGGTACCTTATTCTTCATTTATGACAATTAAAAAAACACAAGGTCCTAATGAAATTTCAAGATACAATCTTTATACATCTTCGTTAATTAATGGAATTCCATCAAAAGGGTACACTTCTGGCGATGCTATAAAAGCAATTAAAGAAGTAGCCAAAACAAGTTTACCGAAAGGTTATGGAATTGCTTGGGAAGGTTTATCTTATGATGAATCAAAAAGAGGAAATGAAGCAATTATAATTTTTATGATAGTAGTATTTTTCGTTTATTTAGTTTTAGCAGCGCAATATGAAAGCTTCATATTACCTTTTGCTGTTATTCTTTCTTTACCACCAGGTATTTTCGGTTCTTTTTTATTACTCAAAACTATGGGACTTAGTAATGATGTTTTTGCACAAATTGGTTTGATTATGTTGGCAGGGTTATTGGGCAAAAATGCTGTACTTATTGTTGAATTTGCAGTACAGAAAAATAATGAAGGTTTATCAATTTTTAAGTCAGCATTAGAAGGTGCAAAAGAGCGTTTCAGACCTATTTTGATGACATCATTTGCTTTTATTGCAGGTATGATACCACTTGTAAGAGCAACAGGTGCAGGCGCTATTGGAAATAAAACTATTGGAACTTCTGCTTTGGGAGGAATGTTGTTCGGTACTTTGTTTGGTGTTCTTATAGTGCCCGGCTTGTATTACATTTTTGGTAAATTATCGGAAGGTAAAAAACTAATAAAAGATGAAGCTGTAGCTCCTCTTAGCGAAGATTTTGCTGAAAGTCAGAGTGAGGCAAGTCAAGATAATAATTTTAAAAAACTAATTGCAAAATTTTTGAAACGAAATGAAAAATAAAAATTTAATTAATTTAATATCATCAATTACATTTATAATATCATTAGCTTGTTGTAGTACCCCTAAATTATTTGTAAGAAAAGAAAAAAACAATCTACCTGACTTTTATTCATTTCAAAAAGATACAAGCAATAATGAGCTGATTTCTTGGAAAAAATATTATACCGATTCTTTTCTAATTTCACTTATTGATACTGCTCTTAAAAATAATCAAGAACTAAACATTATTTCTAGAGAAATTGAAATAAATAAAAACGAAATTTCTTCAAAAAAAGGAGAATATCTCCCTTTTGGTAATATCCATTTTGGTACTGGTGCAGATAAAAGTGGTAATTATACATTTAACGGAATGTCAGAAGAGGATGTAAAAAATAAGAATAATGAATTTCCAAGATACATTGGAGATAATTTAATGCTTTTAAATTTTTCATGGGAAATAGATGTTTGGGGAAAATTACACAATGCAAAAAAATCAGCAATTAAGCAGTATTTAGCAAGTATAGAAGGTAAAAATTTTTTAACAACCGAATTAGTTGCCGAAATAGCAAATTCATATTACGAATTACTTGTTTTAGATAACAAGTTGCAGATTATCGAGCAAAATATTGCAATACAAAAAGATGCCCTTGAAATGATAAAAATTCAAAAAAATGCTGCACGAGTAAATCAATTGGCTGTTAATAGATTTGAGGCTCAAATGATAAACTCACAAAACATGATTTTTGAAATCAAGCAAAATATAATTGAAACTGAAAATAAAATAAATTATCTTGTTGGAAGAATTCCACAGCATATAAACAGGGTAAAAAGTGATTTAAAATCTCTTAGTCTGTTTCCATTGCTTATAAGCAATCCATCTCTATTACTTACAAATCGTCCAGATATAAGGCAAGCAGAAAAAGTTTTAGAAGCAAATAAATTAGATGTTAAAGTTGCTAGAGCAAATTTTTACCCAAGTATAAATTTTCAATCGTATATAGGATTTCAATCATTTAATCCGATATATCTAATAAATCCCAAATCAACTGCATTTAATTTGCTTGGCGAATTATTTTCACCGCTTATAAATCGTAATTATATTAAAACTTTGTATTACAATGCAGGTGAAAAACAATTGCAATCAGTTTATAAATATGAACAAACTGCATTAAAGGCTTACATAGAAGTTTATAATCAATTTGCTGGTATAAAAAACTACAGTGAAAGTTTTAATATTAAAACACATCAGGTTGATATTTTAAACGAGTCAATAGAAATTTCGGTAAATCTTTTTAAATCAGCAAGGGCAGATTATACCGAAGTTTTACTTACACAAAGAGAATTACTGGAAGCAAAAATGGAAATGATAGAGATTAAACAAAAACAAGTAATATCGTGTATAAATTTATACAAAGCTTTGGGTGGTGGATGGAAATAGCTTTTTCAACTCATCAAATAAAAAAGTGATAGCCACATAGCCCGATGACTCCATAAAAATAAAGATTGAATTTATAACAAACTATCTAATGTTTTTTGCAATATATAGTAATGACTGGTTGTTCTACTTAAATTTTCACATTAGGTTGCCTTGCTCCAAAAGAAAAATGATTGTAATAGATGCTTTAATTTAAATAATAATACAACTATTGTTTTATCCATTTGATTTGCTGGTAAGACCCATTCTCTCTTACTAAGACAATATAAAATCCTGGAGTTATTAAATCAATACTTTCGTTAAAATGATTGGTCGGCTTTATTTCCCACTTTGAAATTAATTTACCTGTTAAGCTAAAGATTTGAATTGGATTTTTATCTGAATATGCCTCGCAAACCACACTATATTCAAGTGGTTTAACAGCATTATAGCTGATTGAGACTCCGATTAATTCTTAAGCATTTAAATTTTGAAAAATTCCAATTAACTTAATGATTAAAAAAGTTTTTTCATATATTATAAAGATATAAAATTTACATAAGGTTAACCATTTTAATTAAAAAAATTTTTGTTCAATAATTTTAAAAGAGTTTTTTATGAGAAAATATTTACCAACATATTTTAGTATTTTATTTTTTACACTTTTGGGTGTAATCTTATTTTAGGACAAGAAAATTCTGTTTAAATTTTTGAGTAATTCAAAAATTTAACTAATGTTAATTTTTATGTTATTTTGCAAGCCTGCAATTTGATGAAAATATTATTTGTAGCTAACAGAGTTCCGTATCCTCCATACAGAGGAGATAAGCTGAAAATATACAACATTGCTCGCCGTCTTTCTATAAATCACGAACTGTTTTTGATAACATTTGCCGAATCAAAAAAAGAATTAGATTATAAAATTGAACTTGAAAAAATATTTTCTAAAGTAATTATTATATACTTACCCAAATGGAAATCATTTTTTAATTGTTTTTTAGCAATTTTTACTTCAATACCATTACAGGTGGCATACTTTAAAAGTAAATTGTTGCAACAAACTATCAAGCACTTTTTATTAAACAACAAAATTGATATTATTCATACTCAACATTTGCGAATGTCGCAATTCACAAAAGACATAAAAATTGCCAAAATACTTGATTTTCCTGATGCTTTCTCTCTATACTGGAAAAGAAGATTAGAAAATAGAAAAAATAATTTATTTAAAATATTTGAAAATATTGAGTTCAAAAGGCTGTATAATTATGAAAAGAATATATTAAAATTTTACAATTTGGGTTTGGTTTGCTCTGTTGAAGACTTAAACTACATCAAGAAAGAACATAATATTCAAAATATTGCTTTGTTAAAAAATGGAGTTGATTTTGACACTTTCTCATCTGCTGCCCACGACTATTCAATAAATGATGTAATAATTTTTACGGGGAATATGAATTATTCGCCAAACATTGATGCTATACTTTATTTCGCTAATGATATTTTCCCGTTAATTTTAAATAAAAAAAATAACGTAAAATTTATAATTGCAGGACAAAAACCTGTAAAATCAATTTGCAAACTTAAAAGCCAAAATATAGAAGTAACAGGTTTTGTAGAAAACCTTAATGAATATTACAAGAAAGCATCAGTAGTGATATCACCACTAAGGTTTGGAGCAGGAACACAAAACAAAGTACTTGAAGCTATGGCAATGGGAATACCTGTAGTTTGTACAAAAATAGGCTTTGAAGGACTTGAAGTAAAAAACGGGGAAGGTGTATTTTGCGAAACAAACCCTATTGATTTTGCTTCAAGAGTAATTGAATTGCTTGAATCTGAACTTATGAGAAAAAAATGCGGAACTCAGGGAAATGAAATTGCAAAAAAGAATTTTTGTTGGGATATTATTGTTAAACAATTAGAAAATTACATGATTAATAATCTTTAAGTTTCATTTTTTGGTCATTTGTTGATTTGTAATTTTTCTTATATTCAAGTTTTGTCTAAATTTGTTACTTAACTAACAATGAGGAGTGCCGATAGAGAAAAATTGTCAAAAAAAGTAAGAATATCGTCTAATGTTTTTGCTTTGCTTGCCGGAGTTGGTATTTTGATAATTTTAGTACAGTTTTATTCAGGAAAATCAGGGTTAGATTTTTTAGAAAACATCAGTTACTCTATTTCTAAGCTTTTTGCAGAACAATCTGAAAGTGCCCAAAACAAAGCTACTCATACATTTTCTCATAATGACAATGTAATTCCGACTAATGAAAATCTTAATTTACTAACATTAGAGGAAAGTAAAATTAAAGCAGAAGAGTTGCTAAATAATCAAATTTCAGTTAATCCTATTAGTTTTGAAACCCCACTAAATGAAATTCCAAAAGAAAATAATAAACCACAAAAATTTTCTCTTATAAATATAAATTCAATACTTAAGAACATAGCTTTTGGTGAAACAACAATTGAAAACAATTACATTAGAAAAAACTTGAATTTGGGAGTATTGCCCGATTTTAAATCAATAAAGACAAGTAAATTTTCTATTGGATTTAATATCTCTACAGGTTTTTCAAATTGTATTGTTAATTATAAAAATAATAATACTTCAAATAATAAATACGGTAATTATCAGAATGAGAAAGAAAGAAATAATAATAATAATGCTTTATTAAAATATTCATTTGGAATTGATGTTTTTTACAGATTAAATAACAAATTAACGTTTAATACCGGTTTGTATTTTATAAACACCGGCGAATCAGTACTTGTAAAAGAACCCGATGAATTATCGCTGTATAGCAATTATAAATGTGCAAACGACTATTACTTTGAAGGGTATCCTGATTTTGAAACACCAAACCAGCAAGACAAATTTTCAAATGTGAGATTTTCAAATAATCTTTCAAGTTTTGAAATACCAATTATTTTGAATTTCAAAATAAGGAATAATGAAAAATTCACAGAAATTGAAACACAGACAGGAATTACTTATAGCCGACTTTACTCAGTAAATACAGTTGTTTACAATTTTGGTAATGATGCTTATTATATAGTATCTGGAATTAATCCTAAAATTTACAACTCAAATAATGCAAACTGCTTGCTGGGTATTATTTACAGCAAATACATCACAAGCAATATTCAATTATTTGCAAATCCACAATGCAAAATTGGGCTTACAAATGTTTTCTCAAAAAAATACGATATTGCCCAATATAACTATTCTAATTTACTACGATTAGGCATGAAAATTAACCTTTAAGAAAGTAGAGTTTATTTTTGAAAATTAAATTAATTTCGCAATCCTTTTTAAGTATATCAATTATATAAAAATGAAAAAATATATATCATTATTTTTACTGTTTGTATCATACAACTTATTTGCACAAGTTGAGCCTAAAATTGTTACTCTTGGCGAAGAAATCAAACATTCAGACGATGGAGCATTTACATACAAAACATATAGAAATGACCCATTAAAAAGCCGCTGGTACACCTTAGAAAACGGGCTTACTGTTATTCTATCTCCAAATAAGCTCACTCCAAGAGTACAAACTCTTATAGCAACCAAAGCCGGCAGCAAAAGCGACCCATCAGACAATACCGGACTTGCTCATTACTTAGAGCACATGCTCTTTAAAGGTACTGATAAGTATGGAACCGCAGATTTTGAAAAAGAAAAAATATATCTTGACAAAATTGATGAATTATACGAAAAATATAACAACGAAACTAATGAATCAAAAAGGAAAATTATTTATCATCAAATAGATTCAGTTTCAGTTATTGCTTCAAAATATGCTATTGCCAATGAATATGACAAGCTTTTGCAAAGTATAGGTGCTACAGGTACAAATGCTTTTACTAGCTTTGAGCAAACAGTTTATGTAAATGATATTCCTTCAAATGAAATCAGCCGTTGGTTGAGTATAGAATCAGAAAGATTTAGAAATCCGGTATTAAGACTTTTTCATACAGAACTCGAAGCAGTTTATGAAGAAAAAAACCGTACTTTGGATAATGATGGCAGAAAAATGTTTTATGGTTTATTTTCAAACTTATTCAAGAATCATAATTACGGCTTACAAACTACAATAGGGACTGTAGAACATCTAAAAAATCCATCACTTAAAAAAATAAGAAATTATTTCAACAGTTATTATGTGCCAAATAATATGGCAATTATAATGTCGGGAGATTTTAATCCTGATGAAGTGATAGCTGAAATAAATACTAAATTTTCATATATGAAACCCAAACCCGTACCTGTATATAATTTTATGCCAGAAATGCCAAGTACCACAACAACCAAGGTAGATGTTTATGGTCCTGATGCAGAATATTTGTATATGGGATACAGAACTCCTGGTGCAGGAACTAAAGAATCAATAATGCTAATGTTAATTGATTTGCTTTTGAGTAATAAAGGTGCTGGTCTTATTGATTTGGATTTGCTAAAAACACAAAAGGTATTAAGTGCTTCATCTCAGAGTTATATTTTAAAAGATTACAGCGTTCATATTTTTAGTGGCAAACCAAAACAAGGACAAACATTAGAAGAAGTTCAAAATTTGATTTTACAAGAATTAAATAAAATCAAACAAGGAGATTTTGATTTTAATATGGTAAAAAGTATTGTATTGAATAATAAAGTTGACCGAATGAAAGAATTTGAAAATAATTCTTCAAGGGCATATACATTACTCGAATTTTTCACTCTTGATGTAAATTATAAAACAGCTATTGAAACAGACCAAACTATGCTTGGTTTTACTAAAAAAGATATTATTGAATTTGCTAAAAAATATTATACTGATGACTATGTAGTATGTTACAAACACAAAGGGATTGACACTTCAATCAGAAAAATTGATAAACCAATAATTACAAATGTAGAGGTAAACAGAGAAATGACTTCGGATTTTGTAAACAATATTTTGAATACAAATTCAAAAAAACTTACTCCAAACTATGTTGACTATAACAAAGACATTGAAAAAATAAAACTTAAAAATGGTATAAATGCTTATTTGGTAAAAAATGAAATAAACCAGATTTTCAACCTATATTATGTGCTTGATGCGGGAAAATACAATGATTTAAAACTTTCATTTGCCGTAAATTATTTACAATATTTAGGTACATCAAAATACTCTGCAGAACAAATCACTAAAGAGTTTTTTAAGCTTGCTTGCAACTATGGGGTATCAGTAGGAAATAAACAATCATATATATATTTAAGTGGTCTTACTGAAAATTTTGAAAAGGCTGTATCTCTTTTCGAAGATTTCCTTAAAGATGCCAAACCTGACGAACAGGCTTTGCAAGGATTAATTCAACTAACATTAAAATCTCGTAAAGATGCAAAACAGAGTAAAAATGCAATTTTTAGTGGTGCCCTTAAAAATTATGCAATTTACGGAAGCGACAATCCATACAGAAATATGCTAAGTGAAGCAGACCTAAAAAAACTCACTGCTCAAGAACTGTGCGAATATATACACAACCTTGTAAAATACGACCACAAAGTGTTTTATTACGGACCAGAAAATTCTGCAACTGTAAAAAGTACTTTAGACAAATTGCATAACAGCACATCAAAAAAACTAAAAATTACACCTGTAAAAAAATATGAAAAGCGAAAAATAAACCAAACTGAAGTATATTTTGTAAACTACGATATGGTTCAAGCAGAAATTGGCTGGTACAACAGACTTGATAAGGTAAACCGCAATGATGATGCACTTATCGAACTGTTTAACGAATACTTTGGAGGCGGCATGAGCAGTCTTGTTTTTCAAACAATAAGAGAAAGCAAAGCTCTTGCATACAGCACAAGTGCATATTATCTGCGAGGAAATGAACCTGATGAATATGATGGAGTTTCAGCATATATAGGTACTCAGGCTGATAAACTTCCTGATGCTATACCAGCTATGAACGAATTACTAAACAATTTGCCAAAATCTGATAATTTACTTTCAAATTCAAAACTTGCAATAAAGAGTAAAATTGAGAGTGAGCGAACTATCGGAACTAACATATTATTTTCTTTTGATGAAGCAACAAAATGGAAATTTAAGGTTGACCCTTCAAAATACATTTATGAAAACGTAGATAAATATAAATTTGAAGACTTGCAAAACTTCCATAAACAAAGGCTTGCAAATAAATCTTATATCTATTTTATAATAGGGAATAAAGATAAAATAAACATGAAAGAACTTGAAAAAACCGGAAAATTGATAGAGGTAAATCTTGAAGAAATTTTCGGATATTAAAAAAGTAAATTTTTAATTTTACATACAATAAAATTTATCTTTGACATTTTATTAAACATGAGACTTTATATTTTTATTTTATTTTTAATATTAATAAAAATCTCAAATTCTCAAACATCACTTGAAACCTACTATAATAAGACTTTTGACCCACAGATAGAAACTGTATTGCTTAATTCTATAAGTGAGAGTGCCGACCCTGTTCCTTTAATTAGCCTTGGCTCTGCACAACAATTACAACTTGAATTTGATGTTTTAAAAACAACAAATGATTTTTTTCAATACACTTTTGAACATTGTAATGCCGAATGGCAGCCAAGCAATATGAGCAAAAATGAATATCTAAACGGAAATTACACAAATAATATTAGCAGTTTTTCATTTTCAACCAATACTTACCAAAAATATGTAAATTATAAATGCGCTTTCCCCAATAACGATGTTTCTTTTACACGATCTGGCAATTATGTAATTAAAGTATTTAAAGATTTTAGCGAAGAAGAGCCTGTACTTATCCGTAGATTTATGATAATTGACCAAAAAGTAACAATAACAGCTATGGTAAACAGTGCAACTGATGTGAAATTCAGATTTTCGAAACAAGAAATTGACTTTAATGTAGATTATAAAAATTTCAGTATTCCTAATCCATTTAACGATGTAAAAGTAAGTATCACACAAAACAACAATCTGGGTGATGCAATTACTAATTTAAAACCAAATTTTGTAAACAATGGTCAACTTGTATATAATTACGAAACCGGAAACTTATTTAATGGTGGAAATGAATTCAGGCAATTTGACATTAGGTCACTTAGATTTTTTAGTTATAATGTAGCAGACAAATTTGTTGATTCAATGAAAAATGCAGTACTAAAAACCGATGAAATCAGAGCTCATTTAGCATATTTCAATCAGGCCGATTATAACGGAAAACGCTCAATTCAAAACAAAGACGGTTCTAATACTTTGCCAGATGAAGATTATGCTCTTGTTCATTTTTCATTAAAAGCAAATAATGAAATACATCCTAAGGGTGTTTACATTTTTGGAGAATTAACAGACTGGCAGATTAAAGAAAAATTCAAAATGGATTATTATCCTGACAAAAAATTATATTATAAAAAAGTAAAACTTAAGCAAAGTTATTATAACTACGAATATGTAACAATAGATGACGAAACAAATACTCCAGAAACAATTTTTACAGAAGGAAATCATTACGAAACAGAAAACGATTACGATATCTATATTTATCATAAAAATCAACAATACGGTTATGATGAGTTAATTGGATATTCTCATTTCAATTCAAGTACAAACAAAAAATAACTAAATTTACCGCACTTGGAATTACTGAATCAAATAGCACTTACGCAAATTGAAGGTGTAGGAAATGTATTGGCTAAAAATCTTATAAGCTACTGCGGAAGTGCATCAGATGTTTTTAAAACAAAAAAATCTTTATTATTAAAAATTCCCGATATAGGCGAATACACAGCAAAATCAATAATTTCATTTTCTGATTTCAGCAAAGCCGAAAAAGAATTAAAATTTATAGAACAACATAAAATAAAAACTTATTTTTATGCTTCGCAAAATTATCCTTACAGACTAAAAAGCAATAATGATTGCCCAATTTTGCTATACCAACTTGGAGACGCAGATATAAATGCCGATAAAATAATTTCAATTGTAGGAACAAGAAAACCTACAGAATACGGAAAGAATTTTTGCGAAAATCTTATAGAAAATATTGCTGAAACAAATGCTACTATTATAAGTGGAATGGCTTATGGAATAGATATTTGTGCTCATAAGGCTTCTCTTAAAAACAATTTGCCTACTGTTGGAGTTCTTGCTCATGGATTAGACAAATTATATCCTGCAGAACATAAAAAATTTGCAAAAAATATTATTGAAAACGGGGGTTCATTATTAACTGAATTTTTATCAGGGACAAACCCTGATCGCGAAAATTTTCCCAAAAGAAACCGTATAGTTGCAGGATTGAGCGATGCTGTAATTGTAATAGAAACTGCTATTCGCGGTGGTTCTATGATTACAGCAGAACTTGCTTGGCAATACGACCGCGTACTTATGGCTTTGCCAGGTAAAATAAATGATGAAAAATCTGCCGGTTGCAATTTTCTTATTAAGACAAACAAGGCTGAAATGATTGAAAATGCTGTTGATTTATTGCACTCATTGGGTTGGGATATTATAAAAGGTAAAAATACTAAACAAAAAGAACTACCCATAAACCTGAGTGAAGACGAAATGTTAATTTACAATTTATTAAATGAGAAAAAATTTATTGAAATAGATGAAATTATAAGCTTATCGAGATTGAATAGTGGCAAAGTTGCTCTTACATTGCTCGATTTGGAAATAAAAGGATTTATAAAATCATTGCCAGGAAAGAGATTTCAATTATTATGATACCCGAAAATATCAGAAAAATTAAAATTAGCGACTTTAACTTTGCATTTACTGATGAATTAATAGCTCAACAACCTTTAATAAACAGAGATGAATCAAAACTTTTACATTATAAAAATTCAATAATTCATCATAGGATATTCAAAGAATTTCCAGAATTGCTTAATTCAAATTCACAAATAATTTTAAATAACGCTAAAGTAATTTCTGCAAGGTTATTTTTTTACAGAGATAGCGGCTCAAAAATAGAAATACTATTACTCGAACCTCATAATTCATTTAATTCGCTTGAAACTGCACTAAGCAATAGCCAAAAAAGCATGTGGAAGTGCATGATTGGCAATTTGAAAAAATGGAAGAAAAATGAGATTTTAAAATCTAAAGTTGGTAAAATTGCTGTTTCGGCAAAGTTACTTGACAACATAAATCAAACTGTAGAATTTACATGGGACAACAATGTTTCATTTAGCGAAATTATTGAACTGTCGGGCACAACCCCTCTCCCGCCCTACATAAAACGTGAGGCAAACGAAAATGATAAAAAAACGTATCAGACAATTTTTGCTAAAAATATAGGAGCAGTAGCTGCTCCTACGGCTGGTCTTCATTTTACAGAAAATATTTTAGATAAAATTAAAGATAAAAAAATAGATATTGCCGAAGTAACTTTGTATGTAAGTGCAGGTACTTTTTTACCTGTTAAGGCAGAATTTCCGATTGACCATTCTATGCACTCTGAAATGATATCGGTTTCAAAAAATACAATATCAAATCTAATAAATAACAAATACAGAGTTGCAATAGGAACTACTTCACTTCGTACGCTTGAAAGTTTATATTGGATTGGTGTAAAAATATTAAAGTGTGAAGAAAACCCTTTTTACATTGAAAAGTTATATCCTTACAATTTCTACAAATTACCTATTTCATGGAATGAATCAATGAGTGAAATAATAAATTATTTAGAAAAAAACTCAATTGACACTGTAAATGCTAAAACTGAAATTATGATAATGCCGGGATATAATTTTTCATCTGTAAATTCTCTTTTAACTAATTTTCACTACCCAAACTCTACTCTTGTAATGCTAATTGCAGCATTTATTGGAGATAACTGGCACAATTTGTATCATAAAGCTATCGAAAATAGTTATCGCTTTTTAAGCTATGGCGATTGCTGCCTTCTTGACCCCTAAGACAAACCGCTTCTATTGTATTTTCTGCCTTTCCATTCTGATTTTAAAGGTAAAAAATAAAATATGATTGTAGAAAAAGTTATAAGATAAAGGTATATTTCATAAATAAAATAGAATATTATTCCTTTATTAAATTCCATTTTTGTTTTTTTAAATAATGAGTAAATAAATACTGTCTGTAAAATGAATTTTAATAACCATAAAATAAAAGCAAATGAAGGACTAAAAACAAACAAAATAATAAGTGAGGGCAAAAATAAACCATAAATAATTATCATAATTTTCCAGTTTACAGGCAGTTCATTTCCCCCTATAAGCCAGCGTTTTCGCTGATGCAACAACTCTTTGATTGAAGAAATATATGTTGCAAGCCCAAGCGAATCTACGTTTAGTAAATTTTGCCAATCCCAGCCACGTTTTGTTACTTCCGAAAATAATTTGTAATCTTCTGTTATAGAAAATTCTATTTTTTCATATCCGCCCGTTTGGCGATACGCCTCTGCCCTAACAGCCATATTATTACCGACTGATGTGCACGAAACTCCTGCATTGGCAAAAGCTTTTATGTAACCCATAAAATGCAGCCAGTCCATTGTTTGTAAATTTTCGAAAAAACCTCCCGTCTGGCATGTTGTAGTTCCTGAAACTATACCTACATTATCATTAAAATTAGAAAGTATTGATTTTATCCAATTTTTGTTCACAGCAACATCGCAATCTGTAATAAAATAAAATTCACCTTTTGCTTCATTTGCCAAGTGTGCAAGTACATTTGCCTTACCTGCTGATTTTCCTATATTATATTTTATATCTAATAATCTGAAATTACTCTTTCTTTTTATAAATTCAATTACAATATCTCTAGTATTATCTTGCGAATCGTCATTACCAATTAAAAATTCAATCTTATCAAAAGGGTAGTCAATATTTGAAAAGGATTCAAGACATCTTTTTATTGTTTTCTCTTCATTTCTTGCAGCAAGCAAAACTGACACTATTGGTAATTCATCAAATTTTTTTGATGTTATTTTTCTATCTATAAAAATATATACAACACTAAAAATCTGTATTGATATGAAAATAGAAATTATTAAAAGTGAAAAATAAATGAGTAAACTTTCCATTACTCAAATACTTTTGATTTATAATTTTCATTTGAAAGAAATTTTAGATACTCAGGCAATAAAAATTCTAAATTTTTTCGAGCTTTTTCACTGTCATGAAATACAATAATATCTCCGCTTGCAGTATTTTTTATTAGCTTATTTATTTTTCTTGTTAAATTCAAATTAGGATTCCAATCTTCAGCGAGCAAACTCCACATTACTATCGAAAATTTTTTTTTAATTTGCCTTATTTGTGAAAATTTTAATTGCCCATGTGGAGGTCTAAAATATTTGCTTTTTACCAACTTTTCACATTGATTTATATTTTCAAAATAATTTTCATTTTTTGTTCTAAAACCTCTTAAATGATTGAAAGTGTGATTTGCAACGCAATGACCTCTTTTTAATATTTCATTATATACAATAGGATATTTTTCTACATTATTTCCTATACAAAAAAAAGTAGCTTTAAAATTATATTTATCTAATTCGTCAAGTACATAATTAGTAATTTCGGGGTGTGGACCATCATCAAAAGTAAGATATATTGACTTTTCAATATCTTTTATATTCCAAATCAGGTTTGGATATAAATATTTAAGAATAGATGGTGTTCGTGCCGGTAGCAGTTTTTTTTAATTTGATGTTTGAACAGATTTCTCTGGCTTATTAAATTTATCTCTGATTTTTGCTTCAATTTCATCAGCAAGTTCAGGATTGTCGTGCAAAAGCTGTTTTACCGCATCTCGTCCTTGTCCTAATTTTGTACCGTTGTAGCTAAACCAAGAACCGCTTTTTTGAACAATCTCCAACTCAGTGCCAATATCAATTATTTCGCCAATTTTTGATATTCCTTCGCCAAACATTATATCAAACTCTACAGTACGAAAAGGTGGTGCTACTTTATTTTTGGCTACTTTCACTTTTACTCGGTTTCCGGTAGCATCAAGTCCATCTTTTATTTGGTTCACTCTTCTAATGTCAAGCCTTATTGATGCATAAAATTTTAGAGCATTGCCTCCGGTAGTTGTTTCCGGATTACCAAACATTATTCCTATTTTTTCGCGTAGCTGATTTATAAATATACAAATACATCCTGTTTTGTTAATAGTTCCTGTTAGCTTTCTTAATGCCTGGCTCATCAACCTTGCTTGCAAGCCCATTTTACTATCACCCATATCTCCTTCTATTTCTGCTTTTGGAACTAATGCTGCCACAGAGTCAATCACTATAACATCAATGGCTCCCGAACGGATAAGATTATCTGCTATTTCAAGAGCCTGTTCGCCGTCATCAGGCTGCGATATAAGCATTTCAGATGTATTTATTCCTATTTTCTCAGCATAAGTTTTGTCAAACGCATGTTCTGCATCAATAAATGCAGCCAAACCTCCTTTTTTTTGTGCTTCGGCTATACAATGCATTGCTAGAGTAGTTTTTCCACTACTTTCAGGTCCATAAATTTCAATTACCCTACCCTTCGGAAATCCACCTACTCCAAGTGCTATATCTAAACCTATAGAACCGGTTGAAATTACTTCCATTGTTCCAATTCCCGGATCATCCATTTTCATTACTATTCCTTTTCCGAAACTCTTCTCGAGTTTATCTATAGTAAGTTTTAATACTTTTAATTTTTCTGATTGTTCATTTTGACTCATAATGTTTCAAAATTAATATATTCTTAAAAGCTGTTTTTATAAAAATTATGTTTTATTTCCACATTTATAAAAAAATTAAAATACTCTATTATCCAATAAATTACTTTTGCATGGTTTGAGCACAAAATTTTCAGTACAAAATTTTCAGGTTTTTTTGTTGATTAAACGCTTTGTGGTAGCATTGGCGGTTTTGTTTACTGCAAGATTGTTTTTTTACATTTACAATTTAAACTCTTTTAAAATTAGCAACCTATCAGAATTTGTGAATGTATTCTTTTGGGGGTCTTATTTTGATTTAATTTCGGTTTTTTATCTTTTGCTTCCTTTTATATTATTGAGTTTGCTGCCATTTAATTTTACTATTAACGCTTTTTATCAGAAAATATTAAAAGTATTTTTTATTGTAATAACTTTTTCAATTTTAATACTTACAATTATAGATGCGGTTTATTATCCATTTTCAAAAACCCGAATTGGATTTGAAGTTTTTAAAATGGCTGCAAGTGAAGAAATAAGTATTATTCAATATGTTTTTTCTTATTGGTATATTTTACCTTTTGCTGCTTTATTAGCTTATTTTATATTTAGAATTTATCCTGAAAACAAAAACAAAAATTTAATAAAATGGCATGTTGAACTTCCTATAAATTTGATTTTTATTTTAGTTTTAGCTTTTACTATCAGAGGCGGGCTAAGATTGAAGCCCTTGCGAAGTATTGATGCTTCATTGTTTGTAAAACCACAGCATACTCAACTAACTATAAGCACAGGGTTTAATATTATAGAATCTTTTCAAGCTGAAAGCATTGCCAATGTAAACTATATAAATCAAATTCAATTTAGCAAGGTACAGAACAAAGATTATATCGCTATAAATAGTAATATAATTAAGCCAAAAAATATATTTATCATAATTCTTGAAAGTTTTGGGAAAGAGTACTGTTTCCCAAACATATCTAACACTGTTTACTATACTCCTTTTTTAAGCGAGCTTGCACTAAGGAGTGAATTTTACTCAAAAGCATACAGCAATGGCACTCGCAGTGTTGATGCTATTCCTGCTATACTCGAAGGTGTGCCTAAACTTACAAAGTCAGATTTTATGTATTCAAACTATATAAAAAATATCACTCCCGGTTTTGCTTTTTATCTGAATAAAATAGGATATTCCTGTAATTTCTATCATGGCGGGATAAATGGTACATTGGGGTTTGAAGCATTTCTTAAATCGAGGGGTTGGAATTATTACGGAAAAAACCAATATATCGGAAAAAAGGAAGATTATGACGGAAACTGGGGAATTTACGATGGTCCGTATCTCAATTATGTAAAAAATGAAGTAAATAAATATCAAAAACCTTTTGTAACTGTTGTATTTACTCTCAGCAGTCATCACCCTTATAAATTACCGGTTGAATACATAGACAGTTTTAAAAAAATAAACAAACCCATCCATCGTACTGTAAAATATGTTGACAATTGTCTTAGAAATTTTTTCAAATCGATAAAAAATGAAGAATGGTATAACAATACATTATTTATTATTACAGCCGACCACAGTGCTGAAAATTTTACAAAACAATACAACACCATTAATGGGAAATATGAAGTTCCACTTTTAGTTTATGAGCCTTTGAAAAACAAAAGTGACACCATAAATAAAATAATACAGCACATAGATATTTTACCATTAGCATTAAGTAAATCTGGCTATAACGGAAGAATTTTCACTATTGGAACTTTTTTAAAAAAAGATGCAGTAAAAATGTCTTTTCATAACGAAGACGGTATCTACACAGCTTTTACTGATTCTTTATGTATTACTTTTGATGGGAAAAAATCAAAGTTTTTCAATTTATATAATAAGCAAAAACCAAAAGCAGAAAAAAGTAAAATTCTCGAGTATGAATTTAAATGTATAATTCAGGATTTCAACAATCGAATTATTTCAAATAAGTTTTATTAATTTTTAATTTTTAATTCTTAATAATGCTTCTTTAGCTAATGAAAAATTTGGATTTATTTGAAGACATTGCTGATAATACTGTTTTGCTTTTACTTTATCATTTTTAGCTTCATAAGTTAATCCGAGCATATACACAGGTTTTTCAAAATTATTATTTGCTCTTGCGGCAAGTTCAAAATGCCTTATTGCCAAATCCCATTTTTTCAATTCAAAATAAATATATCCGGCATTATAATATGCTTTAGAATTATATGGGTTGATAGTGATTGTTTGCTGATAATCTGCCAATGCTTTAGGAAAATTATTTGTCAATTGATAATAATAACCTCTGGAATACCACGATTCATCAATTCCACTATTTGTATTTATTGCTGCATCAAGATATTTAAGAGCTTCGGGATTTAATTTAATTGAATATAAAATCCCAAGTTGAAGATATGCATTGTAGTCGCCGGCTTCTGTTTGAATTGCTCGCTTGTAATACAAAATTGCATTTGCTGTATCACCGGTTTCTTTAAGTGTTTGTGCAAAAAGAAAATATGCTTTAGGATAACTTTCGTCTTTCTTAATAGCTTCGTTAAGATAAAGTCGTGCTTCTTTATACTTTCTTACAATCAAAAAAAAACTTCCTGCCTTAAAGTATGCTTCGGCATTTGGGTTTTTTTCAACAGCTTTTAGATACATATCACGAGCTTTAAAAGTTTGGTTATTCCCAAAATAAGCATCTGCAAGTTTTAAATAATTACTGTTTTTTTCAGGTTTTAGTTTTATTGCATATTCCAAATCTGAGATAGCAAGTTTAAAATTTTTATCATTATTAATTAACGACAAAGCTCTTTCTGTATAAAATTCATCATTACTTGGTTGTTCATATATTTTTTGCGACCAAGCTCTTGTTTCGGCATGAAAAGCAGTATCATGAGCCATTGTATAATTTTTGTTTTTTTTATTACAAGAAATTATAAATTGCATGCCCAAAATAAAAACTACTAAAAAAATTAAAACTTTTATTTTCATATATAGTTTATAAATATGTGAGCAAATTATATTGAAAATTAATTAAAACAAACTTAAAGTTATGCCATTTTATCACCGAGCAGGAATTATACCTCAAAAACGCCATACACAGTTTAGAAAATCTGACGGCAGTTTGTATGCTGAAGAGCTAATAAGTACACTTGGATTTTCAAGTATATACTCTATTGTTTATCATTGCCACCCGCCTACATTGGTTAAAGACATTGGCAAACCAATAAATGTAGAGCCTGATTATGTAATAAGAAAACATCTTCAAAATAGATGTTATTTAACTTTTGCCAATAAAAAATCAGATGATTATTTGAAAAGCAGAGTAATACTTATGGGGAATAATGATTTAACTATAGGTACATCGCATACTAGCCACGGTACAAAAGATTACTATTTTAAAAACTCAGATGCAGATGAATTGATATTTGTTCATGAGGGAAATGGGAAATTACAAACTATATATGGAGAAATAGAATTTGAATACGGTGATTATTTAGTAATACCAAGAGGCACTATATACAAAATTGATTTTGAGACAAAAAACAATCGCTTATTAATAATTGAATCATTTTCGCCAATAATACCACCTAAGAGATATTGTAATGAATATGGTCAGTTTCTCGAACATTCACCTTTTTGCGAAAGAGATATAAAATTACCTTCAAATCTAATTACTAATGATGAAAAAGGTGATTTTAAAGTTTTCATTAAAAAGCAAAACACTATATATCCTTATACATATTCTACCCACCCGTTTGATGCAGTAGGCTGGGATGGATTTGTATATCCTTACGCATTTTCAATACACAATTATGAACCAATAACCGGCAGAATTCACATGCCTCCGCCAATTCATCAGAATTTTGAAGGACATAATTTTGTAATTTGTTCTTTTGTACCACGTCTTTATGATTATCACCCAATGGCAATTCCTGCTCCATATAATCACAGCAACGTAGATTCTGACGAAATTCTATATTACGTTGACGGAGATTTTATGAGTAGAAATCATGTTGAAAAAGGAATGATAACTTTACACCCAAAAGGTATTCCGCATGGACCTCACCCAGGAGCTGCAGAAAGAAGCATTGGAGCTAAAGAAACCGGCGAACTTGCTGTAATGATTGACCCTTTTTATCCATTAAGCATAACCAAACAAGCATTAGAAATTGAAAATCCGGATTATTGGAAAAGTTGGATTGAGTAATTTTATTTTCTAATAATTACATATTCTAATTTTATTAATTTTGTTAAATGACAAAGAGAATACTTACTACTGTTGTTTTATTTTTTTTAGTATTTCAAGGAATTTCACAAGACTCAGAATGTAGCAAATTCAAATCACGGTATATTTTGAACAAAAAATCCGAAACAGTCAATTTAGGAGAACTTGATTATGATATTCAGTATGTAAAGCTTGATTTAAAACTTACTAATAAAAATCAATATATAACTGGAAATGTTTTAACAAAAGCAAAAGTTGTATCAACGGTTACAGATAAATGGATTTTCGAACTTCATTCAAATTTTACTATTGATTCAATAAAAATGAACAGCAAAAAATTGTCTTTTATTAGAAATGGAAATTATATAACAACAACGCTTGATAAACAATATTCAAAAAACAGTTATTTTGAAGGTACAATTTTTTACAATGGATTTTCACCGTCAGGAGGTTTTTTCAATGGGTATAGCAGTGCTTCAAGTAGTTCTTGGGGAACAAGAGCCTCATGGTCATTAAGCGAACCATTCAATGCTCATCATTGGTGGCCCAGCAAACAAGTACTGACAGACCTGATTGACAGCAGTGATGTTTGGATAACATGCGACACTTCACAAATGGCCGGCTCAAACGGCACTTTACAACAAATAACAAAACTCGATTCTTTGCACCGTTTTGAATGGAAAAACCGCACTTCTATAGCATATTATCTTATTAGTGTAGCAGTAAGTAATTATATTGATTATTCATTTACAGTAAATATCCCAGGAATTAGTAAGCCTGTTTTAATTCAAAATTACATTTATAACAACCCTAAAACACTCGAAAACTTTAAAACCGAAATTGATAAAACGACTGATATTATTAAGTTTTTTTCAGAAAAATACGGAATTTACCCATTTTGGAAAGACAAATACGGACATTGTATGGCTCCTTTTAGCGGCGGTATGGAACATCAAACTATGACTACTCTCGGATTATTTAACACAAATCTTACTGCACATGAACTTGCACACCAATGGTTTGGCGACAATGTTACATGCAAATCATGGCGTGATATTTGGATTAATGAAGGTTTTGCAAGGTACTCCGAAGTTTTATATTCAGAAAAAACAAACCCTGGATATGCACGAAGTCAAATGGACGAATATCATAATTCTGTACTAACAGACTCAAGTGGGAGTGTATATGTAGATGATACTACAAATGCACTTAGAATTTTTAGTTCGCGACTTACATATAACAAAGGTGCGGCAGTAATTCACACATTAAGATATGAAATAATGAACGACACAGTTTTTTTTGATATTATCAAAAAATTTCAAATTAAGTTTTCATTTAAAAACGCATCAATTGCTGATTTTAGAGATTTATTAGAAAAAGAAACCGGTAAAAACTGGCATTATTTTTTTGACCAATGGCTGTACGGCGAAGGGTATCCTACATATAATATTCATTACCGTACTTACGATAAAGGAAATTTGATTCTTGTAAAGCAGAAAACAAGCAAAATATCATCAATAAAACTTTTTACAGGCAATATTGATTTAAAAATAAAATTTAAATCAAAAGACTCACTTATAAGAGTGAAAATAGTAAGTGACAGTCAGTTATTTGTTATTAAAAATACAGATTCAATAAAATCAATTCAAGTTGACCCAAACCAATGGGTACTGAATGATACAGGTTATGTAATTTTTGATTCTACCATAAAAGCACCTGCTAATGTGGGCTTTGGAAAAATTATAAATAAAATTAATTACAAAATCTATCCAAATCCATGTGATGATTATTTTATTGTAACTGACATTAAAAATGAAAGCAAATGGGAAATATACAGTATTAATGGTAAAAAATTTTCAAATGGAATTTGTTCAAAAGAGTGCAAAATTGATACCTCTGTACTGCCAGAAGGAATGTATTACATAAAAATTAATTCAAGCTACTATCCTTTGTGTATTATTAGGGAGTAATATTGAATTGTAATAAAATAGCAAAACACCTCCTCAAAAAATCAATTAAAATTTACTTAAAAAATTTCCAATAACCGGTTTCAGGAATAGGACATTCAATTTTTATTGTTTCTTTTTTTACAGGGTGTTCAAATTCGAGAGAGCTTGCATGAAGACATATACTGCCATCTGTATTACTTCTGGGCGAACCATATTTAAGATCACCATAAATCGGACATAAAATTTTAGAAAGATGAACCCTTATTTGATGATGTCTGCCTGTATATGGCGTTACTTTAAGGAGATAGAAACTATCTGATTTTTGTAAAACCTGATAATGTGTTTTTGACAATTTTGCTCCTTTTATTTCTTTGTTAAATGATTTTGAGATATTTTTTTGTGAATCTTTTATAAGATAGCTCTCAATAAAACCATCATCAACCGGCGGTTTGTTTTTTACAAGTGCAAAATATATTTTAATTATTTCACGAGTTTTGAATAATTCGTTCATTCTGGCAAGAGACTTACTTGATTTTGCAAAAACAACAATTCCACTTACAGGGCGGTCTAATCTGTGTATAATACCCAAATATACATTGCCTGGTTTAGTGTCGCGTTTTTTAATATAACTTTTCAATATATCTTCAAGAGCCAACTCGCCCTCTGGGTTTGGCTGTACAAGCATTCCAGAAAGTTTGTTGAATGCAAGCAAATGATTGTCTTCAAAAATAATTCTCGCTTTAATTTCTGCTTCGTTCATAGTATATTTACTTCCGGGTTTAGTACTATGCCATATTTTTCTTTTACTTTTTCAATAATAAAATTGGCAAGTTGCAATATGTTTTTTCCTGTAGCATTTCCGTTGTTTATCAAAACAAGTGCTTGTTTGTCGTTTACTTTTGCGTTTCCAAGCTCAAATCCTTTAAGTCCTGCATTTTCAATAAGCCATGCTGCTGATATTTTTACTTTGCAATTCTCCTCTGCAAAGTGTCTTATGTCTGGAAATTTTTGAATAATTAATTTAAAATCACTTTCTGCAAGTACCGGATTTTTAAAGAAACTTCCGGCATTGCCTATAATTTCAGGGTTTGGCAGTTTATTCATTCTTATTTCTTTTACTATATTGCTCACATCCGCAATTGTCGCTTTTTTAATCCCTTTTTCTTTTATAAGTTTTGAAATATCACCATAAGCTGTATTTAACACAGGTTTTTTATTTAATCTAAAGAAAACATTTGTTATGAAATATTTATTTTTAGCTTCATTTTTAAAGATACTGTCGCGATAAGCAAATTTACATTCAGAATTATTAAAAATTACTTTTTCTCCGTTTGACAATTTAACAGCTTCAATCTTATGCAAAGTATCTTTTACTTCAACACCATAAGCACCTATATTTTGAATTGGTGCTGCACCTACTGTTCCTGGTATTAGCGATAAATTTTCTATCCCTCCCCAATCATTTTTTACACAATAATCTACAAAATCGCTCCAAATTTCTCCTGAGGCTACTTTTAAAACAATTTGGCTTGAATCTTCAAAATATACAAATATTCCTTTAAGAGAATTTTTAAGCACCAATCCATCAAAATTTTTAGTAAAAAGAATATTGCTTCCGCCTCCAATTATCAAAAAATTTTCTTCTAGCCTGCTTTCTTTAATAACTTTTTGTAATTGAATTTCATTCTTTATCTCAACAAGTTCATTACAATAGGCTGATATTTTAAAAGTGTTGTATGGCAGAAGACTTATCAAATTTTTGATATTTTTTTGCAAAATTAATCAATGACATGTAGCTTTTTGTAAATTTAGTAAATCTTATATAGCAAATGTTTTGAAGTAAAATATTTTTTAAATTTTATATTCAATAAAATATCATCAAATACAGGTTCGAAACTTTTTATATATTTTTTCTCTATCAAAATATATCTAATGTTTTTGGGCATTTTCAATTTACAGTTTGATAATGTTTCCCCATTTTGAATCTTTACTATTTTGTTGTAAAAATCTGTTTTACAATTAGCAAACAAATCTTTGTCAAGCCTCGAAATATATCCGTCTGTCATTGGTTTATTGTGTTTGGTTTGATAAAATAGTTTATTTGTATTGAAACTGCCAAATTCTACAAATCCATCTCTAATCCCAAAAGGTATATTGAGCAAAACTCCATTAGGTTGCTTTGATAGAAACTTAATCATCGCAGGAATTTCACTTTCTCTTATTAATTGGTAGTTCTTAGGCTTATATTCTAATATAGTAGATACAAAAATAATTAGAACTAAAAAATTACGATATCTGATTTTTTTTAAAAATTCACTCAAAACAACTGTTATTATTGGCAAAACTGTAAAAAGAAGCATTGGATACATTCTCGTAGGCGATCTAAGATTATTTAGAAATGGAATGTAATGAAATATTGAAACTGGATTATTTAAAAGTGATTTGCCATATACTTTAAAATCGGGCAATGTCATTAAAAAAAATAAAAAACAAATAAATGTAAATGGTTTTAAAGCCTCAGAACTTGTCATTTTTCTTTTTATAATAAATGAAAAAATTATTACCCCCATAAAAACAAAACCGGTAAACATGCAGTATTCTACCGATTCGGGATAATGATATATAATTTTTTCTATATTTCTGAAATAAGAAAAATCAAACCACATACTGTTTGGTGAAGGAATAATATATGAAAGCAAATCACCACTCCACCAAATCCCGCCTTTATTGTCAACTCCAAATACTTTAAACTGATGAAAACTGATATGTGATAATATAAGTACGACTATTGTGTAAATCCAAAATCTTAATGAACGCAAGTTTACAACAGAAACTAATTTGAAATACAAAGCATAAAAAAGACAAAAATATATAACATAAAATGTAGCGTAATAATCGCTAAGAAATATACCAAACCCAAGTAAAACACAGTAAATAAAATATCTTACATTTACTGTTTCGGGTAAAAACTTTTTTTGTTTAAAAACAAAACCTTTTAAAAAGAATAAAACAAAAAAAGGTACAAATGCAGTAAGTAGCAAATGATAATGTTCTGTAAGTCTAAGCATTTTATATGGGCAAAAACCATAAATAAAACCGGCTAATACTGCTAATAAAAAATTTGATTTTAAATATCTGCAAAGAATAAAAACTCCATAAGCCGAAAGTACATAATTAAGTAATAAAAATGTGTTAAGAGCTAAATAGTTATTCTCGAAAAACAAAGAAAACAAGCCAATAATTGGCGTATAGGTGTGCATTATAAGCGGTGAACCAAAAGGATAAAATAAAAGCTTTGTATTAAATGGATTTTTTAATTCATAAATACATCTTTTGAAATTATAAATATTCCAGAAATACTGATTTGTATCACTATTAGGTAGAGAACCTGTGTATGCACTATCAAAATATAAAACAAGAGGAAATGTAAACCAGATGAAGATGGAAATATAAAAACAAAGCACTAAAATCTTTGTCAGCATTAACTTATGTTTCTCTCCAAATTTTATTTCCAAAATGAGTTCAATATTAATAAAATTTAAACTGACAATTTTTCATTTTTTTCTTATGGTTTAACTTTTGCCAATAGATAAAACAAAAAAAATAAATTAAAAAATGCAAAAAGGTAATATTTCTGTTCACACCGAAAATCTGTTTCCGATAATTAAAAAATTTTTATACTCTGACCATGAAATTTTTCTCAGAGAACTTATATCAAATGCCGTAGATGCTACTCAAAAACTAAGTGTTCTTTCTTCAAGAGGAGAAATTGAAGGCGAGCTTGGTGATTTGAAAATAAAAGTGAGTGTTGATGAAAAAGCTAAAACAATTACAATAAGCGACAGAGGTATTGGTATGACTGAAGATGAAATTGAAAAATATATAAATCAAATAGCATTTTCGGGTGCCGAAGAATTTGTAAACAAGTACAAAGATTCTACCGACACTCAAATTATTGGACATTTCGGGCTTGGATTTTATTCATCATTTATGGTTGCTCATACTGTAGAAATTAATAGCTTGAGTTATCAGAAGGGTTCAACAGCAGCCTATTGGAAATGTATTGGAAATACAGAATTTGAACTTGGAAAAGGTAAAAGAAAAAACAGAGGAACAGATATTATCCTACATATTTCAGAAGATTCAACCGAGTTTTTAGAAAAATGGAAAATAAATGAGTTGCTGAATAAATATTGTAAATTTTTGCCAATTGAAATTGAATTTGACGGAAAAGTAATTAACAATCCATCTCCTATTTGGAAAAAATCTCCAACTGAACTTGTTGATGAAGACTATACCAAGTTTTATAACGAACTTTATCCTTTTCAAGAAGCACCGCTTTTCTGGATACATATTAATGTAGATTACCCGTTTAATCTTACAGGTATTTTGTATTTCCCAAAAAGCAGACGCGAAATAGAATTGTCAAAAGATAGAATAAAACTTTACAGCAATCAGGTATTTGTAACTGACCACGTAAACGAAATAGTGCCGGATTATCTTATGTTACTTCAAGGGGTAATTGACTCGCCCGATATTCCATTAAACGTATCAAGAAGTTCGCTTCAGGCTGACAGTAATGTTAAAAAAATTACATCACATATAAGTAAAAAAGTGGCTGACAAGCTTCACGAACTTTATAAAAAAGATGCAAATGAATTCGAAAATAAATGGGAAAGCATGAGTTTGTTTGTAAAATACGGAATTATAAGTGATGAAAAGTTTGATGAACGTGCAAAAACATTTTGTTTGCTTAAAAATATAAATAATGAATATTTTACAATTGAAGAATACATTAACAAAATTTCAATTTCACAACTCGACAAGGACAATACGAAAGTAGCATTATATACAAACGATAAAGACAAACAATTTTCATTTATTGAACCATTGTTGGCGAAAGGATACGATATTCTGCTTTTTGATGAGCCAATTGACAATCACTTTATAATGCATCTTGAGCAAAAAAATGAGAAACTGCAAATAAAAAGGGTTGACTCTGCAGCAGCTGATAAAATTATAGATAAGGGGCAAATCCTTGAATCTGTATTAAATGAAGATGAGAAAAAAACCTTGACAGATTTGATGGAAAATCAATTTGACAAAGAAAAATTTAAAGTTGATTTACAGGCATTATCTCCTGATGAGCAATTTATTTCAATAATCAAAAATGAGTTTGATCGCCGTATGCGTGAAATGAATCAAATGGGTGGCGGTATGTATTCTTTTATGGCTAATTTACCTGAAAAATATGATGTAATTATAAATACAAATCATAGTTCTATTGGAAAACTTGTAAAAGAAACAGACGAACTAAAAAGAAACAACTCTGCACGACAATTGGCAGACCTCGCTTTGTTAGCACAAAATATGCTTTACGGTGAAGCTTTGAATAGTTTTATAAAGCGAAGTACCGAAAATTTATAAACTATGTATAGCATTTGCAAAGTGCTGTGCTGGCATTTTGATTAGTGAAAATATTTGTTTAACTAAAAAATATAATTACATTTGCTTAATAATTATAAAAAATAATTGAAGCAATTAGTTAAATATTCAATTTTATTATTTGTAGCTGTTTATATACTACAAACAGCAGGAATTAATATTTCTGTACATTATTGCGGCAATAATATTTCATCTGTTTCTTTTTTTGAAAAAGCTAAAAAATGCAAATGTTTGAGTAAAAAAATGAAACCTAACTGTTGTAAAGACAAATCAGCCAAAATTAAGATTTCTTCTTTTCAGCAAAAATCAAATCATTTAACTCAACCTATCAAGTTTGTTCATATAAATGCATTGTTCATTTCAATAAATGAAAGCACTTCTTTTAATTTTACTAAACTTTCAATTACTAGTAATAATAAAAACAAACCTCCGGATGATATAAGCCATCCAATTTATATTCGCAATAGGGTTTTTACCATTTAGAATTTTTTTTCATTTTTTGTACGGTTCTTCGTTGATTTTTCAATTTTAAAAAATTAATTAACTTATATAGAATAATCATTAAAAAAATAAATTTTAAAAAAAAATAAAATGAAAAAAAATATTAAAACATATACAACAGCAATAGTATTTGCAATGTCTTTTATAATGTATTCATGTAACAGTTCAAAATCTGATGGTGCAAAATATTACTGTCCGATGAAATGTGAAGGTGAAAAAACTTATGACAAACCGGGTTCATGTCCTGTGTGTGAAATGGATTTGGAAATAGTAAAAGCAACAAGTCCTAAAACTGATACTGCCAAGTAATTTTATTAATTCTTAATAAAAATGATTGAGCGTATTATTCGCTGGTCAACCCATAACAGATTTTTTGTTTGGGTAATAATTCTTGTATTAACTGCAGGTGGAATATGGTCTGTGTATAACACACCAATTGACGCAATACCTGATTTGTCAGAAAATCAAGTAATAGTTTATACAGAATGGATGGGGAGAAATCCTCAGATAATTGAAGACCAGATAACATATCCCCTTGTGTCAAGTCTGCAGGGCATACCAAAAGTAAAAGCTATACGAGCATCATCAATGTTTGGGATGAGTTTTGTTTTTGTAATTTTTGATGATAATGCAGAAATTTATTGGGCACGAACACGTGTACTCGAAAGATTGAATTTTGCACAAAATAATTTACCACAAGGCGTTGTACCTTCACTTGGACCCGACGGAACAGGTGTTGGACATGTATTTTGGTACACACTGCAAGGCAAAGGATATGACCTTGGTGAACTTAGGGCTATACAAGACTGGTATTTAAAATATGCTTTGCAAAATGTAGAAGGTGTTAGTGAAATTGCATCTTTTGGAGGATTTCAAAAAAATTATCAGATAAGTATTAATCCTGAAAAACTAATATATTTTGATGTGTCGGTAATGGAAATTTCTGAAGCGTTAAAAAACAATAACCGCGATGCCGGAGGAAGTATTGTTGACATAAATAGTGCAGGATATATGATAAAAGGTAATGGCTACATTAAAAGTGTTGAAGATATAGAAGATATTTCGATTAAATCAGAAAATACAATTCCTATAAAAATAAAAGATGTAGCAGATGTACAAATTACAAGTACTCAAAGACTTGGTTTTACTGATGAGAATGGCGAAGGTGAAGTAACAGGAGGTGTTGTTGTAGCAAGATATGGTGAAAACCCCGGTGAAGTAATTAAGCGCATTAAATCAAAATTGAAAGATATAGAAAAAGGGCTACCACCAGGAGTAAAAATAAAAACAGCCTACGACCGTACAGATTTGATTAATGCATCAATTGCTACATTAAAAGAAGCCTTGTGGAGCGAAATTCTTGTTGTTTCGTTGGTAGTACTTGTTTTCTTATTCCATTTACAAAGTGCTATAGTAGCTATAATTACTATCCCACTTTCTGTTTTAATTGGTTTTATAATGATTAAAACTTTTGGAATTACTTTAAATATAATGACTCTCGGCGGTATAGCACTTGCCATTGGCGACTTGATTGATGCCGGAATAGTAATGACAGAAAATGCTTATAAAAATCTTGTTAAGGAGGTGTTAAATGAAGGATAAAAAACAAAAAACCAGAATTGGCAATACAAATGAGCTAAGCGAAGAAAGACGAATTGAGATTATTGAAAAATCATCGCTTACAATTGGCAGAGCAGTATTTTATTCAATTCTTGTAACATTGATTTCATTTGCTCCTATTCTATTTTTAGAAGGACAGGAAAAAAAGCTTTTCACACCTCTTGTACTCACCAAAACCTTTACAATGATAGGCTCTGCACTAATTGCTTTATTTATTGTTCCAATGTTATTAAGAACAATGATGAAAGGTAAACTGATACCAGAAAGCCGAAATTGGGTTTCTAACTTTTTTATTACAATATATAGCCCAATTCTTAGGTTTTGCCAAAATAATGTAAAATCAGTTTTAGTTGTTTCGTTGCTTATAGTTATATCAGGAATTCCGCTTGTAATAAAAACAGGTTCTGAATTTATGCCCGAATTAGATGAAGGCTCTTTACTTTTTATGCCTGTAACATTGCCCGATGTATCAAACAGTGAAGCAAAAAGAATTTTGCAGGTACAAGATAAAATTATAAGCAGTTTTCCTGAAGTAGAATATGTTTTGGGAAAAGCCGGAAGAGCAAATACAGCTACTGACAATGCTCCTGTGAGTATGATTGAAAGTATTATTATTCTAAAACCAAAATCAGAATGGAGAAAAGGAATGACTACCCAGAAACTCGTTTCAGAATTAAATTCAAAAGTGCAAATACCTGGTGTGTCAAACGGTTGGACTATGCCTATTATTAACCGAATAAATATGCTTTCAACCGGTATAAGAACTGACATTGGAGTAAAAGTATTCGGACAAAATTCTGACACTATTTATTCTATCTCTAAAAAAATTGAAAAGTCTTTGAAAAATATTGAAGGACTTACTGATTTGTATGCCGAACAACTTACCGGAGGAAAATATATAGAAATAACCCTTAAACGCGAACAAGCTGCAAGGTATAATCTAAATATTGAAGAAATAAATATGATTATTGAAATGGCTTTGGGAGGTATGTCTATCTCAAAAACTGTTGAAAAAAGACAAAGATTTGATATTTCATTGCGAATAGCTCAAGATTTCAGAAAGGATATTAGCGAAATAAAAAATATTCCGATAAAAACAAAAAACTACGGTGTAATTCCTCTTTCATCAGTTGCAAACATTGAATTTACAGAAGGGCAGCCAATGATTAACTCCGAAAATGCTATGCTTAGAGGTACTGTACTTTTCAATGTAAGAGGCAAGGATATGGGAACTGTAGTAAAAGAAGCAAAGAATAAAATAGATAATGAATTTAAAAAATTACCTCCTGGATATTATATAGAATGGAGCGGGCAATACGAAAGTAAAATTAGAGCCGAAAACAGACTAAAAGTTATCATTCCTGTAACATTACTAATAATTGCCTTTGTACTTTTTATAACTTTCAATTCAGCAAAAAAAATGCTTATAGTACTTACAAGTATTCCGGTAGCACTAATTGGCGGAGTTTATTCAATGTACTTTTATGACGTAAATTACTCAGTTGCGGTAGCAGTAGGATTTATAGCTTTGTTTGGAGTAGCAGTAGAAACCGGAGTTTTAATGATTGTTTATCTTGACGAAGCTTTTGAAAATATGAAAGCCGAAAATAGTGTTCATATTTACGAAAGTGAAATTAAGAAAGCTGTATTTGCAGGTGCTGTAATGCGTGTAAGACCAAAACTAATGACTGTAATGGCAGATATGATTGGGCTTTTGCCAGTAATTGCAGCTACAGGTACAGGAAGCGACGTAATGAAACCTATTGCTATACCATTTGTTTTCGGGCTGATATCCTCTACCCTATTTGTTCTTATAGTACTACCATTAATATACCAAGTAATTAAAAAAAAGGAACTAAAAGTTGCAGCATGAAAAAAACAATAATATTCATAATTATAATTTTTCCAGTAATTTTATTTGCACAACACAAACCAACTTCGCTAAATGAAATTATTGAAAAAGTAATTACTGATTTTCCATCAGTAATACAAAACAAATATACCATAGAAGCTATAAAAGCTAAAGCAGAAGGCGCTAAAACATGGATGAATCCAACTTTTAATGCTGGATTTACTCGTGTGCCTTATGATTTTTCTATACTGGCTAACAGAAAAAGTTCAATGAACCAAGCAGGTTTTACATTTAATGTGCAGCAAATGATTCCTAATTTTAAAAATCAAAATGCTAATCAAAAATATATTCTTTCACTTGCAGATATTGAAAAATGTAACATCGAAAAACAAAAAAACGAGCTAAGACTTTCAGTAAAACAACTTTATTTTAATCGTCTTATTGCAGAAAAAAAAATAATAGAAATTGAAAAATCAGAAGAAATTTTACATTTACTAATAGAAACAGAAACAGCAAAACTTGAGTATAACAAATCTGATTTACTCAATATTTACAAAACAAAGGCAAAACTTGCCGAATACAAAAACATGAAACTAATGCTGCAAGGCATGATAAATGAAAGTAATGCCGGACTAAACACTTTGCTGCAAAGAGATGTTAGTACAAAATTCAATATTGATACCACATTTGCCCTATTCAAATATGACATTGTTGCAAAAGTAGAAAATACCACATCAAGAAGTGATATAGAGGCAATGGGCAGTATGATAAAATCAATGAAATTAGAGCAAAATGCAGTAAAGCTAAAATTACGCCCCGAATTTGGTATAATGGCAGAACACATGCAAATGCTTGCCATGCCGAGCCAGTGGGCTATTATGGGTATGATGACCTTGCCTATAAAATCATTTAGCGACAAAATGGTAAAATCTGAAATTAAAGCCATGGATTACAAAATAAAATCAATGGAAGAAGAAAAAAATGCAATGAAAATAATGATTGACAAAATGACTAATGAAAAATTAGAAATTCTTAAAAGTCGTTATCTGATGTACAAAAATTTTACTGATGAAATTATCCCTCAATATATAAAAAATTATGAAGTAAGTTTATATTATTACAGACAAAATTCAACTGATTTTGCCAAAGTAACTGATGCAATTGAGATGCTGTATATGAAAAAAACTGAAATGTTGGATTTGCTAAATGAAATATTAAACACAGAAGCTGAATACGAATATGAAAAAGAAATCAAATAGTTTGAAAATATTAGTTTTAATTAATGTTCTGTTGGCTTTTACTTACTGTAAAAAAACTTACAATTCGTCAAATATAAAAAAAGAAATACTGTATCAATGTCCAATGGATACACAGATAATAAGCAAAGTGCAAGGCAAATGTCCAATCTGTAAAATGAAGCTCGAGTTTAAAGCTGATGATGCAGTTTTGCAAAGCATATCTCCATCTAAACTTGTATTTTCATCACAAAAAACAATAAAAATTACTGATAAAAATATTTCATCCAATATTATTCTTTCAGGAATTACAGCACTTGCAGAAAATCTCAACAAAAATGTATCAGCCAAATTTGGCGGAAGAATAGAAAAACTATATGTAAAATACAATTACAAGTACGTAAACGAAGGAGATAAAATTATGGAAATTTTTAATCCCGAATTACTTGCTATGCAAGAAGAATACTTGTTTTTGCTTAAAACAAAAAATGAAAAGATTTTTATTGAAAAATCAAGAAAAAAATTATTGCTTAGCAATATTTCTGAAAGCCAAATTGTAGAAATTGAAAAGACTCATAAAGTAAAAAGAACAATAACTATTTACAGCCCATACAGTGGCTTTGTATTTTTTAATGATATAAATAAAGCCACAGCAGATAATGAAACTGCACAAAGTGACGGAATGAATATGAGTAAAACAATTGTGGAAGAACCCACTTACAATTATTCTAAAATATACGAAGGTAGCTATGTAAACAATCGCTCTACACTTTTTCAAGTAAATGACATGAGCAAAATATGGGCTTGGATATCTGTGCCTGCAATGTTTATAGAGAAAATAATACCTGGCACTCCTGTAGATTTAGCTTTGGAAAACAATTCACTTATAAAAACTAAAATTGATTTGATTGACAGAAATAATGAGAATGGTCAAAGCAAATTTGCAAAGTTTAAAATTACTTTAGACAACTTTGATAACAAAATTCTCATAAACGCAATTGTTAAAGCAACTGTAAAATCGAGTATTAACAATAAAATATATATACCTCAACAGTCAATTTATTTTACTGGGAAAAACTCAATAGTATGGCTTAAAACAGCAAACGCTAAAAACGGAAACGTTATTTTTGAAATTAAAAAAATTATAACCGGCGAAAAAATAGATGGAAATGTAGAAGTAATTAGCGGACTTAATGTAAATGATGAAATAGCTGCTAATGCAGGAATGATGACAGACAGTGAAACTATTTTAGAATAAAGGATATGAAAAAAATTATTTATTTAATTTTTGTTTTTTTAACTACCATTTATGCTTGTAATGATAAAAGTTCTGAAAACAAATCAAAATCTGACTCTTATTACACATGCCCTATGCATCCATCTGTAGAAAGTAATAATCCAGGCTCGTGCCCTGTATGTAATATGTCTTTAATAAAGGTAAACAGAAAAGATATTGACGGAAAATTACCAAAAGGAAATTTTATTACTCTTGACAGTAGAAGTCTTAAATTGGCAGGAGTAAAACTTGATACTATTAAATTTTCAAACATTTCAAACTCTGAGTTTATTACAGGAATTACAGTACAAGACCCAGAAAAGACATATAGTGTAAATGCCCGAATTAGTGGTAGAATTGAAAATTTGTATGCAAATTTCAAAGGTTTTTATATTGAAAAAGGAAAATTGATATATAGCTTATTCAGCGAAAAACTGATAGGACAGCAAAAAGAACTTATAGAATTATTGAAATATAAAGAAAAAGAAAGAAAAAACGACAAACTAACATTGGATATGATAGAATCTGCCAAAAACAGATTACTTACAAGCGGAATGTCAAACTCTCAAATTGATGAAATAATTATTAGAACAAAAATTATTAAATATATTAATTTTTATGCTGCCGAAAGCGGATATATAAGTAAATTGAATGTAAAGGAAAATATGTATGTGGAAGAAGGACAAGAAATATTTACTTACAACTCTCAAAATACCCTTTGGGTAGAAGCAAAATTGTTTGACGATAAAAACTTTTCTACCGAGCAAAACAAAATATATAGCATTTTGCCCATTAGCAATCCTAATAAAAAATACAATGGAGTGCTAATAATTGCCGAACCACAAGTTGCTGATGGCAAAAGGTATTCATTACTTAAAATTAAAATTGACAATACTGATAAAAAACTTGTAGAAGGAATGCAAGTAAAAGTTTTTGTAAGTAAAAATGAAAATAACTCAAAAATTGTAATATCAAAATCTGCAATTATTAATGGAAAAGTAAAATATATTTGGAAACTTGCTCACGACAATACTTTTGAGCAAGTAGAAATAATTACCGGCAAAGAAAATGAAAAAAATATTGAAATTTTGAAAGGAATAACTCATGGTGATATTATAATTACAAATGGAGCATATCTTGTTAATAGTGAATTTTTATTGAAAAAATAATATTAATTGTAAAACATGAATTATCTTGTAAGCTTTAAAAATAAAATTATTTTGATGGTTAATTTAAGCACTTTTATAATATGTAAAACACATCAGAACAATTTTTTTATTCTCAATATAAGATAATTATAAAATATTTTTATATTTTTATATTTTTATATTTGCATTTTAATATTTATAATTATGAAAACTATTCTTTATTTATTATTATTTTTTTATTCTAGTTTTGTTTCCTCTAAATCAAACACAATTAATCAGCAAAGACCAGTAACAGTTACAATTGAAGTAAAAGGAGGATTTATTAGGACTGATAGATGGGAAGACCCGTCAACTTGTCGTACATTTGATAGAATAATTTGCGACCCAACCTATGCTAACTCCATTTGCTATACAATAACTTACACTTATGATGATGGTACAATAGCTACCAATGGATTAGGGCTTGATGAGGGTCAACATCAATATCCAATTTATGTTAAATTAATTAAAAATGATGGACAGGTAATAAACGAAGGACTTGTATCTTTTTATGATTATACTTCAACTTTTGAAAATAATCATATTAACTCATTATACCAATTCACTTTTGAAAACTGTGGTAATTAATTATAAGTTTATGAAAAATATTTTAACAATATTATTAATAGGATTTTTTTTTAATTGTTTTGCACAAAGCCCTGAGCAAAACACCGATGACACAAAGACTTATATAGAAAAGGGAGATTTTTTAGGAATTTATACCTCCCAATTATCAAATGGTCAAACAGAGACAATTATTGCATGTCATTGTTCAGAAAATACTTGTTATACAGATACAACAAATCAAACATCTAATATTTCAAACATTAGTAATATATTAACAGATGACTGTGTTGGCACATTAATTAAAACAATACAACCAGAAACTTTTATTCAAATAAGATTAGAAAATGGTACATTAATTTGTGAAGGAAAATTAATTAATTTTTCAAACAATCCTAATTCTACAAATTTGTTATATAGAAGTAGTAGTTTTATAATTGGTAATTAATGAAATTTTTTATATTAAATATATTTGTTTTTTATATATTAAGTACAGCATTTTGTCAATCAACAATTCTCAATCCTAATGAAATTGATTTGATAAAAAGTATAACAAAAAACAATCAAAGCAAAATTAACTATTTTGTATTTATAGATAAGAATGATTGTTTTAATTGTACAATTGCTTCATCGTTATTAAAACAAGAATTAGACAGTTCAAGGGTTTATATTTTATCAAACCAAATAGAAAAAAATGAATTAGATGACTATATTAACTTTTATCAATTAAGTAATTCTTTTAATTATGTATTTAGAGAAGAAATATTTAAAATATTTATCAAAAAAGCTGAACAACTATTTAAAGATAAATCTTTTATAGCCGAGGTTAATTCTTCGATTGTAACAATTATACCACTAAAAAAATTTAATAGCCAAATGTCATTTGGAGATAAAATAGACATATCAAAAGAAAAAGTAGTTTTTAACAAAGGGCACTTTATAACCGCTATTACAAAATTTGCTTCATATGAAAAAGATTTCATAGCTTTTTCAAGTCCAAAAAGTTTGTTACATTATTTTTCATCTGATAGTATTCGCTCAAATATTTATCTTGATAGTAACATTTTAAAACTAGCCTATAATTACATTATCATGCAGCAGCATGATTCAATAAAATTAAAGAATTCATTTACAAAAAGTATAGAAGTTTATAACAAGCAACTTTTAAAATATGGATTTACATTATTTTCGGCTCAAAATTTTACAATATCAGATAATAAGTGTATTGCACTTTTACAAGTTTCAATGCCAATAAGTACATCATCAACAAATATTGTTTTAGAAAAAGAATTATTTCTTGCAATAATAAATCTTAATAAATCAAATTACTGGAATATAAGTAAATTTACGCCTATTGATAATTCAAATTTACCAAAAGGCAAAGTAATTTTTGCTTACAATTTCTTTTCATATAACCCAATTGATGAAACTTTTGAAGTCGGCTTTTATCAAGATTCAAATTTAATTAAAAATATAAATTACAATCAAATGCATTGTACATACAAAATTTTAAATGGTGTATATAGTAGTACAACAAAATGTATGAAAAGTTATCCTTCAGATGTTATTACAAATTATACAACTTTACAAAACATTGCATTAATACACTATAGTGCTGAAAATAACAAAGTTAAATTTACTTACTTGCCAATAATAGTAAATAGCGATACAAACATAATCTTGCCATTAAACCTTACAAAGGATGACTTATATCATAGTTTTGCTTCAGTTTCTATCGAAAATAAATTTTTAGATTTTTGTTCAATAAATGGAGTTTATTATTTTATAATATATAAAGTAGCAAACAACAAGTACATAATTGAATCAATTAATAAAAAAGAAATAAAGGGGACTATACAATCAGTAGAAAAAGTTAATGATAGCTTTAACTACATAAGGTATGAAAATGGGTATTTTTATAAAAACAATATAAGTAATAAATTTTAAATCGAAAGCAGCTTTGACTCCTCTTTAATAAACTGTGCTACTTTGTTTTCAAAATCATTAAATAACTTTATAGTATTTTTACCAGCATTGGTTATTACCGCACCACCTCCGCTTTTTCCTCCAAGTTTTTTTTCAACCAGTGGTATCTTTGCTCTATCATTCATTTCTTCTACCATTTGCCAAGCTTGGCGATACGACATTTTCATTGATTTTGCGGCATTTGAAATAGACCCTAACTCATCAATTTTCTGAAGCAATTCTACTCTACCTTTGCCTAAAAGTTTTTCATCACCCGAAAAAAACCAAATTCTAAAACTAACCGATAATTTTTTATTATTTGACAATGCTAAATTAATTAATAAGTTTAATAATTTGCAATTTATTCTATTTATACGCAAATTGAATAAAAAAAATAATATTTTTACTTCATAATTTATAATGAATTCTTTTTGGAAAAAAATCATAATCAATACTGTTCTTAAAAACAATAATTCTCCCAAAAAATATTATTCAAAATTTGCTTTAGCTAAAGCCCACAGAATATTATTAATTACAATAAATAGACATATTAAAGATGTTTTCCTTATATTAATCGGAGTTTTTTCAGCTTCTTTTGGTTTTAAGGGATTTCTTTTGACAAATAAATTTATTGATGGTGGTGCCACTGGCATTTCGTTACTTATTTCGGCATTATCAGATATACCGCTTTATATTTTAATAATATTTGTAAATATTCCATTTATTTTACTAGCTATAAATGTAATGGGAAAACAGTTTGCAATAAAAACTTCATTATCAATTACTGCACTTGCTATAGTATTGGCTACTTTTAATTTTCCAAATGTTACAAACGACAATTTATTAGTTGCTGTATTTGGCGGTTTTTTTCTTGGTGCCGGTATTGGATTTGCCATTAGAGGAGGAGCCGTAATAGACGGGACAGAAGTACTTGCAATTTATTTAAGTCGAAAATTTGGAGTAACAATTGGCGATATTATCATAATAATTAATATCTTTATTTTTTCTGCAGCTGCATATTTTTTAGGTATCGAAAAGGCTTTGTACTCTATGATTACATATTTGGCAGCATCAAAAACTTTAGATTTTATTGTAGAAGGAATTGAAGAATATATTGGTGTTACAATTGTATCTGCACATTGCGATGAATTAAGAGTAATGATTACTAATAAACTTGGCAGGGGAATTACTGTTTACAACGGGAAAAGAGGATATGGCAAAAGAGGCGAGTCTTCTGATGTTGATATAATTTATACAGTAATAACAAGACTTGAACTTAATAAACTAAATACCGAAATTGAAAAGATAGACCCTGTGGCTTTTGTAGTAATGAATAGCGTAAAAGACATTAAAGGTGGTATGATAAAAAAGCGACCACTTAGTAAATAAATATCTTTTTCAATAAGCATAAAATAAAAAAATAGAAAAAAGCTATTTTTAGTTGGGCTTTACAATTATTAGTTTTGCAGATAAGTGTCAGCTCAAGAAAAATTCATAAAAATAAAAGGTGCAAAACTTCATAATTTAAAAAATATAGATGTAAATATTCCCCGAAATAAACTTGTTGTGGTTACTGGAGTTTCAGGTTCAGGAAAATCTACACTTGTATTTGATACACTTTTTGCCGAAGGACAAAGGCGATATGTAGAAAGTTTATCATCTTATGCCCGACAATTTCTTGGAAAACTTGAAAAACCCGAAGTAGATAGTATAAGCGGACTTTCTCCTTCAATAGCAATAGAACAAAAAGTAAATACACGAAACCCAAGAAGCACAGTAGCAACAAGTACCGAAATTTATGAATACCTAAAATTACTTTTTGCCCGTGCAGGACATACTTTTAGTCCTGTTAGCAACAAAGAAGTGAAATGTTTCGAAATTAAAGATGTTGTTAATTTTATAAATTCTTTAGATGAAGAAAGTCAAATTTTAATTACTGTAAAGCTATCTGCATCTAAAGATTTGATAAGTAAAATAAGGACTTTAATGCAAAATGGGTTTACAAGAATTATGATAGACAATAGTCTTGTAAAAATTGAGGATGTATTAAAATCACCTAATGATTTTAAATTAAAAAATGTTTATCTGATTATTGATCGTCTTATAATAGACAAAAATGAAACAATGGCTGATTCACGTATTGCCGACTCAGTAGAAACAGCTTTTTACGAAGGTCATGGTGAAATTGAAATAATTGTAAAACACAATGATGTTCAACAAAAACATAACTTTTCAAATCGTTTTGAATTAGATGGAATTAAATTTGAAAAGCCCAGTGTAAATCTTCTTAGTTTTAATAATCCTTATGGAGCATGTAAACGCTGCGAAGGTTTTGGTAATATAATAGGAATTGATGAAGATTTAGTAATTACAGACAAAAATTTATCATTTTACGAAGGTGCAGTTGTTCCATGGAGAAGTGAAGGAATGACCGAGTGGAAAAACAATTTTATAAAAAAATCAATAAATTATGATTTCCCAGTTCACAGGGCATACAATCAACTTACAGAAAGAGAAAAACAACTATTGTGGAATGGTAATAATGAAATTGAAGGAATTTACAATTTCTTTAAATACATTGAAGAACAATCGTACAAAATTCAATACCGTGTAATGCTAAGCAAATACCGTGGTAAAACAGTATGTCCTGATTGCCGTGGTGTAAGGCTTCGCAAAGATGCTTCATACATAAAACTTGTAAATAAAAACAATATAAATCTCGATTTCATATTTAGTGGTAAATATGCATCAATAAATGATATTTTACTAATGCCGGTAGAAACAGCTTTTAATTATTTTGACAAAATAAAACTGAATGACCATGATGAAAAAATTGCAAACAGACTGCTTTTGGAAATTAAAAACAGATTAAAATACTTACTTGATGTTGGGCTTGGATACCTTTCACTTAATAGATTAAGCAACAGTTTGAGCGGTGGAGAATCGCAAAGAATAAATCTTGCCACATCGCTTGGCAGCAGCCTTGTTGGCAGCACATATATTCTTGATGAACCAAGTATAGGGTTGCATCCGCGTGACACTGAAAAACTCATTCAAGTTTTACATAATCTTAAAAAATTAGGCAATTCAGTTATTATTGTAGAGCACGATGAAGAAATAATGAACTCATCAGATCATATAATTGATATAGGACCACGAGCAGGAACCCTTGGCGGAAAGGTTGTATTTGAAGGCCATTTTAATGAAATTTTCAAAAGTGATAGCTTAACAGGCAAATATCTTTCTGGTAAAATGAAAATTGAAACACCACTAAAAAGAAGAAGTTGGAGTAATTTTATAAAACTTGAAAAATGCAGTTTGAATAACTTGAAAAATATTGATGTTGTTTTTCCATTGAATATTATTACATGTGTAACCGGAGTAAGCGGAAGCGGAAAAACATCTTTAGTGAAAGGAATATTTTATCCGGCAATACAAAAGGCATCAGGAAATTTTACTAATCTTAAAACAGGCAAATTTGAAAATATTTCGGGTGATTTTAAATCTATTAAATCAGTAGAATTAATAGACCAAAATCCAATAGGAAAATCAACAAGAAGCAATCCTGTAACATATATTAAGGCTTGGGATAGTATTCGCGATTTGTATTCAGAACAAGCATTAGCAAAAAGAAATGGCTTTAAGCCACAGCATTTTTCATTTAATGTTGACGGTGGGCGATGTGAGCAATGTAAGGGCGAAGGGGAAGAAACCATTGAAATGCAATTTATGGCTGATTTGCATATAACATGCGAGTCATGCAAGGGCCAAAAGTTTAAAAATGAAGTTTTAGAAATAACTTATAAAGGTAAAAATATTTACGAGATTTTATGCCTGACAATAGATGAAGCAATTGATTTTTTTGCCGACAAAGCAAATATTTCATTAAAACTAAAACCTTTGCAGGAAGTAGGACTTGGATATGTAAAACTTGGTCAAAGCAGTGCATCTCTTAGTGGCGGCGAAGCTCAAAGGGTAAAACTTGCATCTTTTCTTTCTGCAGGCAAAAACACTGAGCATGTAATGTTTATTTTTGATGAACCTACAACAGGACTTCATTTTAATGATATCGAAAAGTTATTAAAGTCTTTTAATTCATTAATTGCAAACGGACATACTGTAATAATAATTGAGCATAATATTGAAGTAATAAAATGTGCAGACTGGATAATAGATATAGGACCCGATGGTGGCGAAAACGGTGGAAATATAATATTTGAAGGGACCCCCGAATTATTAATAAAAACGAAAAACAGCCATACTGCAAAATTTCTAAAATCTAAACTTTAGCTTAAAATTTTCAATCATTTTCTAATGCCGCTTTTCCTTCTTTCGCACCAATTCTTAGCAATAAGGCAAATCCGACAATAAATAGAATAATAAGAAATATTATTGACAAACGCATATTATGAGTAAGTCCTTCAATAAAACCAAAAAGGAAAACCCCTATTACAAGACCAATTTTTTCTGATACATCAAAAAAACTAAAATACGATGTATTGTCAGTAGTTGCTGGAATTAACTTAGAAAATGTACTTCTACTCATTGATTGAATTCCTCCCATTACAAAACCAACAATGCCTGCAAGAAAATAAAATTGAGTTTCGGTTTTTATAAAATAACCCAAAACACAAATTGTCATCCATACAAAAACAGTTATTTTTATAACACTAAAATTACCAATTTTTATAGATAATTTACTCAACAACCATGCTCCTACTGCTCCTACTATTTGAATAATAATTACTGCTGCAATTAAACCTGATTTATCTTCACCTATAAAAATCTCTTTACTTGCAAAAGGCACTGCAACAATCATCACAGTTTGCACTCCGCAATTGTAAACAAAATAAGAAAGTAGAAATTTTCTCATCACAAATTGTTCTTGTATTTCTTTAAAAACTTTTTTCAACTCTCTAAAACCATTTAAAATAGGATTTTTTATATTTTTTCTTACAACTGATTTTGGCAATCTAAAGTATGTAACCTGTGCAAAACCAATCCACCACAACCCCACAAGTACAAACACATATCTTACATTAATTCCGAAAACCTTTATAGCTATAAGCGATGCAACAAGTAAAAGTGTACTTCCAATATATCCCATGGTAAATCCTTTTGCACTTAGTTTGTCATGTAAATGCGGCTCTGCTATTTCAGGTAAATATGCATTGTAAAAAACCAGACTACCCCAAAAACCAACACAAGCTGACATCACTACAAACATGCTCAATTCAAGTTGATTTGAATTGAAAAAATATAAACCCATGCAACTTACTGCACCTATGTAACAAAATAGCTTGAGAAAAAACTTTTTATTTCCCCAGTAGTCGGCTACCCCACTTAATATTGGCGTTGTAAAAACTACAATTAAATAAGCAAATGAAAAAACATAATTGTAAAGTTCAGTATTTATAAAATGAAATCCCCAAAAACTCACAACATCATTAATTTCTCCAGTAACACTATTTTTAAAAGTAGTTTGGTTTTGATAAAAAATAGGAAATATTGCTGAAGCTATTACTAGGTTGTAAACAGAATTTGCCCAATCGTACATAGCCCAGCCATTCATTACTTTTGGGTTGTTCTTTTCAATAATCATGAGCCAAAAGTAATATTTTTAGTTTAATTCAATTTTTTTTTTGAAAATTATTCATAAAGAATTTAATAAAAATCTGCCAATTTGTAACCATAAGGCAATAAGGAACGAAAATTGACGTTACTACACTTTGTATTTTATAAAAAAAAAGTTTAATTCGCACAACTCAAAAAAAAGATGTTTAAAAAGTCAATAGCTTTAATTTTAATCAGTTTAACTTTTCAATCTTTTAAATCATCTGAAAATTTATTTAATAATTTTAAAAATAATACAATTTCAGAAAACTACATTGATATTAAAGCATCGATTTTACCTAATGTTTCATTTGCTCTTACCCATGGAGATACTAATGCAATTATAAAACAAGATATTTTCAGCGAAGTAACTCAAAGCAAATTCGACGATTTTGATTTTAAAAAATGGAATGAAATAAATTTTGAAATTTTTTATCAAGCCTACAAAGGCTACAATGTAATGCTAAATGAAGGTATAATTTCAAATAGTAGATATCTTACAATAATTAATTACGAAATATCATCAAACAAAAAAAGGCTTTGGGTGCTTGATATGCAAAAAAATAAAGTGATTATACACGATTTAGTTTCACATGGCAAAAATAGTGGAGAAGAATATGCTCATATTTTCTCAAACTCACCCGAGAGTTTTAAAAGCAGCCTTGGATTTTTTGTTACAGGCAAACCATATTTAGGTAAAAACAATTATTCATTGAAACTGCACGGTGTTGAAGATGGAATTAATGACAATGCTTATGATAGAGGAATAGTAATACATGGGGCAGATTATGTAAGTACAAAATTTATTCGTTCACATAAGAGATTGGGTCGCAGCCAAGGTTGTCCTGCAGTATCAGAAAAATTAAATCCATGGTTAATCAACACTATTCAGGGAGGTTCTTGCGTGTTTGTATATTATCCTTCTGAAAAGTATTTTAGAATTTCTCCTATATTAAATTCTGAAATTTAAAAGAAAATTTTCATAATTAATCTTTAAGTTTATATTTGCCATGATTGATAAAATCACGACATTCATACCTTATTGTATCTGCAATTTTTATTTTTGCTATAGTTTTTCATTCATGCAAAAAATCAAGGAAACTTGAAACTACTATTAATGTTGAGGAACTAATTAAAGGTTTAGACCATTCAAAACTTTCTCAGCTATTGGTATATAAGGCTAAAAACAGCAACTATAAACCACCCGGAGTAAAATACACAGAACATGCCGATACACTTAATTACTTTTATATAGAAAATGAAGGCGAACCGGTATGGCTCGGTTTATTAAAAGATTCTATTTTCAGAATTAAACTTATTGAAATTTTAAATTCTTCAGAAAAGCACGGGCTTAAATCATCATATTATAATACAAAAATCATAGAAAAGTATTTGATGAAATTTGATAGTTTGAATGAGATTAGAACAAATGAAGATTATAATTTTTTATCAGACCTTGATTACACAATTTCTTTATCAGTTATAAGTCTTTATTCAGACTTGGCGTTGGGACATATTAATCCATATAAATTTTACAAACCAAACTATACTCTTATTTCGTCCAAATCAATTAATTTTAATATTTTTTCGGTATTATATCATCCTTTTTCTTTTGGTGACTCAATAGCTATAAAATCTCCTTGCAGTATTAGATATCATACATTACAGTTGATTTATCAAAATTATCTCGATTACATTAATAACAATAACATTTTAGATTATGATACTTCTTTAAATGGAAATTCAGAACATAATATAAAAGTAATAGATCAAAGGCTCGATTTGCTATGGAACACTTTAAATAAAATAGAGCAAAAACCTTTAGTAAATATAACTGCAAACAGAGAGAAGCTAATTTCAAAAACAAGAATAATGTATGGATTGCCGGCAGGGAAAACTGACTCAATATTTATTGAAAGATTTTACAAACCAGCCAATGAATTAACAGATGAAATATTAAGCAATCTTGAGCAGGAAAGATGGTTTTCAATACCGGACACCGGACAGTTTGTATTAGTAAGGCTTACGCAATACATTGCCGAAATACACACAGACAGTGTAAGACAAATGAAAGTATGTATAGGAAAAAATAAAGCAATAGATTTCGACGAAAAATATAAGCGATATTTAAAAACTAAAAATTATTTACAAAAGCCCATAAATACTGAAACACCAATAATTCAAGGATATTTGAGCGAAATAGTTATTAATCCTACTTGGACTGTCCCAAATAGTATTATTGGTAAAGAAATGTATTCAAAAATATTGAGTAATCCTGATTACTTAACCAACAAAGGATATGAAGTTTTGTTGAATGGCAAAGTTATTTCGCCACGCAGTTTGAATTGGAATAAATACAGTCCTTATAATGTTCCTGTAAAAATTAGACAAAAATCAGGAACAACTAATTCTCTAGGAATTTTAAAGTTTAATTTCCCAAATGCTTTTAATATCTATATGCATGATACCCCCGAAAAAAATAAATTTAATAATACAAATAGAGCAGTAAGCCATGGTTGTATAAGGCTGCATAAGCCAGTAAAGATGGCTGAAATATTATTGAACATACAGTCAGATTCATCACTTACTGATAAACTCAGACTAAAACTTGGACTACAGCCTTATGATACTTCTCTTCATGTAGTTGATTCATTATTAAAACCAATTAAGAACACAGAGTCAATTAAACTAAAAAAACAAATACCAGTATATTTATATTATCGCACAATAAATGTTGAAAGAAATGGAAATATAAGTTTTAATCATGACATTTATAAGCGAAACAAAGCAATTGCAAAAAAATTAAAATAAAAAATTACCCTGCACTTTTAGGTACAGGGTAGTAATCAAAAAAAAACGAGCAATTAATTTTTTATTAATCTACAATTTTAAATGTAATTGAATATACGTTTGCACTACCTTGTGGAACATTAGGCATAGCAGGACCTCTTGACCCCGAAGATTTAAATGTTTCAGCAAATAAAGCAGAAAACGGACTATCGTTTTCGCCTCTGCTTCCAGAGCCTCTAGTACTTATTATACTTGACAAATCCAAGGGTTTTTCGGTAGCAATAATTTTAAAAACTTCATTTCCTGTTGGTGGATAAAAAACAACTATATCATCATCGCCTAGCTCTTTACTCTCTCCTCTTTTTATAAAATAATCGTTAGCTGTTCTCCCTGTTTCTGCATTAGGTACCACTAGATTTATTTTATTGTCAGGTTGAATATCTATTATAGTAAAGTACAAATCTTTTGTACCGTTATTTGTTACTTTAATTTTGAATGCTTCTCCGGCTTTAATAATTAATACTCCTGACGAATCATATTTTGTTTTTATATCACCTCTTGATTTTTCGACAATTTTATCGCCATTTTCGGTAGTTTCAATCGGAATGAACTCAAATTTTACATCAAGTTTTGCATCACTCACCTCCAGACCTCTTATATAATTTGCCTGACTGTAATCTTTTATTTTTGAAATTATACTTTCTGTAGTTACTTCAATATTGCTGTTTACAGTTTCGTCAAGTAGTACATAATCAGAATTTGAAGTGATTTTAATCTGCGACCCCCTGCTGTGCTTATTGCCTTCATCAATTATCAAATCTGCTCCTTCGTTTACAATAGTAATAAACGGATATTTTTTCAATTCTTCGTTTATAGAGTTTTTCAAGCTAGCATTACTTACCTCCATTTTAACTTTCAAACTAATTTTACCATAATTTTTTTCAGTTACATATATCCAAGAATTTAATGCTGTATTTTTATCTAAAGGATTATCAAGTGTAACTTCGGCATTTGTTAGTCCTGCTGAGGTAATTTTGCCTGTTGCTTTTGGTTTTGCTTTTGAAAAGTCTTTTATGTCTATGTCATAAAACGCAACTTTCGTATTAGCATATAATCCAAGTAATTCGCCTCCATTTATAGTTACAGTTTTATCACTTTTCCATTTCTCAACCTTATAATACTCTGTTTTACCATTAATTTTTCCACCTAAAATTGTATAATCAAGTTGACCTTCTGCCTGTGGAGTTTGACGTGGGGCAAAACCACTCATTTCTACTTTTATTTTGTCAAATATTCCTCTATATGTAGAATTTTTTCCTGCATTTGAAAATACTCTACTGAAGGCATAACTCAACGAACCAACACCGTTATGGTTTTCATCTTCTGTTTCATAATTAAGTTCATTTGGGCTTGCTCCGAAAAAACTAACCATAGAAGCCATTTTATCTGTTGAACCTGAATTTGAAACTATTGAATTTTTTTCTCCATTATTATTTCCTTTTGGCGAATATCCTTCAGGGGCACAAGGTTTATCGCTTCCCCTGTGTTTTTTTATTCCATCTCCTCTGGTACCTGTTCCAGAATGGCAAGCATCAAGTATTACCATTACGTTTCCTTTTGCTCCAAGTTTTTTTCTTAACTCATCCATTTTGGCACCAAGCTCTTCATCTCTAAGGTGATTTTCTCCTTCATATATTCCTTTTTGATAACGCATGTTGGCATTGTATGATACAAGTGCTTCATCATATCCGTCAATTTCATCGCCATTGTTATCAATTACTTGCTGCCCATGTCCTGAATAATGAAAAACTGCAATTCCATCTTTGGTTGATTTAGCAATTAGGTGCTCATTTATTGCTTTCAAAATTCCGTCTTTAGTTGCTTGTGCATCTCTAATTACAAGTATATCTTTTTCAGAAAAGCCTTGTTTAATCAATGCAGCTTTTATTAGTGGCACATCATTTTGAGAACTAATATTTGACCATCCTGTGCTTGGATCATAGTTGCCTATTGCTACTATGAGTGCTATTTTACTTTGAGCCTGAGCATAAGCCACTATGAGCATAACTCCCATTAAAATCATTAACTTTTTCATTTTTATTTTTTTTTTTTTTAAAACTATTAGTAGTAAATAGTTGATTTAAGAACTGAACTATTACCTGATAAATGCTGGCGGTACAACTGAGCTTGTGCAGATGGATTACTTGCATCTGTAATATAATAATCAAACACTCCGCTAAGACTGCTATATCTTATTGCAGCACCAAGTTCAGATAATTTTAAAACTTTCCACATATTTGGATTGCTTTCGTTATATATTCCACCACATAATACAAAATATGTTTTACCCTTATATTCTCCTCTTTGATTTTTAAATCTCTTTTCGCCCTCTGAATACTGATATTGATTTCCACCTTCACTATAATCAAATGCTACTTGTCCATAAGAAGTATTTAATGAAACTCCTGGTATTTGTGTCAATACATAGGTAGCAATTGTTTCAAGTTCTGATTGTTTTAGCTCTCCAGCAGTAAAACTTACTGTTTCAGTTGTCCCAGAGGCTGACTTAAGTACAAGCGTAACTTTTGTATTTGGATTTATTTTTTCAAATTCACCAAGTACCTCTTCTACATTTCTAACTTCTACACCATTAACTTTAGTTACAAAATAACCAATTTTTGAACTTAAAGCACTATATGCATTGCTTTCGGGTATAACACCATAAATTTTTGCTGCTTCGTCTTTAATATAATAATTTTGTCCATCAACATCATACGCTTGTGCTACTTCAATACCAAGGTAAGCACGTTTTACTCTGCCATTATTTGCAAATACATCTTTTATTATTTTTTCGGTAATTTTTGGCTCAAGCGAAAAATTTATTTGCTGTTGCAAAACCTGACTACCATCAGGAGCAGTTGCAAATGCTATTTGAGAGTTCACACCCACAACTTCACCTTTTTCATTAATCAATGGTCCGCCACTATTTCCCCAAATAATTGTTGCTGTGTGTTGCAAAAATCCGAATTTACCCGTAAGACCTCCTCTTGCACGATTTTTTGCACTAATAATACCATCAGTTACTGTATAAGGATATGTGCCTAATGGATTTCCTATTGCATATACTTTGTCTCCTATTTTTGGCTCAGATTTTGTAAAATCTACATAATCTATTTCTGACCCAGGAGTTGTTACAAATTCAAGAATTGCAAGATCGTAAAATGAATCTCCGCCTAATACTCTTACTTCATATTTTGTTTGATTGATAGAAAAAACATAAATACTTCCGCTTGAAGTTGATGCTGATTCTATAACGTGAGCATTTGTTACTACATAATACTTCCCGTTTCTTTTAATAATAAACCCAGAACCGCTTCCTTTTGCATTTGATAAGTCAAGGGCTTTCCTGTATGCCTCTTCAGAAACTTCACCTCTCATACCAAGAGTCATTTTGCCATAAGGCTCTGTTTGATAAACTGCAACTGTAACTACTGCCGCAAGGCATTTGTCTAATACTGCTGATGCACTTTGTGCAAATGATGATACTACTAAACTAAGTAGCGCTAATGATGTTAAAATTGTACGTCTCATTTTTTTGTTTTTTTTATTTTTTTTAGGTAATACTTTTAAAATATAGAAGGTAAATAATATGACAAAATAAGTATTTTTTTTATTAATCATTTTAAAATTTTACTTAACTATATTTGTATGCAAATCAAATGCTAAAATTTTTAACTTCAATATTATTTATATTATTTTCATTTTGTGTATTTTCACAACCGATTGCAAGTTTCGAAAAAAAACAAATTGATTTTGGAACAGTAACAGAAGGGACAATATGTAAATATACATTTAAGTTTAGAAATACAGGCAATAAACCATTAATTATTTACAAAGTTGATGTTACATGTGGATGCACAACTCCAAGGTGGTCATCTCCTATAAAACCTGGCGATACATCTTCTGTTTACGTTGAACTTAATACAAGTTTTAAAACCGGTTATTTGGCAAAAGGAGTAAATCTTACTGTAAATGCTGATGACCCTGAAGTAAACTTAGTATTAATAGCCAATGTTGTTCCTGACACTAATTTTAAAACTAAAATTGATTCTGTTACTTATTTCCCTATAAAAACAATATGCTACAAATCTTTATGTCAAATTGAAATTTCATTAAATAATCTACATAAGAAAAAATTTAAAGGCGATGTTGAAAATGCAGAAAATCTTGTTAAATATATTTTAAGAAAACAAAATTACCAAGTGCTTAGTAATATTTGGTATAGTTCAAATTCTGATTTTGTACAGATAAATACAACAAATGAAGATTATAACTTAATTTTAGCAAAAACGCTTTACAAAGAACTTAAATCTAAATGCAGAATAAAACGATTACAGAAAAAAATGAAAAGAACTAAATGGTCGAATTAATTTCAAGTTTTAAGAATCCATTAATAAAAAATATAAATAAACTTAGTAAATCAAAAGAAAGAAAAGAACAAAATCTTATTACTATCGAAGGTTTAAGAGAATGTTATCATGCTATTCATTCGGGATTTAATATAAAAAAAATCATTTTTTGCAGCAAACATATTAGCGAAATCAACTTAAAAGACAAACTTAAAATTTCTAATGAATTAAATATTACAGATGTTTCTCCTGAGGTATTTGATTCACTTGTTTATCGCAAGGGAATTGAAAATTGCTTAGCAATCGCAGAACCTGTTTTCTATACTTTTCAAAATTTAAATTTACCATCAAATCCTCTTATATTAATTATAGATTCGGTTGAAAAACCTGGCAATATGGGTGCTATGTTGCGTACTTGTGATGCTGCCGGAACTGATGCAGTAATAGTTACAGACAGCGTAACAGATTTGTACAACCCAAATTGTATAAGAGCAAGTCTTGGGGCTGTTTTTACCCAAAAAATAATTTTATCATCTGTTGGCGAATGTATTGATTGGTTAAAATCAAATAAAATTTCAACTTATTTAACTTATTTGGATTCATCTGACTTTTATTATAAACACAATTTCACTTCTGCAAGTGCAATTGTTGTTGGCTCAGAAGCAAATGGAATCAATAAAAAATGGCTCGAACACAATTTTAATTGTATAAAAATTCCACAAAAAGGTGCTATAGATTCTATGAACGTTTCAAACTCTGCTTCAGTTATACTTTATGAAGCAATAAGGCAAAGAAATATAGAATAACCGATTAAATACCCATAGAATTAAGCACTTCTTCGCTTGCTCCGGTAAATGAATATCCGCCATCGTGAAAAAGATTTTGCATTGTTACCATTTTTGTATAATCAGAAAACATTACAACACAATACTCTGCACACTCATCGGCAGATGCATTTCCAAGTGGCGACATTTTTTCTGAATAACTCAAAAACGAATCAAAACCGCCAACACCAGAACCTGCTGATGTAAATGTAGGAGATTGTGAAATTGTATTAATTCTTACCTTTTTCTTTTTACCATAATGAAATCCCATACTTCTTGTTATAGATTCAAGCAAGGCTTTAGTATCTGCCATTTCATTGTAATTAGGAAATACTCTTTGTGCAGCAATATAAGTAAGTGCAACTACGCTTGACCATTCTTTCAATGCGTCTAAATTATAACATGTTTGAAGTAGCCTATGAAATGAAATTGCAGATACATCCAAAGTTTTTTTCATAAGTTCATAGTCAAGTTCAGTATAAGAATGTTTTTTTCTAATATTAAAACTCATACCGACCGAATGTAAAATAAAATCTAATTTACCACCCAACTTTTGCATTGATTGTTCAATCAGATTTTTCATATCATCATCAACACTAACATCACATGGTATAATTTCCGAACCTGTCTTTTGAGCTAATTCATTAATAGTACCCATTCGCAAAGCAATAGGTGCGTTAGTCAAAACAAAACTGGCACCTGCTTCATTGCATTTTTCGGCTACTTTCCATGCAATAGAACGTTCATCAAGTGCTCCAAAAATAATTCCTCTTTTACCTTCAAGAATTTTGTAATTCATTCTGCAATTTTAAGTAATTGTTCACTTAAATTAAAATTTTTGATTGAATAAAGTTGATAATTGGTAAATTTGAATTTTTTAATGAAGAAAAAAACTGAAGCTGAACGAAAATCAGAACATATAAAACTTGCATTAAAGTCTCAAATTTCTGAAGCAGATACACGATTTTATTATGAACCTGCAATTAATTGCAATATAAACGAAACAGATATTTCTGTAGAATTTTTGAATTACAAATTTGGTGCTCCTATTTGGGTATCGAGTATGACGGGCGGAACAGCAAATGCAAATAAAATTAATAATAATCTGGCTCTGGCTTGCAAAAAGTATAATCTTGGTATAGGGCTTGGCTCTTGCAGGTCTTTGCTTTATAGTGATGAATTTCTTAATGATTTTAATCTGAGAAAAATTGCAGGAGATAATGCTGTAATTTTTGCAAATCTTGGCATTGCTCAAGTTGAACAATTGTTAATTTCAGATAAACTAAATAAAATAAGCGAACTTATAGATAAAACCAACACAAATGGCTTGATTATTCATATTAATCCTCTTCAAGAATGGCTTCAACCGGAGGGTGATAAAATATCTTTAAATCCATTTCATACTATTTCTGAAGTTCTCAATAAAAAAGATATTAATATTATTGTAAAAGAAGTTGGTCAGGGAATAGGTCCTGAAAGTATTAAAAAACTTATGGAATTACCTCTAAAAGCAATTGAGTTTGGAGCATTGGGAGGAACAAATTTTTCTCAAATTGAAATATCCAGAAATGACAATATTCTAAAAAGTGAATTTACTCCTGTTACCAAAGTAGGTCATACTGCAATTGAAATGGTTGATTTTGTAAATAATTTGACCAAAAATAAAAACTTCAAACCTTTGTGTAACAATTTTATTATTTCAGGTGGAATAAAAGGATTTTTAGATGGCTATTACCTGACTTCAAAAATTAATTCACCTTCAATTTATGCTCATGCTTCCGGATTTTTGAAGTATGCTCAACTTGATTTTGAAAACTTATGCAATTATATCGAAACTCAAATTTCAGGATTAAAAATGGCTAAAACATTACTTGTTCCCAGATTTTAAGATTTTAAATTTCTTATAAATTCATACTTTATCAAACAAATAATTTTTCTGCTCACTTTATTATCTCCAATAGTAATTCTAACTGCATTAGGTTGCCCAAAAACTTTCATATCACAAATAATAATATTGTTTTGAGCAAGAACATTATAAAAACAATCTTTTTCTTTTTCGCTGTCAAACCATAAATATATAAAATTTGCCTGACTTGGAAATATATTTAATCCTAATTTTACAAAATTTTCATATAGATACTTCAAATTTATTCTATTTTTCTCCCTTGAATTTTCAATAAAATTATCATCTTCAATAGAAGCTATTGCTGCTGCTTCTGCAATTGTATTGAGCGTAAAAGGCAACATTTTTGATGACATTTTTACAATATTTTTTTCATCTGCTATACCAAATCCGACACGAATCCCTGCAATTCCATAAATTTTAGATAATGAGTGTAAAATAATTAGATTTTTATATTTTTCCTGTAATTTTATTGAATCCGGAAAATTGTCATCGAATACGTATTCAGAATATGCTTCATCGATTGCTACAATTATTTCTGGTGAAATTTCTGATAAAAAACTTTCAAGCTCATTATGTGAAATAATTGTACCTGTCGGATTATTAGGATTTGCAATAAAAATAAGTTTAGTTTTTTTATTAATTAATGGTAACAATTTTTTTGGATCACACCTGCCATTATCAAGTTTTGCCATAACACATTTCTTATTATGAAACGAGCATAGTTGTTTGTATGCAACAAAACTATTGTCAAAAATCAGTACTTCTTCATCATCTTTTACAAAGGTTAAAATTAAATTTTCTATTATTCGAACCGAGCCTGCTCCTATTATCAATTTATTAGCCGAAATATTATATTTATTGGCTAATACTTCCTTTAATTTTAGTGGAGCATTTGGATAAAGGCTTATGTTTTCTGTTTGTGAATTAATTGCTTTAAATACATTTGGCGAGCAACCATAAAAATTCTCATTTGCCGAAAGTCTTACATTTATTATATTTCTTTTCATTAATTCGTCTTTGAAAATTCTTCTAAAATACTTTTGCTAATATTGAAAAGAACCTGCTTTCTGTACCATGCTGTTGCCCTTAAATCATCTATTGGAGATGCATATTTTAATATATGGTTTGCAAATTCATCAATTTCGTTGTTTTTAAGTTCAGTTATATTTTTATTAATCAAAAAATCACAAGCGTCGTAAGCAAAAATAACAGTTGGGGCAGATGCTCCAAAGGCCAAACCGGCACTTATCACTTTATAATTTTCGTTTAACTGAATATGATAAGCAAGGGAAACCACAGAACATTCCATAGATTTTCGTGTACCAATCTTGATAAACCCTGAATACATATTTTTAGGATTTACTTTATTTAAATCTATTTCTATTGATGATAAAAATTCACTTTTTTTTAGATCAGTAATTCGTACTCCTTTATAAAACTCAAGAATCGAAACAGATCTTTTGTTTCCGGCAAAATCGATTATTTCAAGATTTGCTTTTAAAGCCATAAGGGCACAAATTAAATCACCAGAAGGTGAAGCTGTACATATATTTCCTCCAATAGTTGCAACTTGTCTAATTTGATTTGAAGCAAGGTTTTGTGCAGCTTCTTTCAATGTAGGAAAATTTGTTACAACTTCATTATTTGTGCAAATTTTAACAACATTTGTATTTGCGCCAATTACAATTTTATTGTTTGAAAGTTTAATATTATTAAAATCTTCATCATTTATTTGAGAAATATTTATTACTGTTAAGTCATCTTCAGGTTTCTTTCTCAGTTCCATTATCAAATCTGTGCAACCAGCACCAATTCTGTATTTTTTGTTTTTGTACTCACTCAACAATTCAATAAGTTCATTTTTGCTGGCGGGAATTTCTATATTAAAATTCATTCAATTTTTATTTTTTAAAATTAATAGCTTTCAAAACTCTTTCAGGGGTAAGAGGCAATTCTAAAACTTCAATGTCCAATGCGTCGCAAACTGCATTAGCAATAGCGGCAGCAGTTGGAATAAGAGGCGCTTCTCCTACTCCTTTTGCTCCATAAGGTCCTTGTTTGTCATTTGTTTCAATTGGATAAAAATGAATATTTGGGACATCAGAGGCAGTAAGAAGTTTATAGTTATGAAAATTTGGATTTAGTAACTTTCCTTCTTCATAAATCATTTCTTCTGAAATTGCATAACCTATTCCCTGTAAAATTCCACCATGTATTTGTCCATCTAAAAGTAAAGGATTTAGTACTTTGCCTACATCCTGAGCAGTATGAACATTTGTAATTTCAATATTTCCTGTATAAGTATCTACTTTTACTTCTATAGCCTGCGATGCAAAAGCATAAGTGCCCGAAACATTACCTTTAAATTCTTTATTTTGAAATTGGCTTAATGGCTCATAAAAATAACTTGCTATGGCAAGTTCGCTTGGTTCTGAAAAATGCATTTCTCTTACAACTTTGTCAAGCGCTAGTGCCTCGTTTGCATTTTCAATTGCAATCATTCCGTTTTGGTATATAAAATCTGAGTTTTCAGTATTTAATAATTGTTTGGCTTTATTATTTAATTTATCTTTTAAAATATTAATTGCTCCAAGCAATGAATTTCCAGCCACAAAACTTGTACGTGAAGCATGTACCCCTACATCCCATGGTTTAATATCAGTATCGGTATTTATTACTTTTATTTTTGATAGTTCAATACCTAATTCTTCTGATGCTATCATTGCAAGAACAGTTTCTGAGCCTTGCCCAATTTCATTTGAGCCAGTAATAATTGTACAATATCCGTAAGGGTCAATTTTTAATGTAGTTCCACAGCCATCAGAACGGTAAATTTTGGCTCCGCCACCTACATGCAACATTGACGCAAGCCCAATTCCTTTTCTGAATCTGCCATTTTCTGTATTTTTTTTATTATAAAAATTACTTTCTGAAATTACCTTTTCAAGACACTCAATATGACCGCATGTTTCGTAATGTAAGCCCTGTCCTGTAATTTCATTTTTATAGTTTGCGTTTTTTAGTCTTATTTCAGCTTTACTAATTTTTAGCTTATCTGCTAATAAATCAATAATTCTTTCAAGAGCAAAAGTAGCCTGTGGATTGCCATACCCTCTGAAAGAGCCGGCAAATACATTATTAGTATAAACTGCAGTTGCTTCAAATTTGCATGCTTTTACCTGATAAAGTGATGAAAATGCTTGCATAATTACAAATGGAGTTGTTGCCCCCCATGATGTATAGGCGCCGTTATCTTTTATGATTTTTATATCTCGATATGTAAAATTTCCATCTTTATCAGCACCACATGCAATATCTATAATCATTGGTTGTCTTGTAGGTGAGGCAATAAACTCTTCCTGTCTTGAATAAATAATTTGAACAGGTTTGCCTGTTTTAATTGAAAGTAATGCACAAATTGGTTCAAATGGATACATATCAAGTTTGCTGCCAAATCCCCCACCAATCACAGGCTGAATAATTCTAATATCAGATGGATTCATTTTTAAGGCATGTGCCATATCTCTCTGATATAAAAATGGCACTTGGGTAGAACTATATAAAACTAACTTGCCACTAAGTTTATCAAAATGAGCAGTAATATTACTTGTTCCCATACATGCATGAGTTACTCTAGGCAATGTAAATCTGCGTGAAACATTTACTATACTTTTCTTTTTTTCTTCTTCAATGTTTCCATGTGAATATTTAAATACTTCGGCTGTATTTTTGTTTTTGTATTTGCCACTTATAAATTTATTTATTTGTGGCGAACTTTCTTCAAGAGCTTCTATCGGGTCGTATATTCCTTTTCTTATTTTATATTCTACTCTTATAAGTTTAATTGCATTTTGGGCTACTTCTTTTGATGTTGCTGCTACTGCGGCAATTTCATCTCTTATACAATTTACTTCTCCCTTTTTCAGTATAGGATGGTCTCTTTTATAACTAATATTATTTACATCAATATCGTCAGCAGTAATTATACATTCAACTCCTTCAAGTTTTAAAGCCTCTGAAATATCAATTTTTTCAATAATTGCAGATGGATGTTCTGTACGAAGAATTGCACCATATAACATCCCTGTCAAATTAATATCATGCCCATATACTGCCTGACCGCTTACTCTTATTTTTCCATCATGTTTTGGTACGGGAGTACCTATGATATTTAATTTCCTTTTTTTAAGCATAATTTACTCTTCATTAATCAACACTTTTTCGGCGGCATCTATAATTTTTATATAACCTGTGCATCTGCACAAATTTCCTTCAAGCCATTTTTTAATTTCTTCTTTGTTTGGTTTTTTCTTATTTTTTACATTATTATTTTGACTTAAATAATAGTTCTCAATTGATTTGATTGACATTATCATACCAGAGGTACAAAATCCGCATTGAACGGCACCATTATCAATTATTGCTTTTTGAACATGGTCAAGTGTACCGTCATTTTTTACTAAACCTTCAATAGTTGTAATTTCTTTTCCGTTTGCATTTACTGCAAGGTATAGGCACGAATTTATTGCATTTCCATTAATCAAAACAGTACATGCCCCACATTCACCTTCATTACAGCCCGGTTTTGTACCCTTCATACCAAGTTCATCTCTTAAAATATCAAGCAGTAATGATGAAGGCTTTACATCCATATTAATTTTTCGATTGTTAAGCTCAAATGAAATTTTTATTTTTTTGCTTACTTCAGTTTTTTGCATTTTTAATATTATATCTATATTGTGGTTTCTTCAAGTAATCCCATTTTAAAAATTCTTAATGATTTTTCTTTATTTTTTCCTTCAACTATGTTTTCTATTGCTCTCTCAATGATATTAGCACTAAGGGGAAAGTCAGGCAAGACTGCCATTTTACCTAATAAATATAAATTGTAATTTACAGCATCTATACTTTCAGGAAAATTCTCAACAAAAACTACCTTTCTACACTGTGATTTTAAAAATTCCATTAATTTAACAATATCAGGATATACTGATGTTCCTGCATTTACAGAGTATGGCAGCATTTTGTAGTTCCCAAAAACCACACAACTATTTTTATGTAAATAATTAAGACATCTTTGAGTCTCTAATGGTTCAAGTCCAATCAAAAAATCTACTCCTGCATTTTTCATAAAACCAGAGCAATTTTCTCCAAGTCCAATACCGGCTGTTACTACTCCTCCTCTTTGAGATAATCCGTGAATTTCACTTACACTTACAGAAATATCAGAAATCATAGCTGCTTCTACTAAAATATTTGTAAGGTAAACTATACCTTGCCCTCCTACTCCTGCTATAAGAATTTTTGTTTTTACACTCATTAATTTATCGTTTCTTCTTCAACTGTTGCCCAACTTATAGCATTATTAGGACATACATCAATACACAAACCACATAATGTACATCTCGACATATCAATTTGAACTTTTCCATTAACCTTAACCATTGCAGGACAACCGAAATTATCAATACAATGATTGCATTTCTGACAAGACTGGAACAAATCATATTTCTCAAGTTCTTTTTTATCAATATCAAAATTATTAGTTCTATAGTGAGGTATTTGAGTATCGTTTAATCTTTTTAAAGCAAAATCTCCTTCATAATCGTATTTATAGTTCTCAAGAAATTTTCTTACTTGTATTGCTGCTTTTTTGCCAGACGCAATGGCTCCAATCAAACTCATATTGTTACCGGCACAAACATCTCCTGCTACAAATACTTTATCTATTTCCAATTTATTTTCAAAATTATTTATTCTGCCATTTTCGTCATACACATTTTTATTATCCATATTTAAAGCATTATCGCCTACTTGACCAATTGCAGTAATTACATAATCACATTCTAAGCTGTACATTTTTTTTGATTTGTTTTCAAAATCATTCAATTCTACCGCTATTTTGCCATTTTGCATTTCACTTATTTTATTTACAAAACTGCCGTTAATAAAATCAATTCCTTCATTTTTGGCATGTATTATTTCGTCTTTAAATGCAGGCATTTTTTCTTCGCTTTCAATACATGAAACTGTAACATGATTTTGTTGGCTTAGTTTTTTTGCAGCTCTTGCTGCGTCAATTGCGCTATTGCCACCACCTATTATCAATACATTCGAATTATTTTTAAATAAGCTTTTGTTTTGATTAAAACTCTTTAAAAAAGTTATGGCATCTGATTTATTTTCAGGTTTAATATTTTTTTCAATTAGGTCAAGTTGTTTTGATTTTTGTAAGCCTGTTGCAACAATTATTGAATCAAAATTATTTTTAATTTTATCAAACGAAATATCTTTACCAATTGTAGTATTAAAAACAAACTCCACTCCCATTTCTTTAAGTTGCATAGCTTCAAACTCAAATCCATTTTTGTCCATTCTGAAAGAAGGAATTGCAAAAGTAATCATCCCCCCTGGTTTGTCTTCTTTATCAAAAACGGTAATTTCATACCCTTGTTGCACTAAGTCATAAGCTGCACTCAAACCTGCAGGTCCTGCTCCTATTACAGCTACTTTTTTATTTTTTCTTTCAGCATTTTTAACTCTCTGAATAGGTGCTGAAAAATCGTAAAAATTATTGTCAATTGCAGAAACTGTCTTTTTTAACAGCTTAATTGGTATAAAATTATTTTTATCAGAAAATAGTTCGCATGGTCTGTGACACACATCGCCACATGTACGTGCAAAAAGCATTTTATCTCTTACAATTTCTACAGCTTCTTTATAACTTCCTTCTAATATTGAATTAAAAAAACCGTGGTTACAGATATTGGCAGGGCAAAGTTGAGCTTCTCCACTAATATTATTTTCAGCCATAAGTTTTGATTTTGCCCTAGATAAGTTGTTCTTTGGTGCGTAGCAACGCGAACAGGCAAGTTCTTCATCTAAATGATTTGCACAAGTATTACATTTTGAGTGGTCAACCTTAATTATTGTTTTATGTTTTGACTGGGTTACATATTCAGGAAGAAATATACATGGGGCTTTTGATACAATTACCGATACTCCTTTGTGTGCCATAGCTTTTTCAACTTTATAAAAACTATCGCGAATACTGAATGGATTTATTGTTTCTACAACCTCTATCCCAAGTCCTTTAAGAACGGGCGGTATCTCAATTTCTTTGTATTTTGGCAAATGAGACGCCCCCGGGTGGTCTTGGTGACCGGTCATTCCAATAGTTCTGTTATCAAAAATTATTACAAGAATATTTGCCCTTGTATAAACAGCATTAACTAATGATGATAATCCTGAATGAAAAAATGTGCCATCACCAAGCAATGCAACTACTTTCCTATCTTTTTCAGAACTATGAAAAGATTCATACAGCCCTTGAGCCATTGAGATACTCATTCCCATGTGGTTTATTGTATCTATCATTTTCAGAGGTGGTAAGGCTCCCAAACCAAAACACCCTATATCACCGCACATTATTAGCTCATTTTGCTCACGTGGTATTGCCAGTTTTAATAAATAGAAAGTAGCTCTGTGAGGGCATCCTGCACACAATGCCGGTGGTCTTGGAGGCAATTGATTTAAATAATTTTCAAAATTATCAAGTGGTATATTATCCTGTTTTTTAAAATTTGATTCAGTAAATTTTTCAATTACTTCTCTAATTATTTCAAGCGAAAATTCGCCTGTTGTAACCAACGAAGAATATCCTTTACCAAAAATTTCTATATTTAAGTTATTTCTTTGACAAATATTTCTTATATGATTTTCAACAAATGGTTCAAGTTCTTCAAGTACAAGTATTTTATCATAATTATTTTCAAGTAATTCAATAATTTCTTTTTCAGGAAATGGGTAAATCATCCCAATTTCAATAATATCTACCAGATGTTGCAAATCATAATTTTCAGTTATTTCAATAGTATAAGTTGTTGATACTCCGCTTGTAATTATACAATTTCTATTACTTTTCCCTTTATTTAATAATCTGATATTTTGTTTAAAAAGTTCTTTTGAGGCATTTGAGTTTAATTTATTTATCAATTTTGAATGTGCAGTAGCTGTTCTTGCAGGGATATTTATGTGTTCAGGCAATCTTTCAAAAATTGCATCATTTACTCTGTTATTAATTCTACCATAATTTACAAGTCCTCTTGTATGAGATACTCTTGTTGTAGTTCTAACTATTACAGGCAATTTTATTAAATCAGAAAGTCCAAAAGCCTGTTTTACCATGGTATATGATTCTTGGGGAGTTGAAGGGTTAAAAACAGGTACAGATGCCATAGGTCCCCAAAATCTTGAATCTTGTTCGTTTGAACTTGAATGGCAGCCAGGGTCATCACAAACTATTATCACAAGCGGGCCTCCAATTGTTTGATAAGTTACAGACATAAGTGGGTCGCTTGCTACATTCATTCCCACATTTTTCATCACACACATTGCACTTTTATTACCTATTGAAAATGCAATGGCTTTTTCCATTGCTATTTTTTCGTTTATACTGTATTCAAAGTAAATTTTATTGAAAGATAGTTGTGGATATAATTTTTCATTTTCAGAATTATGTTGAAAATTATAAATATGATTGAATATTTCAGAAATTTCGGTAGATGGAGTGCCAGGATAAGAAAATACACCATTAACTCCTGATTCAACAGCAGCCCTTACAATTCCTTCGTTTCCCATAACACAAGTTTTATAAGGTTCTTCTCTCGAAGTAATAATATTTTTGGTGCGTTTTAACATAACAACTATATTATATTATTTTTTGTAAAATTATCAATTTCATCTGAATTAAACCCTGCTTCTGATAAAATTTTATCATTATTCTCTCCAAGTCTCGGAGCACACTGAAGAGTCATTTTATTAGTTTTTAAAAACTCAGAATTATATGCCGGAGGAAATAGTTTTGCATTTTTACCATCAGGCATTTTAGAGTTTATCATTTCACTTTCAATAAATTCAAGTTCGGCTACATCTTTAATAGAATTTACAGGAGCTACCGATAGATTTATACTTTTACACAAATCAAAAAAATCTTTAGCAGTATATTTCTTCGAAATTTCTCCGATTTCTACATATATATTTTCTTTGTCTTTCATCCTTCCTTCATTTGTAATTCTTTCAGTTTTATATAGACTTTCAAAACCAGGTAATGAACAAAATTTTGACCATTGGTTATCATTTCCAATTGCTAAATAAATCATTCCGTCCTTAGTTGGATATGCATTGCAAGGAATAAAACTTCTGTGTTCATTTCCGCTTCTTTTAAATAATTCTGATTCTGATTTTACAAAATTTAACTGAGGCAAAGCCGTTATAAGCCAACTTGCAGCACATTGAGTCATCGAAATAAAAATTTCTTTTCCTTTACCTGTCTTTTGTTTTTCTAATAGTGCTAATAATACTTGTGTAAAAGCTTCATCACCTGATTTTAAATCAATAATTGGAATACCACAAGGTACAGGTTTGCCGTTTGATTCACCTGTTAAAAAAGTATAACCCATCATAGCTTGTAATGCGGGGTCATATCCTGCTGCTTCAGGATAGTACGGACCTTGAGCAGAAATTGAACACCAAATAATATTTGGATTTGCTTTTTTTAACGTTTTATATTCAATACCTAATTGCTTGTAACGCTTTGGCATTGTGTTACACAAAAAAACATCAACATTCAGTTCTTTTATTAATTTTAGCAATAAATCCTGCCCATCTTTTTTCTTTAGATTAATAGTTATGGCTTCTTTACCAACATTTGGAGCAATATAGTATGAATGTAAATCTTTGTAGCCCAAGTCAGCACCTATGTATCTATTGGGATCGCCAGGATTTCCGCCATTTTCTTCCGGTGGTGATTCAATTCGTATAACTCGCCAACCCAAGTGTACCATTCGTTGGGTGGCAAAAGGCAATGCAAGTGCCTGTTCGAGGCTAAATACTGTTACTGTTTTTTTCATTAAAAAAATATCGGCTCTTTAAATTCTCCGTAAACTTCTTTCATTGCATTTACAATTTCTCCAACAGTACAGTATTCTTTTACTGCCTGTATTATTGAAGGCATGAGATTTTTATTATTTAATGCTTCTGATTTTATATTTTCTATACACTCATTCACTTTTGCATTATTCCTTTTCTCTTTTATAATTTTTAGTTTATCAATCTGCATATCCGCAGCCAATTGATTATATGGGTGAAATTCTACTTCTCTTGACTCTTCATTGCGAGTGTAAATATTTACACCTACTTTAGGTATATTTCCTTTTTGCATACCCATTTCTCTTTCGTAAGCCTGTTTTGAAACCGACTCTTGTATTTTGCCTGTAGATACTGCATTTATTATTCCATCCCAATTATCAACAGTTTTCATTTCTTCTCTAATTGCATTTTCAAATTTATCAGTTAATGCTTCTATGTAATATGAACCTCCAAGTGGGTCAACAGTGTCACAAATTCCCATTTCATTAATCATTATCTGCATTGTTCTCAAAGATATTTCAGCAGAATGTTCGGTAGGAATTGTATATGCTTCGTCGTAGCTGCATAATGCCATTGTTTGTGTGCCAGACAATGCACTTATAAGTGCGTAATATGCACTTCTTACAATATTATTTTCAGGTTGCTCTTTTGTCAAACCACCACCACCGCCACCTGCAATCATTCTTAGCCAGCATGATGAATCTTTTTGTGCTTTGTAGTCTTCTCTTATTATTTTAGCCCAAAGTCTTCTGCCTCCTCTGAATTTAGCAATCTGCTCAAACAAATTTCCATAAATATCAAAATTAAAAGATAATCTTGATGCAAAATCATCTATTGAAATTCCTCTTTGCAATGCACCGTCAGTATATGCTTTTGCTATACAAAAAGCATAAGCCATTTCCTGAACCGGATTTGCTCCGCTTTCTCTAATATGATAGCCGCATACACTTACAGGGCTGTACTTTGGTACATACTTGGCACAATATTCAATAGTATCTACAACAAGTTTGACTGATTTGTCAACCGGAAAAATCCATGTACCTCTGCCAATAAACTCTTTTAGAATATCGTTTTGTGCTGTTCCTCTTAAATTTGAAATATCAAATCCGCGTTTTTCAGCCATAGCTATATACATTGCTATAAGAATTATTGCTGTTCCGTTTATAGTAAGTGAAACTGTAATTTTATCAAGGTCAATATTTTTAAACGCAATTTCAAAATCATCAAGTGTATCAATTGACATACCTACTCTCCCAATTTCACCAAAAGCTCTTGGGTCATCAGAGTCAAATCCGCATTGTGTAGGCAAATCAAAAGCTACATTCAATCCTGTTTGCCCATTTCTTATTAAAAAATGAAATCTTTCGTTTGTTTCTTCAGGTGAAGCAAAACCTGCATACTGTCTTATTGTAAATGGTTTGTTTCTATACATTGTGGGGTGTATCCCACGGGTAAATGGATATTGCCCAGGCATTTCATTATGAGTGCTGCTGTTAGTAATATCATCGGCAGTATAAACAGGATTTATTTCAAAACCTGATTCATTAAATACCGGTTTTACATTCATCTCTTTTGCTGTTTTGCTTTTCATTTTAGTTTTTATTTTTTTCGATACTTATAAAATATAAAACAACTTCACTCACTTTGGTCCCTGTTGCAAACGCTTCGTTCGCGCCTATTTTTTTCAATTCATCAATATCTTTTGCCGGAATATTTCCTCCTACTACCCAGTGAAAATTAAGGTTACGTTTTTGTAATTCTTCTTTCATTTTTTTTGCTAAAACTAAATGAGTACCTGATAAAATTGATAACCCAATAATATCAGCATTTATTTTTACTGCCATATTTACTATTTCTTCAATACTCTTTCTCAAACCGGTATAATGAACTTCAATACCAGCTTCTTTTAGCCCATGTGCCAATACTTTCACTCCTACGTCGTGCCCGTCAAGACCGGGTTTACTTAACAATACTCTCATTTTTTTAACTAATAATTTTCATTACTTAATATTATTACAGATGCAATTGCTCCAGGACCACCAATATTGTGAGTAAGTCCTCTTTTTGCACCATTTACTTGTCTTTTTCCTGCATTATTTCTTAAATGATTAACTACTTCTGTCACCATTCTTATTCCTGTGGCTCCTACAGGATGACCACAAGACAACAAACCTCCACTTACATTTACCGGAATTTTCCCTCCTAATTGAGTTTCTTTTCCTCTTATCATATCTTTGGCTTCACCTTTTTTACATAATCCTAAATCTTCATAGGTAAGCAACTCAACTATAGAAAAACAATCATGCACTTCAATTAAATCAAGCTCTTCTATAGGTTTTGATATTAATGCTTGTTTGTATGCCATTTGTGCTGCAGTTCGTGTTGCTTCAAATGATAAAAAATCATGATTGGGGTCAAAAAAAGGCAAATCCCAACCGGTAGAAACCGAAAGCCCTATTCCTTTAATAAATATCGGATTATGCTTTGATTTATCAACATCTTCAGCTCTTACCATAATTACACATGCTGCTCCATCGGTAGTCGGGCAACTATCCATTACTGTAAGCGGATCTGCTACCATTGGCGAACTCATAACTTCTGCTAATGTACACGATTTTCTATGATGTGCTTTCTCGTTTAATGAACCATGATAATGATTTTTAACTGAAATTTCAGCAATATCTTCTTGTTTTAATGAAAATTCATGCATCATGCGTTTTGCATAAATAGAAAATGTTCCTGCGGCTGTAAAACCTTTTTGCAAAAATGGATGTCCATATTCCACCATCATTTTTACAATACTGTCTTGTGGTTGCCTGTCGCGTAATTTCTCAACCCCAAGCGCCATTACCACATCACATTCTCCGGCTCTCAAAGAATTTACAGCGTTTCTTATGGCATCAGCTCCAGAAGCACAAAAATTTGAAACTCGTGTTACCGGGATATTATACATGCACAATGGTTCGCTTAAATCCATACCACTTCTTCCTTTATAAACTCCTATTTCGGGAAATGCAGTAGATAGCCATGCTGCACCAATTTCATCTGTATTTATTCTTGCATCATTTATAGCCTGATTTGCTGCATCGCGAACTAAATCATCGTAACTCATATTGAAAAGTTCGCCAAATTTTGTAACCCCAATTCCTATTACAGCTATATCTTTCATTCTATTACTACTGCTTTAAAAAAATAATTTGGTTTGTAATCCTGTTCTATCATTTTCCTCAATACCAATCTAACTTTTGACCCTATTTCAATTTTATTATTTTCAGGCGAAATACAATCAGTTTGCTGTAATGTAACTCTTCCGCCTCCATCAAGGTCAATTACAAGCATTGTAACAGGCGGAAATGCAACAGGAAAATAATGTTCGCGTGTAAATGAATATACCTGTCCTGTTCTCGATAATTTTACTGTTTCAAAGTGTTGAGATTTACATTTTTTGCATTTTTCAGTTTTGATAAAATAACATGTACCGCAATTTTTACACTTTATGCCAATTAGCCTGATAAAAGCACTTTTTTCTCTATCGTTCATCATTTCAGAACTAAATATTTCTTTGCTTTTATATTTAGAAGAGTTAAAATTTCCTACTTTCCTTAATTTTAAATAATCCTGATAACTTTCTATTTTTTTATAATCCTCAATTTTTCTTTTTAAAATTCCTAAACTCTTGCAATTATTAATTAAAATAACATTTGAACCATTAGTATAATCAATAAGTAAAATTGAATTTGTTCCATTTTCAATTTCTTGTATTAACTGTAAAAACACATGCGAACTGCCTACATTCCCAATGTTTCGAGAAATAGTATCAACAGCAAATTGTTGTTCTTTAAATCCTGATTTAATAAATAAATTTCCGGCTAATTTGCTGTATTTTGAATTTAATATTACTTTTTGACAGCTTTCATTATATTTTTTAATTTTATCAACTACTTCTTCAATATTCTTTTTAAATCCAATTTCTCTAATGTATCTTGGATCATATTTTAATTCATTATTTTTATAAATAAATTCTTCTGAAATGCTTGACCCAACATTAAAACATTCGTCAATTTTTGCAATACCTGTTTCGTTTGAAATATGAACCGCAATAGCTGCATGACCTGATGACGAAAATATTTCATCTCCTATTTCAGCATATTTAACATCTGCAGCAACTAATAATATATTTTTATATTTACCGGAATTTACAAATTGGTCAGCAATCATTAATGCGTCAGTACTGCATCTATTTGTGCCAATAAAATCGAGATATAAAGCATTATTATTTATACCAAGCAAGTCTGCTATATATGCTGAATGATAGCGATTTTGAAAAACCGGAGAATTTGTAGCAAAAAAAACAGCATCTATTGAGCTATATTGAGTTTTTACACATTCTATACTTGATTCATAGGCAAGTGTAATTAAGTCTTCATCAGAAAAACATATTGCTTTAGATTGTGATTTTTTACCTATGTAATGCAATACATTATCATCAATTCTAAAAGAAGGAAATGCAACACCGTAAGACTTAATATAACTCATAATCCAAGTTCTTTAGCAATATTTATTTTTAAAATTTCTGAAGTTCCACCGCCTATTAGCGTAAATCTTGAATCTCTCAAATATCTTTCAAGATTGTACTCAACAGCATAGCCATAAGATGCAAGTACTCTCGATGCTTCATCGCAAATATTTACTGAAATTTCTGAAGAATACAACTTGGCAATCATAGATTCCTTTTGACGTGGAAGATTATTATCACTTAGATATGCAGCGTACAAAAGGTAATTTTTTGCCATTTCAAGTTGAACAGCCATATCGGCAAATTTCAATTGTACTGCTTGAAATTTACCTATTGATTTCCCGAATTGAACTCTTGTTTTTGCGTATTCTAATGCATCATTGTATGCTGCTTCGGCTACACCTATTGCAAGGGCTGCTGTCATTATTCTTATTTCGGCTAAAATTTCTTTCAGGCATTTAGTCCCTTCTCCTATATTTCCAAGCAAATATTTTTTTGGCAATACTACATCATTAAAACTTACTTCACTTGTCAATGATGCTCTTACTCCCATTTTTTCAATACTTTTTCCAACTAAAACCCCTTTTAAATCAGAAGGTACAAAGAAAATTGACAATTGCTCATGATTGTCAGTTCTTGAAAGCACAGTAAAAAAATCTGCTACCGGCGCTGATGTTACCCATGTTTTTTGACCGTTTAATATAAAACCATCTTTGGTAACTGTTGCAAGTGTTTTAATATTCATCAAATCGCTTCCTGCATTTGGTTCGGTCATACATATTGCACCAATTTTATTGCCTTTTAATGCTTCAGCAAAATAATTTTCGTAAATTTCTTCATTGCCAAATCTGTAAAGAAAATATGTACCCATTAACGATTGCATTGTACATGTTGCTGCCAAAGACATAGAGCCTTTTGCAATTTCAATTACTGCAAGTGAATATGAAACTATGTCAAGACCGCTTCCCCCGACACTTTCAGGATATCTCATACCAAAAAAACCTAATTCTGCTGTTTCCTTGAATAATTCTAATGGGAATTTCTTTTGTTCGTCAATTGTTGCAGCCTGAGGTTTTATTCTTTTTTCTGCAAACTCACGAAAAGTTTGTTGAACATCTTTTTGTATTTCATTTAACCTAAAATCCATATTTATCCGGCAATTACGGCGGTAGCTTCAATTTCAATAAGAGCAGGATGGTCGAGTAAATCTACAACAAAAATCATACTCATACAAGGGTAGTGGCTGCCCATAATTTCTTTCCAAATTCTACCTAATTCTTTTCTTGATGAAAGGTATTGCTCTCTGTCTTTACAAAAACATGTCATTTTGCATATATCTGTTGATTTTCCACCTGCTTTTTCTACTATTGAAACAATGTTTTTTAATGCTTGCTCAAATTGAGGTATTAGATTTTCACTTGAAAATTTTTCATCTGCCGACCAACCAACTTGTCCGGCCATATATAGAGTTCTGCCTTGTGTGGCAAGAATTCCATTTGAATATCCTTTTGGTTTTACCCAACCTTCCGGTAGTATTATTTCGTGTTTCATTTTAACTGGTATATTTCTTTTGCTGCTTTTTTTGAAATAACTTCATTTTTTAAATCCTGCTTTATTTTATCTTTATTTCTTTTTTTAGGATTACCATACCCGCCGCCGCCACCAGCTATCTGGCAATAAATTGTTCCGTCAGGTATTCCATTTATTATATCTTTACTCATAGGAATTAATTTCTTTTTGCCTTTATGATTTTCAGGGTAAGTCAACTCTATTTTATTGAGAACACTGCCTTTGCCCCCAAATAATCCATAATTTGGTTCTACATCACCATCTCCAAAAACAACCATTGTTGTATCATTACCTCTCAATTTTATTTCAGTAATAGTACCAAGTCCGCCACGCCACTCTCCTGCCCCACCCGAATCTTTCAAATATTCGTGTTTTAATATCAAATGCGGAGTTTGTTGTTCATACATTTCATAATCCTGATCAAGAACTCCTCCCGAAGCATCAATCATACCTATATGGTCATACCCATCATTTCCTTTCAATGCTCCACTTCCTCCTTTTAATCCAAGAAAGCATATATCTACATATTTTTTACCTGTATCTGGGTGTATGCCTGTAAATAAAGAACATAGCAAATGATTCCAACCGGCAGTTATTCTATCTGGCACAGCTGGTCCAAGAGCTTTAAAAATTGCATCAGCCACTTGTGGACATAAATGGTTTCCAAATGTAGTGGCAGCAGGATAAGAAGCGTTTAGTATGGTACCAACAGGCACTATGTATTTTAATGGTTTTAACATTCCTTCGTTGTGTGGAATATTTGGATTTACCATTTGCAGGAATGTAAGTGTAATGGCAGAACATGTTGAGGTATAAATTCCATTTACAAATCCTTTGGTTTGTGGTGATGAATTTGAAAAATCAAAAGTTATGTTATCATTTTCAACAGTAATTTTTGCATTAATAGGAAATTTACTTTCTTTATGTTTACCGTCGTAATATACCATGCTACTTCCTTCATACACTCCATTTGGTATTGATTTTATTTCAGTTCTCATCATTTTCTCGGTAGAATCAAACAATGCCTGTTTGTGCAATTCATAAGTATTTAACCCATATTTTTCAACAAATGCTTCAAGTCTTCTTTCACCAAGCGTACATGCTCCAATCTGTGCTTTAATATCTTCCTGTACCATTTGCAACCTGATATTTGCAAAAATCAAATTCCAAACGTCTGCTCTAAATTTTCCTTTTTCATATAGTTTTACAGCCGGTATTCTCAATGCTTCTTGCCAAACTTCAGTTGCATTGGGGTTGTATCCGCCTTGAACTGCTCCGCCAATATCTGCTTGATGACCTTTGGCAGCAGCCCAACCTATTAGTGTTTTTTTGTAAAAGATAGGTTTAAAAATTGCAACATCATTATTTTGATTTCCCATAGAAAATACATCATTGTGTATTATTACATCTCCATCAAAAATTTCATTTCCGTATTGTTTAATGATGTGTTTGCAAACAGGACCAAGAGAGAAAGAGAGTATAGGCAAATTTTCAGTTTGCTCTAGCATTTGGCCATGAGCATCGTATAGCCCCGTTACAAAATCTTTAGCTTCGCAAAGTATTGGCGAACGTGTGGTTTTGGTAAGTGATATACTCATTTCATCAGTTATTGATTTAAATGACCTTTGAAATATTGAAATTAATATTTTATCTACTTTCATTTTATTTAGTTAAAAAAATTTTTACTAATTCCTTCAGGAAATTTAACTTTATCATATATAATAAATGAACCGTAATTATCTACCAAGCAATCATAACTATTGCTTACAAAAATAGAAGTTGTAATTTTTTCTATAACACAAGGCCCATTTATTAAACTGTCAAAAATTGGCATATCTCCATCATAAACCGGTATTTTTTTGAATGAACCCGTTTCGGGGATAAAAACATCTCTTCTTTCTTTTATAGCTTTATTTATATCTATTTTTTTTATATTTGATTTTAAAAATTTAGGTTTTTCATTTTTACCAATTACCCTAAGCCTTACATTAATCAATTCCATTTCAGTTCCTTCATTTTTTAGTGAGTAACCAAATTGCCTGTTATGTTCTTTATGAAACTCGTCAAATATTTTTTCTGTGTTAAAACTTAAAACATCTTTCCAATCTACTTGTAACGGAACCTCATGGTATTGTCCAACATATCGCATATCAAGAACCGGATGGTATGATATTCTGTTTTCGGCTATGCCTTCTTCTTTATTAAGTGCATTAAATCCTTCATTTTTCATTTCTTCATATAACATATTGAATTTTTGAGATTCAATTTTGCTGAATGAAGTAAAATAAGACCTAATATAATCGTGTTTTAAATCTCCGAGTAACATACCTGCAGCACAAAATATTGAGGAAACATTGGGGACAACAAATTGTGAAATCTCTAATTCTTTACAAATTTCTGATGAATGGATAGAGCCTGCACCTCCGGCAACTATAAACAAAAATTCGCGTGGGTCATATCCTCTTTCTACTGAAATTTGCCTTACACCTTGAGCCATATTGCTGTTAATAATTCTAAACATACCAGCAGCAGCATCTGATACAGACAAGCCAAGTTTTGAGGCTATATTTTCTTTTATTGCTTTTTCTGCATTTTCTTTATCTAATTTTAGTTTACCTCCTGCAAAAAAATCGGGATTTAAGTAGCCTAAAATTAAATCAGCATCAGTACAAGTAGGCAATGTACCACTTCTATTATAACACGCCGGTCCAGGTAATGAGCCTGCACTTTGAGGTCCCATTCGCAACAAACCTCCATTATCAATCCAGCCAATACTGCCACCTCCTGCTCCTATTGTAATAATATCTAAAGATGGTAAAGCAATTCTATAGCGATTTATTGATCCTTCTGTACCGGTTACACATTGATTGTTTATTACAAGTGCAGCGTCAAAACTTGTACCTCCCATATCTACTGTTATACTATTTTTATAACCCAACAACTCTGAGTAAAAAGCCCCCGCAGTAGGCGCTGCTGCAGGTCCTGAAAGTACTGTAACAGCAGGATTTTTTTTCACTTGTTCGGGCAAAACTACCCCACCGTTTGACTGCATAATCAGTAATTTTCCATTGAATTTGATATCTTTTAACTTTTTAGATAAATTATCAAGATATTTTGACACTATAGGTCCAACAAAAGCACTTACCGCAGTAGTACTTACTCTCTCGTAAAATCTTATAGATGGCAATACCTGAAATGATGAAATTACAAATACATTTTTTAAATGTTTTTTAATTATAGAAAGGGCTTTTTGCTCGTGTACATTGTTTTTGTATGAATTCATAAAGCAAACCGCAACAGCTTCTACCTTTTCTTTCTTAATTTTTTTAATAATTTCAAGCAATTCTGCTTCATTCAGTTTTGTTAATATTTTACCACTTGAATCAATTCTTTCATCTAATGTATATCTTAAATATCTTGGTGCAAGAGGTTCTACATTGCGATAATGATTATTATACTGTTCTTCGCGAATTCCTCTTCTCATTTCTAAGGCATCTCTAAAACCTTTAGTTGTAATTAAAGCTGTTTTAGCACCTCTTAATGTTAGTAAAGCATTGGTTGCTACAGTTGTTCCATGAACTATTGTGTCAATAGATTCAATAAACTCTTCAAATTTCAAACCTATCATTTCTGAAATATCTATAAGCCCGTTTATAAACCCTATTGATGGGTCAAGTGGAGTAGATAACGTTTTATGAACTGTTGTTTTGCCGGTTTCAGAAATGACAATCAAATCTGTAAAAGTACCTCCTATATCAATGCCTACTTTGTTTTTTTCCAAAATTCTAATAGCTCTTTTTTCTTTTATAAAAACAGCTCTCAATTACATAATTAAAACTTTATATAATTTGAGAGCTGTTTATTTTTTAAATCTATCCTGGTATTGGAGTATTTAATTCTTTTAAATTAGCATAAAGCTCTTCATCAGTAAAATGGTGGTCAACTAATTTTCCATCAAAATAATCCTGATATGCGCTCATATCAAAATAACCATGACCGCATAAATTGAAAAGAATAGTTTTTGAAACTCCTTCTTCTTTAGCTCTGCTAACTTCTCTAATAACATTTGCTATACCATGTGTAGCTTCGGGTGCAGGCAATATCCCTTCGGCTTTTGCAAATTTTACACCAGCATCAAAACACTCTTTTTGCTGATAAGCCTGTGCTTCTATTAATTTATCTTTTAATAATTGACTAACTATTGCTCCGGCACCATGATACCTTAAACCTCCTGCATGAATTGGAGCAGGCATAAATGTATGACCTAAAGTAAACATTGGTAATAATGGAGTCATTCCTACTGTATCGCCAAAATCGTATCTGAATTGTCCTTTGGTAAGCTTAGGACAAGATGCAGGCTCGCTTGCAATACATCTTATTTTTTTGCCTGAAGTAAAATTATGCCTTAAAAATGGGAATGAAATTCCTGCAAAATTTGAACCTCCCCCAAATGGAGCAATAACTATATCCGGGAAATCGCCAGCCATCTCAAACTGTTTTTCTGCTTCAAGCCCAATAATTGTTTGGTGCATCAATACATGGTTCAAAACACTGCCAAGTGCATATTTTGTATTTTCACTTGTTGCTGCTACTTCTACTGCTTCTGAAATTGCTATTCCAAGACTGCCGTTTGAATTTGGATTCATTTCAAGAATTTTTCTTCCTGCATTTGTTTTATCACTTGGCGATGGTATAACTGTTGCACCCCAAGTATTCATTAGTAATTTTCTATACGGCTTTTGATTGTAACTGATTTTTACCATATAAACTTCACATTCTATTCCAAAATGCTGGCATGCAAAACTCAATGCACTTCCCCACTGCCCGGCTCCTGTTTCAGTGCTAATTTTTTTCACACCTTCCATTTTATTATAATATGCTTGCGGCACAGCAGTATTAGGCTTATGTGAGCCTGAAGGGCTATTGCCTTCATACTTGTAGTAGATTTTGCAATTTGTACCTAACAATTTTTCAAGACCATAAGCTCTGTACAGTGGCGAAGGTCGCCAGATTTTATATACTTCTCTTACTTCATCGGGGATATCTACCCATCTGTCTTGAGAAACTTCTTGTTTGATTAATTCCATCGGAAATAATGGGGCAAGGTCTTGCGGGCCTATTGGTTGCATTGTTCCCGGATGTAATGGTGGTAATGTAGGGTTGGGCATGTCTGCCTGAATGTTGTACCACTGATGAGGAATTTCCTTTTCAGCGAGATAAATTTTTTTTACTTTTTCCATAGTTTAAATTTTTTTTTTTAAAATTGATTATTTATTTACAAAATTTGCTTTTGCTCTTGGACCATTTGTTTTAAAATTTTCAAGTCCAATTTTCATATCTTGTGTATTCAAACATTCTCCAAACATTCTCGATTCATAATCCAATCCTTGTTCGAGAGTCAATTTCGCCCCTTCATAAATTGAATTAATCATAATCTCATCAATTTTTTTGCTCAAATGTCCTATTTCAATATTTTCGGGAGTTTCTCCTTTATAAAACTGTTCTTTTGATATTGACTTTACTTTTATTTCACCTTCAGCTATTTTTTTAGCTAATTCTATTGCTTCATCAATTAAATTTTCGTCTGCTTCTTTGTAAATATACCCAAGTTCTAAGGCTTCTTTTGAAGATACATTTCTTGCGCTTCTTAATATTTCGGCAGCTTTGTTTATTCCTATGAGTCGCGGCAATCTTTGTGTTCCGCCTGCTCCGGGTATAAAACCAAGGTTTACTTCCGGCTGGCACATTAATATAGGCAATCCTTTCTTTGCAATTCTTGCAGTACAACTCATTGCAAGTTCATTTCCCCCTCCAAATGCAAATCCATTCAAAGCACAAACAACAGGTTTCGGATAATTTTCAATATAGTTTAGTACCGCTTGAAATGTATGAGAATTATTATATCCTTCTTCGGGTGTTTTTAATGAAGAAAGCATATTCAAATCAGCCCCGGATACAAATGCCTTAACACCAAAAGCAGTAATAACTACAGATTTAACATTCGAATTATTTTTTTCACTTTCAAGAGCACCTTTTATTTGTTCGAGTACTTCAAGATTAAGTGCATTTAACACTTTTGGTCGTCTTATTGTAACTACCAGAACATTGCTTTTTATTTCGGTTTTTATGTCAGACAATTTCCAGCCACCTTCTGTATTGGCTTTGTTTAATATTTCAGGAAATTTAAAATCTGGATTATTAAAACAATAGCTTTTTACCCAGTCGTAAACATATCCAATCCCTATACTGTTCATAAATGCAAATGGGGGTTTTATCACAAGTGAAAGTTCGCAAGCCATATTCAAATCATCAATATCTACTATGCCTGTGTCAAGTATAAATGAAGTCAGTGCAAAATATGAGCTTTGAAATTCTTTTATTAATACACTCTCTTTTTCGCTTGATATAGTTACAATTTCTCCTCTTTGTGCTGTATCCCATTTTTCTTTATTTGCAGTTTTTTCTTTAAGAATTTCGGGAGTTTTGAACCATGGTAAAACCAGTTTTCCCATTTCATCAAGACCATGTGCTGTTATAGGGTTTCCTCCTGTAAGATTTAATGCTGTAAATGGACCTACTCCCAAACCAAGTGCTTTAACTGCGGCGGCATCAATTTCTTTAACTGTTCCCATTTCTTTTTCGAGACACCTGATTGCCGTTTGGCAAATTCCCTCAAAAATTGGATCAATTGCATATCCATAAGAACTCTTCACTTTAATAGGAACTTTGCCAATATTTTCATAAAATTTCAATAGATTTTCTACTAATGAATTATTTGTATCTGCACCTGGCACAATTTCAACTACCGGATTTATTTCTGCAGGAAAAAAGTAATGTGCAACCAGACAACGGCTTTTTTTGCTAATATTTCTAAAAATAACCTCCGGCTGCATGTGTGATGAGTTTGACAGATAAATACAATTGTCATCGGTCAATGACTCTACCTGTCTAAAAATTTTATCCTTTATATTTTCATCTTCGGTTGCAGCTTCAATTACAAGTTCTGAACCTTTTACATTTTGATAATCTTCAGAAAAATTAAGTGATTCTTTCATTTTATCTGCCTGAGGCACTTTGAATGCTCCTGTTTCTAAACCTTTTTGAATTTTTTTAAAAACTCTTCCTTGGGCATTTTCTAATGCTGTGGGTGAAATATCTATAACATTTATTTTTACATTGTATGGTGAAAGTGCTTTTGCAAAATGAAGTGCTATATCAGGACCTATTTGTCCGGCTCCTATTACTGATATTTTTGAAATATTTATATTGTATAAGTTATATGACATGTTATATTTTACTTGCGAACAAAAGTATTTTTACTCATATATAATCTTTATGATAAATGTCATGTGTATTTAAAAATTATTATATGGCAAATAGCAGCAAATGTTAAAATACAGTTATTTTTGTATTAATACTTTTCATCATTTTAAAATGATAAAACATATATTAAAGTTAATTTTTTTAATACAAATAATTTTACTGATTTCTTGTACCAAAGAGTCATCAAACAATTTAGACAATTCAACAGGTTCAAGTAATTTGAAAGATTCTACAATTTTGAATGTGTCCTATGGTATAGATTCACAACAAACTTTTGATATTTATCTCCCAGCAAAACGCGACCTGAACACTCCTGTTATCATATCATTACATGGCGGAGCATGGAAAGCAGGTGATAAAAAAGAATTGAATTATTATAACAATTTAATTTTATCAAAATGGAAAAATGTAGCTATAGTAAATTTGAATTATAGACTGGCAAGCAATGCTAAAAAAATACACCACAATGAAATAATAGAAGACATTGACTCTGTAGTAAAATTTGTAATTCGCAATAATTCCAAATATTATATTTCATCAAAAATAGGAATAATGGGAACAAGTGCCGGCGGTCATTTATCAATGATTTATGCATACAAATACAATAATAATATAAAATGTGTTGGGAATTTTTTTGGTCCGAGTATCATTAACGATTGGACTTGGTACAACAGTTTCAATATATGGTTAGGTGGATATGTAGGCGATATTATAACTGAGTATGTAGGTCAAAAATGGGACACAACCGCATATAAAGCCGTAAGTCCTTATTGGAATGTAAGCAGTACAAGCCAGCCTACAATAATTTTTCATGGAAATCTTGACCCTATAGTTCCATTAAATCATAGCAAATGGCATTATGCTAAGCTAAAAACATTAGGCGTAAAAACAGAATATTACGAATATATAGCTGCCCACGGATTTGATAATACTCAATCAGCAGATGCAATAAATAAGCTAATTGCTTTTTTTAAGATTTATCTAAAGTAAGTAAAATTAAAAAAATCAATAAAATATTTCATTTGCCAATATCATAGCTTCACTAAGTTTGTCTTTATTTATTCCTGTTTTTATTTCTTTTAAGTCAAAATATTCAAGCATTTTTTCGGTTGGCATATTGCCTACAAGATTGTCAGAAGCAAAAGGACACCCGCCAAAACCTTTTAAAGCTCCGTCAAACCGATAGCAACCATTATTTAATGCAGCATCAAGCTTTTCTTGCCAATTATGCTGGTGAGTATGAAAATGACAACCATAATTTAATTTAGGAAAATTATCATTTACAGATTTTATTACTTTTGAAATGCTTTCAGTATTTGAAGTTCCTGCAGTATCAGAAAGTGAAAAATAATTTGCACCAATATTTATTAATTTATCAATCCACTTTAATACAATTTCTTGGTTCCAAGTTTCTCCATAAGGGTTTCCAAAACACATAGATATGTAAGCAATAAATTTTTTATTTCCTTTTTCACATAAATTTAAAATTTCTGAAACAGTATCTACAGAATCGTTTATTGTAGTGTTTGTATTTCTTTTCTGAAAAATTTCGGAAATTGAAAATGGAAATCCAATATAAGTTATATTTTTAAAATTAATTGCGTCAGAAGCTCCTCTTTTGTTTGCTACAATTACTGAAAGTTTAGTATTCTGCGGATTTAATTGCTCAATTACTTCGGCTGTGTCAGCCATTTGAGGAATTATTTTAGGATTAACAAAGCTGCCACAATCAATAGTATCAAAGCCAACCTGAAGCAATGAGTTAAGATATTCAACCTTTTTTGAGGTTTTAATAAAATTTGTTAAACCTTGCATTGCATCACGCGGACATTCAATTATTTTAACTTCCATAAATTTCTTTTGAATATGTGTTCAAAATTACCAATTTTGCAGTTTAGAAAAATAAAGACACAAAAAATTATAAAAAAAGTAATGCCAAATAAAGAAAACAACCTCGAGGAAAAGATAAACAACGACGAAATGGTTGTAAGTTCAAATGAAACGAATGAAATACAAAATCATTCTTCCGAATCTGCTATGTTAGACGATAACAGTATTACAGAAATATCAAATAACGTGGTAACTGAATTGGAAATTGAAAACACAATTGTATCAAACATAGATAATACAGAACTTAATAAAGCTGCTGAAACTATTCAAATTTCTGACGAGAAAAATGAATTTGCAGTTGAAGAAGAAGATGAAGACGAAGAAAATAAAATAATAGATGAAGAAGAAGCAATTAATACTGATTATTCATCTTACTCGAAATCAGAACTTTTAGATTTAGCATTAAAAGCTTCAAAAATGCTTGCCCCTCGTGAAGCAATAAAAAAAATCCAGAATATTCGCCCTTTTATTGAATCTAAAATAAAAGAAGAGAGATTAGAACAACTTAATAAATACAAAAGTGAAGGTAACGAAGAAGAAAATTTTGAATTTATTGAAGACGGTACAAGACAACAATTTTACAACGCATATAAACTTGCGCAAGAATCACGTGCAGAGGAAAGAATAAGAATTGAACAAGAAAAATTAAAAAACCTGAATGCTAAAAATGCAATTATTGACCGAATAAAAGAACTTACAGAGATTGACGAAAATGTAAACAGCATTGAGGAAATAAAAAAACTGCAAAATGAATGGAAAACAATACGTGCAGTACCAAAGCAATATTTACAGGAATTATACGACCGCTATCATATATATCTTGACAAGTTTTATGATAATTATGCAATAAATAGAGAACTAAAAGATCTTGACAGGCAAAAAAATCTGGATACAAAAATTGATTTATGCAATAAACTTGAAGCTCTTAAAACAGAACCCTCGGCAAAAAGAGTATTTATTTTATTAGCCAAATATCAAGAAGAATTTAAAAATACCGGACCTGTCCCAAAAGAATTTAATGAAGAAATATGGAACAGATTCAAAAATACACGAGATGAAATATATAATGACAAAAAAGAACAGTTTGACAAATTGCAGGAAAAACGCAATGAAAATCTTCGTCTTAAAGAAGTATTAATTGAAAAAGCCCGAATAATAGCAAACTATATTTCATCAAAACCAAATGAGTGGAAAACCAATGCTGAAGAACTAAACAAATTGATGGACGAATGGAAAACAATTGGTCAAGTACCAAAATCGCAAAGCGAAAGCAATTGGAATAGTTTTAGGGAACAATTTAGTACGTTTTCAAAAAACCAAAGTGAATATTACAAAAAACTTAGCCAACAACGTAAAAACATTGTATCAATTAAAGAAGAATTGTGCAATAGAGCTGAATCAATTATGAATAATGAAAACTACGATGAAACTGCCAAGGAATTTATTTCTCTGCAAGAAGAATGGAAAAAAAGCGGACATTTGCCCGAAGCAAAATCAAATGAACTGTGGCTGCGTTTCAGAGCGGCTTGCGATGTATTTTTTAACAGACGACAAGAGCTAATTAATGAAAACAAAAGCAAAGAAACAGAAAACTTAAATTTAAAAAACTCAATTATTGAAGAAATTGAAGGCTTGCAAACAAATGATGATATTGACAATGCCTTTGTAAAACTGAAAGAACTGCAACAGAAGTGGAATGATATAGGCTTTGTACCTTTTCAGCATAAGAAAAAAATTACTGAAAAATATCAATTGGCTTTAGATAAATTATATAAAAAATTTCATAAAAATCGCGAAAATTATAAACAAGCTCATATCAAAGAGCACTACCGCGAAATAGCCAACAGACCTGACGGACAAAAAAAACTTGGAGACGAAGAAAGAAAAATCAGAGAAAAAATAAAAGGTTTGACGTACGAAATATCTACACTCGAAAACAATCTTGGATTTTTTTCACGAAGTAAAAATGCAGAAAAACTAATCAGCGACATTGAGAAAAAAATAAAATTACTTGGTGAGCAAGTAGAAAAACTAAAAAAAGAATTGACTGCACTTAAATCAGCAAAATAACAAGTTATGTGAAATTTTGCCGACACCCAGCCGACAGTGCTATAGAACAAATGACAACAATGCTGAACGATACACAACATAAAAAATGGTATGTGCTTCAGACACGACCACGAGTCGAAAAGCAGGTTGGCGGACGGCTGACAGAAAAGCATTTTGAAAACTTTGTGCCGCTTCAACGACAACTAAGACAATGGCACGACCGCAAAAAATGGGTAGAAATGCCACTTTTCAGTTCATACATTTTCGTGCGGACAGAGGACAAATTTCGAAGTAAAGTTTTTGAGGTTGGCGGACTTTTAAAATATGTTTCAATTGGCGGACAAATTTGTGTGTTGACAGAGCAGGAAATTGAGCGGGTAAAACGACTTTGCAGTTACAGCGGACAGGTAAACATTGAGCAGGGACTTTTAAAAGCGGGTGACGAAATAGAAATTATTGACGGACATTTTGCAGGACTGCATGGACAACTGACAACAACACCAACAAACCATAAAATAAAAATTTCAATAGCATCCTTAAACTGTTTTGCGACAGTGGAGCTTGACAAAAATAATGTTAAAAAAATAATTTTTTAAAATAAAAAGCAATAAATTTGGACACTTAACCATTGGTTAGTAACTACGACTGTTACTGACAATGGCGAAGCCGTAACAACGAGTAACGATAGGACACGAAATGATGAGAAAAACAACACATAACGGCAGTCTGTCTAAAAACCCAAAACGAACCTTTCGAGAATCGAATAAATAATTTTTTCAAAGATAGGTGTCTGAGTATTTTATTTAAAAATCGCTTCATTTTTTAGTTTTTAGACAGTTTGACGCCCCGCAGCTTGGCGTTCGTGCGGCTAACGGAGCCTAAAAACTTTCTTTGAAGACAAAAGTAACTTGGGAGAAGGAACTTTCCTAACCTAAAAACCAGCATTACGCCAAGGTGCTGTTATGCCGCCGCCCTTCCTTTGTCCCCAGAGGGTAATGTATATTTTATTGGCGAACTGGTGCGGTTGGGCTGCCATACTTTTTGACAAGCTTTGGATTGTGATTGGATGGTGAGGCTTGGCAATATGTATGGCAGCGAAGCATGGATTTCGAGTAAGTTTCTTTTTACTAAATTTCTTTCAAAATTTTATAATACTGCGAAATACTCTATTGAGTTAAATTGATACAAAATTGCTTTTTATTTTATGAAAAGTTAATGTCGTTTTCGGGAAAATTATTACTATTTTTGTTCAGTACCAAGATTACATCATATTTAAAAATATACCCATGTCAGACCAATTAAAAGATACCCTATTTCGCTTTAGTGCGGTAAGAACACCTGAACTAATTTCAAAGGAGGCCGAGGAACGTTACTTTATAAAGCATCCTGATGGTGTCTCAGGGCCATTTTATGCTGCAGTAACGACTATGCCTCCTGGAAGCGATAAACGTTTAGTGATGGAAACTACTGCAAATTCGTTCTCGAGTTTGACAACAGATAATGTCATAATTATAAATCCGAGTTTATATGAATTTGGGGTTAAATTAATTTCTGAAAGACAGACTATCACTTCTGCCTATATTGCTTCAACTGTTCCCGGGCTTGCAGTTCTTACATTGCCTGATAAACTTACCTTGTGGGATAATTTGTTTTATCAAACAATTAAACAGGCGTCACCTTATACAAGAGAAGCAATTATATGTCTGCTTGTCGCTAATTATTTTGCGGAGCAGTATGCAGCCACACCTTCATTATTTGGCACCGATGAGGATGTAAGAAATTGGGCATCTTCTCGATTAATAATGCCTTCTGTATTATTTGGTATAGATGAAGATTACCATACGGCTACAAGTAGCCCTAATCTTCCAACTTCAACCCTCGTAAAAAGACATGTTGATGCAGCAGAAGGAATTCTAAAGGCAGATTTGGCTAAAAAAGCGTTGCAAGAATTAAATGTGTTGGAAAGGAATTACCATAAAACGCAAAAAGCCGCCGAAAAACTTTATGTTAACACTTACAACGCAAGTTTAAAGGCTTCCGTTCAATCAGCCCCTAAAGTTCAAGTTGTAGATGAAATTAGTGGATTTACATTCGACCATTTTGCCGGCAGTTTTGCTATTCCAACCTTCACCTATGAGCCTGCACCACAAATCGTAGTATTAGATATTCAAGCAGCAATATCAGATGTGTCTTTTTATTCTCTTAATGAGAATGGTTTGCTGGCAGGTGATTCTTATGCCGAAGTAAGTACAGATACAAATAAGTACATTAAAGACCAAAATAGTAAGGCCTTTTCTTTTACTGCTTTTGCGGAAGAAAGTATTGATATTAATGGAACAGCAGTTCCCACCTGTAGCCTTGATAACAGATATAACCAAAACAATAGCTATTACATCAAATTTGTTAAAAAGGCTGCCAATAAGTATGCCCTTATTATTGCGGTTGATGTCAAAAATTCCTGCTTAAAAATAAATTCGGCATCTATTACTGTTGGAACAGGCCCAGGAACAACCTTTACAAAATTTAAAGCGTGCAATATGAATGGCGTTATAACCATTGATTTTACACCTAATTCTTTCGCAACAATTAGTGGTAGCCCTTCTACTACAGCAACAACAGGACAAATAATACTTGATAATGGTTTAGTTTTAACTTGGAACATAAGTGTAGATATGACGGAGGGTAGTTCAGGAGTGATGACAGTTGGCCAAAACTCAACCGGAAACCAAAAATTATTTATTCCTTCGGGCTATGGATTAAAAAGATTAGGTATAGCTGATTATAAGAGAGTTGAACAAAGTCTTTGCTGTTATAAACCCGGAGAAGTTTCGCACATAGAAAATATTCTTGCCCGCGAGTATAAAGAAAGAAGTACTCGGAGGTTAAGAAGGTCGGAAGATACCACCACCTCAAGCAGTGAAGCCGAATCTGAAAACCTTACAGATACTAGCAGTACAAGCCGCTTTGATATGCAAAAGGAAGTTTCAACCATTCTTAGAAATAGCAGGGAATTTGGGATAACAGGTAATTTTCATATTGGGGCTAATTACGGTACACCAGTTGCGGGAGTAGAAGCAAGTTTAGACCTTGGGGCTAATTTCGCCACCAGTTCATCTAAAGAGCAATCAAATAAGGAGGTTTCAAATTTTGCAAAGGATGTTACCCAAAAGGCTCTTGAACGGGTGGTAAGTAAAGTTCGTGAAGAAAGAGTAACTAAAGTTATTGAAGAATTTGAAGAAAACAACAAACATGGTTTTGATAATAGGCAAGGCGATAAACATATATCTGGTGTTTACCGATGGGTAGATGCTGAATATAAAAACAAAATTTTTAATTACGGCAAACGTCTCCATTATGAATTTATGATTCCAGAGCCTTCGGCTTTTCATATTATAGCTAAGGCAAATGGAGTATCGGCAGGGAATGAGATTCCTCTTATTTTACCACTTGACCCTACAAAAGATAAATTTGGGACAATACCTCCCTTAAAAACTGCATCCTCAATAAATGAAGAAAACTATCAGTTTTGGGCTGCTGCCTATAAAGCAGAAGTAAGCCCTCCGCCCCCCAAAGTACAATTGGTTGGGAAAACTTACAGAACACCGGATGACGGCAAGCCTTGGTATGAAGGAACTAAAGGAGTTACAGACCAAATAATTTTACCGGAAGGATATGGATTGAGAAAAGCATATGTTGCGGCTATGGGTGAAACCGTCGTAACTAAAAAGCCTGATTTGAGTTGGAGCCGTTACTATATATCAGTAGCTGATAATACTCGACAATATTGGTGTGGAGAAATTATTAAGCAAATGTTTCTGGAAGATAATGAAACTACCGACCTTGAATTTTACACAGAATCAATTCCAGTTTCAATTCAATTTATAGGCATCAATGGAGGGATTGTTACAATAACTCTTGAGTTGCTTAGAAAAGAAGATGTTTTTGCTGCTTGGCAACTACAAACATATAATGCAATTCTGAAAGCCTACGAGGATCGATTGCAGGAGTATAAAGATGCCTTAGCGGAACTTGAAATTAAAAAAAGTGGAATGGCCGATAATCCGGCCTATTACCGCGAAATTGAACAAATAGTTTTAAAGAAGAATTGTATCTCCTATCTTATAGGTCATACCAACATGGGAAAATCCTTTGTATCGGGTGCCGAGATAAAGAACTTTCAGGTTAATATTACCAAAGAAATGGATGAATACGCTTCAGCAGTCAAATTCTTTGAACAAGCTTTTGAGTGGGATATAATGAGTTATCGTTTCTATCCATTTTATTGGGCCGGTAATCAGCAATGGTTGCAGCTTTATGGCCAACAAAGCAGCGACCCAATGTTCAAGGCTTTCTTGCAATCCGGTATGGCTCGTGTATTTGTAACAATAAGACCGGGATTTGAAGAAGCTGTGATGCACTACATGAGTACCGGACAAATATGGAATGGAGGCGAAGTGCCTGTAATAGGTGATAAACTGTACCTTTCTATTATTCAGGAACTGAAAAAACAGGAATTTTATTTAGATGGGTATTGGAAAACAAAATTACCCACAACCCTTACCGTTCTTCAACAAGATAGCCTTACCTTAACTTCTACCGGATTGCCTTGCTGGTGCGACACAAGCGAGCCGCCCGAAAACTTTACTTCTTCTGACCCGTTTACAGGTTTGGATGTGTTTATTGAAGGGAGTGCAACTTAGTAGGAAGGGGAAGCTATGGAAACTAAAGATTCAATATTCGAGTTTGCAGATAAATTCGGAATAAACAGCCCCTTTGGAAATTGGATTACTGCACCCAAAAAGGAACTATCTATAAAGTATAGTAGTGTCGTTTTGGTAGGTACTGAATATCAAATAAGTCTATCAATAATAGCAAAAAATTTAAAATCCACAACCTCAATAGTTACCCTATGTGAAGAAGAGGTTATTAAAGACGTTACTGTCAAAAGCATAAAATTAACATTAGGCTACGAAACCAATTTTTATGTCTTGAAATTTGAAAAGAAATTACTAGAAACCTTATCTAAAACAATATTTGAAGGAGAGTTTGAATTTTTAGTTAAAATAAGTTGCGATGGGCTGGAAGCCGAAACTAATACATTTAGACTACCTAAGAAAGCAACAGTAGTGGACTCTAACAAGGATGCTGTTAAAGATAAAAATAAGATTTGTTTTTGTAATAGAGATTTTACATCTGATGAGTTTAAGAACATTATAGTTGATTTAAGAAAGAAAAACGGGTATAAAAAATTAGCAGAAGTGTTATTTGATATGGATAGAAAGGAGAAATTGTCAAATCCAACATTCGAAGAATTTACCAAAAATATAAATGCTACTTTTACCAAATATTCTATTAATACATGCATTAGAAAAGTCCATTTTTTGGCCCAAACATATCATGAGTCTTTAGCATTCAGGGCAACTTATGAAGGACTAAAAGAAGTGCCAAAGAATTACGAGGGTGGTGTGGATTTTCAAGGCAGGGGGATTAAGCAAATAACCCATGATTATAATTATCTTGAATACTATGATAAAGTTAAAGGTACAACCTACTTTAAAGATAAATACGAGAAACAGCATAAGAACAAGAATAAGGAATTAGAAGGTGTAACCGAATATATGAATAGGGTACCCGATAAGGATTTTGGAACTAAACTTTTAGATGAATTAAAGGCTTTTGCCCCCAAACTTGCTACAGAAATGTATACAGCCTGTGATAGTGCTGGTTGGTTTTGGGATTCAAAATCAATCGGAGCTTTGGCCGATAAAGATAATGTTTTAGAAGTATCTAAAAAAATTAATGGGTCAACAAAGCCCAACGGATTGGTAGAAAGAACCAAATACACAAAACAACTAAAGGAAATATTTCACTATGAAAAATGTATTTCTAAAGGTTAATTTTTTGATACTTCTTTTTAATTCTTGTAATCAAAAATCATCTTATGATTTTAATGGATTAAAATATAATAAATTGTTACAATTATCAGAAGCTGGTGGTCAAACAACCCAATATTTGTTTGATATAAATGAAGATGGCTATTTAGATAAATTTTACTTAATAAGCGATAATTTTATTTATTCGTTACATGATTCCCTGCACTATATAAAAAATAAAATTTCAGATACATCTACTACTCAATTTTTAATATTTGATGGTATTCACATTGTTGATGGTAAAACAGGAAAAAGAAGAAAAATAGATATAGTAACTACTTTGGATGACATTGCAATTTCTGATATTTTAAATTCAAATATAAGGAATGGAGATATAACTTACATTACAGGTATATATACGACTTATAATAAAATAAGAGTAAATTTTGGGAATCCATCCATTGATGAATTTTATGTAAACATTGACGTGGATAATGCTAAATTAATTTTAAGCAGAATTGTATTAAAAACTCATTGGCAGAATTATGAAGAAACTGCTTGTATTATAGATACAAGCATTGTTTTAAAGGGTTCATACTCTCAGATAAGTATGAATGATATTTGGGGAATATTGCAAAAAGAGAGCTATTGTAAAACTTTTATAGATACTTTTGAATATAATAAAATAAGACCTCGGTAATTGAATTATTTTGTATATTAACAATATTAACATAAAAAAAATTAAAACTATGAAATCAATTTTAGCAGCATTATTTATAATTTGTTCGGTTTATTCCTATTCACAAAAGAGTGGAAGTATGGATATAAATGTTGAAGGTAAAACTTACACTTTAAAAGTAGGGGATACCTTGCATATAGGTTATGGTTCTCTGATAAACGGTAATTTTATGTATATTGCTACAGGTGCAGGGGCTAATGAAACATGTTTGAATAAGAGGTATGCCGGAAAATATGTGATTATTACAAAGATTAAATATTATAAAAGTGTTGACCAGTATTGGGTATTTGTAAAAGGAAAAGGGATATTTCACCGAGTGGTTATGCCCCAAGCAATCGAAAAAAAGGAAATTGTTGGAATTAATTCTATTCGTTTTCTTAAGGAGTAGGGAAACACTTATTTGTCCGGAGTAAAAGTTGGTCGAAGCCAGTGTGTTGGAACAAAATTAAATGTGGTGTTTTTGCGTCGGCAAGTGAATTGGGAAACACCTCTTTTAATTTTGTGAAGGGTTGCTTTTTAGATTTTCTGTTACTATCACGATGCTTTTCGGGTGTGACTAAAGGGTGCGGCATAACATCGTGTTGGCGTAATGCAGGGCGAAATGCTTCGTATCAACGTTAGTGCTGAAAATCCCGCACTTCGCCAACACGGGACACATTAATATTAAAAATATCCATTTTTATAGAATTTTAGCAACAACTATATTTTTATCCGAACTCAATAAATTATTTTCGCAACTTATTTTTTAAAAATTAAACAATGGGAGTTTTAACAATGGTTGGTCAGGTAATATTAGCCCTGGCAATATTAATTACACTGCATGAGCTTGGGCATTTTGCAGCAGCTCGTTTCTTTGGCATTAAGGTAGAAAAATTTTATCTTTTCTTTGATGCTTGGGGACTAAAACTCTTCAGTTTTAAAAAAGGCAATACTGAATATGGCATAGGATGGCTACCACTTGGCGGCTATGTAAAAATTGCCGGTATGATAGACGAATCACTCGATAAAGAACAAATAAAAAGCGAACCCCAACCATGGGAATTCAGAAGTAAACCTGCATGGCAAAGGCTTATAGTAATGCTTGGCGGGGTTACTGTAAACGCTATACTTGGTATCTTTATAATGTCAATGATGCTTTTTGGATATGGCGATGAATATATCCCTAACAAAAATCTTAAATACGGAATACATGCACTGCCACTTGGCAAAAAAATAGGATTTGCCGATGGCGATAAAATAATTAGTGTAAACGGAAAAGAAATTGAGAAATTTAAAGAAGCATTAAATCCTGAAGTAATTTTAAAAGATAAAACTACATACATTGTACAGAGAGGCAACGAAACTATTACAATACAAACTCCCCCTAATTTTGCCGATTTATATACTAAAATTGGTAAAGACAGCGGGTTTATTGCAGAACGAATAAAATTTAAATTAGGTAAAATAAATGCTAACTCTCCAGCTAAAAAAGCAGACCTTAAAGAAGGAGATTATATTATAAAAATTGAAAATAAAAATATTGATTTTTTCCATGAATTTAAGGAATCAATAAAATCAAATACAACATTACATTTTACAATTTTGAGAGGTAAAGATACACTTAAAAAAGAAATTGCTATAGGAAGCGAACCTATTTTAGGATTTATGCCCGATTTATACGAATACGACCAAATGGTGAAAAAAGACAAATATTCATTTTTCGGCTCATTTCCCGAAGGATACAAACGCTCTAAGGATTTAATACTTACTCAACTTACCGCATTTGGAAAAATGTTTAAAGGACAAATGGACCCTCGTAAATCTTTGGCAGGACCTATACAAATTGGTCAACTTTTTGGAGATACCTGGAACTGGGAGCGTTTTTGGAGTCTTACTGCAATGATTTCAATAGTACTTGCATTTATGAATCTTTTGCCAATTCCGGCATTAGACGGGGGGCACGTTTTCTTCCTTTTAATAGAAATGATAATAAGAAGACCTTTACCTGAAAAATTCATGTATGTTATGCAAATAATAGGAATGGTTATACTATTTGCACTAATGATATTTATTTTCGGTAATGATATATTTCAGGCTTGGTTTAATAAGTGATGAATTATTTTGAATTTTACGAAATACCGGTAAAATTTAACATTGATGAAAATGCACTGAAATCAAAATATTATAGCATTGCAAGAAAAAATCATCCCGATTTTTTTATTAATGATATTGAAAATAAAAACAATGCTCTGCAAATTACTTCACTAAACAACGAAGCATTCAAGTGTTTATCAGCTTTTCACTCAAGAGTAGAATATGTTTTAAAATTATCAAACATTGAATTTAATGAAAAACTTTCACCCACTTTTTTAATGGAGATGATGGACATTAACGAATCAATTGAGGAATTGAAAATAAAACTTGAAAACGACAAATTTCAGAATTTGAAAACCGAAGTTGAGGATATGAGTAATTTATTTACAGATGGACTAAAATCACTTACTACTAAAGCTGATGAACACTCTCAAATAGATAAAAACATATACATTGATATAAAAGAAATAATGCTAAAACACAAATATATTTTGCGTTTGAAAGAAACATTGGCTAATATTGCAGCCCACATTTAAAGTTCATATATTTTATAATAGACATGCCCGGGTGGCGGAATTGGTAGACGCGCTGGTCTCAAACACCAGTGAGGTAAAACTCGTACCGGTTCGACCCCGGTCCCGGGCACTGTTTTTTACCTGAAAATTTATGTAGCTATATTAAATCACTTTTTTTTCTATTATTTTTTTTACACATTAATAAAAGATTACTATTTTAGTTTTTTTATTAATTTCGAACTCATAATAATTATATATAATATGACTTCAAAAAATCAAATTGGACTTGACAAAGAAAAATGCAAAAAACTTGCAGACGGACTAAATGTATTGCTGGCTGACTATATGATATTTTACCAAAATACAAGAGGATTGCACTGGAATATTAAAGGTAATAAATTCTTTGAACTACACTTAAAGTATGAAGAACTTTATAACGATATTTTAATAAAAGTAGATGAAATAGCAGAGAGAATATTAACCTTAGGAGCTACACCTTTACATACTTTTGAAGATTATCAAAAAACTGCAGAAATAAAAAGTAAAAAAAATATATCAAACGGAGAAAAGGGTGTGCAGTCAATTTTAGATGCTTTTGAAACTATTATTATAAAACAAAGAGAATTGCTCGACATTTCATCTGACGCAAACGACGAAGGTACAAATGCATTAATGAGTGATTACATCAGAGAACAAGAAAAACTCGTATGGATGTACTCTTCATTTCTTAAAAAGTAAAAAATATTTGTTATTTAGTAGAAATTTTGTCTTGTTATAAAATGAACTAAAATTTGAATTTAAAAAAGGTTTTTGACTTGTACCGATTTGGCGGGAGACAACACTTTTCTTAACAACACTTTATCCTCTTACAGTTTAACTAAAAGGTAGAAAAGATTTAAAATGATTGCATAGATTTAACTATCAGAAATTGCTTTTCGTCCAATTTTAAATATCCTAAGTTATAACAATAACGATATCGTTCGCCTCTATTGTTAGTATAGTCTTGAGTAAAATAATTAAAATCAAATCCGGCTTGCTTCATCTCTACTTCTAAAACTCTACGCACTTTGCCATTATAAAGTTTGTACAATATTTTATAATTATTGCGTAAGCGTTTGTTTATTTTGCAGATAAGTTCTGTAGGCAATCTAACTTTAGCATTAGAATAATTATTTTTACACGATAAGCTGCAATACTTCTTATCAGATCTACCTACAAATGACTTCTGACAGTGTAAACAGATTTTTGTATTCATAATCGTTTTTTTTAATTAAAATCGTTTTAACAAATTTAAGCGTTTTTTTTAATCATAAACGAATATATTCGCTTAATTCGAGATAAAGAATATTAGTTGCTTTTTCTTTGCATCATGAAACATAGCATTTACATAAGTTTAGTAAACAAAGAACACATATATATAATAGGGCTCAAGTTTCCTTACACTCCAAAATTAAACACTTTATGTAGAAATTTCAACGGGTGTAAATGGAGTAAATCACTTGCATGCTGGTATCTTCCGGCAGAAGAACAATTGATAACAAATTTTGTAAAACTACATAGCCATGAAATTATTTTTAAGAACTTAAATATACTCAAACAATTACCAGATGTTCAAAGAAAAAATGCTAAAATGAACTTAAAAATTCCTGATTATTACTTACGGAAATTGGAGAACAAGCGATATAGCCCTCAAACAATAAAAACTTATTGCGGTGCTTTTTTAGAATTTATGTCTTTCTTTTCACATAAAGTATTAGAAAATATAAGTAAGGAAGAAATAAAGGATTTTATAAATAAAAGAATCAGACAAGACAATATTTCACATTCTTATCAAAATCAACTCATCAATGCAATAAAATTTTACTATGAAAAAGTACTTGGCAACCAACGCTTTAATTACGAATTAGAAAGACCCAGAAGAGAGAAGAAACTACCTTCGGTCTTTAGCGAAACAGAAATTTTTCAGATTTTACAACATACCGAAAACCTGAAACACAAAGCAATTCTATACACAATTTATTCAGCAGGGTTGCGAATAAGCGAGTTGATTAACCTGAAAATAAAAGATATTGACTCTCAACGAAAACTTATTTTCATTCGCAGTGCAAAAGGAAAAAAAGATCGCACTACGCTCTTATCCGATAAAACTTTGCAAATACTAAGAAAATATTATATAGAGTATAAACCACGAGAATACTTATTTGAAGGAATAATTAATTCAAATTCTTATGTATTAAGTTGTAAATATAGTGCAAGAAGTGTACAGGCTATACTTAAGCAAGCAATGAGAAAAGCTGGAATTACCAGACATGGAAGTGTACATACCTTACGCCACAGTTTTGCCACCCATCTACTCGAACAAGGTGTAGATTTGCGATACATACAGTCTCTATTAGGACACTCCAGTTCTAAGACCACCGAAATATATACTCAT
>JADLGN010000010.1 GCA_020849295.1 Bacteroidia bacterium
CTTTTGAACAATTTTTTAATAATTTTCAGAACTTTTTCTCCTTTTCCAAAAAATCATTTTTTGTTCAACCTTTTTTACTTTATTTGAAAAAATAAATAGAGTTTTTAGACAGACTGACGTTAGCGGTAACTCTTTTTGCGACCGTACATACTTCAAGCGACAGAACTTTGACGCGAACTTTGTGCAAAATATTTGACAACTAACGACTGACTTGACCGACCAAAAAATTACCTTTGTGTAACTTGATAATGGAATAAGAAATGATAGCGACAGACGAATTACTGACAATAAAAGAGGCAAGCGAGTGGGCGACAAAGCACACCGGCAAGACAGTTACGACTGCCAATATCTCCTATCTCATCCAATACGGACGGATAAAGAAGATTGGCGACAATGGCTCAACACAGGTTTCAAAACAGGACTTAACCAACTACTACAAATCTTACAACGGACACAGAGAAGTTTCCTGGAAAGACCAACTCGGCAGCGACTTAAACTGGGCTTTGTCTTTTGACCAATACAAAGAAGCGGAAACAACAAAGCATGTTCACCGCCTGCACCCTTACAAGGGCAAGTTCATTCCACAACTTGTAGAGTATTTCCTTGACAGCAAAACCGACAAGTTCAAAACAGAAACCTATTTTAAAAAGGGCGACATCGTGCTTGACCCATTTTCCGGTAGTGGAACGACAATGGTTCAGTCATGCGAACTTGGAATGAACGCAATCGGTATTGATGTTTCTGCTTTCAATGCTCTAATCGGTAATTGCAAAGTCACCAAATACAATTTGGTTGATGTTCAGACAGAAATTAATCGCATTACAAAAGCACTCAGAGATTTTTTGACAAACAGCCACACATTAGAGTTTGAGGATAAACTTTTGCAAGCACTCTACGAGTTCAACAACGAATATTTTCCTGTGCCTGAGTATAAATACAGTTTGCGTCAAGGTAAAATTGACGAAGCACAATTCGGAGTAGAAAAGGAAAAAGAGTTTCTGCCGATTTACAACAAACTTGTAAAACAATACAACATCAAACTTCGTCAAGACAAGGACAACAGTTTCCTTGACAAGTGGTATTCGCAACACATCAGAGAAGAAATTGAATTCGTGTTCAACGAAATCAAAAAAATTAAAAACGCAGACACAAAAAAAATTGTCAGCGTAATTTTAAGTCGGACAATTCGTAGTTGCAGAGCAACTACTCATGCCGACCTTGCTACGCTGTTAGAGCCAATCACAGCGGCTTACTATTGTGCAAAGCACGGTAAAATGTGTAAACCTCTTTTCTCAATTCTCAAATGGTGGGAAACTTACACCAAAGACACAGTGAAACGACTTGCGCATTTTGACAGTTTAAGAACGCAAACCTTTCAGGTTTGCTTAACAGGCGACAGCAGAACCATTGATATTTTCTCTGAACTCAAAAAGAAAAATTCTGCTTTCGCAGAATTAGCAGAGAAGAAAAAAATCAAAGGAATTTTTTCTGCACCTTTTATGGAAGAGGAAGAATTAGGAATTGATCAACAAAACATTATTAAAAATTCTTGTTCAATTTTCCCCAATCCATCCAATGGTATTATCAACATTAAAAGTGAAGGCATTAAAAATGTAAAAATATATTCACTCCAAGGGTCTTTGTTATACAATGGCAATTTTGAAAATCTAGATATTATTTCAATACAACCTATTATTCCAAACAGTGGTTTGTTGCTTATTGAAGTAACTACATCAAACGGTGTGTTCAGAAGTAAATTAATCTTAAATAATAATTAGTATGAAAAAAATATTATATATCACAATAGCAATCTTTTTTACAGCCCAAATGGGCTGTAAAAAAGAACCTGAAAAGTTTAAAATAAAAGGCAGAATTATGGACGGAACTACAGGTCAGAGGTTTAAAGGGTTAACATTTACAGTTCATACCAAAGGAGGAACTGCTAATAAAATAATTGGTGATTTGGGCAGTTTTACTACCAACGATTCAGGAGATTTTGAGTTTTTGTATGAGAAAATAAAGGGTATAAATTCAAATTCAATCAGTATAATTAGTAATTTTATGAAATTTGAAAATTTATCTATTAATCAAAATGTTGAGAAAGTGTTTTATAAATCTACAATAGGTAGATATATAATCACTTGTAATTGCCCTAATATAAAAACAAGTGATACTTTATTTTTAGAGTATGCGAGGATGTCTGGAGTTGATTTAGTTAGAGATATTGATACAATAGTCAACGTAAAAAATGGTGACAATTTTACTTATTCTAGGTGGCCACAAGAATCGATTACTTTACGTTGGGGTATTAATAGTAATACTTTTTCATGGAATTATTACCAAGGAAATGTAAATATAATTAATTATTTAGGGACTATCAGAGGAAAAGTAACAGGTGACCCTATTATTGATGAATTTGAAATAAAATATTAATTATGAAAAAATATATTATATTTCACAATAGCAATCTTTTTTGCAGCCCAAGTGGGCTGCAAAAAAGAAGTTGAAGAATTTACATTTAAAGGTCAGTTTATTAATGGTACAACTATGCAACCAACAAGAGTAAAAGAAACTATGACATTAATAGCTAAGGACCAAAATGATAAATTTTTGCATGAAATAGGGAAGTTTACTACCGATGCACAAGGAAAATTTGAATTTAAATATAAACGACAAAAAGGCAATTCTATAACTTTAGAAGATGGCTTTACAGGTAGAGTTCGGAATTTACCTATTAACCAAAACTTTGAAAAAAACCTTGGTATTTTTCTGATAAAGGAACTTTAAGTTTAAAAATTGATTTTTCTAATATTACTTTAGGAATGAACGATACTTTATATATTGGATATATGAAATTAGACAATTCTGGTAATGCTGAAATTAAAAGATTTCCGATTAATTCAAATATTTTAAATCTTAATTTGGAATTATATCCAGCTGAACAAAATATATTATTTGGAATTGGTTACAAAAGTATTGAAATCAATAATGGATTGATTTCTAAATACCAAAAATGACATAAGGTTAAAGTTTCAGGTGACCCTATAATTGATGAATTGGAAATAAAATATTAAGATTATGGTTGCATTTATTTTAAAAAACTTCACAGAGCAGTCTAAAAAGACTGCTCTGTTTTACAAAACAATCATTTTATTTATTTTGCTTATATGTATAAATTGTGTAAGTTATGGACAAAAAAGTATAAAACTGATAGGCTCAAACAACAAAACATTAATGACAATTAAAGAAAATACTAGATCAAAAGTAAAGTACTTTAATAATGCTGAAATTGAGAAAGTGAAAGGTAAACTTATAATTTTAAACGATTCACAAATTATGCTTGACAGCA
>JADLGN010000011.1 GCA_020849295.1 Bacteroidia bacterium
CCTGACTTGTCCGCTTTAGTGCAACAAATCAAGTTTAACTAATAACTCTTTAAGTTCTTTAGTGACTTTTCCCTTAACAATCTCTTCTTTTTGAGTTAGTTTGTTTAGCATTTTGGCATCTGTAACTTTTTTAGCTTCTGTGATAAAGCGTCTTATCGATAAGCCCGTTTTGATTTCAATATGCTTTGATATTGTGAGTGCTAAAAAGCAAATGAGTAAATGAAGTTTTATAGGTTCGTCTTTAAAATGGAATATGGGTCGAGTCTCAAGGTCGGATTTTGCCACTCTAAATGCTTGTTCCACTCTGTAAAGCTCATGATACCTTTCAATAACCATATTAGAGGGCAAATATTGTTCGTCTAAGTCGGTGTAGTAACCTTTAATGCCCAAGAGTTTTGTACTCTTTTTGATTAGTTCTTCATTAAGCCCAAGTTTTTCATTGTGTGCCTTAACGAATTTTGCTTTTGTGTTTTTTGATGGCGATTTCAAGATGCTTTCGGCTTTTAAAATTTGCTTTTCCATTTCATACTTATCCTTCTTGTATCGTGCATTAGAGAAGCTGCAAATGAGGTGTCCTTTGTCTGTATGGAGCCTGATTGTTTTGCCATCTTCTCGCTTAATTTTAGCATCCAACTCTTCAAAGATAGCTTGTGGTAAATTACCCAATCTAGCACCTACGATGTAATGAATGCCCTGCGATTTTAACTCTCTAATATTGTCGTTGCTTATCATGGCAGCATCAGCAACTACGGTAAAAGAGCTAACGTTATTCTTTACTATAAACGTTTTTACTACAGGCAAAATGGTATGTCCTTCGAAGGTATTACCAGGGAAAACATCAAAGGCAATGGGAAAGCCGTCCTTACTTACCATTAGCCCAACGACTATTTGTGGTTGCTGAGATTTACTATCTTTTGAAAAACCGGTTTTGCGCAAGTCATCATCTTCAAAGCTCTCGAAGTATAAGGTTGTAACATCATAAAAAAGAAGAGAATAATCAAAGCCATATTCTCTCTTTGCAAATTCATTAACTTTTGCAATGGCATGCTCTTTTAGTGAATTCCATTTAGGCGCTTCCTTGTAGTAATTTTGTCTTCGATGTTTTATACCAAAGTATTTTTCGATAAGCTCAATAGAACGTAACTTAGATGCAGGTTCAAGTATTCTTATGGTTATTAAATCTTTGAACAAATTAGATGTCAGCTCTCCTATTCCAAGTCGAGCAATTAATCTCTGGATAGTGTCGTAATAGAAACGATAATAAAAACCCACACATTCATATTGTTCAAGATATGAATAGGCTCCAGACTTAGAAGACGGAAACAAAGATACTTGATTGGAATAGTCCCCGATAAATTGCTCTGCTTGTTGTTTTAAATTGTTCAATTCATCATTGGTGGATGCCGAACCCAAATGTTTTACAATAACTCGCTTTCGATTATTCAGGTAATAAACTTGAACGGCAATCTTTCCAGAATTTGTTTTTACACTTCTGTACTTTAGCATATTGAAGACCTTAGTGCAACAAATATAGCACTAAATGCAATGCAATATGCTGTTTTGTAGATGTTTATGATTTTTAAAAAATCAAGGTGGACAAGTCAGGAAAAGAAATAGAAAACAAAAGTGAGATATTTTTTATTATAACCTTTGACGATGGACTGAAAGAGCAGTATACATTTGCATTACCCATTTTAGATGAATTAAATATTCCTGCCTTATTTTTTATTAATCCTAGCAATCTAGTTGAAAAAAAAGTGTCACCTGTTCATCAACTGCACCTCCTTCGCAGTGAAATTGAACCAAAAGAATTAAACAGAATTATCAAGAATTACTTAATTGACATCAATCTAAATATTGAATTATCTGCGGAAGAATTGGAAAAAGCTTTAATTCATTATAACTACGATACTGAAGAAGACGCCATTTTCAAATACCAACTAAATATTAAAATTGATTTCAGAGAACGTGACAAGATTATTGATTTAGTATTTGATAAATATCTTCCGGCTAATGATTGGATTAATGAGCTATATATGAATATTGAAGAAATACAAAACCTTGCAAATAGAAAATTATTAGGAACCCATACTTACCATCATTATCCTGTTGGGTTGTTAAACGATGTTGATAAGGAATTTGAAATTTTTGAATCAGTTAAACAAATAAAAAATTTAACTAATGGTTACTCTCCCTTTGCCATTAGTTTTCCTTATGGGAGCTATGATTCAGTGTGCAAAAAAACTATTGAATTTTCATTAAAAAGTGGACTTAGTTATGGTTTTACTATGGAAAGATGTGCAAATGTATCTCTTTCTAACCCCTTGATATTAGCTCGATTTGATTGTAATGATGTCCCCGGAGGAAAGTCAAATCTTTTTAACACAAAAGATGATTTATTAAATGCTAATACCCGCTGTTGGGATTATGAAATCAGTCATTAAAATAGTACTTCTTACAAGCAATCACCTACGTCACAAGTATATTGCTCATAAACTTTTTGAAGAATTTAATTTAAAGTGCATTATTACCGAAGAAAAATCTCACCTTATACAAGGTCATTTGAATGAGGGAATAAATCCATTAATAAAAAATCACTTTGAAGGTAGAGAAAAAAGTGAAAATTATTTTTTTGGATCATTCTCCACCTTTCCAGAAACAGAACTAATTGAATTACCTCATGGTTCCATTAATTCAGAAAAAGTTCTTGAAATATTAAAATTATATGCACCAGATTACATAATACTATTTGGTACTTCTATAATAAAAGAAACTATTTTAAATGCTTTCCCAAACCGAATAATAAATTTGCATTTAGGTCTATCTCCTTATTACAAAGGCTCTGCAACAAATCTTTGGCCACTATATTACAACGAGCCTGAATGTGTTGGTGCTACTATACACCTCGCTGCAGAAAAGGTAGATGCAGGAGACATCCTATTTCAAATAAGGCCTGAATATGATTCTATTGATACCATTCATTCATTGGGTAATAAAGTTATAAAAATATCTGGAAAAATATTGCCTGAAATTATATTAAAGTATAACAAATCGCTGATTTTACCAGTGCACCAGGCAGAGACAGGTATGGTTTTTAAAAATAAAGACTTTAATCCTGAAATATTATCTATGATATATAGAAATTTTAAAAATGGGATGATGAATTTGTTCATCAATTCAAAAGACCTGCGCTTATCCAAAAAACCAATAATTGAAAACTAAAGGCTTTTGAAAATTTTAGGACTCATAACTTCCCGCTCAGGTTCTAAGGGAATTCTTGGTAAAAACACAAAATTACTGGCAGGCCAACCTCTACTTTCTTATTCTATTACCGCAGCAATTGAAACTGAAAGTATTTCAAAAGTTATTGTAAGCACCGATAGTGATGAAATAGCAAATGTAGCCCTAAAATGGGGGGCAGAAGTTCCGTTTATTCGTCCTGATGAACTTGCACTATATACAACTCCTACACTACCTGTTATTCAACATGCTTTGAAATTTTATAGAAATGAGGGTAAATATTTCGATGCCGTTTGCCTTTTACAACCCACAAACCCTTTTCGACCTAAAGGTTTTATTCAGCAATGTATCCAAAAGTTTATAACAACTAATGCTGATTCTCTTATTTCAGTATTAAAAGTGACGCATGAATTCAACCCTCATTGGACATTTGAACTTGATTCTTCCAATTTTTTAACTATTGCCACCGGAGAAACGGATATTATCCCCAGACGACAGGAATTGCCAACTGCTTATTACCGTGATGGTTCGGTGTATATTACTAAAACAAATATGATAGAAAGCGAAAATAAATTGGTAGGCGGTAAAATTGCCTTTTTAGAGTCCAATCCTGATTTTTATTGTAATTTAGATACACCTTCGGATTGGGAAATAGCAACTAATATCATAAGAAGATTTAAAAAATAAAATGAAAAAATTAATAAAAAAGATTTTAAAATTACAAATTAGTTATTATATAGTACTTTATATGTACTTATATAGAATAAAAAAGATAAGACTGAATGTTTGGCTTCCTAATCCTATAAAACTAAAATATTTAGATCTATTTTTCAAATTAGATTCAAATTTTTCGAAATTGGCAGATTTACATTTTTTTGGTATTAATTGTCTTGATGAATCATTTTCAATAAGTGTATTAAGAAAACTTGCATACAAATCTGACGTAATTTTCGATATTGGTGCAAATATTGGATTAATTACATTAATTCTTTCTGATTCTAATCCAAATGCACAAATCTATTCATTTGAACCTTCAAGTTATTCTTTTCCTATTTTAGTCGATAATATAAATCTTAATAAATTTAAAAATATTAACTCATTAAAATTGGGTATTGGATCAAATGATTCAAAACAATTATTCTATACTTCTTCGGTAAATCATGTAATAAGTTCATTTACTCCTCGAGAAGGTTTTATTGAAGAACAAATAGAGGTAAAAACATTAAAATCCTTTTGTGATGATTTAAATATTGAGAAGATTGATCTTATAAAAATTGATGTTGAAGGGTATGAGTCTGATGTAATTGCTGGATTAGGTGAAAAAATATTCAATTCAAAACCAATTATATTTGCTGAGGTACTAAATGAAACTTGTGGTGAAAAAATTATTCCATTCCTTCCAAAAAAATATATTTATTTTAGAGTGTTTGAAGAAAAGAAAGTTTTAGTAGAAGATAAGAAAATTAATAGAACATCTAAAAAATCAAATAATTATTTATTTGTCCATTTGGATAAATTATCAATTCTAAAAGAACTATCATTAATATAATATGTGTGGTATTGCAGGCATTATTACCAACAATACTTCAATTGAAATTGAACATAAGCTAAAAATAATGTTGAAAGTTACCAAACACCGTGGTCCTGATGCCACTGACACATGGATGGATACAAACTGCTGTTTAGGTCATAACCGATTGAGTATTATTGACCTTCACAATGCAGCCAATCAACCTATGTACAGCAATTGCGGAAGGTATGTAATTGTTTTTAACGGCGAAATTTACAACTACTTTGAGTTGAAAGAATCACTAAAAGATGAATATAAATTTAAGACCAAATCCGACACCGAAGTTTTATTGGCAACTTTTATAAAGTATGGAATCCATGTGGTTGAAAAGTTGAATGGGATGTTTGCGTTTTTAATTTGGGATAATGAAACAAAAAAAGCATTTGCATGCCGCGACCGATTTGGAGTTAAACCCTTTTACTATACTTTTTTTAATGGTCAATTTTACTTTGCCAGCGAAATAAAAGCCTTTTTGCAGCCGGTATTCCTAAAAAAGAAAATTGGAAGGTATGGGCTAATTATCTGGTGTATGGTTCGTATGGCTTGCCGAATGAAACCTTTTGGGACACAATTGAACAATTACCAGCAGGTCATTTTATTGAATTATCAATTGAACAAGAATCCCCCTTAACCAAAAACAACATAAAAACAACGAAGTGGTATGATTTTGTGAACAGGGTATATATAATTGAAACGATGATAGAATCTGAATTGAGATCACTTTATTTAAAATTGCTCAATGAATCCATCTCGCTTCGGTTTAGAGCCGATGTAAAAATTGGATTTAATATAAGCGGGGGGTTGGATTCTTCTGTACTTTTAGCTTTGGTAAACATGTTATTTCCTAAAAACGAATCTATTGAAGCCTTTACTTTTTATTCAAATAATAATGAGTATGATGAACTTCCTTGGGTACAACAAATGATTTCCTTAACTGGAAATCCTCTGAATAAATGCTTACTTAAAGTAGAAGAAATTGATTCATTGATTAATGATATTAATTATTTTCAAGATGAACCATTTGGTGGATTTCCTACTCTTGCATATAGCCTTATTTTTAAAGAAGCCCAACGAAAAAATATCCTTGTATTACTTGACGGACAAGGTATAGATGAAGCTTGGGGTGGATATGATTATTATCAAAATAACTCAAGGTTTAATATTCAAGGAACAACAACCACACCAGTAAAACCGGAAGTATTACAAACTGATTTTATAAAATTGGCGGAATTAGAAATTTATCCAGAACCATTTAAAAGTGAACTTCAGAACTTACAGTATAGGGATCTATTCTACACAAAAATACCTCGTACATTAAGATTTAATGATAGAATCAGCATGATGCATAGCACAGAACTAAGAGAACCATTTTTAGATTATCGACTGGTAGAACTTGCCTTCTCTCAAAAAGACGAAGTAAAAATTAAAAATGGAAAAAATAAATGGTTATTAAGAGAAATTGCTCAAGATTTATTAGGTAAAAAGATAGCCCTAGCTCCCAAACGACCTTTACAAACACCTCAACGCGAATGGATATCAAATGAACTAAAGGAGTTTGTAAACGAACAAATAAATCAATTTAAAACACTCGATTTTGTTAATAGTCAAAAAGTGAGTTTCATTTGGAAAGAATATCAAAGAGGCAATAGGGACAATAGTTTTTATATCTGGCAATGGATTAATATAAATAAGCTTATTTGTTAATTTCCATATTAATTTAATATATCTCTTCAATAATATATTACTTAATTTTTAAAACTTACTCTTAGTATTACCATTTTAAATTTTTAGAATAATATTATTGGAACTATTAGAACTATACTTTAAGGTTGTCTAACGTTACCTAATTTGTAGCACTAATGAGGGAGATATCTTTTGAAAAGTTGCAGAAACATAGATTCCTCGTACCCCGGAATGACAAAAAAACTATTGCTATTTAGGACTTTAGGCAACTATATTATTAAATATTTTAAAATTAAATAAATGAATAAAAAATAAGTATGAATCAAAACAAAAAAATTTAATGAATATTCTAATATCTGGCAATGCAGGTTTCATTGGCTCGCATTTAGCAATAAAATTAGCAAATGCAGGTCATCAAATTATTGCCTTCGACAATATTAACAATTATTATGATATAGAATTAAAATTCGCTAGGTTAGCGATTCAAGGTATATCAAAGAATAACATAAATTCTGAAAAAATTTACCGTGGAAAAAAAGGAATTGGATTTATTAAGTTAGATTTACTTGAAAATGAAAAGCTAAATGACTTATTTGAGAATAACAATTTTGATTTCGTTATTCATTTAGCTGCTCAGGCAGGAGTTCGATATTCGATTACTCACCCACAAAAATATATTGATTCAAATATTCAAGGTTTTCACAACATATTAGAATGTTGTAGAAAATATAAAGTAAAAAACTTGATATTCGCATCTTCTTCTTCCGTTTATGGCAACTCAAAAACAATCCCATTAGACGAAACACAAAATTGTGAAACTCCTATTTCATTATATGCTGCAACTAAAAAAAGTAATGAATTAATGGCTTATTCTTATTATCATCTATTTGGAATTAATACTATTGGTTTAAGATTTTTTACTGTTTATGGACCTTGGGGCAGACCAGATATGGCGTTATTTAAGTTTACAAAGTCCATTTTGGAGAATAAGCCTATTAAGCTATTTAATAAAGGAAATTTACGTAGAGACTTTACTTATATTGATGATATTATTGAAGCAATAGTAAAAATTGTAAATAAAATGATTAATAACAATGTATCTCAATATGAAATAATAAATATAGGGAATAGTAATCCTATTCAATTGTTAGATTTTGTTAAGATCATTGAAAAAGCGACAAACAAAACAGCAATAATTGATTTTGAAGAGATGCAAGAAGGCGATGTATTTGAAACTTTTGCATGTACAAAAAAATTAAAATTTTATTATGATTTTACTCCTAAAGTTTCTATTGAAATAGGCATACAAGAGTTTGTGAAGTGGTACAAAAATCATTTTCTGAATTATATTTCTCATTAATAGTATATGAAAATATTTGATGCAGCTAAGAATTCTCTAAAATTAGCATTTGCTGGGAAATTGATTAGGTTTATTGGTAACTATATGTTGTCTTGGCTCTTATTTCCTGAAGATTATGGTATATTAGCAATTGCTGTTGCATCAACAGAAGTATTTGTGCTTATTAATCAAATTGGATTACAGGCCTTTTATATTCAGGATACGAAAACTGAGCCAAAAAAGTTATTTAGTACAGTACTTGCAGTTGATGTTTTACTGTCATTTTCAATTTTCATAATTATTTCTTCAATAACATTTATTTCATGGCAAAATGGTTTGACTAATCAAATTGCTATGATTATGGTACTAATGGGATTAAATTTAGGATTATCAGGATTATCTAATACACGTTTCTCAGATTTTAAAAAAAACTTAGATTTCAAAGCATATTCAAATACTATAATCACTTCAGATATAGTTTCTACTTTATTTAAGTTAATTTTTGCTTATATAGGATGGGGGGCGTCAAGTTTTATTGGTGGTGAGTTAGTTGGAACTTTAATAAAAGTAATAATTTGTATACCTTTTATTAAACAAAATTTTTCATGGAAAGAATTTGATAAAACTTTAGTTAAAGGTATATCATGGTTTGGTAAACACTCAATTCTAACTGGTCTTGCAACGTATATTACATTTAATTTTGACAAATTATTTTTATTTAGAATTACAGATATTGTTTTTTTAGGTTTTTACAATTTTGCATTTAACCAAACCAATTTATTTTTATCATTTATTATAGCACCATTTAATGAATTACTATTTTCTACATATCCCAAAATGATAAACGATTGTAAAAAATTGAATATGGTATTTTCAGCAATTCATCATTTTGTAAGTATAATAATGATACCATTTTATATTTTCATAATTCTTAACTCAAAAATATTTCTAAATTCTATTTATTCAAACCAATGGATTAAGTCGAACCAAATCTTTATGTTATTTTCATTTCAAAGGCTTTTTCAAGCATTTTTTTTCCCCGCATTGCCTTTATTGGTATCAGATGGAAAACCAAATATTTCCTCTAAATTTAAAATATTAAAAGCTATTTTAGTTTTGGTTTTTTGTGGTTTAACTTATTTAATTTCCAAAGATACAATTTATACAATAGTAGCTTTCATTATTGTGAATATAATAGGAGATTTATTACAGTTTTATTATTCATCCATGAAGTATAATTTAGAAATAAAAATAGTTTTTTATGAGTTTCTTAAATTAGTTTTTTTATCTTTATTTTTGGCTATATTTATACCTATAATAATTAATTTCATACCTATAACATTTGAGAATGAGAGGTTTAAAAGTCTATCAATTATATTCACATATATATTCCTATATATTTTATTAATTTATTTTTTTTATTCTAAATCTATAAAATCCAGTTTAGCAAATATTAAAGCAGTTTAGCAAAAGTGAGTAATGTTAATTCAAAAAACTGCGATTAACCTGATTTTGAAAACACAACTGTAAAAATGAACAAGAAGAGCATATCAATTATTTATCCGAGAGGTGAGTCTCTTAATATTTTTTTAACTCTATCATTTATTAAATGTTTATCAAAATACCATGAGATAAATATTGTAGTTTACTCAAAAGAACACTTAAAATATTTTGAACCTTCACTTCAGTGTATAAATTCTGTAACATTAATTCAACGTAGAAAAAAAGTATTAATTATTGATTTTTGCCATCAGTTACTTGATTTATCTCATAATATTTGGATTAATACAAAATCCTCAAATGATAGATTATATAATAAAAGGAACCAAGCAATAACAGTTCTTGATCAAATCAAATCTTCTTTTGTAATTTTTGTTTCAAGGTTTTTTTCTACTAAAAATGGTTTATTGTTTTTAGAACGAATCAATGAATTTATTAATCTTAAATTTAATTTTGAGGAACATATTGAGGAACACTATCAAAAATATAATCCTACTTTAGTGTTTTGTACATCTCATATACATAATATCAACTCACTAAACTGGATATATGGAGCAAAACGCAGAAAATTTAAAACAGCCGCCTTTATTTTTTCTTGGGATAATCTAACTTCTCAGGGTAGGATTATTCCTAAATATGATTTTTTATTTACATGGAATAATGAAGCTAAAAATATAATATTAAATTATTATCAAAATATGAAAATAGACAATATTTTTGTTACAGGAACACCACAGTTTGATTCATATTTTACAAAAGATAAAAAATCTTTGAATAGAGTTGAATTTTGCAAACTATACGGTTTAAATAGTGAAAAACCTATTTTTTATTATACAACAGGGATGGCTCATCACATGCCGGGAGAACCAATAATAATAAAAAATATATTAGAGTTCTTAGAACAATTCCCTATAGAGAATAGACCACAACTATTGTTAAGAATTTATCCTAAAGATTTTACAAATAGATTCAAACCTCTTTTTGGTATAAATAATTTATTTCTTCAGGATCCATGTTGGGAACAAGAAGCATTACTCCCAACACCTAATGCTAATTTTATTTTACGTGAATCTCTTAAAAATATTGATTTAGGAATTAATATTGCCTCTACAATTACCTTAGAACTATTAATGTATAATAAACCGGTAATTAATATAGCATATACCCCAAAATACAATTTAAATGACAATACCGAGAAAGAGATATTTGATTTGGAAAGGACAATTTATTCAAAAAAGCAACTAAAATACATTGACTTTGCTGATAATAAAAAATGGTATTCATTTGAACATTATAAACAAGTTGCTACAAGCGGATGTGTAGAACTCTGTTATTCTTCTCATGAATTACAATATAAACTTTTCAATTACAAAAAAATCAAATTAAATCAAAACAAGATTGCAGAGCTTTTTAATATTAAATTTTCAGACACTTTAGATGGAAAAAGTTATTATAGAATTGCTAGTAAATTGAATGAAATAATCAATAAAAATCAATTCTAATATGATTATTAAACTAATAAAATCCAATCAAAATTTTTATTTAAAAATTATTGATTCATATATTTTTAGTATTATTTCTAAACTTAGAAATGGGACAATTTATAAAGTCCGAAATAAAGTATTTAAATTTTATAATAAAATTCTCAAAGATTACCCAAATGGCAAAGTCATTGATATTGGAGCAAGTATCGGAAATTTATCTTTTTACTTCTTAAAAATGGGTTTTGAAGTACTTGCTGTTGAAGCTAGTCCAATTCGGTATAATATTTTAACAAATAGATTTAAATCAAATAAAAATTTTACCTCACTTAATACAATTATATCAGACAAAAAAGAATATATAGATTTTTTTGAAAATCTTCATAATCCAGGCTTAAGTTCAATTGATACAAAATGGATAGACATAACCGAATCTAAGTTTAATTCAAAAAACCAGAGAATAACCTTGCCTTCTGATACTTTGAATAATATTATTAAACCATTTAAAAATATTGTTTATTTAAAAATTGATGTTGAAGGTGCAGAAGAACTAGTTTTAAAAACATTACACACACCTATACCAATTATAAGTATTGAAGCCAATTTGCCATACTATATGGATGAAACAAATAGATGTCTTGAAAAATTGAATATTTTAAGTAATAAATATCAATACAACTATGCTATCAATTATGAATTGATACATAATGATTGGATGACCTTTAATGAAATTATAGTAATGATATCTGGCATTAATACTTCGATTGACATATTTGCCAGAATCCCCAAATCCTAAATATTTAGATTAAAATGAAAAGTATTTTACGTATAATAAAATATATTTTTAAAAGAGAACCTTCTTTTTTAACAGAAACAATTTTCCAATTTTATTTACCATACTGGATAAATAGAAAAATACCTTTTCTATTGCGATATAAAAAAATTATATTATTTGCTAGTATAATTTTGAATACTATAGTTTTTTTAACTTTTTTATATTATTCAACAATATTTGCATTAATTTTTCTAATTATTTTAGCTTTAGTATTATACTTATTTATTGATTTTATTGGACTAATGGCTCTCCAGAAAAAGGACAATATAAGTGAAAAAGAACTAATTGAATTAATAAATCAACAATCGGCAACTTTTATAAATTATGAACACTACTTTAGCAGATTTAATGAAACTTTATTTAAAGTTAAAAATGCATATTCAGGCAATAATGAACTATTAATTGGGCACTTTGATACTGATGGAAGAGTCTATTCAGAATTTGGCAACCTACCATTTCAATTGATGGTTTCTAAAAGTGAATTTGTAAATAGAACACGTTACCCAATGTCAATAGTAATTAAAGAGGGGTTAGTACTTGTAAAAAAAGAATTTAGAACAAATAAAAAAGCATTTGTAAATGAACTTTTATCAGTTTTAACCTTACCAAATGGTATTAAAAAACCACATATACACTCTTTTGACTTTAAGAATTTTATTATTTACAAGTCTTTAATTTTTGGGAATACATTAAGAAATATAATTGTTGAAAATGGTGGCAAAATACTAAATGTGGACACAGATAAGGAATTTAATAATTCACCTTTATCTGAAGTTCAAAAAATTAATTTAATATTAAGTCGCGGAACAAAAATTATAAAAAAATTAATTAATGAAAATCAATTTTTAAAATTTGAAAATGAAATAAAGAAAATACATCATGCAGGTATCACCAATTTAAGTTTAACTTTTGGAAACATAATTTGCGAGGAAAAAACAGGTGATTTAGTTATGATTGATTTTGAATCAACCATAATTCATAAAAAAAGAACTATACTTTTTCATTACTTAAAAAATAATGATTTGAAAAAATATAATAATTTCTTTGACCGTAATTTATTAACAGATACTAATGCACAAGAATTAATAAATAAAGATTCTTCAAAATTTTCTTCATTTTATGCCTCCATAAATTTTGGAAATGGTTTTTTTATAGGACCTTTTTGGGATAAAGAGTCAGGCATTGGACGATGGAATTTTTTCAATAAAAACATATTACCTAAAATTGTTTATGGTAAACGAATTTTAGATATGGGTACCAACAATTCATACCTTTCTCTTCTTTTATTAAAAGAAGGTATGGCCAAAGAAATTGTTTGTGTTGAAAGAGATCCGATTTTTATTGAAAGAGCAAATTTGGTAAGAAAAATTTTTGATTGGCAAGATGATTATAATTATCCAATTAGTATAATAGAAGGAGATATGGTTGATTTTTCATATGGCAAGTTTGGTTATGATTTCGATATTCTTACATTTTTCTGTTCAATTTATTACTTAGATGAAGAAAATATAATAAATTTATTAACTTATGCCTCAAAAAAAATTCCTGAGTTAATAATACAAGCAAATGATGGAACAAGGAAACAAGCAACTGAAAATAAAAGTTATAAATCCTCTACTAACTTTCTTATTGATGCTATTAAAAAATCCGGGTACGAAATCATTAAAACGCACTATGGTAAAGGATTTTCAAGACCCATTATTCATGCAAAAAGCAAATCTTTTAATAATTATTAAAAATAAATTTTTCTAATAAAATTTAACTTTTGAAAGTAAAACAAAAGATTTTAGTTGTTTCGGCTGTTAATCCATTTAGTTATGAATCAGGTCAAGCATTGAGAGTTCATTATACTTTAAAAGCTCTAAGTGAAAATTTTCATATAACCTTATTGTTATTAGATACAAAAAAAGAATATATTAATAGTTCTATAACAAAAATTGAAATTGTAAAATTGCCCAGTATTTATCAATCAAATAAACTAATCAAATATACTTTAAGATTTATTGGAATATTTTATACCTTAATAACAAGTTTAAAATTTTCTAATTTTATATATAACTATATTGAATTTACCCCAAAAAGAGTTTTGAAATATGTAAAATTACTTGATTATAAAATAGTACTTTTTGAATATTGGCATATGACATCATTAGCTAAAAAAGTAAAAAGTTTAAATATTTTTTCTGTAGTTGATACCCATAATGTATTATGGCAAACATATAAAATTAATTTAGAATCGCTCTTTCTACCAAAATTTATAAGCAATTATTATATTGAAAAATATAAAAAATACGAAGAAAATTATTCTCTAAAGTATTATGATGTAATTATAGCAATTAATTTTCTTGAAAAACAATATTTTGAAACCATTATTAATTCTAATCAAAAAGTACTATTTTGTCCAATGGGAATCGCTATTACAGAATGGCCAAATCTGGAATTAAGTGAAAAAAATGAAGCTTCAGTTTTCTTTTATGGAGGACTTGCTTCTAAACATAATGAAATTGCTGCAAAATTTTTAATTGTTGATGTATTTCCATTAATTATAAAAGAACTTCCTTTTTTTAAAATTTATATAATTGGGAGCAACCCAAGCACTGAAATTAAAAAATTGGGCAATGACACCAATATAATTGTAACAGGATTTGTTGATAATCCCAATTTAATATTTAACAAACTTGGTATTGCAGCTATTCCATGGAAAGGAACATACGGCTTTAGAAGCAGAATTATAGAAATTATGTCTTCTGGCAACATTGTTTTAACTTCAAAAGACGCATTATATGGTATGGATTTCGAAGATGGTAAAAATGTAATCTTTATTGAAGGATTTGAAGCAAAATTATGGTCAGATTCAATAGTAAAAATATTTAAAAATCGCATAGAAAACAAATTAATTATTAAAAACGCAATTACTAGAGTTAATAACATATACTCTTATGACAAATCTTATAAATTACTTTCAGAAAATATTTATAATACAATAGGTTGTAATGAATCTAAGTAATAAAAAATTATTAATATTTTCTCACAAAGAGTGCTGGAATGATGAAAATTCACCTACAGGTTATAGTACCAAGGGAGGTTTTCCAATTCAAATTTGTGCTATCTCAAATATATTTAAAGAAACTAAGCTAATTAATTTAGTTTATCCAATAAAAACAAAACCAAATGGTTTGGTTTCACTAAGTGGTAATAATTTAAAAGTTGAACCATTAAGAGCTCCAAAATCAAGGGGATTTCTAAGAAAATTACATATAATACTTTACTTAGTTCCTTTAAATATTTTCAAAATAATTAAAAATATAATTTCTTATGATATTATTCACTGTATGGTGCCTGGAGACTTAGGAATGATTGGATTAATTTTTTGTATTACGCTTAGAAAGAAATCTATAGTCAGGCATTGTGGTACCTGGGGGACAAAAGATACTTTTTCAGATAAAATATTAATTTGGTTATTAGAAAAATTTTCTGGGAAAAATTTAATAACATTAGCAACAGGGGGTGGTAATTTGCCCCCCTCAAATCTTAACAACCATATACATTGGATTTTTTCAACCACAATTTATAAAAATGATTTCAATTCAATAAAGGAAAAACAGAGTATAACTACTAACAATTTTCAATTTGCATATGTAGGGAGATTAAGTAAAGAAAAAAATATTCAATTTTCCATTTTGGTCTTTTCTAGGCTTATTGAAGTATTTCCTAATTCTCATTTTCATATTATTGGGGAAGGAGAATATAAAAAACAATTAGAGGAATATGCTATTATCTTAGGAATTTCAAAACTAATTACTTTTTATGGAAATATTCCCAACAATTTAATAATAAGTAATTTAGAAAAGTTTGATGTTTTTCTTTTTCCAACCAAGACAAAGGAGGGATTTCCTAAAGCTATTATTGAAGCAATGGCAGCTGGTTTAATTATATTTGCATCAAACGTTTCAGTTCTACCTTATCTCTTAAAGGATAAGAAAAGTGGGTTTATACTTAAAGATTATAACGTAGAAAATGCTTGTTCCCAAATTTTAGAAGTTTTAAGCTCTTCACAACTTTTAATAGAAACAATTAATAATGCACAGCTATTAGCTAAAAATTATTCAATAGAACAATGGCAAAAAGATTTTAAAAGTAAAATAGAATTACTTATATCTAATAATGAGTCTTTTAAACAAACTTAAACTAACTACAAATAGCTCTAAATTTATTCCTGAAATTGATGGATTACGCTTTTTTGCAATAATTTTAGTTGTTATATTTCATTTGAATACTTCATTTGCTGAAACAAAAGGTTATATCTTGGGGGAGGAGTTAAATTATACATCCATTTGGAAGCTTGGATGGTGGATTACAAGGATGGATTTGGGAGTTAAAGTTTTTTTTTCAATTAGTGGCTTTATTCTATCAATCCCATTCCTTGAACACTACTTGAATAATGGTAAAAAAATTATAATAAAGGATTATTTTTTCAGAAGGCTTTTGCGACTTGAGCCACCTTATCTTATTACCCTTTTTACTTTTTTTATACTTCGGTACTTTGTTTTTGCAACAAATAATAGTTTATTAATGAATTTGTTTTTTAGTATATTTTATTTACATTCATTTATTTATGGAGTTTCATCCCCAATAAATCCAGTGATATGGAGTCTTGAAACTGAAGCACAATTCTACATTATAATTCCATTTTTAATTGCATTAATATTTCGGTTCAAAAGTTATTTTATTAGTTTCAGCTTAATTTTTGCTTTAATATTTATTTCCATTTATATTAAAAAAGAAATTGCAGAACATGGACCTATCAATCTATCAACCTCTATATTAACCTTTTTGAGTAATTTTCTTATTGGATTTTTATTTGCTTGGTTTTATTTAAAATATAGATCATTTTTTTTTTTTAAAAAATACTATTGGGATCTTATTGGAATTACAAGTTGTATTCTTTTATTTGTTTTTTATAAGCCGCAAATTAAGATATATAATAATATATTTTTTAATATCTCTGTTTTTATCTTTTTATGTTCATCATTTAAAGGAGTCCTTTTAAATATTTTTTTTAAAAATAAAATTATTTTCACAATAGGTGGTATGTGTTATTCCATATATTTGTTACATTATGGAATATTATTTTTTATAATGCCATATACATGCTTATTTAATATAAATTACGGATATACAATTAATCTATTACTGCAATTTTTTATTTGTTTTCCAATTATTTTAACGATTTCTAGTTTATTCTTTATTATAATAGAAAAACCTTGCATGGATAAAAATTGGATTATAAAGTTATTAAAAAAAATAAGAATATTAACAATTAAAAATAGTTAACAAAATTGAATAGTAAATTCAAAATTACATGGTTATTAGTTCATATAGCACTTGGGATAATATATGCATTTTTTAACCAAATTACAGTTATTTTATCGTTAATAGTTTTCTTATTAGGTTTGTATTTTGCAATTGCTAAAGGTAATCATCTTATACCATTTATGCAATGCTTAATATATTTGGTTGGTATTGAAATTGCAACTAGGTCTCAAAACATTCTACCTCATGAATTTGCAAAATATGGTATTTCTTTATTAATGATTATTTATCTATTACTAAATTCTAAAGAATTAAATAATAATAAAACTAAATGGATGGCTATCATGTATTTCTTACTTTTAATACCATCAATTATTACAGGTCATTATGAATTAGTAGAAAAACCCATAAATGTAATTTCATTTACCTTGTCTGGTCCTATGTCTTTAGCTGTATCATGTGCTTTTTTTTCACATTATACTTTAACAATAACTAAATTTCTAAAGGTAATTTCTTTTGCTATATACCCAATAGTTTTATCTCTATTATATATTATTATTAACGCACCAAATCTTAACGAAATAGAATGGTCTTTATCAGCTAATTTTGAATCATCTGCAAATATGACTGGTCCTAATCAAATCAGTTCAATTTTTGGAATGGGATTATTTTTCATATTTTTATTTATTTATTATAAATTTTATTTCATTGGATACAGATGGCTAGATTTATTATTTTTTGGCTTATTATTATTTAGAACAATTGTGCTTTTTTCAAGAGGGGGATTGGTCAGTTGTATATTAGCTATAATTATATTTTTTTTTATTGATTTTCTATCTAAAAAACAAACTATTTATAAAAAAATGAATAAAATTTTTCAAATAATAATTTTTATCATTCTTTCAATTTTTTTATTTAATACGGTTAATGACTTATCAGGAGGTGTCTTATATAGAAGATATAGTGGTGAAAAAGGAAGTACAAAAGTTACTGGTAAAATAGATTATTTTTCAAATAGACAAGAAATAATTGATTCTGAAATTATTTTATTTTTAGAAAACCCATTATATGGAATAGGCCCCGGATTAGGTAAATATTATAGGCTTATTGAAAGTAATTTTGAGAGTGGGGCATCATCGCATACAGAATTTACAAGATTACTCGCTGAACATGGTTCATTTGGCTTAATGGCTGCAATTATTATTATTTATTTATCAATATTATCAATAAAAAAGAATTTTAAAACCGGAATTAATATAATTATACCATTAATAATATTAAGTTTATCTACAACTTTTCATGCAGGGATGAGGTTATCAATGGTTGGTTTTATTTTTGGATTAAGTCAAATTACTATTGTTAATTACCATAAAAAATAATGCCAAAAAAAATAAAAATATTGAATCTAAGCAGTCATTTAGGAATTGGCGGTTCAGAGGTTCAACTTAGATTAGCTTCATTATTATTATCACCAAATTTTTATAACTTGGCTATAATAATATATAATAAAAGTGAACATTATGTTTTCAATGATGAATTGAGAAATAGAGGAATAAAAATTTTTCAATGTAATTCTAAAAGTGTCTTATTAAAACTGATATATACACTTTTTGTAATTATAAAATTTAAACCAGATATTATACACTCTTGGAATTCTTATATCAACCCAATAGCTTACTTTTTTGGCAAATTATTTTTTATAAAAAAAATAATTGGTTCTTTCAGGGGCAGCCCTTTGAATGAATTATCAAACTACAAAAATTGGAAAAAAAAATTTTTTCTTCTTGGAGATAAGATTGTTGTAAATTCAACTGAAATTATTATAGAGTTAAAAGAAATAAAATTAGATTCAGATAAAGTCATTTTTATACCTAACCTTATTGAAGAAAATAAAATACCTAATCAAGGAACTAAAAATAAGTTTCTAAAAGAATATAAAATTTCAAATAATGATATTATCATTGTTAATATAGGAAATTATAGGCCTGAAAAAAATCAAAAATTCCTAATAGAAATAATTCATCAAATGTCAAAGTCAATTCCAAATATTAAATGTCTAATAGTTGGTCAAAAAATTGAAGGCAAAGAAAACATTTACTTAGAATTATGTGAAAATATTGATAAATATAATTTAAAAGAAAAGGTTATCTTAACAGGATTTATTAAAGATTCTGTTTCTATAATTGACTTGGCTGATATCTATATCCACACTTCAATTAGCGAAGGAACGTCTAATGCAATAATAGAAGCTATGAGGTTAAAAAAATGTATTGTTACAACCGATGTTGGTGGAGCAAAAGCACTAATAACAAATAAAGAAAATGGACTTATTCTTCCACACAACAAAATTAATGAACAGTTTTATACAAATAATTTTTCAAATAACTTAATTGAATTAATTAAAAATAATAAATTAAGAGAAACTTATGGAAAAAATGCCTATAATTTCTTAGCAATAAATTATAATAATTCTAAAACAATAAATTTATTTGATAATATTTATAAATTAAAATAAAATGATTAATATAAATCAGAAGGGAAGTTTAGTCAAAATACTAATTTGTGAACCTGGAAATAAAAATGCTCTTTCTATTGAAGTAATAGATTATCTGATTAAACTTATTCAAGATTTAAAAAAGAATCCTAAAATAAAAGTAATTTCAATATTTAGCGAATTGAATAATGTTTTTATGGCAGGGGCTGATATCCGTGAATTTAGCAAATTTCGTTATATGGAAGGAAAAGAATATGGGAAAAAAGGTCATCATTTAATGAATGTAATTGAAAATTCAAATAAACCTATTATTGCAGCAGTTAACGGATATGCGTTAGGCGGAGGTTTTGAAATTGTTTTAGCTTGTCATATTAGATTTGCGAGTGAAAAAGCTATTTTTGGATTTCCCGAAGTTAAACTTGGAATTTTACCTGGATTTGGAGGCAGCCAAAGAATTTTTGATTATGTTGGAAAAAGTATAGCTACTGATTTAATAATTACCGGCAAAAATATAAATGTTGAAGACGCCTCTAAATATGGAATAATAAATTATGTAGTAAGTTCAGATAATCTTGAAAATGAAATTGAAAAATATGCTTTGGAATTAGAGTCTAATTCTAGTATAGGTATTAAATATGCTATTAAAAGTATTAATAACAGATTTAACAAACTTAGAAAAAATGCATTAAATTTTGAAATTAATTATTTAGCTGAATGTATGGATAACAAAGATTTTAATGAAGGAACCTCCGCTTTTTTAGAGAAAAGAAAATCAAATTTTTAATGTTAAATAATATTGCATATTTGTTTGATAAAATTATTGGAAACTATAAAGGAGGTTTTATAATAGCATATCATGATATTTCATTATCTAGATTTAATGAACATCAACAACTGCTTTCAAAATTAGAAGCCATACCGCTTTTTGAATTACTTAAAAGAAACAGAGATGGTCATACTACAAAAGGTTTATATTCAATTACCATTGATGATGCTTATGAAAAAACTATTCTACCAATTTCACAAAATATTAAGGTCCCAATTACCATCTTTGTACAAACTGATTTTGTTAAAGGCATAATACCCGACTTTATAAAATTTTACATCTACCAAAATTTATCAAATTTAGATATAGTTAAAAATGAATACTTTAACAAATTATCTATTTCTTTAAAACAATTTATATCAGAAATGCATTTGATTCTGTATACTAAAAGAACTTCTGAGTTTAATAAGTTTTGTAATCAATACGATGAATTTTTAAGAAATAACCAACTTATTTCTGAAAATTTAATAAAAAGTCATCTTCCTTGTATTGATTCTTTTCAAATTAAAAAATTATCAAAGAACGAATTAATATCTTTTGAAAGTCATGGCAAAACACACCAACCAGTCTCTATTCTAACAAAAGATGAACTAGAAAATGAGTTAATATCAAGCATTAATGAAATAACAAAATTGACAGGAAAGAGTTCTAAAATATTTTGTTATCCATTTGGTCAAAAATTATCTATTGGCAATACAGCCCCAGAATTAGTTTCCTTATTTTTTGATTTTGCAGTTACTATGAATCCCGGCAGGCTTTATTCTTCAAACTCATATTTAATTCCCCGTATCCCATTTTATGAAAAAGACTTTAAATTAAGGACTTTAGCCAAAATTTCCACTTTATTTACATAAGATTATATGGCAATTAGATTTATAACCGAAAAAGATTACGCTTCACTTATATCATTCTTTAAAATTTCATTTAATATTAATTATTCAATTGAAGAGTTTACAAATCGCTATTCAAATTGTAATTCAAAACTAAGCATGATGTATGAAATTGATTCAACCAATGAAATTGCAGCCTTCTTAGGTGTTTTTATTGAAAAAGGATTAATTAATAATAAAAGAGTAATGGTTTGTCAATTTGCAGACGGCTTAACGAATCCCAAATACAGGGGGAAAGGCTATTTTAAAAACTTAGCATTAAGAGTGTATGAAGAATGTAAAAATAATGGATGTTCATTTATTTTTGGTTTTCCAAATAAAAATGCCTTTCCAGTATGGAAAAAGTTAGGTTGGATTTTTAAAGAAAATATGCACAAAGTTAATTTTTATATACCAACCTATCCGCTTTCCTTAATTTATAACAAAAGTTATTGGCCAGCTATGAAAATTTTTAGACTATTCAAAAAATTTGAAAGCACCTCTGAATCTTTGAATCTTTTTAATACAAGTGAATATAATGAAAATTCTATTATTCATGATTCTGAATTTTTTAAAAGAAAAATTTGTTATAATAAACGAATTATAAAGATAAATAACATTATGATGATTGTAAAATTCAATAAATCTCTTCAAGTAGGATTAATATCAGAAATTAGTGATTATAAGATATTTTTAAAAATATTAAGAAAATTAAAAATATTATGTTTGTATTCTGGTATTATTAGACTTGACTTCATACTTCATCCAAATAATTACCTTTTGCAATTTTTCAATAATAAAAAAATAATTTCAAAACCATCTGTACCAATTGGTTATTGGGATATAAGTGAATCAAATGGTTTTGATGGCGTAAATTTTAGTTTAATTGATTTCGACACTTATTAATTTTTTCTAAGATAAAATGAGAGAAAAAAAGGGTATCGCAATTGTAGGGCCATTGTTGGGTATTCATAAAGGTAAAGCAGTAAGTCAAGGAGAAATTTTAGCTGACTCATTAAAAAAAGAAGGTTACCCCACACTTCTAATATCAACTAAAATTAATAAAACTGCAAGATTAATTGATACTATTAGTCAATTAATTTTCAAGAGTAAACAATATAGGATTATTATTTTACAAGGATACGGATTTAATCACAAATACATAGAAATTATTACATTTATATTAAGTAGAATTTTCAATAAACCGCTTATTTATACAATACATGGTAGTAGTCTGTTTGAAGAATACAAGAAATCACATATTTATAAAATCCTATTTAATAAAATAAAAACCATAACAGTCCCTTCAGAATATTTTTATAACTTATTTATAAAAGAAGGAGTTAAAACAGAAATTATCTATAATCAAATAAATTTAAATGATTACAATTATACTAAACGGTTTCAGATTAAACCTTCATTGTTATGGATGCGAACTTTTGATATAACATATAATCCTCTAATGGCAATAAAAGCTATATTAATTTTAAAGGATGAATTTCCAAATATTAAATTATACATGGGGGGGGGAGATCAGGGATATTTTAATTTTATAAAAAAATATGTAAAAACCCACCAATTAGAAAATTTTGTTCATTTTATCGGATACCTAAATTTGGATAAAAAAATTGAATTTTCAAAAAAATGTGATATCTATTTATGTACAAATACTTATGATAATACTCCTGTTTCACTTATTGAAATGATGGCGATGGGTATGATAGTTATTAGTACAGATGTTGGAGGTATTCCTTACCTAATTAATAAAAATCAGAATGGTATTTTGGTAAAAAATAATGACCATTTAGAAATGGCAGCTGCAATAAGAAGTATCCTCAATAGTAACGAAATACCCGTAGAGATAAGTAAGAATGCAAGAAAATCAATTGAAAAATTTGATTGGGAAAAATCTGTTAAATATAAATGGTTAACATTGCTTAATAACTTATAACAATGTGCGGAATATTCGGATACTTAGGTAATCAAGCCATAGATATAAAACGGTGTACAGACATCATATACCACAGAGGTCCAGACTCTGAAGGATTTCTTTCTTACGATTTTTCAAAAAATAAAAAATTTGTAACTGGGCAAGATGCTATAGATTTTGGAAAGAGTGAAAATTTTAAATTGATATTTGGTTTTAGAAGGTTAGCAATAATTGATTTGAGCCAAGAAGCAAATCAACCATTTATTGATGCTAGCAATCATTATTCTATTATTTTTAATGGTGAAATATATAACCATATAGAATTAAGAAAAGAACTAGAGGAATTAGGACATAGTTTTCAAACCAATTCAGATACAGAAGTATTGTTAAAGTCTTATATGGCTTGGGATAAAGATTGTGTTAATAAGTTTAATGGGATGTGGTCTTTTTCAATTTTAGATTTACAAAAAAATATTATTTTCTGCTCAAGAGATAGATTTGGGGTTAAGCCATTTTACTATTATTCCGAAGAAAATAAATTTATTTTTTCGTCGGAAATAAAACAAATGTTTGAAGCTGATGTTCCAAAACAAATTAATGAAAATATTGTAAGAGATTTTTTACAAAAAAATATTGTTAACCATAATTCTGAAACTTTTTTTAAAGATATATTCCAACTGAGCCCTGGACATAATATTGTTATAGATATATCATCCCCAATCATTACTTATAAAATTACAAGATTCTGGCATCTTAATAGTAATATTGAATATAAAAATTTAACTTTTGAAGAAGCTTGTAAAGAATTTAAAAAAATATTTATTAATTCAATTAAATTAAGATTTAGAAGTGACGTTCCTATTGGGTCATGCTTGAGTGGAGGTTTGGATTCATCATCGATTGTATGTGCTGCTGTGAAAGAAATGAATCATGAAATTCATACATTTTCAGCTGTTTTTAAGAAATATAAAAAATATGATGAATCTTTCTATATTGAATTAATTAAAAAAAAATATCCTGAAATAATCACCCATTTTATTACATTTAACGAGGAATCAATTATAAATGAATTAGAAAAAGTTGTTTGGCATCAAGATGAACCATTTGGCTCATTTAGTATTTTTGCTCAATTTTTGGTAATGCAATCTTCAAGTAAAGAAGGTGTTAAAGTATTATTGGATGGCCAAGGTGGGGATGAAATACTTTTCGGATATAGAAAGTATCAAGCATTTTATATAAAAGAATTATTAAAACGAGGTAAACTACTAAAATCAATTAAAATTATACTAAACTTACTTAGTCATAAAGAATTTAATTTTTTTTCAATTGAAGGATTTAAAAGATATTTAGGTTTAAATGAAAGTTTTAATTTTTTAACAAATAAGTGTAAAAATATACCTTTAAGTTCTTCGATTGGTCTTAGAAGTAGTAAATCACTTAAGGCAAAATCAAAAGAAGACATTGAAAAATACAGTTACCCCCCTTTATTAAGATATGAAGATAGGAATTCAATGGCCTTCTCTATAGAAACACGTGTACCATTTATGGATTATAAATTAGTAACATTCTTACACTCACTTCCGTCTGATTTTATTATTAATAAAGGATTTACGAAATATATTTTGCGTGAATCTTTAAAAGAATATTTACCCTTTAAAATAAAAAACAGGATTAGTAAGTTAGGTTTCGCCACTCCACAGAATGAATGGATAAAAGAGAAACTTTTTCCAATTATGAAAGAACATTTTTTCAAAATGAAAAACCCTTATTTACTAAATATGAAAATTTATGAAGATTTTTTAGTTTATCCAAAAAGTAAATTATATAGTGAGGATTTTTCCAGATTTTATATTTTCGACAAGTGGTATCAGTCACATTTCTCTGAGAATAAAATTTAAAAATTTTGATTATTATTTCTACTACATTAATTATATCGATTGTCAGCTAAAACTATTTGGGTAATAAACCAATTTTCTGGGCACATGGAAAGTGGCTGGGGCGAGAGACACTATTTATTAAGTAAATACTGGATCGAGAAAGGATATAGTGCTTCTATCATTTCTGGCAGTTACAATCATGTATTTAAAAATTTACCACTTGCGCCTGAAAAATTTAATTATGAAATAATAGAACAAAGAAAATTTTGTTGGGTAAAAGTTCCAAAATATAATGCAGAAAGTATCTTGAGATTTTGGAGTATGATAGTTTTTGCTTTCAGATGCATTTCACTAGATAAAAAACAACTTGGGAAACCTGATGTTATTATTGTTTCATCCATGCCCATTTTTCCAATCTTGAGTGCAATATTTCTAAAAATTAAATTTAAAAGCAAATTACTATTTGAGATAAGAGATCTTTGGCCAGAAAGCCTTATACAGATTGGTAAAATAAGTAGATATCATCCTTTTGCATTATTTTTAAAAATTTTCGAATTGATAGGTTATAATTTTAGTGATAAGATTGTTACGCTTTTACCTAATTCTTTAGAATATTTCCTTAGTTGTAATATAAATCCTAAAAAAGTACAATTAATACCAAATGGAATTGAGAATGAATTAGAAAATAAAAAATTGGATGTCGAATTGACTATGAAACTATCAACTGGTAGGTTTAATATAGTTTACACCGGAACTATTGGGTACCCTAATTGTATTGATTTATTAATTAAAAGTGCTAGGCTATTAAAAGAAAATAAAAAAATACAATTTATTGTGGTTGGAGATGGACATCAAAAAAATAAATGTATTGAATTAGCAAAAGATTTATCCAATTTTACTTTCTTGGACAAAGTACCTAAAGTACAAATACAAAGTATTCTAAAATTCGCAGATGTTTGTTTTATTGGTTGGCATAATCTATCTTTATACAAACACGGTGTATCCGCCAACAAATATTTTGATTATATGCTTGCCGGCAAACCTGTTTTAGATTCTAACAATTTAATAAAAGACCCTGTTGAATTATCCGGATGTGGATTAATTGTAAAACCTGATTCTGCTCAAGCTATAGCCGAAGGTATCATTAAAATGTATAATTTGAGTAATAGTGAAAGAAATGAAATGGGGATCAAAGGAAGAAAATACGTTTTAGAGAACCATAATATTAAAATTCTATCAGAAAAATATATTTCACTTTTTTAATTGATACTAATTGAAAATACACTATGTTTTAAGTAATGTATCTGCTAAATACCCTGTTTTCATTCATAGGGAAATTAAAGAACTTATAAAAAATGGGCATATCGTAGAAGTAATAAGTCTTACCCCTAAAATTTTTATAAATTATCAATGCGAATTGCTTAAAAATATAAAAATAATTTATCCATCTTCTAACCCTTTTGCCTATATTATTAGCACACTTTACGGCTTGTTTGTAGGTAAATCCGTTTTGCTTTCAAAAGATTATTTTAAAACATCTATTGTTTTGTTATCAGAAAAAAATCCAATTAAATCTTTATTTAATTTTCTAATAATTGATAACCTTATATACAAAATCAAAAAAGAAAAGATAACAATTGAACATATTCACTCACATCATTTATTCTTAGCAACGTATTGTACATTTCAAATTTCAAAAAAGATTAATGTAAGTTATAGTTTAACATTACACACTTTGTCAAATTTATTTACTGAAAATATATTAAAAAACGTATTGAACAATGCTGTTTTTTTAAGAGCTATTTCAACTGAAATAATACCATATTTTAATAAGTTTATTTGCAATAATAGTAAATTTCATTACATCTCTAACGGAGTAAATGAAGAAGAGTTTAAATTTAATCCACCAATAGAAAAATATAATCATTTTCTGGTTTTAGCTGTAGGTTCTTTATTAGATAAAAAAGGCTTCGATCTTTTAGTTCAGGCTTGTCACCTGTTAAAAGACAGCAATTTTCCTTTTGTATGCGAAATATACGGCGAAGGGTCTGAAAAGTCTTTTTTAGAAACAATTATTAATAATTTGAATCTACACAATGAGATTAAAATTATTGGACAAAAACCAAATAATGAAATTATTCAAAGGATGCAACAATCTCAAGTTTTGGTAATGCCGAGCCGTGAGCCAAAGAGGAGTACCCGCGATGGATTGCCAACTGTGATAATAGAGGCTATGGCTTGCAAATTACCTGTAATTTCAACAAATTTTGCAGGTATTCCTGATATTGTTATTCATAATGTAACAGGAATAGTAGTTCCACAGGAAGATTACAAGTCTATAGCAAATGCAATTATTTCATTGGCTTACGATAATCATTTAAAAGAAAAATTAACAAATACAGCTTTTGATTTTGTTAAAAATAATTATTCATTAACAAAATCAGTTAATAAACTTGAAATTTTGTTTAAAGAAAAAAGTTTGAATTAAAAATGAATAGAGTTCTGCTTACCGGGGCAAACGGGTTTTTGGGCACTTATATTGAAAAAGAACTAAGAAAACAAAATTATAGCATAACTACTTTAGGCAGAAAAAATTCAATTATTAATATTGATTTAAGTAAAGAAGTCCCTCTTTTTTCAGAAAACATTAACATTGTTATTCATTCGGCAGGCAAAGCTCATGTAATACCTAAAACTGAAAAAGAAAAAAAAGATTTTTTTTTAGTAAATATACAAGGAACTCATAATTTGATTAAATCATTAGAAAGTAGCACAAGTCTAAAAAGTTTTATTTTTATAAGTTCTGTTTCTGTATATGGCTTAATTAAAGGAAATGATATTACTGAAGATTACCCTCTTAATGCTTATGACTCTTATGGGAAAAGCAAAATAGAGGCAGAAAAATTGGTAAAAGATTTTTGTAAAAGAAAAAATATCAATTTTTGTATTATAAGATTACCATTGATAGCAGGGAAAAATCCGCCCGGGAATCTGGGTTCGATGATTAAGTCGCTAAAAAAAGGCACTTATCTCTCTATAGGAAAAGCAAATGTTAAAAAATCAATGGTTATGGCAGAAGACGTGGCCAAACTTATTCCTGAATTATTTGACAAAACAGGAATTTACAATCTAACCGATGGATATCATCCCACATTTGATGAACTGGAAAAGGCCATAGCTGTAGCAATTAACAAAAAAAATCCTTTAAAAATACACCAATCCTTTGCCTGGGCATTAGCCAAAACGGGGGATTTATTGGGCAATAAAAGTCCAATTAATTCTGAGAAGTTAAAAAAAATCAAGTCAGAGTTAACTTTTTCAGATAAAAAAGCTATCCTTGAATTAGGATGGCAACCCATCAAAGTAATTGACAATATTGATAAAATACTATGATCAACCTAAACATCCCCAACTTTATAAATCAAAATATTACGTACAGAAACGAAAGTTTTTTTAAAAAAGATTTATTGGCCAATCAAAGAAAGCTTTCACAAGCCATTGATGGAAAAAACGTGATGGTAATTGGTGGTGCCGGTACCATTGGGAGCAGTTATATCATGGCCATGCTAAAGTTTAAACCGGCTAAGCTTTTTGTGGTAGATATCAATGAAAATGGGTTAACAGAACTGGTAAGGGATATAAGGAGTTCTAAAGGATTAAACATCCCCAATGAATTTATCACCTATCCAATAAATTTTGGCGATAAGGTTTTTGAAAAGCTTTTCTTAAATGAAGGCCCCTGGCATATCGTGGCCAATTTTGCAGCTCATAAACATGTTCGTAGCGAAAAAGATGAGTATTCCATTGAAGCTATGATTGAGAATAATCTTTTCAAAGCCGAAAAGCTCTTAGCACTTTTAGCTAATAACAAACCTGAACATTTTTTTTGTGTAAGCACAGACAAGGCTGCCAATCCGGTAAACATTATGGGTGCTTCTAAAAAACTGATGGAAAATATGATTATTGCCTATTCAGAAAGTTTTAAAATTAATACCGCCCGTTTTGCCAATGTAGCTTTTTCAAATGGAAGTTTATTGGCAGGATACATAGAAAGGGTGATGAAAAACCAACCCCTCTCTTGCCCTTCTGACATTCGCAGGTTTTTTGTTAGTCCTGAAGAATCAGGACAAATTTGCCTTTTATCAACTTTTTTAGGCAAATCTGGTCAGATATTTTTTCCAAAATTTGATTTTGAAAACGACCAGACTTTTTTTAAAGACATAACCATTCGTTTTATTGAGGCTATGGGATTGAAACCTGCTATATGCTCAACAGAGGATGAGGCAATAGAAAGAAGCCTGAAGCCTGATAGCAAAACCTGGCCAGTTTATTTTTTTGAATCGAATACTTCGGGGGAAAAAGCTTATGAAGAATTTTATACCGATGATGAAAATAAAGATTTAAATATTTTTGAAAGCCTGGGTGTAATTACCCCTGAAAAACATGGCTTGAATAAAACAACAAATTCAATTTCCGAATTGAAAAAAATATTTGAACAAAAAAACCTTAATAAGGTAGAAATCGTATCTGAAATAAAAAAACTCTTGCCCGGTTTTGACCACATTGAAACCGGAAAAAGCTTAGACCAAAGGATGTGATATGTACAAGTTATTCAAACGTTTTTTCGATATAATCTTTTCCCTTTTGGCTATTTTAATTTTATCGCCAATTTTAATTCCAATAGTCATTCTTTTAAGATTGACAGGAGAAGGCTATATTTTCTATTTTCAAAAGCGAATCGGGTACAA